>CACORD010000043.1 GCA_902629535.1 uncultured Pelagibacteraceae bacterium | reverse complement strand
GTCCAACCATGTTGCTTTGGTTTTTTTCAATATCACTTTTGTTATAAATATTTCTTACCCCACATAGATACTTACCACTTCGATGACCATACCAAATAATTTCTCTCATCCAGTCTTTTGGATCAGTGAATTTTATATCTGATTTTACAATTATAATTTTTTGGGGATTTTCCACTAAATCAATCTTATCTAAAGACAAAATAGATTTGTAATAATCCAAAACGTTATATTTCAAATTCATGACTTCATCTTTATTTTCATTAAAGACTCTCATCATTTTTCTATTAAGATCAAAGCATTCTCTTAAAATTTCTAGAGTTTTTTTGTTTTGAAATGAGTAATTTGAAAATAGTTTAAATGACTCCTCATAAAACGTATCTAATTCGTTATTCATAACCAAATTTATGTATTCAAATTCTCCAGGTGGCCAATAAATATCAAGATATCCCTCTTTGAAAATGAATTCACTATTTCCTTGAGTAATTTTTTCAGCATGGTTCTTAAAATTACCAGTAATTCTTTTTAAAAGTGGATAACTTTCACTCTCGTTTAGAAATTTATCAAACAAATCTTTAAAGCTAATTTTTAATTCATAACACAAGTACAAAAATGGGATTTGTAATAACTTATTAAAGTACAAAAATTCACTAGCAGTTGCAAAAACTCTAGTTTTTTTCCAACTATTAAGACTCATTGAAACAGTCGAAATTACAAGTTCTTGTTTTTCAAGAATACCGTCAGCTGGGGTTTCATCTAATGAGCCATGAACATTCACAATTGGTGTTTGAACAGTTACTATTTTATCCTTTTCTATGTTTTCTTTTGTTGCCATTTCAGCATTCGGCAATATAGAAAGATTATTAAACTGAATTCTATTATGTTGACCAGACTCAATTACATCTGAAACACCTTTTGAAAAGCTTTCGTAAGTATCACCTGGGAGGCCTAATATAAATTCAGTATATGTCGGTATACCATCCTTTGTAAACCGTCTTTGTAACTCTTGATAATCTTCAATAGATATGTTGTCCCTTTTGATAGATTTTAAAGTATGTGGATCAACTGATTGCATCGCCAATGTTACACCTTTGCTCAAGCCAGAGTCTGCTAAAAGTTTCTGAACTTTATAGGCTCTTTCTCTCGCATTTTTTGTATTTTGAACTGATAAAACATGAGGGTAACCATATTTTTTTTTTAACTCTACAGCTTTTAAAACTATTTCATAATCTCGAGGCAACATTCCAAAATTTGCATCACAACAAAAAATAAATTCTATCTTATGTTTGGCGAACCACTCGAGCTCTAAATAGACTCTGTCCAAATGCATTCTCGCAACTTTACTATTTGTAGCAGATCCCCAATCACAATAGGTACATGAAAATGGACATCCTCGATTTGTTTCCCAAGATGCTAGCCATTTTTCATTTTGATTTTTCTTTATTAACTCGTCAAATATACCAGTTAAATATGGTGACGGAGTATCATCAAAATTTTTTAATCTAGGGATAACAGGGTTAGAATTAAATTTATTATTTTTATCTATATAACTAATATTTGGTGTGTCTTTGAAATTATTATTCGGATATTCATCTAGTAATTTTAAAACGGTTCTTTCACCTTCTTGATGTATTGCTACATCTATAAATCTATTCTTTCGTAAATATTCCTCAGCATTCCCCTGAATATTGTCAGGAACTGATGGACCTCCAAAAATTATAAATTTGGAAGGATCTTTTTTTTTCAATTCCCTTGCTATGGCAAGTGATATTTGCTCATTCCATACATAAGTGCTAAATAGAACTACACTACATTCTTCAAGCCTTGTAATATTTTCTTTTAAACTATGCCTTTTATAAATTATGTCAGTAAATTCAAATTTGTTTTTGTTTTTTGAGTTATGTAAAGTATAAGCAAATAAAAGTCCAATAGAGTATGGAAGATAATATTGGCCTGAAAAACCATTATTTATTTGAGCCCCTCCAACTTTTAGTTTTTTAGAATTCATTATATACAGTATATATCTAATCTAATGTCAAA
>CACORD010000042.1 GCA_902629535.1 uncultured Pelagibacteraceae bacterium | reverse complement strand
ATGGAATTAAAAAATGCTTAAAGATCAAGACAGAATTTTTCGAAACTTATATAATGATTTGGGTGCAGATTTATCTTCATCTCAAAAAAGGGGTGATTGGGTAAATACAAAAGAAATTACTAACAAGGGTAGAGAGTGGATAATAAATGAGATTAAAGATTCGCAACTTAGAGGCAGAGGTGGAGCTGGGTTTCCAACAGGACTTAAATGGTCATTCGCACCAAAAGAAGTTGGTTCAAGGCCTCACTATTTAGTTATCAATGGTGATGAGTCAGAGCCAGGCACTTGTAAAGATAGAGATATTTTAAGGTTTGAACCTCATAAATTAATTGAGGGGTGTTTAATTGCATCCTATGCAGTCCAAGCTCATGTTTGTTATATTTATATTAGAGGTGAATATTTTGTAGATGGACAAAAACTTCAAGCCGCAATCGATGAAGCTTACGAAAAAAACTTAATTGGAAAAAATGCAGCTGGAACAGGATGGGATTTAGATATTTATATCCATTATGGTGCAGGCGCTTATATATGTGGTGAAGAAACAGCCCTATTAGAAAGTATTGAGGGAAACAAAGGTCAACCAAGATTAAAACCACCTTTTCCCGCATTAATTGGTCTATATGGTTGTCCTACTATCATTAATAATGTTGAAACCATAGCTGTGGTACCAACAATTTTAAGAAGAGGTGGCAAATGGTTTGCATCTTTAGGTAGGGAAAAAAATACTGGAACTAAAATATTTTGTATATCTGGAAATGTAAATAATCCATGTAATGTTGAGGAAGAAATGAATATTCCACTAAAAGAACTTATTGAGACTCATGCGGGAGGTGTCATTGGTGGATGGGATAATTTACAAGCAGTTATACCTGGTGGATCTTCAATGCCACTTATTCCTAAAGATAAATGTGAAACACTAACTATGGATTTTGACTCTTTAGTAGCGGAAAAAAGTGGGTTAGGCACTGCAGGCGTAGTAGTAATAAATAAAGACCAAGACATAATTAAATGTATGGCAAGAATTGCTAGATTTTACAAACATGAGAGCTGTGGTCAATGTACACCTTGTAGAGAAGGTTCAGGATGGATGTGGAGAATGCTTGAAAGAATGGCTAAGGGAGAAGCATCAAAAGATGAAATAGAGATGCTAGGAGATGTGACAAAGCAAATTGAAGGCCACACAATTTGTGCTTTTGGTGAAGGGTCTTCTTGGCCTGTTCAAGGTCTTTTAAGACATTTTAAAGATGAAATTAAAAAAAGAAATAATTTTGATCCAATTGTAAAAGAAACTCAAAATATTCCTTACTTAGTGGATCAACATTTACTAGATAAAAATGCTTAAATTAAAAGTAAACGATATAGAAGTTGAAGTTGAAGAAGGCTTGACTGTTTTACAAGCTTGCGAAAAAGCCGGAGTAGAGATTCCAAGATTCTGTTATCATGAAAAATTATCAATTGCTGGAAATTGCAGAATGTGTCTTGTTGAGATGGAAAAATCTCCAAAACCAATTGCTTCATGTGCGATGCCTGCAGCAGAGGGAATGGTAATTAGAACTAATACTCCTAAAATAGAAAAATCTAGAAAGGGTGTGATGGAATTTTTATTAGCAAATCATCCTTTAGATTGTCCTGTTTGTGATCAAGGTGGAGAATGTGATCTTCAAGACCAGTCAATGTTTTATGGAATTGACAAATCTAGATTTAAAGAAAACAAAAGAGCTGTTCCAGATAAATATATGGGACCACTAATAAAAACACAAATGACCAGGTGTATTCATTGTACAAGGTGTGTAAGATTTGCAACTGAGATAGCTGGAGTTCCTGAACTTGGTGCTATAGGAAGAGGGGAGGATATGCAAATCACTACATATCTTGAAAAATCAGTTCAATCAGAGTTATCAGGAAACGTTATTGATTTATGTCCTGTTGGAGCTCTTACATCTAAACCCTACGTATTTGAAGCTAGACCATGGGAGTTAAAAAAAACCGAAACAATTGATGTTATGGATGCAGTTGGATCCAATATTAGAGTTGACACTTATGACTGGGAGGT
>CACORD010000041.1 GCA_902629535.1 uncultured Pelagibacteraceae bacterium | reverse complement strand
TCTTCACTCTCACTGACAATTAATGCAACTAAATAAGTTTTTTTATCTCCGTAAACAAAACTTTGTTTAATTTTTTCATTTAAACATAATAAATTTTCAATTTTAGACGGTGAAATGTTATCTCCGCCAAGACTAACTATTATTTCTTTTTTTCTATCAGTAATTTTTAAATTTCCATCTTTTGTAATCTTTCCAATATCACCAGTGTGTAACCAGCCATCCCTTATGACATCATCTGTCTCTTTTTTCATGTTCCAATAACCAAGCATGACATTTTCACCTTTGACTAAAATTTCACCATCTTCAGCTATTTTTACCTGGTTTGTTTTAAAAGGAGGGCCAACTGTATCGATTTTGATTTTTCCTGGAATATTGCAACTTACCACAGGTGAGGCCTCTGTAAGACCGTAGCCTTGAAGGGTGGCTAATCCTATAGCATTTAAAAATTCTCCAATTTTTTGGTCTAAAGCACCACCCCCTGATACAAAGGACTTTAGTTTTCCACCAAACTGATTTTTAATTTTTTTTCTTACTAATTTTTCACAAAAAAAATTAATTAATTTTTCTTTCAGTGTTAAATTCTCATTATTAAGTTTTTTAATTCCAAGCGAGATAGTGGATGATATCATTTTTTTCTTAAAACCTTTTTGTTTTGAAAAATTCATTGATATTTTACTGTAAAGATTTTGATAGAATCTTGGAACAGCTGTCATAATTGTTGGTTTTGCAATAGACATATTAGATAATAATTTCTCTAGACTTTCAGCATAATAAATTTTTGCACCAAGAGAGATTTGTACAAATTGAACTGCATGCTCGTATGAATGAGATAATGGTAACCATGTTAAAAAAGTAGGTTCAATATCCTGGACTAATTGATTTAATATTTCTTGAGCTCCTTCACAGTTTGATAAAATTCCTCCATGACTAAGCATTACTCCTTTAGGATTACCAGTCGTTCCAGATGTATAAATTATACAAGCAAGATCCTTCCTTTCCAGATTTTGATTAAAACTTATATCAGGATCTTTTTTTTTTTTTAAATACTCATCAAATATATTTTGTATGCTCTCAAATCTTTCATTTATGTTCTCAATAGATAAAACTTTTATTTCATCTGAGATTAATTTTTCAATTTTTTTTAATTGGATTTCATTAGAGACGATACAAATTTTTGGCTTACAATCTTTAATGATGTATTCATAGTCTTTCTCTGAATAAGTTGTAAATAATGGCACTGTGACTCCACCTGCATTCATAATTGATATATCAGAGATAAGCCACTCAGGTCGATTTTCAGATAATAGGATACATCGATCTCCATCAGTTAAATTTGCTTTTAAGTACTCAGATAAAATTTGAATTTTTGATGCAACTTGTTTCCAAGTCAAAAAATCTTTTTCATTTTCTTTCAACCATTTTAAAAATGGTTTATCAGCAATTGAGATAATTTCTTTATACTTTGTAAAAAAAAGTTCTACTAAACTGTTTGTTCTACTTAATTGCATAATTTGGTGGGCGAAGAGAGAATCGAACTCTCACTTCTTGCGAAACACGATTTTGAGTCGTGCGCGTCTACCAGTTCCGCCATTCGCCCGGATTGTTTAATAATTTATTAAATAGTATAAGAACTAAAATTATATTAAAACCAAAAAATGTTTAAAAATCTTTACAAAAAATGTTTAGATTTAGCTAGTCACAAAAGTTCTAAATATTACTTAGCAATTGTGTCATTTGTTGAAAGTTCATTTTTTCCTATTCCTCCAGACATTATGATTATTCCTATGGTAATTTCTAAAAAAACTGATTTTAAAAAAATATTCCTTATAACAACAATATTTTCAGTTTTAGGTGGTGTGCTTGGCTATGTAATCGGAGCATTCTTTTTTGAATTCGGGAACTACATCATGAATTTTTATGGTTATGAAGATAAATTATTTAATATAAAAGAAAACTTAGTTAGAAATGATGGTTTTTATGCCTGGCTAGGTATACTTTTTTTAGCAGGTTTTACCCCTCTACCATACAAAGTTTTTACTATTGCAAGTGGTCTCATAGGATTTAATTTTTTAATTTTTGTTTTAATAAGCTTAATTTCTAGAGGATTAAGATTTT
>CACORD010000040.1 GCA_902629535.1 uncultured Pelagibacteraceae bacterium | reverse complement strand
TTCTTGACTTGGTAAATCATACATTGTTTTAAGAAGTATATTTTCCAAAATAGATCTTAAACCTCTGGCCCCAGTTTTCTTGCTAATTGCTTTGATTGCGATTTCTTTTAATGCGGAGTCTTTAAATATCAACTTTGCACCATCTAATTTAAACAACTCTTGATATTGTTTAGTTAAAGAGTTCTTTGGCTCTTGTAGTATCTTGATTAAAGATTTTTCATCTAAATCCTCAAGAGTAGCAATCATGGGTAATCTCCCAATAAACTCTGGTATTAATCCATATTTAAGTAAATCTTCTGGCTCTAAATTCTTCATCCATTCACCAGTTTTTTTATCTTGTATGTTCTTAACATCTGCACCAAAACCAATAGAAGTCCCTTTGTCTCTTTGAGAAATTATTTTATCTAATCCAGCAAAAGCTCCTCCACAAATAAATAAAATATTTGTAGTATCTACTTGTAAGAATTCTTGTTGAGGGTGTTTTCTACCACCTTGAGGAGGCACACTTGCAATTGTTCCCTCCATTATTTTTAATAAAGCTTGTTGAACACCTTCGCCCGAAACATCTCTTGTAATTGAGGGATTTTCAGATTTCCTACTGATCTTATCTACTTCATCAATATAAACAATTCCTCTTTGAGCCTTTTCGACATTGTAATCTGCTGCTTGTAATAATTTTAGAATTATATTTTCTACATCTTCTCCTACGTAACCTGCTTCTGTTAAAGTAGTTGCATCAGCCATTGTAAATGGAACATCTAAAATTCTTGCTAACGTTTGAGCTAATAATGTTTTTCCACATCCAGTTGGACCAACTAAAAGAATGTTAGATTTTGTAAGCTCTACATTTTTACTTGTTTTATTTTCATAATTTAATCTTTTATAGTGATTGTGTACAGCGACTGATAAAACTTTTTTTGCATGAGACTGTCCAATTACATAATCATCTAAAACTGTACAAATTTCTTTTGGGGAAGGTAAACCATCTTGATGTTTAACAAAAGTTTCTTTACTTTCTTCTTTAATGATATCCATACATAATTCAACACACTCATCACATATGAAAACAGTTGGGCCTGCAATTAGTTTTCTAACTTCATGTTGACTTTTGCCACAGAAGGAGCAGTAAAGAATATTTTTATTATTTGTGTTCATAAAATTTTAAACGAATCAATATCAATACTTTATTATAGATGAGTCCCAATAATCAAGTTTTGGATTGTATAATCTATATGTGGTGTTCTAAGATCTCTTTTCTACTACAGAGTCTATTAGTCCAAAGGATTTGGCTGTGTCTGCAGTCATAAAATTATCTCTTTCTAACGCAGATTTAATTTCATCCACAGATTTACCTGTATGTTTTGAATAAATTTCATTCAATCTTTTTTTTAAAGACAAAACTTCATTTGCATGAATTTCGATATCAGTTGCTTGTCCCTGGAAACCTGCTGATGGTTGGTGAACCATAATTCTTGAGTTTGGTAGTGAAAATCTTTTTCCTTTTGTTCCAGCAGATAATAAGAAAGATCCCATTGAGGCTGCTTGTCCAATACATAAAGTAGAAATGTCAGGTTTTACATATTGCATTGTATCGTAGATGCCTAGTCCAGCAGTGACAAGTCCACCTGGACTATTAATATATAAAAAAATTTCTTTTTTAGGATCTTCTGCCTCTAAAAATAATAATTGTGCTGTGACTAACGAAGCTACATTATCATTTATTTGACCTGTCAGAAAAATAATTCTTTCTTTTAACAGCCTTGAATAAATATCATAAGCTCTTTCACCTTTGTTTGATTGTTCAACAACCATTGGTATTAAGCTACTCATATGTTCTGACAGTTTATTATTCATAAAATTGATTCGTATTACTTATACAACTTGAGATTACTTTTTGCTAACTTTTTTTGTTTTTTTGGTGGGAGACTTAGTTTTTGGGGTGGTTTTTTTTACTTCTTTTTTTTTAGTCTCAACTACTTTCTTTGAAGCTTGTTTTGTTCCTTCATCTTGATTTTGAGATTGCTTTAATATTTTTTCAGCTTCGTCTTTTGAAACCTCTTTTTTATTAGATTTGGCTTTTTGTTTGACAAGATTTAAAATTTTTTCTTCATAAACTGTTCCTCTTAAGCTAGCGAGAGCAGATTGATT
>CACORD010000039.1 GCA_902629535.1 uncultured Pelagibacteraceae bacterium | reverse complement strand
AGGTATAACAAATTTGTTACAAGATTTAAAAGATACTGGATTAAAATTAAGAGATTTAAAAACAGAACAAAGCAATCTAGAGAAAATTTTTGTGAATCTAGTAAAGGAGAATAATGAAATTTAATTATTACGGTTTCAAGGCTATATATGTGCATGAGATGAATAGGTTTCTGAGAACTATGGCTCAGTCTCTTCTCTCACCAGTAATATCTACATCTTTATATTTTGTTGTTTTTGGATCAGTGATTGGTGGATATATTCAAAAAATTGATGGAGTAAGTTATGGCTCATATATTGTTCCGGGTTTATTAATGTTAACATTACTTACTCAATCTATAAGCAATACCTCTTTTGGAATATTTTTTCCAAAATTTAATGGCACTATAAATGAGATATTAGCAGCGCCTATTTCAACCTTAGAAACAGTTTTAGCTTTTGTTGGGGCGGGAGCTACTAAAACTTTGATTGTTGGTGCTGTAATTTATTTCACTGCCACATTCTTTGCAGATGTGAATGTTAAATATCCAATGTTAATGATATTTTTATTAGTTTTGGTTTCTTTTACTTTTGCATTATTTGGTTTTTTAATTGGTGTTGTCAGTAAAGACTTCGAACAAATGTCTATAATTCCATCACTAGTCATCACACCAATGGTATTTTTAGGAGGTAGCTTATATAGTTTGGAAATGTTACCACCATTTTGGCAAACTATCTCTTATTTTAATCCCGTAGTTTATTTAATTGATAGTTTAAGATTTTCGTTTTATGGAATATCAGATTTTAACATTTGGATAAGCATAGGATCTATGATTTCATTTTTAATAATTTGTGTGTTGTCTGTCTCAAAATTACTGAAAAAAGGTTATAATATAAAATCTTAACTGACCCATTTCTGGGCCAGTTAATAACTTTAAATAAGAAGGATAGTTTTATTAGAATTGTTCGGACTCTGTTGAACCTGCCATTGCTGTGGTAGAACTTTTCCCACTACTTATTGTATTGGAAACAGCATCAAAATAAGATGTACCAACTTCACGTTGATGTTTTACACTAGTATATCCATCTTTTTCACGAGCAAATTCTTGTTGTTGAATTCTTGAGTATGCTGTCATACCTTCTTTTTTATATTTTTCAGCTAACTCAAAAATTGCAATATTTTGTGTATGAAATCCTGCTAAAGTAATGAATTGAAATTTATAACCCATTTGACTAATTTTTTGTTGAAACGAAGCTATCTCGTCATCTGATAAATGTTTTTTCCAATTAAATGATGGAGAACAATTATATGCTAAGAGTTTTCCTGGAAATTTTTCATGAATTGCATCTGCGAATTTTTTTGCTTCTTCAAGATTTGGCGTAGCTGTTTCACACCAAATTAAATCTGAGTAAGGCGCATATGCTAGACCCCTTGAAATTGCTTGATCAATACCAGCTTTTACATAATAAAAACCTTCTGGAGATCTTTCACCTGTTAAAAAGGGTTTATCATTTTCATCGTAATCATTTGTAATTAATTTTGCAGCATTAGCATCAGTCCTTGCTAAAATTATTAATGGTACATCTGCAATATCAGCAGCTAATCTTGCAGCTTTTAAATTTTTAATCATAGTGCCTGTTGGAACCAAAACTTTTCCACCCATATGACCACATTTTTTTTCACTAGCTAATTGATCTTCAAAATGAACACCAGCTGCACCTGCTTTAATAAATTTTTTTGCAAGTTCAAAAACATTTAAAGGTCCACCAAAACCCGCTTCTCCATCAGCAATGATCGGTAGCATGTAATCAATTCTCTTCTCTTTTTTCATATCACCATCTTTTAATTCCATGTGTTGAATTTGATCAGCTCTTATTAAAGCATTATTCATTGATTCTACTAATTTAGGTGCACTATCATAAGGATACAAAGATTGGTCAGGATACATTTCTCCAGCACTATTAGCATCAGCTGCAACTTGCCAACCACTTAAATAAATTGCTTTTAATCCAGCTTTTGCATGTTGAACTGCATGGTTCCCTGATAAAGATCCTAAAGTATTCACATAATTTTCTGTATTTAATAATTTCCAAAGTTTTGTTGATTGTTGTTTACAAATTGAATATTCGATTTTAATTGAGCCTCTAAGTCTTTCAACTTCTTCAGGAGTATAATCTCTTTTAATTCCTGCAAATCTTTTTAAATCATACGAAATATTTTCAGCGCTCATTACTACTCCTTGTAAAATTTAAATTATTAAAAATGAATATGGAAAGTTAA
>CACORD010000038.1 GCA_902629535.1 uncultured Pelagibacteraceae bacterium | reverse complement strand
ATATTTCCAGAAAGACTTTTCTCCAGTTATATAAGCAATAGGTTTATTTTTGGTTCGACTAAATATCAATTCTTTAAAGTTCATATAGTCATCACTATTTATTTCTTCATTTGGATTCATTATTATAAAATTTCTACTTTTTTTTAAAACTTTAGCCATCAAGATTTCACAATCTAAAAATGCAGACCTAATTCGGTTTTTTTTTAAATTTATAGATGCCTCTTTAATTGCCTGATTAATATTCATTTAATTTATTGCGCCTAATCTCTCTTCTTGTGCTTGAAGAGTTAAGGCCTCAATCATTTCATCAAAAATTTCTCCCTCTAAAAATTCCTCTAACTTATGGAGGGTCAAATTTATTCTGTGATCAGTAACTCTTCCTTGTGGAAAATTGTAAGTTCTTATTCTTTCTGACCTATCACCTTTTCCAATCTTATTTTTTCTATCTTTAGATCTTTCACCTTCAATTCTAGATCTCTCGAGCTCATATAATCGTGCTCTTAAGATTTTCATTCCTTTTGCTTTATTTTTGTGTTGAGATTTTTCATCTTGTTGTGAGACAGATAATCCACTAGGAATATGGGTAATTCTAACTGCACTGTCAGTTGTATTAACTGATTGTCCACCAGGTCCGCCTGCTCTGAATACATCTATTCTTAAATCAGTTTCATTTATCTTTAAATCAACTTCTTCTGCCTCGGGTAAAACTGCAACAGTTGCTGCTGATGTATGGACTCTTCCCTGAGTTTCAGTATCTGGCACTCTTTGAACTCTATGAACGCCGCTCTCATATTTTAAAGTTGAGTAAATATTATTTCCTTTAATAGAAGCGATAACCTCCTTTAATCCACCTGCTTCACTTCTTGAAATGGAAATTAACTCAACAACCCATCTTTTTTTATGACTTACTCTCTCATACATCTTGAAAAGATCCGCAGCAAATAAGCTAGCCTCTAAACCCCCCGTTCCTGCTCTAATTTCAATTATCGCATTCTTTTTGTCTGCCTCATCTTTGGGCAATAAAAACATTTTTATTTTTTTTTCATTATTTTCTTTTTCTAACTTTAAATCGTTAAGCTCTATCTCAGCCATCCTGACTAGTTCTATATCTGATTTTTTGTCATCTAAAATTTTCTGAATATCTGATTTATTTTTTTCATAGGAATAGTATTTCTTTATATCCTCAATTATTTCATTTAAATCTGCGTATTCTTTAGATTTTTCTGCAAATAACTTCTTATCTACTTCACCTGAGGATAAATCCTTTTCGAGCAATGAGTGTTTTTTGATTAGTTCTTCAATTTTTTTTAGCGGTATCATTTTGGTTTTTTTAACTCAAAAGCTTTTTTTTCAACTTCAAATACAATTTTTTCAATCATGTCTTTTGTTAAGACTTTTTCAGACTGTACTCCTGATAAATAAAGCATATTGCTTCCTTTTTGACCCCCGGTAATTCCTATATCCGTCATCGCAGCTTCACCTGGACCGTTTACAACGCAACCAATAACAGAGAGAGTGATTGGTGTTTTAATGTGTGCAAGTTTTTCCTCTAGAATTTTGACAGTTTCAATTACTTCAAATCCTTGTCTAGCACATGACGGACAAGATATTATCTTTACTCCTCTTTGTCTTAAATTTAATGATTTTAGTATCTCATTTCCGATTTTAACTTCTTCAACTGGGTTATCAGACAAAGAAATTCTTATCGTGTCGCCTATGCCTTCTAAAAGAAGAGTTCCTAAACCAATCGAGGATTTTACACTTCCAGGAACAAATCCTCCTGCCTCTGTAATTCCCAAATGTAGGGGGTAATCAGTTATTTTTGAAAGTTGACGATAAGCTTCAATTGATAAAAATACATCAGAAGATTTAACACTAATCTTTAAATCGTTAAAATTCTCATCCTCAAGGATTTTTATATTGTTTAAAGCACTTTCAACTAAAGCCTCTGGACAGGGTTCTTTATATTTTTCTAAGATATCTTTTTCTAATGAACCAGCATTTACTCCTACACGAATAGAACAGTTGTTGTTACGAGCAGCTTTAACTATCTCTTTAATTTTATCAATATTTCCAATATTGCCTGGATTTATTCTTAAACAACTTGCTCCATTATCTGCGGCCTCAATAGCTCTTTTATAATGAAAATGAATATCTGCAACTATAGGAACATCAACATGTTTAATTATTTCTTTTAAAGCCTTTGATGAAGACGCATCTGGGCAAGATACCCTAACTATATCAGCTCCCTCACTTTGAATTTCATTAATCTGTTTAATAGTAGCCTTTATATCTGTTGTTAAAGTATTTGTCATAGATTGAACTGATATAGGATTATTGCCTCCTACTTTAATTTTACCTACACTTATCT
>CACORD010000037.1 GCA_902629535.1 uncultured Pelagibacteraceae bacterium | reverse complement strand
TTGGTTAGATCTTAGTGATAGTGCTGGAACTACACAATTTGAAGTTTTACCTTTTGTAAAAAAATATGTTAAAAAACAATTTTACAAAAATAAATCTCTTTATAAAAATAATTTTTTTAGAAATAGATTTTATGCTGATTATTATCAAAAAAATTATAATTTAGAAAATGCAAGTAAACAAAAATTTACACCCTTAAGTGATGAATTTTTAGAAAAACTTGTTTTAGGTTGGAATATTGGTGTTGGCAATTATTTCGACATTTTGAGATATAATAAATTTTTTAAATTAAAATGTATTCTTAAAGCAATTAATTGCTCGAACTATAAAGATCTATTTGAATATACACTTCCATACCATGAAGTAGAAAAAAAGAAAAACGATGTTTTTTTCAAGTTTAATTTGAGGAATAATGAAAACAAAATTTCCATTCATTATCAAAGAAAAAAAGTAAATGAAATACTGAAACAACACTATGGAATTAATAATTCAAGAAGAATCTCTCATAGAGATTTTTTGCTATCATTAAAAAATTCAAAAATTTCCGTTGGTGCTTTTGGGTGGGGTGAAGTTTGTTATAGAGAGTTTGAGGCTATAAAAATGGGTGCTGCAGTTTTGTTTCCTAACATGAATAACATTGAGACTTGGCCTAATATTTATAAAGATAGGATCACTTATCTTAGTTATGACTATGATATGAATAATCTTTTAGATAAAATTAAAGAATTACTTGATGATAACGAATTAAGAAATGATTTAATTAGAAATTCGCAAAAAGTTTGTAAGTCTGTTTATGATAATGAAGGTCTAGATTTTTTAATCAATTTTTTTAAAAAAATAACAAATTAAATTATCTTTTAATTAATAACCTACTTGCGTAATCAATTCTATGAAACCATAAAAAATCTCTCTCTGATTTAAAATATTCATCAACAGCTTTTTTTGAGCCTTTCCAGTGACCATAATCATCAATAATTAAAACACCACCTTTATTAAGTCTTGGATATAAAATTTCTAATTCTTTTTTTGTAGACTCATAAAAATCAGTATCTAATCTCAGCAATGAAATTGTTTGCGGTAAGTTATCCTCCTGCATTAAGGTATCCTCAACTTTACCTCTTATGAAATTGAAACTTTTATTATAATCTTTAAAAAATTTACTTATATTATTCTTAACTTCATCAATATCTGAAAAACACCATTTTAAATCTTTATTTTTATAATTTTGGTAAATTTTTTCTGCATCTATATCTTTCAAATCTAAGTCCTCTTTACTCGGTTCAGGCATCCCTTGAAATGTATCAAATGCAAATATTTTTTTTTCTAGGTTAAGCGCATCAATTATCTTTTTAAATAAAATTAAATTTCCTCCCCTCCAAACTCCACATTCAACAATATCACCTTTAATGTCATTTTTTTTTATATGTTTTAATGACTGAATTATTGCCCAATGATTTGCAGGTGTGCTCATTGAAAGATTTGTAATTTCTTTTAAAATTTTTAATTCATCATTTGAGATTTCAGCAATTCGATGCTCATTTCTTTTGTACCATGAGTTTGCATGTTCAATCTTAAAATTAAATTTATTTAAAAAATTTTTAATTGTCTCAGATATTTTATTCATAAAAAAATTAAATCGTAATAGGACTATTTAATTCATAAAATTATGAAATGAAAGTATTTAATATTTTTTAAAACAGTATTAGATACTATTAAAAACTTTAATATAATTTTCGACATTTTTTTTTAGAGAAAAATTTTCTAATTTGTGTCGATAATGTCTATATTTGTATTTGTACTTTATAAAATTTTTTATAATTTTTTTGATTTTTAAAGATAAATCATACTCACTGTTTGTAATAAATAATACACCGGACTTACCATTAGATAGAATTTCTTTGTTTCCACCTGGACAATTAGATGCAATTACAACAAGATCGTTGTTAAGTGCCTCTATTATAGAATTGCTACAACCTTCAAAAAAAGATGGAGATATTAAAATATTAAACTTTTTCATTTCCTTTGTTACGTTTTTAGTATTTTTCTTAAAGGAGATTTTTTTTTTTAAGTTTAGACTATCGACTAATTTGGCTAATTTCTCTTTTTGATTCCCATCTCCATATATTGTTAGAGATATATTGGTATTTTTTAGATAATTAAATGATTTTATTGCACAATCTAAATTTTTTTCTATTGATAATCTACTGAAACAAACTGCTTTAAAATTTCTCGAATTTTTAATCAATTTTTTTAGTTTTAACGTTTTAATGATTGCTGGTGGATAAATCACTTTAATTTTTTTTCTTAAAATATTTGGAAAGCCGTTTTTTATCCCTTTTGAATTTACAACAATCATATCTGCTAAAGGATAAGAAAAATTTATTAAAAGCCTGATTATTTTTTTTTTTAAA
>CACORD010000036.1 GCA_902629535.1 uncultured Pelagibacteraceae bacterium | reverse complement strand
CAGCTATTGAAGCTAAATTAATAATTTCTGAGGTTGATGTTCTTAGGGGAGCGATTTCTATTGGTAGGCCTAAACCAATTAATAATGGCCCTATAACTTTCGCTCTGCTCATTGATTTTATCATTTTATATGAAATAGCAGCACTATGTTGACTTGGCATTATCAAAACATTTGAGTTTCCTACAATTTCTGAGAATGGATAAAGCTCTTTATATAATTCTTCTAAAGCAACATCAGGCTGCATTTCACCATCAAATTTAAAATCTACTTTGTCTTTCTTCAGGATTTCAACTGCATCACTTAGTCTTTTTGTTCTGTTAGTAGCTGGTTCTCCAAAAGTAGAGTGAGATAAGAAAGCAACTTTAGGATCAAATCCAAATAATCTAACCACTCTAGCTGCTGATTTTGCCATTTCTGCTAGCTGATCTGCATCAGGATACTCAATAACTGAGGTATCACATATAAAAATTGTTTTTCCTCTATTCACTATTAGATTGAGGCCAAACATTATTTCTCCAGCTCTGGGATCTACAACTTGAGTAATTTTTTCTAATGATGAGGAGTATCTTCTGGTATTCCCAGTGACCATTGCATCAGCATCCTTACACGCTACCATGCAAGATGCCCAAATAACTCTATCATTTCTGATTAAACGATCACAATCCCGCTCCAGCATACCTTTATTTCTTTGAAGTTTTCTAAATAGATATTTCACATACTTTTCTCTTTTTTTAGCGTCTTTTGAATTGGTAATTTCTATATCAAAATTTTCACTGTAACCTATTTTCTTTAATTGATTCTTAATTAAATCCTCTTTTCCAACTAAGATTGGTATTCCTAAATTAGAGTTTTTAAATGCTATTGCCGCTTTAAGCATATTTTCATCTTCACCATCTGCAAAGATTACTTTTTTGGGTTTTTTTCTAATGTAATTGTTTACACCCTGCATGATTGTAACGGTTGGGTCTAATCTTTGTCTTAATTGATCTTTGTAATTATCAAAATCTTTTATATTTATTCTTGCAACACCAGTATCTATAGCTGCTTTAGCTACTGCAGCAGGAATTACACTTATAAGTCTTGGATCAAATGTTGAGGGAATAATATAGTCTTTTCCATAATGAGGTCTCTCACCTCCCATTGCAGCAACAACTTCATCAGGAACTTCCTCTTTTGCTAAATTTGCAATAGCATGAGCAGCAGCAATTTTCATCTCTTCATTTATAGTTTTGGATCTTACATCTAATGCACCTCTAAATATGTATGGAAAACCTATTAAATTATTTACCTGGTTTGGATAGTCTGATCTTCCAGTGGCCATAATTGCATCACTTCTTACCTCAGCAACTTCTTCAGGTTTAATTTCTGGATCAGGATTTGCGCATGCAAATATAATAGGGTTTTTAGCCATACTTTTAACCATATCTTTTGTCAAAGCTCCTTTTGCTGATAAACCTAAAAATACGTCAGCATTATTGATTGCATCTGATAATGTTCGATGCTTAGTTTCAATAGCATGAGCTGTTTTCCACTGGTTTAAATTTTCTCTTCCACTATAGATCACTCCTGTTCTATCAACCATTGTAATGTTTTTTTGTGGAACACCAATTTTTTTGAATAAGTTTGCACATGACATTGCAGATGCTCCAGCACCATTTATAATTACTTTTACTTTATCAATTTTTTTTTTGGTAATATCAAGCGCGTTAATTAGTGCAGCACTAGTTATAATTGCTGTACCATGTTGGTCGTCATGAAAGACAGGTATATCTAAAATTTCTTTAAGCTTTTCTTCAATGATAAAACAATCAGGAGCCGCAATATCCTCTAAATTAATGCCTCCAAAACTTGGTGAGAAATTTTTAATACTGTTGATTATTTCGTTATGATCTTGTGAGTCAATTTCAAGATCAATGGAGTCAATATCAGCAAATCTTTTAAATAACACAGCTTTTCCCTCCATTACAGGTTTTGATGCTAAAGCTCCTAAATTACCCATACCTAAAATGGCAGAACCATTACTTATTACTGCCACAAGGTTTCCTTTACTAGTATAGTCAAATGCAGTTTCTGGATTTTCACTTATGGCTTTTACCGGTGCAGCTACGCCAGGCGAATAAGCTAATGCGAGATCTCTCTTTGTTGTCATATTTTTTGAAGATGAGATTTCAATCTTACCTGGCTTACCATGACGGTGGTAATCTAAAGCTTCTTTATCTGTATAATGATTAATTTTTGTTTTTTTCATTTTGCTTAATTAGGTGTACAAATGAGGTAAATTTAAGACTAATATGATTTATGAACTTAGTTAAGTCAACAGGGACTTTTGGTTTCTATACTATTATTAGCAGATTACTTGGATATTTGAGAGATGTTCTAATAGCCATTTTTCTTGGAACAAATTTTTTAGCCGACGCATTTTTTGTAGCATTTA
>CACORD010000035.1 GCA_902629535.1 uncultured Pelagibacteraceae bacterium | reverse complement strand
TCTGTTTGTGGAGTAAAGAGTTTGACAGAAATTATCACTAAGGAAGATTTGCTTAAACAATTAAGTGAAAAAACAATAAGCTGTAGAGATGTGACATTTAGGATTTTTGGATTATCGCTCACAAGTATTAATATTGTAATTAGTTTATTATTTGTTATTACACTTTTAATAATTTTTAAGAAATATGAAAAAAACAAATAAAAGAGTACAAGAATTTATTAGAGTTGATCATGCTGGTGAGAGAGGTGCTGTCAAAATCTATGAGGGTCAATTGTTAGCGTTAAACACCATTGTAAAAAATGAAAGTTTAAAAAAAACAATTGAAGATATGAAAGAACACGAAATAGAACATTGTCAATTTTTTGAAAACGAGATAAAAAAAAGAAATATAAAACCAACAAAATTTTTACCTTTATGGGATTTATTAGGAGTTGGATTGGGATTTAGCTCTACGTTACTAGGTAAAAAAGCTGCAATGCTTTGTACGGCATCTGTTGAGGAAGTTATTGATAAACATTATTTAGATCAAATAAATCAGCTTGGTCCTGAAGAGGAAGAGTTGAAAAAGAAAATAACAAAATTTAGACAAGATGAATTAGATCATAAGGACATTGCATATGAGGAAGGTGCAACCAAGAAAGGTTTTTACGCTTTAATGGATAGAATTATCAAAACTGGATCTAAATTAGCAATTAATATTTCCGAGAAAATTTAATTTTTACGCTTCTAGCTCAACATCCCAGTATAAATAGTCCATCCAACTTTTATGTAAATAATTTGGGGGAAAATTCTTTCCATTTCTATGTAAATCTTCAGTTGATGGTTGATAAGGATACTGATTGAGTTTCATTCCTGAGGATTTTAATAGTTTTCCACCTTTTTTAACATTACATGCTGAACAAGCTGTTACTACATTATCCCAATGTGTTTCTCCACCTTTGGATCTTGGTAAAAGATGATCAAAAGTTAATTCCTCTCCACTTCCGCAGTATTGACAAGAAAATTTATCCCTTAAAAACACATTAAATCTTGTAAAACTTGGTTGAGATTGTGGAACTATATAATCTTTAAGAGCAATAACACTTGGAAGCTGCATTTTAAATGACGGACTTCTTACAATTCTATCGTAACTACTTACTATAATAACTCTATCTAAAAAAACAGACTTTACTGTGTCTTGCCAAGACCATAACGATAAAGGGTAATAGCTTAAAGGTCTATAATCAGCATTTAAAACTAATGCAGGACATTTTTCTAATGACACATCTTGTTCAATAAAGTTGTTCATAAATTAATTTTAACTTAAATAAAAAATGATTTCAATATTAAGAACTCATTTTATTTTTTTTAAAATATAATTTAGTGCTATACTAGAGGCCTCGATGGGGATATGATGATCACAATTCTTAATTAAATAGGTCTCTATTTCAATATTAGATCTGATAAAGAAATCTTTTGCCTCTAAAATATAATTGGGTGAGACAACTTGATCAGAATCACCATGAATTAAAAGAATGTTTGTTGAGGTTCTCATTCTTTGTTTGAGATCCTCTTGATTAATTATCTTACCAGAAAAACCTACTACACAACTAAATTTATTTTTAGATGTAAGCCCTAAATTAATTGACATCATGCATCCTTGACTAAAACCAGACAAGCAAATCTTATTATTTTCAAGATTATATTTAATTTTTACTTCATCTATGAATTGATTGAGTTTTTTTTCAGCTTTGATTGTTTGCTGAAGGATATATTTTGGATCATCTTTTGTTAGATCAAACCATTGATAACCGGATGGATTTATAGGACAGGGTTCATGACCATTAGGACAAAGAAATATTGTATTTGCAAGGTGCCTTTTCCAATTTAGTGAGAGCGTACTTATGTCTTTACCATCACCTCCATAACCATGTAGTAAAATAACTGCGTTTTCGATTTTTACGTCTTTTTCTGGTTTTATAATGGTCGTATCAAGGCAAAATGTCATAGTAATTGATTTATGTTTTTTTATCTATAAAACAGCCTACTATAATTTTATGATTTCTGGAATATTAGTAAAAATTTTATCTATAATCTTACTGATTGCAGTTGGTTTAGTTCTAATTCTTGGTATTGGAACTTTATTTAAAGGTGGAGAAACAAGTAAAAAATACTCTAATAAATTAATGCAACTAAGAGTCTTATTACAATTTATAGCAATTATAGCATTAGTAGCCTTTGCGTATTTTTTTAAAAATTAATTAAAATTACTCAACCACTGAATAAATTTTTCGTCAATAAAGTCGATTGATCCAATTATTCTCGCAAACTCAAGCCCATCTTTATTAAACAGTATGGTTGTAGGAAGACCTCGTAATTTAAATTTCTTGGCCAATGTATCAGGTGAGTCAAAATATATTTCTAAATTTTTTATCATCAAATCTTCAAAGAAAGTTAAAGATTTTTGACTCGTATCCTTACCAATGTTTATAGGAAATATCTTAAGATTATCTAAATTAGGATTTTCAGTTAATAAATCCAGAGATGGCATTTCATCTTTGCAT
>CACORD010000034.1 GCA_902629535.1 uncultured Pelagibacteraceae bacterium | reverse complement strand
CCTCAATTAGTTGTTCCAATTATGAATGCTCGTTACGCATTAAACGCTGCTAACGCAAGATGGATGAGTTTGTATGATAGTTTGTATGGAACTGATGTGATTGAAGAGTCTGAGGATAGCACTTCAGAAAGATATGATCCAGAACGAGGAGAGATTGTAATTAAGTATGGTAGAGAATTTTTAGATAAATATTTTACTTTAAAAGATTTTAGTTGGAAAAAAATAACGGGAATAGCAATTCAAAATAAAGAATTAAAAGTGTTGAAAGGTGTTGATGTAACAACTTTAAAAGATAAAGATAAATTCGTTGGTCATAGAGGTGAAGCTGATAATCCATCAGCAATAATATTAAAAAATAATAATCTACATATTGAAATATTAAAAAATCCAAGAGCTTTTAGTGCCCAACAGGATCATGCAGGGATAAGTGACATAATACTAGAGTCTGCAGTATCTACAATATGTGATAATGAAGACAGTGTTGCAGCTGTAGATGCTCAAGATAAAGTGATTTGTTATAGAAATTGGCTTGGATTAATGAAAGGAAATCTTGTAACACGATTTGAGAAAGAGGGAAAAACATTAGAAAGAAAACTTAATCCAAACAGAAGTTATATTTCAAAAGAAGGGAAAGGACTAAAATTACACGGTAGAAGCCTTTTATTAATTAGGAATGTTGGTCATTTGATGACTAATCCCTCAATAATATTGAAAGATGGAAGCGAAATTCCAGAGGGGTTGATGGATGCTTTTATAACAACAGCAGCGGCTCTTCATGATGCTAAAAAAAAAGGAAATTCAAGAACTGGTTCAATATATATTGTAAAACCAAAGATGCATGGTCCAGACGAAACAACATTTACAAATGAAATTTTTACTAAAGTTGAAGAGGTATTAAAATTAAAAAAATACACTTGCAAAATTGGAATTATGGATGAAGAGAGAAGAACCTCATCAAATCTTAAAGAATGTATTAGAACCTTAAAGCATAGAGTTTTCTTCATAAACACGGGTTTCCTTGATCGTACAGGTGACGAAATGCATACATCAATGGAAGCAGGACCAATGATTAAAAAGGGCGATATGAAATCCTCAAAGTGGATTAGTGCTTATGAAAATAACAATGTTGATATAGGTTTGGCCTGTGGCTTTTCAGGTAAAGCTCAAATAGGAAAAGGAATGTGGGCCATGCCTGATAAGATGAAAGATATGTTAGATCAAAAAACTGGTCATCTTAAAGCTGGAGCAAATTGTGCATGGGTTCCATCTCCAACTGCAGCTGCTCTTCATGCATTACATTATCATGAAATTAATATTTTTGATGTTCAAAAAAAGTTAGCCAAAAGAGATAAGGCAAAAATCGACGATCTACTTACTATTCCTATTGCAGATAGACCAAATTGGTCAGTTGATGAAATTAATAAAGAAATCTCAAATTCTGCTCAGACATTACTTGGTTACGTAGTGAGATGGATTGATCAAGGTGTAGGTTGCTCTAAAGTACCAGACATAAACAATGTTGGGTTGATGGAAGATAGGGCAACTTTAAGAATTTCTTCTCAACACATTGCTAACTGGATACATCACGGAGTTACAACAAAGTTACAAGTCATAGAAATAATGAAAGAAATGGCAAAGATTGTTGATAGACAAAATGAGAATGATCGAAATTACGTAAAAATGAGTGCTGATTATGATCGGTCTATAGCGTTTCAAACTGCATGTGAACTTATTTTTAAGGGGAAAGATCAACCTTCAGGATACACGGAGCCACTATTACATTTAAATCGATTAAAAAAAAAAATTAACTTGAATTAGAGTTTAATTTAGATCTATTTTTAAAAGCAGAGAGCAAAGTACCATCATCAAGACTCTCTATTTCACCACCCACTGGCAGTCCTTGTGCTAATTTAGTTATCTTAGCATTTGTGTCTTTTAAACTATCTTGTATATAAAATGCTGTGGTTTGACCTTCTACTGTTGCACTAGTTGCTAAAATAACTTCATCAATTTTCTCTTTCTTTACTCTTTCAATTAAAGAATTGATTAATAAATCTTCTTTTTTATTACCAGCGGATGAGATCGTTCCACCTAAAATATGAAAATACCCTTGAAAAATATTTGAATTTTCAATTGACCACTGATCAGCAATATCTTCAACTACACAAATTTTTGTAAATTTATTTTTTGTATTTTCACAATTTGAACATCCAGCTAAATTAGATTTTAAGGTGCCGCATAAATTGCATCTCACAACATTTTTATAAACTTGAGCCAACGTATTCGCCAATGGCTTTACAAGCTCATTTCTGTTATTTACTAACTTTAAAACAATTCTTTTTGCTGATTTAGGTCCTAGCCCTGGTAATTTTGATATCAACTTAATAAGTTCTTCTATCTCTGAGATGTTTTGCATTTATTATAGTGGCCATTTAAATCCAGGTATCCCAAGTCCACCTGTTGCTTTTGAAATTTCTTCAGCTGTTTTTGTTTTAAGTTGTGACTTAGCACTGTTATGAGCAGCAACTATTAAATCTTCTATTATTGTTTTATCTTCTTTCATGATTTCCTCTGATAATTTGATTGATTGCATCTCACCCTCTCCATCAAGAATTACTTTTACTGAGTTTGAACCTGAAACTCCCTCAACTCTTATTTCCTTAATTTTTTTTTGACTTTCTTTCATTTTAGACTCCAGTTCTTTTGCTTTATCTAAAATTTTTGTAAAATCAGTCATGAGACTCATCTTCTTTATTTAAATTAACATCAATTAATTCTGCGTCAGAAAAATTTTTTATTACATCTTTATAAATTTTTGAACTTTTTGTTTCTTCTATTAAAGATTTCTTTATTTCTTGTCTTTTTTCTTTCATTGAAACTTCACCTTTTAATTGACTAAATGAAATCATCCATCTCTCACCT
>CACORD010000033.1 GCA_902629535.1 uncultured Pelagibacteraceae bacterium | reverse complement strand
TCCGCCTGGCATAATTAAAATTCTTTCAAAATCAACATCAACGCTATAACGTTTTTTAATCCATCTTGTTACAGCTTGTCTGCATTCTGGAATTCCGTTTGACATTACATAGCCATGATGACCATCATCTAAAGCTTTTTTTGCTGCCTCAACAACATGTTTTGGTGTTTTGAAATCTGGTTGACCTAAGCCCAAATGTATCATTGGGTTACCTTGAGCCTCCAATTTTTTTGCTTCTGCAAGAACTGAAAATGCTGTTTCAGTTCCCAATCTGTTTAAGCTTTTAGCTAATTCCATATCAAGTTCCTTTTTTTTATATTTTTACTGATTTCTATAAATTAATTTTGAACTATTCAACTCTTTTAAGTTTGAACACCCCATTAAAACCATATTTCTATATATTTCATCGTGCATATTTTTTAGCAAATGTTCAACACCTTGCTGTCCTCCTGCGGCTAAAGAGAACAAAAACATTTTGCCAAAACTACATGCTTTTGCACCAGCTGCTAAGGCTTTTAGGACATGTGTCCCTCTTCTTACCCCACCATCTAAGATTATTTCTAACTTATCTCCCACTGCATCTGAAATCGCTTTCACTTGGTCAAAAGGTGATCGAGAACCATCTAGCTGTCTACCTCCATGATTTGAGATCATAATAGCAGTACAACCAATATCAACAGCCCTTTTTGCATCATCAACACTCATAACTCCTTTTAATGCAAAAGGACCATTCCATTTTTTTATGCAGTACTCTGCATCTTTCCAATTCATTGAAGGATCATATTGCTCATTGATATATTCTATAACAGATTTAGCAATGTTAGTTCCTTTGTCAGTTTTTGATGCCACATTAGCTAGTTTAAATTTACCATGTGTTAGATAATTTAAAACCCAACCGGGATGCATTGCGAAATTCATTAAACTTTGTAAAGTTAATTTAGGTGGTGTTGTAAATCCAGTTCTATGATCTCTTTCTCTGTTTCCAGCAACTAATGTATCAACAGTTAAACACATTCCATTAAACCCTGATCTTCTACATCTTTCTATTAAATCATCTGTTATAGATTGATCTTTATGAACATATAGTTGAAACAATTTTGGTCCACCAGAAATATTTGAAATTTCCTCTATGGTATTGTTTGCCATTGTTGACATACTATAAAAAGTTCCAAATTTCTCAGCTGCTCTAGCTGAAGCTTTATCTCCATCATGATGATATAATCTCTGCATTGCACAAGGTGATAAAAAAATTGGCATATCAATTTTTTTTCCAAAAATTGTGGTCGATAAATCTGGCTTACCTACACTTGCCAAGATGTTTGGAACTAAATCACATTGATTAAAAGCTTCAGTATTTCTTTTTAAAGTCGTCTCATCATCAGAGCCACCGTCGATGTAATGAAAAATTGGTGAAGGTAATTTTCTTTTAGCTAAGTTTCTAAAATCATTAAAATTGTAGCAATTTTTTAAACTCACTACCTTCTAAACCTTAAGTTGCCTCTATTTAAATCACTGATTTTAGTGCATCCCATAAGTTTCATATCACGAACTAGTTCTGCTTTATATTTTTCTAAAGCTCTCTCAACACCTGCTTGACCTCCTGCAGCTAAAGCATAAAGATATAATCTTCCTCCCGAACAAGCCTTGGCACCTAATGATAATGCTTTAAGCATATGTGTGCCTCTATGAATTCCGCCTTCACAAATCACGTCTAATTTGTCACCAACAGCATCAACAATTTCTGCAAGTTGATCAAAAGGTGCTCTAGATCCATCTAACTGTCTTCCGCCATGATTTGATACCATTATACCCGTGCATCCTATGTCTACTGCTCTTTTTGCATCTTCTACACTCATAACTCCTTTGAGGGCGAAATGACCTCCCCATTTAGAACAAAGATTTTCAGCGTCTTTCCAATTCATAGATTGATCCAACATAGTTGAAAAATAATTTCCAATTGATGAGTTAACATCAGTACCTTCTCTAACAAAATCTTGTAAATGAGGTAATTCAAACTTACCTTTTGTCAGATAATTAATTCCCCACATCGGTTTAGTAGCAAAACTAAATAAACTTGCTAAAGTTAACTTTGGTGGAGAGGTAAATCCTGTTCTTAAGTCTCTCTCTCTATTTCCTCCAGTAATAGTATCAACTGTTAAAGCCATCACATCAAATTTCGCAGCTTTAGCTCTTTCCAAACAAGAGTCGTTTAAACCTCTATCCTTATGGAAATAAAATTGAAACATCTTAGGTGTATCAATCATTGAAGAAATTTCCTCAACGCTAACTGTGGCTAAGGCAGAAACACCAAACATTGTATTGAATTTTTTTGCTGCTTTTCCAACTGCTCTTTCTCCATCGTAATGAAAAAGTCTTTGTAAGGCTGTTGGTGATAAGTAAAAAGGTAAATCTAATTTTTTTCCAAATATTGTGGTGGATAAATCAACTTCTTCAACCCCTCTCAAAACATTAGGAACCAAATCCACATCATCGAATGCGCTAGTATTTCTAGCATATGTAACCTCATCATCTGCTGCTCCATCAATATAATGAAAGATTGGTGATGGTAGTTTTTTTTGAGCTAATTTTCTAAAGTCACTAAAATTATGGCAATTTTTTAAATTCATGATTTTTCTTAAAACTTTTTAAGGAAATTAAACATATAACTATTTGCCCCAGGATTTTTATCCCCTAAACTAGCATTAGACACATGATTATATGATACGGCAAAATTTGTTGTATCTGTAGTTTTATAAGAAAGCTGTAATTCTGACTTGAATTCAAGAACATGTCCAAGATCCTTTCCATCGCCTTCATGGTAAAGTCCAGGAGTAAAGCTTGGAGTGAAAAAAAATGGGCCCATGTCCATATTCCACTCCACACCTGTATAAATATAAGCAGCGGAATTGGCAGTTATGAAACCTCCAGTAATAGGCGAAATATTTCCTAAAAATGTATTTCTATTTAAATTTTCATTTTGGTGCTGGAAGCCAAGCAATGCCGCTTTTTGTTTGTGATCACTAAAATCAAAATTCCCAAGGTATAAATTAAATTGATGATTGTTATCGTCAATATCGGTATCCCCAATTAATTTTGAAGGCAAAATTAAAATTAATAAAACTAAAAAAAATTTTTTGAAGATCATTTTTTCTTATTAAAATTAT
>CACORD010000032.1 GCA_902629535.1 uncultured Pelagibacteraceae bacterium | reverse complement strand
ATTCTTTTATTTATATTCATTCCGGCACTAAATAAAAACCCTTGAGAAATTATCGCAATAATAATTGCAGTCCAATCGATCAAATTCATTCCTAAAAAGAATATTAAAAATATTTCTTTATCAAGGATCAAGGGCTCTGTTGAAAAAATTGCAATTCTTATTAAATAACTAAATGCTTTTGATAAAAAATATGTTTGAATGCCAAATAAAAAAACACCAACGAGAAATCTTATTAATCCAAAGTATTTTGCGCCAATAACTCCGAATGATGATCTAAGTAAAACAACAAAAGGTAATCCATTTTTTTGAGATGATCTTCCTATCAAATTTGAAAAAATATAAACTAATAATGTTCCAAGTATTGTACCAAAAAATACAACGAAAGTATTAAGATCATAAATTACATAAAGAGAAGCTATTAATGAAAAACCTATAACACTTTGTATATTTACCCCCCAAAAGCAAAATAAAATTTTCCAATCCCAATTTTTATCAATCGGGTTTACTGAAACTAAATCCCAATTAGTAAGATTTTTTTTTAAATTTTGAGGACTCACTCAAACAATATAAATCTTTAACTTTCTACTGTCCATATAAGAGAGTTGGTAACCATAAAGCAATTTTGGGAAATATAATAATTAAAATTAAACCAAAAATTTGTAAGACCATAAACTGCATCATTCCATAATAAATATCCTTTAAATCCCACTCTGGAACTACTCCTTTTAAAAAATATGCAGATAATGCAACTGGAGGTGAGAGCCAGGCGGTTTGTAAATTTACAGCCACTAAAATAGCAAACCAAGTTAAATTAAATCCTAATGCTTCAATCAATGGTAATATAATTGGAACGATAATCATTACTATAGGTACCCATTCTAAAGGCCATCCTAACAAAAATATCATTACCATAACCATTCCTAAAATTAGATATTTGTTCATTTCAAGACCTAATAAAAATTCAGTTAATAAAGTTGGTGTACCTAGTCTAGCAAAAACAGCACCAAAAAAATTTGAAGCTGCAACTAAAACCATTATCAAAGCAGTTATCTCAAGTGTTTTAACTAATGCTTCTTGCAGTTTTGAAAGAGTTAATTTTTTATAGGCCAATGAGAGAAGTAAAGCACCCATAGCCCCACATCCCGCTGCTTCAGTTGGCGTTGCAAAACCAAATAAAATACTTCCTAATGCTGCAAATACTAAAGCTGCCGGCGGAACTAAACCCAAGAAAAATTCAATCCACACATCCTTCATGCTCGCAGCTCTCATATCCTCAGGTATCACAGGGCCTAATTTTGGATTAATCATACATCTGATTGTTGTGTAGCCAGCGTATAAACTTGCAAGAAGAATTCCTGGTATTATTGCAGCAGCAAATAAATCTATTACTGGAATTTCCATTATAGGTCCCATGACAACCAACATAATACTTGGTGGGATTAGTATTCCCAAAGTTCCTCCAGCAGTAATTGTCCCAGCTGCAAGTCTCACATCATAACCAGATCTATTCATAGATTTTGCAGCCATAATTCCAAGAATTGTCACAGAAGCACCAACAATTCCTGTTGCAGCAGCGAATATGACAGAGACAAATAAAACTGCATAATATAATGATCCCTTAACTTTTGCTAACATCATTTGGAAAGCTGAAAATAATCTTTCCATTAAACCAGCTTGTTCCATCATAATTCCCATAAAGACAAAGAGCGGGACAGCGGCGAGTGTCTGCTCCGTCATAACCATTGAAAATTGGAGTGTCATTAAATAAAAAACTAATTTTCCAAAACCTAAATAACCAAATACGAAACCTAAGAAAATTAATGTAAATGAAATCGGGAAACCTACAAATATTGCAAATAGCATTACCCCAACAAGAATAAAACCTAAAATTGCTGGGTCTATAAGCTCAGCTATCATTTAGTTTCTCCAGGCCATTCACCTTTTTTTGCTGCCCAATAACTTTTAAGTAACTCAGAGACTCCTTGAACAAGTAAAAATATTATACCAATAAGTAAGCAAGTTTTGATTGGCCACATATAAGGCATCCATGTGGTATCCATACCTCTTTCACCTCTTTGAATTGACTCTCCCACATATCCAACTGTCATATAAAGAAAAACGATTAAACCTGGAAAATAGAATAATAAATATAACCAAAAATCTATTAAACCTTGATTTTTAGTTTTAAAATTTCTGTATAAAAAGTCTGCTCTTATATGGACTCCTCTAGAAAGAGCATAACCAGCACCCAACATAAAAAGTGCTCCATATAAAAAACGACTTATGTCATAAGCCCAAATTGTTGGTGCTAAAAATAATTTTCTTGCAAGAACTTCATAGGTCATTGCAAAAATTAGTGGCATCAATATCCAGCAAACTATATTACCAATCCATTTACTGAATTTATCAATACTTGTTATAGATTTAGCCATCCACAATGGCATATCGTCAGGCATTTTTCCCAAACCGCCTCGCCTTTCGGCAATCATTTCATCTGATATATCTAGTTTATCTGGTTCTTCTGCCATAAAATTTATGTATAAAAAACTAGAGCGGACTGTAAAAGTCCGCTCTAGTTAAATCAAGATTAATTACTGATTACTTTAATGTTGCTGCGTGAGCCATTCCTAGCTTCGCATTAGACATTTGAGCACCACTCCAGAATGGAACAGCTATGTCAGCAAAATTCTTCATTGAAGTATAAACTTCGTTAAAGAATTTATTATCTTTAGCATTCTTATTTAAAGAAGCTTTAGCAGCTGCCATGTATTCTGTGAAATAATCAGAGGGAGTGTCTTCTAAAATTACCCCATGTTTAGTAGTTAACTCTTTCAAAGCTTTACCATTCTCATAGATTCTGTAGCTTAAAGATTTTGCTAATGATGCATTAGCAGCTACTTCAAGTGACTTTTTCTCATGAGCAGTCATAGCATTGTAAGTTTTTCCAGTAATATAAAAGTCAGCATTTACGACTACTTGGTGTAAACCTTGTAAGTAGTAGTGCTTTAATACTTTTTGGAAACCAAATGTTAAATCTGGTTTTGGACAACACCATTCAGCGGCATCGATAGTTCCTGCTTCAAGAGCTGGCAAAATATCGCCACCACCCATCGCAACAGATGCTATACCAATGTCTTTATAAGTTTGTCCTGGAATTCCTGGAGGAGTTCTGAACTTATATTTTCTAAAGTCAGCCATATCTTTAATTGGTTTTGGAAACCAACCTAAAGCTTCTGGGCCAACTGGTTGAATCATAAATCCTTTTATGTCTCTTCCCATT
>CACORD010000031.1 GCA_902629535.1 uncultured Pelagibacteraceae bacterium | reverse complement strand
ATAACCTTTTGATTTATTTAACTTACCAACAAAAACAATATTTTTATTTTTTTTATGAATTTTTTTACTCTTATGAATACTGGGATAAACAACTTCACTTTTATCTATTAATTTTTTGTCTAAATCATTAAAAAATCTTTTTTGAGTCCATTGACTAACAAAAATAATCTTATCAGCGCTATTGAGCAAATTCAAACGCTCAGAGGAAGTTTTAGACCCTTTCATGCTTAATGGATCATTGTGAAAATAAAGAATAAATTGTTTTTATTTCCTTTTTAAGAATATTTAAAATTTGTGGTCTATTATGAATTTCTATAATTTCAAAATTATCATTCTTAATTTTTTTTATAAAATTTTGACAATATTCTCTTGTTGTACTTATAAATTTTGATTTTTTAAACTGTATGGGTATATTAATATAATTTTTTGTAAGATAATCCTTACCTTGTGTATTTCCAAATATAAAATTTTCTTTATTATATTTTGAGTATTTAAAAAAATCACAAACCCATATAGCTGCTGCTTGTGCACTCGAATAAGTGTAATTTTCTTTATAAGGTAAAATTGTTGCTATTCTTATTTTTTGATTTAATGAATTCATTAAGCAGTTTTAATCTTTCTTTTTTGTCTTTTTTAAGACTATATTCATAAGATAAAGCCTCTTTTTTATTTATAAATCTTTTCTTATAAATAACTATCCACTTGTAACCTTTTGTTGATTTTGCACCTCTATTTGAGTTATGTTTTTTTAATCTTTCAACTATATTATTAGTAAAACCTACATATGTTTTTGTGGTTTTCCTATCTATGTTTTTTAACATATAAACAAAATAGGTCATAAATAATGGCGGTCCCTAGGGGAATCGAACCCCTCTTTCGAGGATGAAAACCACGTGTCCTAACCGATAGACGAAGGGACCAAATCTGGCTCTTTTATTGTAAAAAATAAAAATTATCAAGTTTTTATCGTGTCTTCTCTAACAACGATTTTACACATATTAGAGCCTTTGTGTGTTACCAAAGTTTCTGTAATATACTTGTTATCTTTGAATTTTATACCATTTACTAAATCTCCATTAGTAATGCCTGTAGCACAAAATATTGAGTCTCCTTTTACAATTTCTTTTAAATTATATTTTTTTTTTAAATCAATTATACCCATTTTTTTGGCTCTAGAGATATCATTATCGTTTTCAAATATAAATCTTCCTTGAAATTTACACTCATATGCATCAATAGCTGAAGCTGCCAAAACACCTTCAGGGCCTCCTCCTACTCCAAGAAAAATATCAACATTAAATTTCTTGTTTGTGACCATTAAAGCACCTGATACATCGCCATCAGAAATCAATTTCATTTTTACTTTCATTTCTTTGAGTTTATCAATTATCTTTTTATGTCTAGGTCGGTCTAATAAACAGGCTGTTACGTCATGAACATTCTTGTTTAATGCTTCAGCTATATTTTTTATATTTTTTTCTAAAGGAAAGTCTAAGTCTGTTGCATCATAAGGCACATCACCCGAAACTGCAAGTTTATCCATATATGTTTCTGGAGCATTAAAAAGGTTTCCTTTTTCAGCTACTGATATAACAGATAATGCACCCGGTAAATTTTTTGCGACAAAGTTTGTACCTTCAACTGGATCCACAGCAATATCAAGGTTTAAAAAACCTCCCCTACCCAACTTCTCTCCAATATAAAGCATTGGAGCTTTGTCGAGTTCACCCTCACCTATTACAACTTCACCATTAACGTCAATTTTATTAATTTCATTCCGCATCGTGTCTGTAGCAGCTTTATCAGCATTTTCTTTTTGATTTTTACCTACAAACTTATAACAAGACATGGCTGCTGTAGATGTTACGTTTATGATTTTATCTATTAAATCTTTATTTAATGGCACTAAATTTTTTCTTTAGATATTTGCTCTGTATTTATTTTAAGTTTATTTTCAAATTCATTAAGTCTTTTCCAAACTGAAATTAATTCGACTATTATTGGCCAACTTCTCACCAAATATTGTAGTGAGGTTTCTACTCTACCGAAAGCTCTTATAATTTGCTGAACAAAACCAAGTGTAATCGCTCCAGTTATTATTGTTGGTGCTAAAGCTAAATAAGGAACAATTACCATTCCTTGCAAGTAGCTCCATTTTACAGCGTTAAAATATAAATAATGAAAGTACATTTTATAGTGTATTTTTCTCACACCACCATAAAGATCATCTATTCTAGCTGGTTGAGCACTCTCTTTAAAATCTTCTCCAAGAACTAATTCTTTCCTATAAGCTGCTTCTTCTTTTTGAATATCATATTCAATACCAGGTAATTTTATTCCAACAGATGCAAGAATAAAAGTGCCCCCGAGTGCTGAGATAATAGCAACCCATACTAAAGCATGATTTACTTCTCCAATCCATGGTAGAACAGTAATACTTTTTGATAAACCCCATAAAATTGGAGTAAATGCAATTAATGTCATTACACTTCTTAAAAGTTCTGCACCTAGACCTTCCATTATTCTAGCAAATTTGAGCGTATCTTCCTGTACTCTTTGTGAAGCTCCCTCAATTGATGAAGCGAAATTCCACTTATCATGATAAAAATCAGCCATGGCCGTTCTCCATCTAAATGTCCAATGACTTGTAAAATAATCACTAAATATTACAACTAGAATATAAACAGCAGCAATCTTTGCAAATGTAAACAAATAAGCAATAAACTCTTTTTCTGTCACTGCCCCTGGTTCAGCCAAAGCTTTTTGTAAAGTGTCATAGAACTCACCAAACCATTCATTAATTCTTACGTCTAGCTGAACTTGATACCACGTGGCAGCTAAAATAAGTATTGTTCCTCCAATACTCCACAAATGCCAACTTTTGTCTGTAAAAAACTTAAACATATTTTAATTTAAAAAATTATCTGCATAAGACTTTTTTGTAATTTTTCTTTTTTTTGGCTCAATTAATTCAAAATCAATTTTCTTTTTTTTTGCATAGTTGATTGCTAATTCTTTAGTAGAAAATTCCATCTTCAATTCCGAATATGTATCAGATGAACTTTCCCAGCCCATTAAAGGGTTATTAGTAGGATCTTGAGTCTCAAATTCTAATATCCATTTATTAATTTTTCCTAGACCTGACTGCATAGCTGTTTTGTTAGGTTTGTAAATTTTAGCTTTTTTCATAATAATGGTCGGAGTGGCAGGATTCGAACCTGCGACCCTCTGGTCCCAAACCAGATGCGCTACCAGGCTGCGCTACACTCCGGAACAAGTACTAATAC
>CACORD010000030.1 GCA_902629535.1 uncultured Pelagibacteraceae bacterium | reverse complement strand
TGATCCAAATGCTAACTGATTCATACTTAATAAACTTGCACCTATTAAAGTATTTAGATGAGTTTGATTTTTTAAAGGAATGCTTCCGTAAATATTAAAAGTAAAAGAGTGAGTATCTAATTCTTCGTTTGATGATTTTACATTAACTACATCATTTCCGTATCTAAAAGCATAGCCAAAAATCTTACTATTTATTAATTTATCTGCTCCAAACATAAGTCCTCTTGCTTTAATTTCTTTAGGTTTAAAAGATAATGTATCTCCCAGTCGTCCTATTGAAATATCTCCATGTGACCAGTAAGACCAATTTTTTTTATTTGGTATTGGTTTTTTATTTTTTAATGATGCTTGACTATTTTCTATGTCTGTAAATGATTGAACTAACTTATTTTTTAATGAATTTTCTAAATTAGATTTCAATTTTGCTAAAATTGGATTATTGATATTTAGTTTAATATTATGATTATTTAGAGCTATTCTCTCTTCATTTCTTCGTAACCAATCAAATCTTTTGAAAATATTTGATGAATTCTGATGCATAACATTTTTAGCAATTTCTACTTGGGCACTAACAACTGTGGCTACCTCATTTTCACAAATTACGATTCCATATGGACAGGTTAAATCATATTCATATACTCTATCGAGATCACCTGATCCACCAATTTCGTACGTTGTCTGATAGAGTTTCATTCCGTCACTAGAAAAGCCTAATCCAATTGGAGTTCCTAATCCACCTGATGCATTAAAGAAATTTTTTATACTCCCAACAAAAGTTGCTGTGCTTGTATGAAAAGGTGTCGATAATTTATAGACAGCAATTTTAGCATTTGCATTTGCGGATGTATGAGAGTCAATTACATACATTCTTGTTCCATCATCATCAAATTCTACATCTTGTTCGAATAATGAAAGTTCATTAGTAACAACTAATTCATTTACAAAAGTTGCTGTGGATGGAACAAAAGGAGTGCTTAAATCATATTCCACCACTCCTCCATCTCCTTGGTCATTATCACCACCATCGACAAAATACATCTTAGTTCCATCATTATTAAATGTGATATCTCGTGGTCTAACATCCCCATCACCAGCACTAAATGCAGTTTTATAATCACTAACTCCATCATCTGCATCTTGTGAAAAATTTGAAATATCATAAGGAGTAGTCAGAGTATGAATATTAAATGTACCGTTTTGACTTATAACAAAAACTTTTGTTCCATCGCTATTAAATTCATGACCTTGAATAAAACTACCTACATCATCAGATCCAGCATTTAAATTTAATCGAACCTCAGAAGAAGTATCCATTGTGCTAATGTCGAAAGGTGTAGTTAAAGTAAATTGACGCAAAAAACCAAAACTCACGTTATTCGAAAAATTAGTGAAATGAATTTTTGTTCCATCTGGACTAAAAGTAACATCTGCTGGACCACCAATAGGATCACCAGTAACATCAGTTACAGAAGTTGATTGCTTAAAAACTGGCATAACTACTGCAAATGAATTTGAGGTTAAGACAAAAAAAGAAATAATGAAAATTTTCAAAAATATCTTCTTTATCATGTTGGATTATTTTTTCTTTATTAATTCAGTATTATTTATATTGATCGCCATACAAGTAATATCGTCCCTTAGTTTTTCTGCACCCCAATTTAATTCTTTTTCAATAGACTCGACAATAGTTTTTGGTGTGACTTCTGACATACCATCTATGATTTTTTGAACTCCTTCAGCACCTAACTCCTCACCGTTTTTTAAATAACCTTCGGTTACACCATCGGTGTAAACCACAAATGTTTTATCTTTAAGGTTCATCGTATTAGATTTAACCATCGACTCTGTAAAATATTTAACAATTCCAATAGGTGGCATTTCTGATTTGATATATTCATAATTTTTATTTTGATCAAAAGTTAAAATACTTTCATGACCTGCATTGATAAAAACGAGTTCTCCAGTTTTAATATTTAATTTCCCAAAAACAGCAGTCACAAACATTCCTTTAAATTTTGCCTCAACGAGTTCATTATTCACTCCGAATACTACTTTTTCTAACGGGAACTTTAAATTCGTTAAGGTTCTAAATATTGAAGATGCTTTTGCCATATACATACCTGCTTTAACCCCTTTTCCTGAAACATCGGCTAAGGTAAAAAAGTATTCTTCTGGTGTTGCTCTTACGACATCAAAATAATCTCCAGATACATCTCGAGCTGGCACATTTTTGGCAAAAATAAAGTTTTCAAATTTTGATATATCTGGAAACAAACTTTTTTGAACACCCGCTGCAAGCTCACGCTCTTTTAAAAGTTTAGCTTCTTTTTGTAGGTTATCTAAAGCTATTTTGTTTTCCTCAATAAATCTAAAATATAAACCCGTTAAAAAAGTAACTGTCACAATAAAAATTGGGTAACTCATGTCTACCAATTCAGATCTAAATTTATAAATATAAAAACCAATAACTATTATCGCTAGAATATTTCCAAAAAAAATAGATAAACTTAATTTAGGTTTTACTCTTTGAGATAAGATAAATGTAATCAGAGCAACGATAATAGAAAATAACAACTCAAATATGTATGTATTAGGATTTCTTATCAAATAGGATTGATCCAAGATATTCTCGATAACATTAGCATGAACTTCTACTCCTGGAATAGTTATCCCAAGAGGAGTTTTAACTAAATCAAAAAGTCCTTGTGCAGAAGCACCAATTAAAACATATTTATCCGTAAAAAAATCAGATTGAAATTTTCCATCGTAGACATCACCTGCAGATATATACTGATTTTTATCTGATTTTTTATACTTAATCCAAATAATACCATTGGGATCTGAATTTATTTTATAGGGTCGGGCACTAATTCTTTGAATTCCAACTTCGTTTAGTTCAACATAAATATTTTTTTGTTTTGAACCCACTCGAACCATTTCTAGTCCCATAGTTGGGTATATCTTCTTATCAAATTGTACCACTAGTGGTAATGATCGAATAATACCGTCTAATTGATCTAAGAAAGAAATTGAACCCAAACCTTTCACATCCTTTTCTAATACTTCAAGTGAACCAATTGAATATGGATACGAATAAGTAAATTTCTTAGGATCGCCACCTTTCGATAAAAATCTTGCCTTAGCTTTTCGATCATAATTGGAATGTGAGGGAACATTGCTCCCTAAAACTGCAATTATTGATTTAGATTTTTTAAGTTTCTCAGAAAAAATTTCATCTGGACTTTTTAACTTCTGAAGCTCTGCTATATCAGACGGAATTAAACCATATGATTTTATAATTTCATCAGGAGACTGTTTATCTTTTTCAGTAAAAAAAATATCGAAACCTATCGCTTTTG
>CACORD010000029.1 GCA_902629535.1 uncultured Pelagibacteraceae bacterium | reverse complement strand
GAAATTAAAGAAAATCCAAATGCCACAATGTGCTTTCATTGGAAAAGTCTATTAAGACAAATAAGGATAGCTGGAACACTGAAACAAGTAGATGATCAAACTGCTGATGAGTACTATAACTCTAGAGCATATGATAGCAGAATAGGTGCTTGGGCCTCAAAACAAAGCAGTATTCTTCAAAATAGAGATGAACTTTTAGATGCTTTAGAGAATTATAAAAAAAAATATAATGACAAAGACAATGTACCAAGACCGAGCCACTGGTCTGGCTGGAATTTAACACCTTCCACAATTGAATTTTGGTTAGATGGAGATAATAGAATACATGAAAGATTAAAGTACTCTATAGATAAAAATGGTAGTTGGATAAAAAGTCTTCTAAGTCCTTAAAAATCTCTAGATAAACTAAATGAAGTTAAATTTTCAAGAATATTTTTTTCATTACAATCTTTAAATATTGACAACGAGTTTGATGCTAAATTTATATAATGACTTGCCTTTTGATAACATTCTTTAATAATTTCATATTGTTTGATTAAAGATAATGTATGATTAAAATCACTTTCATCTCTTTTGTCTTTTAAAAAAATACCTTTAAGACTCTCCTTTTCTTTATCATTTGCTTTTTGAAATAATAAGATTATTGGCAGAGTAATTTTCCCTTCATAAAAATCTTTGCCAATTTTTTTTCCAAATAATTTTGATTCAGAATTGTAATCTAAAGTATCATCAGCTATTTGAAAAGTTAATCCCAAATTTCTTCCATAAAATTCTAAAGCCTCTTTTTCTTTTGATGACACATCAGACAAAATTGCACCAACTTTGGTAGCTGCTGTAAATAATTCAGCAGTTTTCGCAGAAATTATTCTTAAATAAGTTTCCTCCAACATATCTACCTCACCTCTGTGCTGTAATTGAAGAACTTCTCCTTGAGCAATCTTAGAGGAAGTTGAGGATAGTAATTTTAAAACTTCAATATTTCCATCGTCAACCATCATTTCAAAACATCTGCTAAGTAAATAATCTCCAACTAAAACAGAGGAATGATTATCCCAAACTTTGTTTAAAGTTTCTTTTCCCCTTCTAATAGATCCATTATCTATTACATCATCATGCATCAAAGTTGCTGAGTGAATAAGTTCAACACAAGCAGCCAAATTTATATCCCTAGTTCCTTTTGAATATCCACATAATTTTGCAGAACCTAAAGTTAGTAAGGCTCTTAATCTCTTTCCGCCTGTATCAAGGTGATAGTTTGTCATTTTCTGAACTAAGTCTACGTTGCTCTCTAATTTAGACTTTATTTTTTCTTCAACTAACATCAATCTATCTTCAACTGAATTCTTTAGTTGAAAATATGAATTATTAATTTTGTTTTTTAATTGTATGACACTTCCCATTAATTAAGCAAATTAGTATAATAGGTTGCTTTTTATACTTATCAATTGACGCACCTAAATCTTCAATTATAAGGTGTCTTTATATTAATAAAAAAATTCTATAAATATTAAAAATGCTCTCTTTTTTTAAAAAGAAAAAAATTATTCCACATATTAAGCTTAGTGGTGTAATTGGAAATGTTGGTAAATTTAAACAAGGTATAGATTTTTCTGGTCAAGAAGAGATTATTTCAAAAGCTTTTTCAGTTAAAAAAGCACCATGTGTCGCTATTACAATAAATTCTCCCGGAGGTTCTCCCGTCCAATCACATTTAATTTATAGCTTAATTAGACAACAGGCCAAAAAAAATAAAAAAAAAGTAATAGTTTTTGCAGAAGATGTAGCAGCCTCAGGTGGATATCTAATAGCGTGTGCTGGAGATGAAATTTATGCAAACTCAAGTTCAATAATAGGCTCAATAGGAGTAATCTACTCTTCATTTGGTTTTACGGAATTGATAAAAAAAATAGGTGTTGAGAGAAGAGTGCATACTGCTGGGAAAAATAAAAGTACATTAGACCCATTTCTAGATGAAAAAAAAGAAGACATCGAAAGATTGAAAAATATTCAATTAGATTTACATAAAGATTTCATAGAGGTAGTTGAAAAAAGCAGATCATCAAAACTTAAAAAATCTGAGGTAGAATTATTTTCAGGTGAATTTTGGTCAGGTAGAAAAGCTAAAGATCTTGGTTTGATAGATGAGATAGGAAATGCAAACCAGGTATTAAGGGAAAAATTTGGAGAGGATGTAGTCATTAAAAAATTTGAAAAATCAAAAAGTTGGCTTAGTAAAAAATTATCGTCTTCTAATGATCATGTCGATCAATTGACAAATATATTAGAGGAAAAATCAGTTTGGCAAAAATATGGCCTCTAAAAAAAATAAAAAAAAACCAAAATTTCAAACTTTCCAAAATACAATTATTAATCTACAAAAGTTTTGGAGTAAAAATGGATGTGTAATTTTACAACCTTATGATATGGAGGTTGGTGCTGGAACATTTCACCCAGCTACGACTTTAAGATCACTTGGGCCTAAGCCATGGAAAGCTGCATATGTTCAACCTTCACGAAGACCTACAGATGGAAGGTATGGAGATAATCCAAATAGACTTCAACATTATTATCAATTTCAAGTTATAATAAAACCCTCTCCATTAAATATTAAAAAACTCTTTTTAAATAGTTTGTCGGTAATAGGAATTAATCATAAAGACCACGATATTAGATTTGTTGAAGATGATTGGGAGAGCCCAACCCTAGGAGCTGCAGGTCTTGGATGGGAAGTATGGTGTGATGGAATGGAGATATCTCAATTTACATATTTTCAACAAATGGCAGGTTTCGAATGTAAACCTGTGTCAGTCGAGATAACCTATGGCCTTGAAAGAATTTGTATGTTTACCCAGCAGAAAAAAAACGTCTATGATTTAGTTTGGAATGATGAGGGTATTGATTATAGGGAAGTTTTTCATCAATCAGAAAAAGAATTTTCAGCTTATAACTTTGAGCATGCTAATACAGAAAACTTATTTAAAATATTTGATATGCATGAGGGTGAAGCAAAATCATTAGTTGAAAAAAATATATCTTTACCTGCATACGATCAATGTTTGAAAGCTAGTCATATATTTAACGTATTAGATGCCCGTGGAGCAATTAGTGTTGCGCAAAGAGCAGAATATATTGGTCGAATAAGAGAAATCACAAAACAAGCTGCTACAATTTGGGTACAGTCGCAAACATAGAATGTCAGAATTTTTTTTAGAGCTTTTTAGTGAAGAAATTCCTGCTGGGCTTCAAAAAAACTTAAGAGAAAAAATTTTTGAAGATTTTAAAAATTTATTTGAGGAAAAATCAATAAGATCAAAAAAAAATTTTTCTTTTTCAACACCAAATAGGTTAGTTCTAGTTTTTGAAGGACTAGATAAACAAATTAGAATTAAATCTAAAGAGATTAGAGGCCCAAAAACTAGCGCTCCTGAGCAAGCATTGGAGGGTTTTTTGAGATCGAACAAAATCCAAAAAAAAGATTTATTTAAAAAAAAAACCGAAAAGGATGAATTTTATTTTTACAAAACTGTAGCAACCTCATTAAAAACACATGATTTACTCACTGAATTCATTCCAAAAATTTTGAGTAACTATCAATGGAAAAAATCAATGAAATGGGGT
>CACORD010000028.1 GCA_902629535.1 uncultured Pelagibacteraceae bacterium | reverse complement strand
AAGTTTGGTAGCAATATCTGAATTGTCTACAGGTATTATTTTGATAATAAGTCATTTTTTTAAAAATTCGATTGGTCATACTTTAACTAGACTTGCCGGTTTGAATATTGTTGTTTTAATGATCTGCATATTTGTTGTGGCACACAAAGATTGGTTTATTACAAGAGAACTTTTCACAAATATACAAATTTTTCTTTTAATCGGTGGTTTTTACTTTTTAGTAAAGGGTAACAAAATATAAAATTTTTATGCATTCTAAAAAAATAATAATCATATTTTTTTCACTTTTCTTCTCAACGTTATCTCATTCCGCATCAATGAACATGATTGGTGAAAAAGGAGATCCGAATAGGGTTGATAGAGTTGTAAATATAAAAATGTATGACAATTATTATGAGCCAAATGTTGTTAAAATCAAAAAAGGTGAAACAATAAAATTTATCGTTGAAAATTTAGGTGAGCTTGTTCATGAGTATAATATTGGAACTAAAGAAATGCATGTTAAACATCAGCCTGAGATGCAAAAATTAATTGATCATGAAATAATTTTAGGGGATAAAATAGATAAAATTAAGATGAAAAAGATGTCGAAAATGGATCATTCTCTTGGGCATTCTCATGCAAATAGCGTTATGCTTGAACCAAAAAAAACTGGTGAATTAATTTGGAAATTTACAAAAGATATAAACTTAGAGATGGCATGTAATATTCCTGGGCATTATGAAACGGGAATGGTTGGAAATTTAATTACTTACTAAAAATTATTTAACTGAGATCTGTTTGAATTTAGACGAAGGGGTTCGCTTTTTCGCTCTATCAACAAAAAAGCTCCCCTATGTCGCCTTTTTGGCTTTTAAGTCCTAATGGACTTTTATTTTTTTCGTTTTCGTTTTTATGAAATATTAAGCTACCCAGCTAAGTGTCAGGTGGCATTTGATTCATTAAAACTACCTCCTTGTTAAAAAAGATAAATTTTATTTAGGTTGTATTCAACTAATTAATTTAATTTTTTATTAAATATATTTCTTGAATACAACCTGGTTCTTTTGTAGCATTCCCAAAATTCAAAAAACTTCCCTTAAAAATAGAAATATAATTTACATTGAAGTAAAATCTAGCTAAGATTATTTATGAACTACTTAAGTGGACTTATAAATTTTGTAACTAGTTTAGTTTTTTCAACGATAATAATTTATGCGATAAATTTTATAGCAGGATTTGCTGGAGCTGATTACTCTTTTACAAATGGTGAGGTATTTGTTATGTGGATTTTAATGGCAATACTTATTAATAACTGTTTTAAGAAATAACGTAGCTTCTAATGAACAATTCAGTAAAAACAGACGACATCATATTTAATTTTTTTAAACAAATTTGTGATGAGAAAGATGAGCAAAAGTGTGTTGAGTTGGGAAATAGTTGGATAAAAGCTATGGAGAACAACTTGTCCACTATGGAGAAAAATTTAGATGAAAAAGATAAAATTAAGCATAAAGAGGATATTCAAAATAATCGTAATCATTTGAACAGTCTTAAGGGTAAAAGTTCAACTGAGTGGAAAGAATATGCAACTAAATGTATGATTGAAATTATGGATAATAAAGTATAAATTAATTATAAAGGGGTGTCCTTACAGACTGAGATTAAACCCTAAGAACCTGTCCGGTAATTCAGAAAGGGAGAATAATGGATAAATCATATTTTTTAGGTCAATCAACATCATTAATCTTAGTTATTTCTATAAGTTTAATATTTGTTTTTTTAGGTTTATATAATTCAAAAAAATATCAAGGCCTTAATAATTATATTACTGCAAATAGAAATATTGGATTTTTTTCCTTAACAACAAGTTTAACTGCTTCAGCTTTAGGGGCATGGATTTTATTTGGTCCAGCTTCAGCAGCAACTTGGGGAGGAATGGGTGCTATAATAGGATATTCACTAGGAACAGCCTTCCCAATGTTTTTTTTAATATATTTGGGCAAAAAAATTAGAAAAGAACTTCCTAATGGATCTTCTCTCATAGAATTAATGAGAAAAAAATTTGGAAAAAGTTTATTTAAACTTATTTTACTAATAACAATTTTTTATATGTTTATTTTTTTATGTGCTGAGGTTACCGCAGTCGCTATTTTAATAAACTATATTTCGGGCACAGAGCTTTGGATAACATCTTTAATAGTCTTATTATCTACGCTTGCTTATACTTTATATGGAGGTTTAAGAGCTTCAATATTTACAGATAATATTCAAATGGTCGTTATAGGAGTTCTTTTATTGATTTCTTTAGTTTATATTAGCTCTTTTACAGGTACAGAATTTTCATTTAAGTTTATAAATAAAAAAAATCCTCAACTTTTAAGCCCATCTTATATACCCAATTTTACAGCTGGTCTGACTTTCTTTATTGCAGTTGCTGCCACTAATCTATTTCATCAAGGTAATTGGCAAAGAGTTTACGCAGCTAAAAATTTTGAAACTTTAAAAAAGAGCTTAGTTGTATCTTTCTTCATTATTATACCAGTAGTTTTTTACATGGGTTTTACGGGATTGGTTGCTTTTTCAATAGATCCCAATATCAGACCTGATTTAGGATTTTTTACCTTACTACTAAAAGAACAAACAGAATTTTTATCGATATTAGTAATTGTTTTAGGATTAACCCTAACCATCTCAACGGTTGACACATTAATTAATGCAATATCAAGTCTAATTGTAATTGATGGCAAAGCAATATTTAATTCAAATAAAAAAACAAATTATTTAAAATTATCTAAAAATATAATTTTATTTTTATCATTTATTTCGTTCATTATTGCATCCAAAGGATTTGATATTTTGTATCTATTTTTATTAGCTGATTTGTTTTGTTGTGCTTTTGTACTGACTGTTTTTTATAGCTTCTATAATAAAAATATTAATGAAAAAAAAGCATATGTTTCAATTATAATTGGTTTGATTGGAGGTGTGTTGATGTTTCCTACTCCAGATTTTTCTAAAAGTTTATTAGTTGGAGTCTTAATACCGAAAGAGCTGTTTGGACCCTTTATATCACAATCATTATTATTTTTGTCTTTTGTAATTGCAACTTTTTTACCATTAGTAGTTTTTAAAGCCAAAAAATTTTAATATTACTCGATTGTATTAAAAAAATTAATAGTTATAAGTCTGTTTCAATGACAGATAATCAGATAATAATTAATGACCTTTCAAAAGTTTATGATAATGGCTTTGATGCACTTAAAAAAGTTAGTCTTAAAGTTAAACAAGGTGAAATTTTTGCTATGCTCGGACCAAACGGTGCAGGAAAAACAACTTTAATAAATATAATTTGTGGGATTGTAACCCCCTCACTTGGAACAGTTACTGTTGATGGCTTTGATATAATTAAAGATTATCGTGAAACTAGATCTAGAATAGGAATGGTTCCTCAAGAATTAAATTTAGAAAATTTTGAAACAGTCTTTGATACTGTTTCATATTCTAGAGGTTTGTATGGTAAATCCCCAAAACCAAAACATATAGAAAAAATCTTGAAAGACTTGAGCTTATGGGAAAAAAAAGATGATAGATTAAGACAATTATCAGGCGGAATGAAAAGAAGAGTTTTAATTGCTAAAGCCTTGTCTCATGAACCAAAAATATTATTTTTAGATGAACCGACAGCAGGAGTAGACGTAGAATTAAGAAAAGAAATGTGGGAA
>CACORD010000027.1 GCA_902629535.1 uncultured Pelagibacteraceae bacterium | reverse complement strand
TTTTGAGACATTTGCAACTACAGCATATATTTCAGCTTCAGAGGATTTGTTAGAAGCTGCAGCAGTACCCTCATTATTTTTAATTTTAATCGCATCTATATTTATTATAATAAGTTCAAAATATATTTTAAGAGAAAACAATGAGTAATTTTTTTGAAGTTAAAAATGTCGATTTTAGTGTAGGAGGTAAAGTTAAAGTTAGAAACGTATCTTTTGTAATTGAAAAAGAAGGTGATATAATTTGTCTTTTAGGCCCTTCTGGAATTGGAAAAACTACTATACTTAGGACTATAGCTGGACTTGAAAGAGCGAGGAATGGCACAATAGAACTTAAGGGGAATTTATTATCATCAGAAAAAAAACATGTAGAACCTGAAAAAAGAAATATTTCTCTCGCTTTTCAAGAAAATAGTTTATTTCCCCATTATACAGTCAAAAAAAATATATTATTAGGCGCTGAGAGAAATAAAGGAAAAAAAAATTTACAACTGAGTTTTAAGGAAATTATAGATTTATTAGATATTTCATTAATATTAAATAAATTTCCTCATGAAATCAGTGCTGGAGAGTCACAAAGAGCATCTCTAGCAAGATCTCTTATAACTCAGCCTGATCTTTTATTACTTGACGAACCATTATCCAATGTAGATCAGAGCTTCAAAGAAGAAATTCAAGTGAAACTAAAAAGAATTTTAAAAAAATTAAAAATCACGACAATAATTGTTACACACGACTCATACGAGGCTTTCTATCTAGGATCAAAATGTGGAATAATATTAAATCAAGAACTTAAACAATTTGATGATCCGTATAAAGTTTATCATTTGCCGAACTCAATTGAGGTTGTAAATTTCTTAAATAGAGGAATTCTCATTCCTGCAGAAGTTACAAGTCCAAAAAGTCTTGATAATGTTGATTTAGGTACAATCACCGGAAACTTTATAAAACCATTCCCTATTGGGACTAAGGTAAAACTATTAATTCAACCTGAAGATCTTGAACATGATGACAAAAGTAACTTACAATTAGAAATAGTCGATAGAAAATTTAGAGGTGCTGGTTTTATTTATACATTAAAATCAAATAGCAATATGTTAATCCCAGTTTTTGTTCACTCACACCATATTCATCAGCATGAGGAGAATGAAAAATTTGGCATTAAAAGACCAATTCATATTGATCATATTGTTTGCTTCTAATAAAAACTCTCTAAAATGAATAATAAATTTAGGGTTTTTTTGAGAGGGATTTTTGATGTAAGTCCTCTTATGATACCAGTCGTTCCTTTTGGTTTAATTTTTGGAGTTCTTTCAATTGATATTGGATTTAGCCCAATACAGACAATGGGAATGTCATTAATAGTTTTTGGTGGAGCATCTCAAATTGTTTTACTACAACTATTCTCTGGAGGAGCCTCATCTTTAGTAATTATAAGTTCAGTTGGAGCAGTTAATTCCAGACATCTTTTATATGGAGCTGTTGTCTCAGAACATTTATCAGACTTAAAGCTTGTTTGGAAAATTATAATTTCTTATTTTTTAGTTGACCAAGCTTTTGCAAGATCAAATGAGTATTTTAAGAATAATGAAGATAAAAATAAATATTTTCATTTAGTTGGTGGTGGCATTACTTGCTGGGTTATATGGCAAACAACTACTTTTCTGGGTATTGTTTTAGGAGCACTAATACCTGAAAAACTTGGCCTAAGTTTTGCAGTCCCATTAACTTTCTTGGCATTATTAGTAAATGATTTCAGAAAATTTATTAATGTAATTGTAATTATTATTTCTGGTCTAGTAGCAACATTTGGATTCAATTATATTCCCTACAAAGCGTATGTAATCGTTGCTGGCGTAACTGCACTGATTGCCGCTGCAGTCTTAACAAATTTTAAAAAAAATGAATAATTGGATATTAATTATAAGTTGCGGTTTGATAACTTTCTTAACTAGATTTTCAATGATTGCATTATTAAAAAAAGAAATGTTTAACGATAGAATTAGAGAGGTTTTGTCATTTGTTCCTTCAGCAATTTTTCCGGCAATAATATTCCCTGCAATTTTTCTAGATAGTTCAGGAGATTTTCAATTAGAAAATAATCCAAAAATTATGGCTGCAGTTATTGCAATGTTGATTGGAATAATAAGTAAAAATATAATTGCGACAATTATTGCAGGATTAGCTTCTTATTGGTTTTTGATATTTGTGATATAAAATCTTATGAAAAAAATTATATTTTTATTATTCTTTTTCTTTACATCGAATGTTTATTCAATGGAAAAAGAGACAACTTTTAGCAAAGAGTTATTTGATAAGGCTCAATCTCAGGGAAAAATAGTAATAGTAAGTTCTTGGATTAAGTATTGCACATCCTGTGCAAGTCAGATGAAAGTTTTAAACACAGCAAAAAAAAATGGAGAATTATCTGATATAAAATTTGACAATATTGAATATTTTGCCTTTGACGTAACAGACAAGAATATTTCTAATTTTTTTAATGTACAGTATCAAACTACGCTTTTGATATTTAAAGGAAACAAAGAAGTCTACAGAAGTATCGGTGAAACAAGCGAAAAATTAATATATGAGGCTTTAAAAGCTTCTATTTAAAGTTAATTTCCTAAATTAATATTTTTTTTTACGTTAAAATCTATTTGAGCTGGTTTTTTTAAGTTTAAGTTGCTCATCATCTCAACATATTCATCTACACTATTTACTTGTAGTCTTGGATTTTGTTTTTTTTCTTTACCAATAGTACTTACTTTTTCACCTTTATAATCATGAGCGGGATATAAAAAAGTGTCTTCAGGTAGCTTTAAAAGTTTATTAAAAATTGAGTTGTAAGCTTCTTTTGAATTGCCATTTTGAAAGTCTGTCCTACCTGTTCCATTGATTAACAGTGTATCACCAGAAAAAAGATAATTATTCATTAAAAAACTATAGCTATCTGAAGTATGACCTGGAGTGTACATAGCTCTTATTTTTAAATCTTCTAATTTTATATATTCATCGTCCTTAACTTTTATTTCAACAGATTCGGCAGGAGTATGGTCACCCATTATCGTAGAGCATTTTGTTATATCTTTAAGTTTTGAAGCACCGGTTACGTGATCAGCATGAATATGTGTATCAATTACTTTTACCAGTCTTAAATCTAATTCTTTCAATAAAACGATATACTCATTCACGTTCTCTAAAACTGGATCAATGATTAGAGCTTCTCTTCCCTTAGATGAGGCAATTAAGTAGGTGTAAGTAGAGGATTTTAGATCAAAAAGTTGTTTAAAAATCATAACTAAATATTATCATACTAGTATGAAAACCTCCAGAATTGACTGGTCTTGTAAACATACCTGGAAACAAAGTGCTAAAAATACTGCATGGTGTTTACTCGGATGTTCAATTGGGGATTTTGGAACTATTTTATTTTTTCAATTAACCAAAATACCATTTTCAATTTTAGCAATAATGATTTTAGCAATTATTAATGGATTAATAACTAGCATAATTCTCGAAACGATTATTTTAATGAAACAAAAAATTAATTTTAAAGACTCATTAAAAACAGCAATGGGAATGAGTTTTATTTCAATGCTGAGTATGGAAATTGCAATGAATTTAACAGATTATATTTTTACAGGCGGAGCAATTTTAAATTGGTGGATAGTTCCATTAATGTTAATAGTAGGTTTTGTAACACCATGGCCTTATAATTATTGGAGATTAAAAAAATTTGGTATCAGCTGTCATTAGAAATTGGGATAAAAAAAATTGGCTTTCATCTAAAGATTATATTCTAAAATTTAATAACTTTTTAACTAAAATAAATAAATTGGATTCTAGTTCTTTAATTTTAGATGTTGGGTGTGGCAGGGGTAAGATTATAGGAACTTTAAGAGGTAAATTAAAACTTAAAAGCAAACCAATTGGTATAGATTTAGTAAATCATAAAGATAAA
>CACORD010000026.1 GCA_902629535.1 uncultured Pelagibacteraceae bacterium | reverse complement strand
TTTTCGAACAATTATGCTGAAAAAGTTTAAGGTCATCCTTTACTTTAAAAATATATGTGTGTTGTTCTCCAAATGTATTTTTTACCTCATATAAGATTGATATTAATTTCTCACTTTTATCGTAGATAAAAAAAACACTTAGAGGATTAAATACATATCCAAAAATTCTTGGATAACACAAAAGTTTAATTCTTATATCTTCGGAGTTAATTTCATTTTCATCTAAATTCTTTTTGACCCACTTAATTAATGAAGAACCATCTCTATCTCCGTGATCTTTTTCAAAAAAACTTATTAGATTAAACTTATTAAATGAAAAAAATTTAATATTTCTATCTAATTGATTTAATTCGGATAGATCTATTAATAAAGAAAATACACTATATTTAAAAAAATGAGATTTTGGTTTAAATCTTTTATGAATAACAGCGCCGTTATAAATTGAACTATTCATCAAATTCTTTGAGCATATCTAGAGATGATTTTATTCCATCCTCATGAAATCCGTAACCGAAATAACTACCACAAAATAATATATTTTCCCTATTTTGAATGTTTTTTAAATTTTTTTGATTATCTAAAGCTCTTTGATCATAATAAGGGTGAGTAAAATTAATTTTTTTTAAAATTTTATCCTTAGAGATTTCATTAAATGGATTTAAAGTTAAAAAAATGTTTTCTTTAGTTTTTAAATTTTGCAAAAGATTTAACCAATAAGAAAGTGAACTTTTATTCAGATCTTTAGGGTCAACAAATGAATTCCATGATGACCAAGTTTTTCTATTTTTTGGCATTATATTTTCGTCAGTATGCAAAACTGCTTGGTTTTCTCTATACTTAAAATTTAACAAGATATTTTTTTCTTGCTCGCTTGGATCTTTGATCAGAGAGAGTGCTTCATTAGCGTGTGTTGCTAAAACTACTTTATCGTAATCAAAAAATTCATTATTCCCTCCGTAATAAATTTGGATACCTGAGGGAATTCTTTTTATCGAGTTAATCTTATAATTCTTATAATATTCACCGCTGATACTTGATAAAACTTTATTTACATAAGCTCTACTTCTTTCCTTTACTGTAAACCATTGAGGTCTTTTACTAAGCTTGAATAAACCATGATTTTGAAAAAACTTTAAAAAAAAATTTATTGGCATTTTTCCAGCTTCATAAGGTGGCATAGACCAGATTGCTGAAACCATAGGTATAATATGATAGTTTATAAAACTTTTTGACCAATTCTTTTTTTCAAGAAATTCATTAAGAGTAATCTTTTGGTCTATATCTGAAATTTTGTCACATAATTTATAAAATTTCAAAATATCAAAAAACATTTTTATAAATTTAAAATTAAATAAATTTGATTTGTTTGCAAACATGCCACCTAGACCTCTGCCACAGTATTCATAATTTGTTTTTTCTACAGAAACAGAGAATGACATGTCGCTTTTTTCTATTTCAACATTTAGTTCTTTGAAAAAATTTATTAAATTTGGATACGTTTGGTAGTTAAAGACAATAAAGCCAACATCGACTGAAATTTTTTTATCATCTACAATAATGTCAACTGTATTCGAATGACCGCCAAAATGATCTTCTTTCTCAAAAAGATCTACATGGTGTTTTTTAGAGAGATAGTATGCAGCGCTTAGGCCAGATATGCCTGATCCGATTACAGCTACTTTCATTTATTAAGCTGCGTCTTCTTTGAATTCATCCATGCTAGGGCAAGTACAAAAAATATTTTTGTCACCGTAAACATTATCTACTCTTGCAACAGGTGGCCAGAATTTATTTAATCTTAAAAATTTAGCAGGATAAGCAGCCTCCTCTCTTGAATATTTGTGTTGCCAATTATCAGAAGCTAACTCAGTGTCGGTATGAGGAGCGTTTTTAATTGGATTATCAACTTTATCAAATTTACCAGTTTTAATTTGATCTATTTCTTGTTTAATCTTAATTAAAGTATCACAAAATCTATCAAGCTCTGATAAGTTCTCACTTTCTGTCGGTTCAATCATCATGGTTCCAGCTACTGGCCAAGACATTGTTGGTGCATGAAAACCAAAATCAATTAATCTTTTTGAAATATCTTCTTCTGTAACGCCCGTTTCTGATTTAATGGATCTAATATCAATTATACATTCATGAGCAACATTTCCATTTGAACCTTTGTATAAGATTGGATAATGATTTTTTAGTCTTTCAGCAATATAATTTGCATTTAGTATCGCAACCTTAGAAGCAAGTTTTAATCCCTCGGATCCCATCATTTTTATATACATCCATGAAATTGATAAAATACTTGAACTTCCCCAAGGAGCAGCAGATACAGCTCCAATGCCTGTTGTTGGACCACAATCTTTAACAACAGGATGATTGGGCAGATATACTTGTAGGTGTTTTTTACACGCAATAGGGCCCATGCCAGGTCCGCCTCCACCGTGAGGAATACAAAATGTTTTATGTAAATTTATATGACAAACGTCAGGTCCAAAGTTTCCTGGTTTAGCTATACCAACTAATGCATTTAAATTTGCTCCATCCATATAAACTTGCCCACCATGTTTATGAATTAGTTCACATATATCCATAATTTTTTCCTCAAACACTCCATGAGTAGATGGGTATGTGACCATTAAAGCTCCTAAATTTTCTGAATGCAACTCAGCTTTTTTCTTTAAATCATCAAAATCAACATTGCCTTCTTTATCACAATTAACAACAACCACTTTCATTCCAACCATTTGTGCACTAGCAGGATTTGTTCCATGTGCAGAACTTGGTATTAAACATATGTTTCTATTTTTATCACCTATATCTAAATGATATTTTCTAATTACCATTAGTCCTGCATATTCGCCTTGAGCACCTGCATTTGGTTGAAGTGAAACTCCTGAAAAACCAGTGATTGATCTTAACCAATTTTTCAAATCAGTGAACATTGTTCTATATCCTTCCATCTGTTCTATAGGCACAAAAGGATGAGGCTCAGCCAATTCTCTCCATGAAATAGGTATCATTTCTGCAGTAGCGTTTAATTTCATAGTGCAAGAGCCTAATGCAATCATTGTTCTGTTAAGGGCTATATCCTTATCCTCTAACTTTTTAAGGTATCTGAGCATTTCTGTCTCTGAACGATATGAGTTAAAAACAGGATGTTCTAAATATTTAGACGTTCTTAATAAACTTTTTGGTAGATTTGGTAAACTTACCGTAGGATCTTCTTTTTTTATAGATTCTGCTGCATTAAAAATTTTCAATAGTTGATTCACTCTATAAACATTTTTTTTCTCGTCGAAAGAAACAGCAAGCATTTCAGAGTTTACTTTTCGTATATTAACTTTTTGATTTAAAGCATTTTTATAAATTTGATCTGTTTTTTCTTTTGTAATGATTGTAACAGTATCAAAAAAGTAATCAGAATATATTTCATATCCAGATTGTTTTATTTTATCTGCAAAATTTTTTGCTAATTGAGATACTCTCTCAGAAATATTCTTAATTCCATCCGGACCATGATAAATTGCATATGCTGCTGATACTATGGCTAACAGTGCTTGAGCTGTACAAATATTACTTGTAGCTTTGTCTCTTCTAATATGTTGCTCTCTAGTCTGAAGTGACAACCTATAAGCCTTGTTTCCATGTCTATCTACTGAAACACCAACTATTCTGCCTGGCATAGATCTTTTGTATTCATCTTTAGTAGCAAAAAACGCTGCATGTGGTCCTCCATAACCCATTGGAATACCAAATCTTTGTGAACTGCCGACTGCAATATCAGCCCCAAGTTCTCTTGGTGTTTTAAGCTTAGCTAGCGCAAGAAGATCACAAGCTAAAATAGCCTTACCATTTTTTTTATGGATTTTGCTTATTGACTCGCTTGGATCTTTAATATCCCCTAAGGTTCCGGGATACTGCAAGATTCCACAAACAATATCCTCTTTTAACTGTTCTAAAACTTTATCTTCATTTCCGACAAGAACTTTGAGACCCATAGGTTCTGCTCTAGTTCGTATAACCTCAATAGTTTGTGGGTGACAATTTTCTGAGACGAAAACTAAATTACTATCACTTTTATCGAG
>CACORD010000025.1 GCA_902629535.1 uncultured Pelagibacteraceae bacterium | reverse complement strand
AGAACAAGATTAAGTTTTTATTTAGCAATAAAACAACTCGGAGGTAGCACCTTAACATTAAGACCAGACGAGCTTCATTTATCAAAAGGAGCTGAAAGTATTGAGGATACAGCAAAAATATTATCAAACTTCGGTGATGCTTTTATGCTTAGAACTGACAAAGATATAAAGTTAGAGGAGTTTAAGAAATATTTATCAATTCCAATTATTAATGGATTAAGCCCATCATCTCATCCAACGCAAATTTTGTCAGATATATTCACAATTGAAGAAATTAAAAAAAAATCAATATCAAAATTAAATATTGCCTGGATAGGAGATTCGAATAACGTTTTGAATTCATTGATTGCAGCTTCTATTAAATTTTCTTTTAAATTAAAAATAGGATCCCCTAAAAAATATCAACCCAATAAAAATATTTTGAAATATATTAAAAACAATAAAAATAAAATTTTAATTTATGATAATGCAAAAAAAGCAGCATCATCTGCTGATGTTATATTTTCTGATAAAGTAATATCTATGAACGATAGAGTTAATAAGAATAAAAAATTAAATTTTTTCAAAAAATTTAAGATCAATAAAAAATTAATGAGTTTTGCAAAAAAAAATTGCATTTTTCTTCACTGTCTACCAAGAGGAAGTGAGGTAGATGAAAAGGTTTTTTTAAGCAAACAATCTAAGGTGTGGTATCAAGCAATAAATAGAGTTCATGTACAAAAATCTATTTTACTTTATTGTCTAGGTAAATTAAGGTAATGGTAGTGGATTGTCAGAATTTTCATTCAAATATAAAATAACTGACGCTCTATCTTTTTCTTTTCTTAATCCAGCAAATGCCATTTTAGTTCCTTTAATCCATTTAGCTGGTTTAAGTAAGTACCCATTAAGCTCTTCAAAAGTCCAGGCTTTTCCGTAGGATGCCAGAGATTTAGAATATTTATAATCAGTCACAGCACCCACGTTTCTTCCAACAACATTATACAATGCTGGACCAATATTATTTTTTCCACCCTTAACAATAGAATGACATGCAGCGCATTTTTTAAAAACTTTTTCCCCTGTAGCGATATCTCCCATAGAAATCAATGCAGCTATATCAACTTTATCTTCAGTTGGTTGTGAGGTTGTTTGTGAACTTACAACAGTAGTTTGCTCTACTTCAACTGAGTAACCAGGTGTTTCAGGCTTTTCAACATGGAAAATAACATTTGAAAGCTTTCCAATTCCAATTATCAGAAGCGCTACCATTAATACTGCAGCTATTATTTTATTAAGCTCGAAAGAATCCATTTCTTAAAATTATTTGAACATATAGCACTATAAATATAAAATTGCTTATATTTTTAATGTACATTTTTGCCTCTATTTATATTGTAATGAAAAATTGAAAGAAAAATGAAGACATTAGTTATAATTCCTTCTAGGTTATCAGCATCAAGATTACCTGGCAAACCCTTGCTGAAAATTAATGGATTATCTATTATTTCCCATGTTTACAAAACTGCTCTAGAGGCTGATATTGGAGAGGTATTTGTTGCTGCAGAAGATCAAGAAATTGTAGAAGATGTAAGAAAGAATGGTGGAGAAGCAATCCTAACAAGTAATAATCATAAATCAGGAACTGATAGAATTTACGAGGCATTGGTTAAGTTAGGTAGAAAAGATGCAGAATTAGTTATGAATCTACAGGGAGACGAACCATTGATGAATGTTGAGGATATTCAAAATTTAAATAGGAACATGATCAAGACCAAGCGTGATTTAGGAACCTTGGCAGCAATAATCAATGATAAAAAAGTTTTTGAAAATCACAATATTGTTAAAGTAATTACGGAAGAAAGTTTAGATCATTCAAAATTCCCTCGAGCATTAAATTTTATAAGAAAATTAGACAATGAAAATAGTCAGACTTATCATCATTTAGGGATTTATTGTTATAATATAGAAATCTTGAAAAAATTTATTTCTTTCAAACAGTCTCAAAATGAAATTAAAAATAGATTAGAGCAGTTAAGAGCATTAGATAATAATATAAATATAAACGTAGCTCTTGCAAAATCATCACCAATTGGAGTAGATACTGAAGAGGATTTTATGGCTATAAAAAAAATTATGGAATATAAGTCTTAATGAGTAAAATTTATTTTCAAGGAACTTTCGGAGCTTATTCGCACTTAGCTGCTTTATCTATTGATCCTAAAGCTGAAGTTGTGCCTTGTAAAACTTTTGATGAATGTTTTGTCCAAGCATCAAAAGATACAAATTCAAAAATTATAATTCCAGAGTCAAATAGAATTACTGGCAATATTGGAATTGAATATTTAATATTTGAATACAGATTAAACATTTATGCTGAATATTTTCAAAAAATAGAACATAATTTATTGGGGATACCTGGAACCAAAGTTTCAGAGATTAAAGATGTTTATTCTCATTCCCAAGCACTTTCACAATGTTCAAAATTTATAAAATCTAATAATCTCACTGAACATGTAAGAGCTGACACGGCTGGATCTGCAGAGATGGTTTCAATAAGCAAAGATAAATCTAAAGCTGCAATAGCCTCTTCATTGAGTGCTAAAACATATAATTTAGAAATTATAAAAAATAATATTGAAAATGAAAAAGGAAATTTAACAAGATTTCTTGTTATGGGTAAAAAAATATTACAACCTGAATTTAGTGGAAAAAAATATATTACTTCTTTTTTATTTAAATTAAAAAGTAAACCTGCAGCCCTGTATCAATCTTTAGGGGGTTTTGCTATTAATGGAGTAAATTTAACAAAATTACAAAGTTATCCTGAAAAAAATTCTTTCGACTCTTTTTTCTTTTTATGTGATTTAGATGGTCATATTGAGGAACCAAGAGTACAAAAATCACTTGAGGATTTAGGATTACATTGCCAAGATTTTCACGTCCTAGGTGTTTTTGAAGCTGACAAACAAAGAGAAATAAATAAATAACTTTTCTTGTAGATAAGAAATTATTACTGTTATAATAGTTTTGGAGGCTAGAGGTGGATGCTGCTTGAACCCGACCAGATCTTAACGGAAGCAGTCGTAAAGACAGTTTTTCAGGTTCTAGTCTCCTCGTAAATATGAACAATGATACAAAAGTATTAGCACTTAAATATAGACCACAAAATTTTGATGATCTTATTGGTCAAGATGTAGTTGCAGAAACTATAACAAATTCAATAGTGGCTAATAAAGTTCCTAATGCTTATTTATTCACTGGAATTAGAGGAGTTGGAAAAACCACTATAGCAAGAATAGTTGCTAAGGCACTCAATTGTAAAAATGGAATTCAAAAAAATTGTCAAAATAAATGTGATAATTGTCAGGCGATAACTAATTCTAATCACATTGATGTTTTAGAAATGGATGCTGCGAGCAGAACTGGTGTAGACGATGTTAGAGAATTAATAGAATTTTCTAGATATGGGCCAACTTCATCGAAGTATAAAATCTTTATAATTGATGAGGTTCATATGTTGAGCAAACAAGCATTTAATGCTCTTTTAAAAACTTTAGAAGAACCACCAGAATATCTAAAGTTTATTTTTGCTACAACTGAAATTAAAAAAATCCCAGTGACAGTCATATCTAGATGTCAAAGATTTGATTTATCAAGAATTAAATCATCTCAATTATTCAGTTTCATTAAAAATATTAAAGATAAAGAGGGAGGTAAAATCACTGATGATGCGCTAAAATTAATAGTAAAAATTTCAGAAGGTTCAGTAAGAGATGCACTATCCTTATTAGATAGAGCATTGTTAAGTTTAGATTCTAAAACTGAATTAGATTTAAAAACAGCACAAAAAATTTTTGGTTTTTTTGATAAATCGCAATTAATTGATCTATTTGAATTTATTCTTAAAGGCGATGAAACTAAAGTTATAGAGATTTATAGAAAAATTTACGACCAAGGTGTTGAGCCAAAAATCTTTATTAATGATTTCTTAGAATTACTTTATTACTTTAAAAATATTAAGTCATTAACCTTAGAAAGCACAAATTTTTCATTAAATGACCAAGAATTTCAAAAGATCAAAGATTTAAATAAAAATCTTGATCCGAGCGTATTGATTTTATTTTGGCAATTTACAATTTCGACTCTTGATGAACTCGCTATAGTTTCAAATCAACATTT
>CACORD010000024.1 GCA_902629535.1 uncultured Pelagibacteraceae bacterium | reverse complement strand
CTATGAATAGCAATTTACCTATCTTAAGTAATGAAGGTGGTTTGTCTGCATATCTCGAGCAAATAAAAAAATTTCCAATGCTTGATGCTGAGGAAGAGTACATGCTTGCCAAAAATTGGAAAACTACTGGTAATATTAAGTCAGCTGAAAAACTTGTTACGAGTCACTTAAGATTAGTCGCTAAAATTGCAATGGGTTACAAGGGTTATGGACTTCCTGTAAATGAAATGATCTCTGAAGGTAATATTGGTCTTATGCAAGCTGTTAAAAAATTTGAACCAGAAAAAGGTTTCAGATTAGCTACATATGCAATGTGGTGGATTAAAGCTTCAATCCAAGAATATATTTTAAAATCATGGAGTTTAGTGAAAATTGGAACTACTACTGCGCAGAAAAAATTATTTTTTAATCTAAAGAAACTAAAAAATCAGATTGCTCCACAATCCGAGGGTGATTTAAGAAATGAGCATGTAAACGAAATTGCTAGAAAATTAGATGTCAGTAAAGAGGAAGTCGTTTCAATGAACCGTAGATTATCAGGTAAGGAATTTTCTCTTAATGCACAAGTTGGTGAGGACGGAGATGAATGGCAAGATTGGTTAGTAGATAAAGAATTAGATCATGATCTTAAATTTGCTCATCAGGAAGAAATGGAGCAAAGAAAAGATTTATTAAAAGACTCAATCAAAGTTTTAAATGATCGTGAGAGAGAAATTTTATATTCTAGAAGGTTGAATGATGATGCGACTACTTTAGAGGATTTAAGTAAAAAATATAAAATAAGTCGAGAGAGAGTTAGACAGATTGAAAATAAAGCATTTGAAAAATTACAAAAGCATATGCTTTTACTCGCTAAATCTAAAAATCTTTTGCCAGCAAATTAAATTTCAAAAGGATTTTCAACTAAAATTGTATCGTCACGTTCTGGACTTGTTGATATGCTTGAAATCTTTGCTCCTATAAAATCCTCAATTGCAAATATATATTTCTTTGCATTCTCTGGTAGATCATCGATGATTTTAACTCCACTAGTTGAACTTTTCCATCCATCAAATGTCCTATAAACAGGTTTTATCTTTAATTGATCTTCAACAGCTGCAGGTAAGTAATCTATTTTTTTTCCATCTAGTTCGTATTCAACACACATCTTAATTTCATCTAACTCATCTAATACATCTAATTTGGTTAATGCAATGCCGTTGATCCCTGAAATTTTTATTGTTTGTCTGACTAAAACCCCATCAAACCATCCACACCTTCTTTTACGACTTGTAACAGTTCCAAATTCTTTACCTCTAGTCCCTAATAATTCACCAATTTTATCCACCAATTCTGTTGGAAAAGGTCCTTCACCAACCCTTGTAGTATATGCTTTGGTAATACCTAATACATAATTAATCGAATTTGGTCCACATCCAGTTCCTGTGGCAGCGCTTGAGGCAACTGTGTTAGAGGAGGTTACAAAAGGATATGTGCCGTGGTCTACATCAAGTAAAATACCTTGAGCACCCTCAAACAGTATTTTTTTTTTATGTTTTTTGAATTGATCAATTTTAAGCCACACAGGAGCAGAAAATTTAAGAATGTCTGGAGCGATTTTTAATAAATTTTCTTTAAGTTGTTTTTTTTCAAATAATTTTTTTCCTAATCCTTTTCTAATTGCATTGTGGTGTAATAAAACAGTTTCTAATCTTTGATCTAAATTTTTTTCAGATCTTAAATCCATAACTCTTATTGAACGTCTCCCGACTTTATCCTCATAAGCAGGTCCAATGCCCCTCCTAGTAGTACCAATTTTACTTTTGCCAGCAGCATCCTCTCTGATTTCATCCATTTCACGATGAAACGGTAAAATTAAATTTGCAGCCTCTGAAATCATAAAATTTTCTGAATTTACTTCTACACCTTTTTCTTTAATCTCTTTGATTTCATCTAATAAAGCCCAAGGATCAACTACAACACCATTTCCGATTATTGAAATTTTATTTTTTCTAACAATACCTGATGGAAGTAGTCTAAGCTTATAAGTTACTCCATCTATCACAAGTGTATGTCCTGCATTATGACCACCTTGAAATCGTATTACAACATCTGCTTGTTCAGATAACCAATCTACAATTTTTCCTTTTCCCTCATCTCCCCACTGCGAACCTACAACTGCAATATTTCTCATTATCTAAATATTTTCTTTAAATCAATCGAGTTAAAATGATTTATCGGACCATGTCCTTTTCCAATCTTAGGGTTAGTTAATATAGCTGAATTTACATATTTAATTCCTAACTCACAAGATTTCTTTAAGTTTTTTCCACATGAAAAAAAAGAAGTAATTGCAGTTGATAAAGTACAACCAGTCCCATGAGTATTTTTTGTGATAATTTTTTTATTTGAGAATACTTTAATTTCTTTTTCATTAACAAATATATCGTGCAACTTATTTGATTTTAAATGACCCCCTTTAATCAAAACATTTGAAACACCAAACTTTATTAGTCTATTCGCAGCAAAAATCATGTCATTTTTATTTTTAATTTTAACTCCAGTTAAAACTTCTGCCTCGGGGATATTTGGCGTTATCAATGACACTTTCCTAAGTAATTTTTTTTTCATAACTTTTATTGCTTGGTCAGTAATTAATTTAGAACCTCCTTTTGCTATCATCACTGGATCTAAAATAATCTTTTTTATATTTATCTTGTTAAGTGATTTATAAACCTCATTAATTACTTGTGTGGAGTGCAACATTCCAATCTTAACAGCATCTGGTCTAATGTCTTTTGTAGTATGAATTATTTGATTAGAAATTTCTTTTGCAGGTATTGAAACTACTGATTTTACGCCTTGGGTATTTTGAATGGTAACGGCAGTCAAAGCAGTCATGGAATAAACTCCTAAACAAGTTGCTGTTTTTATATCTGCTTGAATGCCTGCGCCTCCTGAGGAGTCAGATCCTGCAATGATAAGAATTTTTGATTTTACTCTCAAATTATTTAATTTTTTTTACTATAATGTTAACACATTTTAAAAGAAGATTTCTATTCTCGCTTTCTCCCATAATTCTTATTTTTGACTCTGTCCCTGACTTTCTTACAAGTATTCTTCCTTGGTTTTTAATAAGTTTAGTTGCTAATTGAATTGAATTTTTAATTTCAAATTTATTTATAATATTCTTATCTGTAACCTGAATGTTTTTTAGTATCTGAGGTGTTTTTTTAAATCTATCAAAAAACTCACTAGCTTTTTTTCCTTTTCTTAAGGCAAACAGACATTCTAATGCAACAAGCAAACCATCTCCGGTTGTTGCAAATTTACCTAAAATAATATGACCAGATTGTTCACCACCTAAATTAAATTTATTTTTTTGCATCTTTTCTTTAACATACCTGTCACCAACATTAGCACGAATAAATTTTATGCCTTTTTTTCTAAAATATTTTTCAAGTCCATAATTTGACATCAGAGTTCCAACTACACCTCCTTTCAACATTTTTTTACTTTTCCACCTCGTTGCTAAAGCAGCAATAATTTGATCTCCATCTATAATATTGCTTTTTTCATCGCACATAATTATTCTGTCAGCATCTCCATCCAATGAAATTCCGATGTGTGCCCTATGTTTTTTTACAGCAGATTTTATTTTTTTGGGAAATGTAGAGCCACAATTTTTGTTAATATTTAAACCATTTGGATTCACTCCAATCGCGACCACTTTAGCCCCTAGCGATTTTAATAATTCAGGCCCAGCTTTGTACCCAGCTCCGTTAGCACAATCAATCACTATCCTTAGACCTCTTAAATTAAATTCTTTAGTAAAATTTTTTTTTAAGATTTTAATATAATCTTCAGTACCAGTTTCTAATCTTTTTACTCTTCCTAATTTTTCTGGTTTTGAGAGATTTTTGACGATTTTTTTATCTATTAAACTTTCTATTTTCTTTTCTATTTTATCTGACAGTTTCATTCCATCTGGACCAAACAATTTTAAACCATTATCATTATGTGGATTATGGGATGCTGTAATCATAATACCCATATTTGCCCTCATAGTTTTTGTGAGCATCGCTAATCCATTAGTTGGTAAAGGTCCTAGAGTAAATACATGCATACCTGCTGATGCTAGTCCAGAGACAAGTGCTGGTTCTAAAGTGTAACCTGATAACCTTGTATCTTTAGCAATAATTGCTATTTGTTTTCTTTTTTTTTGAGATTTAAAATATGTTCCACTTGCTAAACCAAATTTAAAAAACATATCGCCATTTATATTTTCACTATTAATAGCGCCTCTTATGCCGTCAGTACCAAAGTATTTTTTTGTCATTAATTATTCATAATTTTTTTAAAAATTTTTAAACTTTGCGTAACCTCGTTTACATCGTGAATTCTTAAAATTTGAACTCCTTGCATCATTAAATAAATTGATGATGCTATCGTTCCTCCTATTCTTGATTTACTATCATTTTTTCCTGATAAATCTCTAATAAACCTTTTTCTTGAATTTCCAACAAGTATAGGAAAACCAAGAGAATGAAAAATAGAAATGTTACGAATTAAACTCATATTATGTTTCAAATTTTTTCCAAAACCTATACCTGGATCTAAAATTATATTATTATGTTTTATCCCCTTTGATCTTAATAGTTTAATCTTATCCTCAAAAAAGTCATATATGTCTAATAATACATTTTTATAATTTGGTTTTTTTTGCATATTTTCTGGAAGACCTTTTGCATGTTGTATCACAAATGGAACTTTATATTTTTTAAGTACACTTACTGTGTTAACATCAAAATCTAGACCTGAAACATCATTGATCAGTCGTACACCTTGATTTATTCCTTTCTCCATAATATTTGATTTTCTAGTATCTAAAGACAACGGTATTTTTTTTTTA
>CACORD010000023.1 GCA_902629535.1 uncultured Pelagibacteraceae bacterium | reverse complement strand
TTTATTTTATTCAAAAGGGTAAAATAAATAATAAAGATATATATTCTTTAGAGAATAACGGAATTTATTATTATAGCGGAGGGTGGCATATAAAAGCGGTTTATTCCGTAATTTTAGGTTTTATTTTTTCGGCCTCAACAATATGGAATGCTAACTTGATGTTTCTTCAATCATTTGCCTGGATGATCGGTGCTTTTGTAGCTGCATTTACTTATTACTTACTAGCTAAAGAATAATATAATGAAAAAAATTAGCTTTGATTTTAAAAATAGAACTGCCATCGTGACTGGAGGTGCCCAAGGATTTGGATTTGATATTTCTAAAAGGCTTTTAGAGTCTGGTGCTAGTGTGATAATATGGGATAACGACCCTAAGGCTACTGAGAAAGCTATTAAAGATTTAGATAGTCCTAATTTAAGTTCCCACGTTCTAGATGTGTCTAATTATGAGGAAGTTGATAAAATTGTTAAGGAAATTACAATAAACTCAAATATTGACATTTTAATAAATAATGCAGGAATAACAGGCCCTACAGCTACATTATGGGAGTACGATATAGAAATGTGGAAAAAAGTTGTAGAGATCAATTTAATGGGGACTTTTAATTGTTGCAGGTCAATAGTCCCAAACATGATAAAAAATAATTATGGGAGGATTGTAAATGTAGCCTCTGTGGCTGGAAAAGATGGAAATGCCAATGCCAGCGCATATAGCGTTGGAAAAGCAGGCGCAATAGGTTTAACAAAATCACTTGGTAAAGAGCTTGCAGAAAAGAATATAGCTGTAAATGCAGTAACTCCAGCGGGAGCAAAAACTAGAATTTTAGATCAAATGACCAAAGAACATGTCCAAAGAATGCTTTCAAAAGTGCCTAGAGGTCGATTTTTGGAGGTTGAAGAGTTTACCTCATTAATTTGTTGGCTTTCGTCAGAGGAAAACACTTTTTCAACAGCGGCAGTCTTTGATATTAGTGGTGGTCGTTCGACTTACTAACTTCTTGGCTTTTGCTCAACTATTTTGATATTATTAATTTTAGCTCTACTAAATTTGATATCTTTAGACATGACTGGTGCAAAAATCATTATAGACCAGTAAATTAAGAGTATAAAAGCAGATATTGTCTTCATATTATTTATATAGAACTGAATATTGAATTTTGAATGTTTAAATTTTGTCTAAATAATGTATTAAGAATTTTTTTTAATTTTTTATGAAAATTTTATTAAATATTTTAATCATCATGATTTTATCCACTAACTTGTTGTCAGCAGATGAATTACAAGTCTTTGATTTTACTGAGTCTGAGCTCGCAGAACTTCAAGTTAGAAAGGTAAGAGGGGCTGACAATAAAACAATTTATACCGTTGGAACAAATGATATCGGAAATTATTTGAAATCGGTCGCTGATAATGCTGCCTCTGGCCTTGGGAAAGAGATCAAGATAAACTTAGATAAGACCCCATTCATAAATATAACTTGGAAAATCGAGAAAGATCTGTCAGGCATCAAAGAAAATACTAAAAAAGGGCATGATTATGCTGCAAGAGTTTTTGTTATTAAAAAAACTGGAGCTACACCCCTATCAAATAGAGCCATTAATTATGTTTTCTCAAGTAATAATGAAGTTGGGGCTAATTTTCCAAGCCCATATACAAAAAAATCTATAGATAATGTTTTAGCTAGCACAAAAGTTAATTTAAATGAGTGGGTAACAGTTAAAGCTAATGTTAAGGAGGATTTTAAAAGGTTACACGATCTAGATGTCAATGAGCTTGATGGACTTGCTATTATGTCTGATACTGACAATTCTAAGATGAAATCTATAGCTTATTTTCAAAATATATATTTTTCATCTCAATAATTAGAATTTGAGATATTTTTTTAAATAAATATTAAATAAAGATAGAATAACAGCTACAATTACATCTTCCAAGGGACTAGCTTGTGGATATCCAAAGTTCCACGCGGTAACCATTACCAACCAAATTACAAATATATTCATTAACTACTTATACCTTAGTTTCTATTAAATAGTTTACTTTTTTGGTATAATTTTATTATGCATGAAAATTTTTTTCACACTTTAAAAGTTTATTATGAAGATACTGACGCTGGAGGTGTGGTATATTATGCTAATTATTTAAAGTTTTTAGAGAGAGCTAGAACAGAAGCTCTGCAAATAATTGGGTATAGTAATCAAAAAGTGAAAAAAGAGTTTGGTTCATTAATCATAGTAAAAGCTTGCAATATTGAATATAAGAAACCAGCCAGTCTTGAAGATGAACTAACCATAAGATCTTTTGTGAAATCTATCACCAAAACATCTTTTTTTATGAATCAAATAATAACTAAAGGTGAAGAAACTATAGTTGAAGCACAAGTTCATTTAGTTTTTGTAAATGACCTAGGCAAACCAGTAAAAATACCCAATGAAATTTACTCAAAATTTAAACCTTATTTTTGCGACACTATTAAAAATTAGCTAATTTTTTTGCCCTTTTAAATAAATTTATCATCATTTTATTTGAAATTAACTTCGTATTAACATTTCTTGGACTTGGATGATAACTTGATAGAATTATTAAACCGTTTGGTAATATTTGTGTTTTACCATGTTTGAAAATAAATTTTTTTTTGACTTCAAATTTTTGCTTATATAGTTTTACACAATTATCGAAAGCAACTTTACCAAGTGTTACAATTACCTTTAGTTTCTTTAAACTTAATATTTCTTCATCAAAAAAGTTAGAACAATTCGAAATTTCATTACTAAGTGGTTTATCCTCGGGCGGAACACATTTAAGAATATTTGTGATGTAAGTAGATTTTAATTGTAAATTATCATTTAAATTTTTTGAAAATGGTGAATTTGAAATTCCCACTTCATGCAAACATCTAAATAAAAAATCACCAGATTTATCTCCTGTAAAAGCTCTACCTGTTCTAGTTCCACCATGTGCTGCTGGAGCTAGACCAATTATTGCAATTTTTGAATTTAAATCTCCAAAGCCTGGAACAGGTTTGCCCCAGTAAATTTCATTAATATTTTGTTTTCTTTTATTTGTACTTACTTTTTTTACAAATTTAACCAACCTTGGACATTTTTTACAATTTATTATTGTTTTGTTTAATTCGTTTAATCTAATATCCATATTATGAAATTTTTAAGATTCTTTATTATAATTTTTATATCTTTAACCACACCTATTAAAGCAGATTTATACAAAAATTTGATAAATCAGTTAGAGGATGGCGAAAAATTAATATTTATTAGACATGCATACGCACCTGGAAATGGTGATCCTGATGGTTTCAATTTAAACGATTGTTCTACTCAAAGAAATTTGAGTGAGGATGGAAGAAAACAAGCTCAACGTATTGGTGAATTTTTTATTAAGAATAAAATCGAAATAGATAAAGTCCTTTCTAGTGAATGGTGCAGATGTAAAGAAACAGCAAAAATTGCGTTTAAAAATTATTCAACAAATAGCTTCTTAAACTCCTTTTACAGTTCAAAATTTTCAAAAAATAAAGACAAGCAAATTAAATCATTTAATTACTATATTAAAAATTTAGAAAGTAAGGAAAATTTGATCTTCGTAACCCACTATGTATTTATATCTGAAGTTTTAAATTATGGTCCTTCATCAGGTGAAATAGTTGTTTCAGATAAAAACTTAAATATAATAGGTAGTATAGAAATTAATTTTTAGAATATTATGTCTTCAAAAAGAGCAATGAAACAAGCACAAAAGCAAGCTTATGCTAAGCACAGAAGCAATATTACTAATAGTAGATTTTCCAAGAATAAAAAAAATTTTTTTAATAAAAAGAAAAAAGATTAACTTTCTTTTTTAAATTGTTCAATTTTCTTGCAATTTGAAATTTTCGACATCCCTTCTTCATCATTTAGAACTGTTTTCATAAAAATTTCAGTTTTTCCAATTTCAAATAAAATTTGAGTGTAAAATTGAGGATAACCATGTTTATGAGTTAATATTTTTCCATTTTCCTCATAGATGTTTCTGACATAAGTGTTTGACTTTTTTACACTAAGGTCAGTTAACCGATACTTTTGATATGTTTTTTCCTTATAAACATAATTTCGTGTCATGATTAATTCATCAAGATTTAAGATGTATTCATTCTTCAGAAATTCATCTTGTTTGTCATCACATTTACTCATAATGATTATTTCTGATTTAAGATGTTGGAAGGGTAGAACTATTAATATAAAAGAAATTAAAAATCTAATTTCTCTCATTTTTTTCGGCGAAAAATAAACCAATTAAAAGTAAAGCTGTCCAACCTAGTCCAATCAATCCTTTGACAATATTAGTGTCAGCACTCCATAAATCTAAAAATAGTGCGCCAAAAATAAGACCTAGAATATATATAATGATTACAATTGAAGTTTTACTCATGATTCCTTTTCTTCGTTACAATAATCTTAATCATAAATATGAAATTACTTTACTTGGATCAGGCCTTTTTCTCTCTAATGGTTCTTCAGCTTTATGACCTATGTAAATAAAACCAGAGATTTTGTCTATACCCGATCTACCTCCTAAATATTCAAGCATTTTTTCATTATAAGCATACCATTCAGTTAACCATTGTGCAGCATAGCCTAATGATTGAGCACATGATAATAAATTCATACACACAGCTCCAGAAGATAAAACCATTTCCCAGTTTGGTATTTTAGGATGTTCAACTGGTGTTGATAAAACTGCTAAAACTACAGAGGCGCGCTGAAGTCTTTTTGATTCTATGAATTTACTATCTAAACTAGCTTCAGGATTTTTTTTAATAAATTCAGGTAAAATCACCTCCTCATCTATAAGTTTTAGTTTATCACCTTTTATAACTTTTATTTTCCATGGATTTAATGCACCATGATCTGGAACTCTAATTCCTGCATTTATAATTATATTTAAATGATCTTCTTTAATTGGATGATTTTTAATTTTTTTAGCCATAACTGATCGTCTTTTTAAATAAAAATTATCACTTATGTCCATAGATCTTTCTTTATTTTAACTCTTTTAAAATTATTACAAAATACAAGAAATAAATAGATAATAATTTAATAATTGTCATTGGACAAATAGTTCCAATAATATATAAAACCATTTGAATTTGTGGGGCGATGGCGGAATTGGTAGACGCGTCGGTCTTAGGAACCGATAGAGCAATCTGTGAAGGTTCGAGTCCTTTTCGCCCTACCATTAATAAATTATGAAAGTTACAGTAGAAAATAAAAAAGGTCTTAATAAAGATATTAAAGTTTTTATCGATAAGAAGACTATGAATTCTTATATGGATGAAAAGTATGAGGAAATTAAAGGCACTGTAAATCTAAAAGGTTTTAGACCTGGAAAAGTTCCTGTTGAGGTATTAAAAAGACAGTTTGGTAAAGCTGTATTTAATGAAGTTTTAGATAAAGTCTTAAAAGACTCAACCACAAAAGCTTTAGAAGAAAATAAAATTAAACCTGCGGGACAACCCAAATTAGATCTCAAAACTTATGGTGAAGATAAGGATCTAGAATACATTATTTCTGTCACAGAGTTTCCAAAAGTTGAATTAAAATCTATTGAAAATATTAAATTTGATGAATACACGGTTAAAAT
>CACORD010000021.1 GCA_902629535.1 uncultured Pelagibacteraceae bacterium | reverse complement strand
TCAGGAGGTTCTGGGTTCGACTCCTAGCAGGCGCACCAATTATTCACCCATATTTATTAATGTCCCTTTTATCCTCGCTCTTAAAAAAGATAGATAAAACAATCCTATTCCAAAAATTAGATAAACTAAATTTAATAAATAAGCTTGTTTTATATTTTCATAATCTACTAAACCATTTATCAAAATATTTCTTGTTTCATCAAAAATGTAAACTAATGGCAAACCCTTTGCAATTACTTGGAAAAATTCAGGAAGAATTTCTATTGGATAGTAGATACAGCCTAATGGAGCAAGTAAAAATAATGATGACCAAGCTATATTTTCAAAGGATGGTCCAAATCTCATTAAACCGGAGCTGACAAATAAACCTAGTGTAATGCCAAATATGTATAAACTTAAAAATAATATAAATAGTGGAAAACCCAATTTTAAAATTGAAACTCCAAATAATGGAGATGTTAAAATAATTGCTGGCACTAGACCAATTAATGTCCTTATTAAAGCAGTAAAGATTAAAGATACGATTATTTCTTTAAGCTTCAAAGGAGCAATAAATAAATTCGTAAAATTTCTACTCCAGATTTCCTCTAAAAAAAGCATATTAAAACTTATGCTAGATCTAAAAAGAATATCGTAAAGAATTGCGCATGTAAGAATTATTCCGAGTGTATTATTGTAATAATCACTATAAATTGAAAAAAATTTAGAAATAAATCCCCACAGAATAATTTGTATTGTTGGCCAATAAATTAAATCCAAAACCCTGGGCAAAGAACTTTTGATGAGATAAAAATGTCTTAAAAAGAGTCCATACATTTTGTTTAGATTCATATTAAATCTCTTGTAAGTTTTAAAAAAACTTCCTCCATATTTCTCCTTCCATGTTTTTTAATTAGTTCTTCTGGTGTCCCTTTGTCAATGATAGAGCCTTTGTTCATCATAAGCACTGATGAGCACAGCCTTTCGACCTCTGACATGTTATGTGAAGCAAGGAGAATCGAAGTTTTATTTTCTTTTTGGTATTCCTCTAAAAAACTTCTAACAAAATCTCCTGTTTCAGGATCCAGAGATGCAGTCGGTTCATCAAGAAGAAGAACTGATGGATTATTAATTATAGATTTAGCTAGACTGACTCTATTTTTTTGACCGGAGGAAAGTTCTCCTGTTATTTTATTAATAAATTCATTAAGCCTTAATTTTTCACTTAGATAATCGATTTTAATTTTAAGTTCTTTTACATCATAAAGTCTTCCATAAACTTCTAGATTCTGTTTTACGGTTAATTTTTTTGGGAGTTCAATATATGGTGAAATAAAATTTAATTTGTTTAATAATTCAACTCTTTGTTTTTCAATTTCAATGCCATTTATAAGAACCTGTCCTTTAGTAGGTTTAAGTAAACCAAGGATCATACCTATTGTTGTGGTTTTACCACATCCATTAGGTCCGAGAATTCCAATGATTTCATTTTCATTTACTTTAAAAGAAATATTTCGAACAGCCTCTTTTGAGTTGTAGGTTTTTGATAAATTAATTATTTCAAGAGGAATAGTCATTAAAATTTTGAAGCCCTTAATAATCTATCATTAATAGTTTTGCCAATTCCTTTATTTGGGATTTTGTCCACAGCTATTGATTTATAATTATCTTTTTTTATTTTTCTTAAAGTAGTGTAAAGATTTTTTACAGCTTCCTTTAAATTACCTTTTTTTGATAAAAAGTAATAGTTCGGTTTTTTAATTTTTCTTTTTTTAATTAATAAAAAAGCCTCGTTTTTTTTTATCTTTTTAACATTAAGTCTAATCGGAATTCCAGGTGAATAATGAATTCTTGATTGTCCAGGAGCTGAAATTTTAGAGGGATTTATGTTTATTGAAATTTTTTTTTTCATTATTTTTTGGATACTTCTAACTTCTAGGCCACCTAATCTTAAAATTTTTGGGTTTTTTCTGAGATCAATAATTGTTGACTCAACTCCAACTGATGATTTTCCTCCCTCAAGAATATACTTAATTTTATTTCCAAAATCGTCTTTTACATCTGAAGAAGTTACCGCACTAACTCTTGAAGAAATATTTGCACTAGGTGCTGCGATAGGGAATTTCAAATGTTTCAACAGTTTTCTTGCTACAGGATGTTTTGGAAATCTAACAGCAAGAGTATTTTTTTTATTTGTTGCAACTTTTGAAATTTTTGACGTTTTTTTTTGATTTAAAATAAATGTTATTGGACCAGGACAAAATCTTTTATATAACTTAAGAAAATCATCATTATAATCACAATCACTTTTTAATTTTTTTAGATTATAATAATGAATGATTAAAGGGTTATTCGCCGGTCTTTTTTTCAATCGAAAAATTTTTTTACATGCCGTATCAGAATATGCATTCCCTGCAATTCCATAAACAGTTTCAGTAGGTATAGCTACACACTCTCTTTTATTTAAGAGATTCATTGCTTTTTTAATATTTGCAAGATTAATTTTCATGTATTATTTGAGAGTATTATATGAAAGATAAAAATTTACCAAATAATTATAATTCATTATCTCTTGAGGAATTAACCACTGAGGCAAATAAGATGATTGAAGAATTAGAAAATCAAAAGGATTTAGGAAACTCTTTAGACAAGTATCAAAATTTAATTAAACTAAACAATATAATTGAGAAAAAATTTCAAATGAACATTAAAGAAATAAATGAAAAAACAAAAGAAAAGATATCCAAAATTAATCAAAAAAATGATGAAAAGAAAATTAAATAAAATTGCTAAAGATACAAATTTATTTTTAAAAAGATTTATTGCCAAACAAAATAAATCGAATTTGATGGTTGCAATGAAATACGGTCTATTTTCTGGAGGAAAAAAAATAAGATCAAAAATTTTGATTGATGTTGGATCTTTATTTAGTTTGGATTATAAAACACTTATCATTATTGGTGCGTCAGTTGAATGTATTCATGCGTATTCATTAATACATGACGATTTACCTTGCATGGATGACGACTCTATAAGAAGAGGCAAACCATCAGCGCATATTAAATTTGGAGAGGCTACTGCAGTTTTAGCTGGAAATTCACTTTTAACAATGGCTTTTGAAATTTTAAGCCATAAAGAATTAAGAATTAGTGAAAAAACTAAAATTGATTTAATAAATAAAATTTCTGAAAGCTCAGGTCATATTGGAATAGCAGGGGGACAATATTTAGATTTAAATTATGAACGTAAGAAAGTTTCCAAAAAAAAGATTGAGGAGATGGAAATTAAAAAAACTGGAAAACTTTTTAGTTTTTGTTGTGCTGCACCATTGATTATTAAGAAAAAAAACAAGAATGACATTAAAAAATTTGAAAATATTGGTGCTGATATAGGTTTGTTATTTCAAGTCGCAGATGATTTGATTGATTATAAAGGAAGTTTGCTTGTTGCAGGAAAGAAAACTGGTAAGGATAAAAAAAAAGGAAAAGCAACTCTAATTAGTTTACTAGGATATAAAAATACCATTAAATATGCTAATAATTTACTTTTAAAAATAAATAGTAAATTAAAAAAATATGAACCTAAATCAAAAAGTTTGTCTGAAACATTAAATTATATTTTGGATAGAAATAAATGATAAAAAAATATGAATTATTAGATGAGATTAATTTTCCATCAGATTTAAAAAAAATACCTGAGTCAAAATTACAAAAAGTTGCTGACGAATTACGAGAGGAGGTAATTGATGCTGTGTCGGTTACTGGCGGTCATCTTGGTGCAAGCCTTGGTGTTGTAGAATTAACTGTTGCTTTACATTACATTTTTAATACACCAAATGATAAACTAATTTGGGATGTTGGTCATCAGTGTTATCCACATAAAATTTTAACTGGCAGAAAAGAAAGAATAAGAACTCTAAGACAAGGAAATGGCCTCTCTGGTTTTACTAAAAGATTAGAAAGTGAATATGATCCTTTTGGTGCTGCGCATAGCTCAACATCAATTTCATCAGCACTGGGTATAGCAGAGGCAAATAAATTGTCTAATAAATCAGATAATGTAATTGCAGTAATTGGTGATGGCGCAATCAGTGCAGGAATGGCTTATGAAGCCATGAACAATGCTGGTGCTTCAAAAACTAAGATGATCGTAATTTTAAATGATAATGATATGTCAATTGCTCGACCAGTCGGAGCAATGAGTACTTATTTAGCGAAAATTTTTTCAGGAAAGATTTATTTTAGTTTAAGAGAGACTATTAAATTAATTGTGTCAGCATTTTCAAAAAGATTCAGTGCAAAGGCAGGTAAAGCAGAAGATTTACTTAGATCAGCTGTTACAGGTGGAACTTTGTTTAGCTCACTCGGATTTTATTATATTGGTCCAATTGATGGTCATGATTTGAATTCATTAATTCCTATTTTAAAGAATGCTAGAGACTCTAAACACGAGGGACCAATTTTGATACACATTAAAACAAAAAAAGGAAAAGGTTATACATTTGCTGAAGAGGCAAAGGATCATTATCATGGAGTATCAAAATTTAATGTAAAAACTGGTGAACAATTGAAAGGAACGAGTAAATTACCCTCATACACAAAGGTTTTCGCTGATACCTTAATTCAACATGCTAAAAAAGATAGTAAAATTGTAGCAATCACTGCGGCTATGCCAGACGGGACTGGACTTAATAATTTTCGTAAAGAATTTCCTGAAAGAACTTTTGATGTTGGGATTGCTGAGCAACACGCAGTTACATTTGCTGCAGGTTTAGCTACCGAAAACTTTAAACCCTATGCAGCTATTTATTCTACTTTTCTTCAAAGAGCTTATGATCAAGTAGTTCATGACGTAGCAATTCAAAGTTTACCAGTTAGATTCGCGATTGATAGAGCAGGACTTGTTGGGGCTGACGGACCAACACATGCTGGAAGTTTTGATACAACATATTTAACCACTTTACCAAATTTTATTGTCATGGCAGCAAGTGATGAAGCTGAACTTGTAAGAATGATAAATACCTCAACCGAGATTAACGATAGACCTTGCGCATTTAGGTATCCAAGAGGAACAGGATTAGGTTCAACTTTACCCTCAATAAATGAAAAAATTGAGATAGGAAAATCAAAAATTATCAAAGAGGGAAAAAAATTAGCGATCCTAAATTTTGGAGCAAGATTGAGCGAGACCTTGAAGGCTGCAGAAAATTTATCAAAAAAAGGAGTACCAATAACAGTTGTTGATGCCAGATTTGCAAAACCTTTAGATGAAAATCTCATTTGGCAATTAGCCACAACTCATGAAGCAATCATGACAATTGAAGAGGGTTCAATTGGTGGTTTTGGATCTCATGTGGTGAATTTTTTAACAAAAAAAGGTTTAATGGACTCTAATTTAAAATTTAGATCGTTGACATTACCAGATATTTTTATTGATCAAGATACTCCAGATAAAATGTATAAAGTTGCAAATCTTGACTCAGTTTCAATCGAGGAAAAAGTTTTAGATTTACTAAATTCCAATATAGTTTTGAAAAAACAGAGTTAACTACACTGAGCTTTGTGAAGAAGATAATGATCTAATAAAACACAAGCTAACATTGCTTCACCCACAGGCACAGCTCTAATACCAACACAGGGATCATGTCTACCTTTTACTGATATACTTGTATTCTTGCCAAATTTATTGATTGTTTTTCTACTTTTTAAAATTGAAGAAGTCGGCTTTACAGCAAAAGAAACAATTATTTCTTGACCTGAAGAAATGCCCCCTAGAATCCCTCCAGCGTTATTAGATTTAAATTTTGTTTTTTTTCTATTTTGAGAAATTTCATCTGAATTTTCCTCACCTGATAATTGTGCTGAGTTCATACCTGAGCCAATATTAACTCCTTTTACAGCATTTATACTCATCATAGCCGATGCTATGTCAGAGTCTAATTTTGAGTAGATGGGTGCTCCTAATCCAGCAGGGATACCGTTTGCTCTTACTTCGATTATTGCTCCACATGAAGATCCAGCTTTTCTAATACTTAATAAGTATTTTTCCCAAATTTTTAACATTGATTTATCTGGACAAAAAAATGGATTTTTAGAAATTACCTTATCATCCCATTTATTGGTATCACATCCTAATATTCCGAGTTGGGTTACAGCTCCGGTGATTTTAAATTTTTTCCCTAATTTATTTTCTAAAACTTTTTTTGCCACAGCACCCGCTGCAACTCTTGCAGCTGTTTCTCTTGCAGATGATCTACCTCCACCTCTGTAGTCTCTTATTCCATACTTTTTAAAATATGTGAAATCAGCATGTCCTGGTCTAAATTTATCTTTAATATCATTATAATCCTTTGAACGCATATCTTCATTATAAATTATCAATGATATTGGTGTCCCAGTCGTTTTTCCATCAAAAACTCCTGAAAGAATTTGAACCTTGTCACTTTCTTTCCTTTGAGTAGTAAACTTTGATTGCCCAGGTTTTCGTTTGTTCAATTCTTTTTGAATATCGGTCTCTTTTAATGGTATTAATGGTGGACACCCATCTATAATACACCCTATAGCTGGACCATGTGATTCTCCCCAAGTTGTAAAACGAAAAGACTTTCCAAAAGTATTAAATGACATTATTTATATTGTATAGATTATTTTGTTTAAATTATGAATCAAAAAAACTCACTTGGGCTTAATAAATGCT
>CACORD010000020.1 GCA_902629535.1 uncultured Pelagibacteraceae bacterium | reverse complement strand
CCTCTTGCCATTCTTAAAAAAAAATTTTCTAAAATATCATCCATATGGTGACCTAGAATCAAGTTATTTATCTTAAATTTTTTACATTCAGAAAATAAAAGGTCATATCTTTTTTCTCTTGCAAATGATTGAATTCTATTTTGTGGTTTTTTACCTCTAATTGTCAAAATTTTTGAGCTGATATTTAAAGAATCTAGAGTTTTCTTTACTTTTAATGCTTCCAAGGTTGACTCTTTTCTTAGCTTGTGATCAACGATGTAGTACTTAGGATTTAGGTTATTTTTTAAAGCAAATAACTTTGTTAAAAAAGCCAAAGCTAAACTGTCGGCTCCACCTGACACAGCTACAATAAAATTTTTATCTAAATTAAAAGAGCTCTCGAATTTTTTATAAATTTGATTTACTCTTAAATTATTTAATTTTACTTTGTACTGTTTATGAATTTTGTTTTTTACACTCAAATTTTTGAGACTCATACTTTGCTTTTTGAATAACAGATTGATTAGCATTAGGATATTGTTTCTCAACACCACCAATCATTTTGCAACCTTGATCCTTTTCTCCAATCTGTATCATTGATACGCCTAATTTTAATAAATTAATAGGTGCTTTTTCACCTTTTGGATATTTTTGATAGCCCTCTAAATAAGCAGAGGCAGCATCAGTATAAAGTTGTCTTATTCTAAAAGTCTCAGCATACCAATATTGTGCGTTACCAGCTAATTTATGTTCTGGATTTGCAATGACGAATTCTCTAAAAGCTCTTTCAGCTGTAGGATAGTCTCCAACCTTTAAAAAACTCGTAGCAAATTCATATTGCTTTTCAGCTGAAACCTTTGGTAGAATTTTTTCTTCAGCTTGAAATGTTTCTGTAACAATTGAAGCAGTTGTTTCCACTGATTGAATTTGTTGTGTTGTTTCACTTGTAGAATTATCTTTATAAGATATTGACCCTAAATCTTGAGGTTGGGATGAACCTGGTAAAATTTCTGAATTAGATTCTAAATTTTTTTTTGATGTGAGATTTATAGTTTCACCATTCGACAAAGCAGTTTCTAAATCTTGAAATCTTAATTGATTATCTGATTGAACTTTTGAAAGTCTATTTGAAAGCTTGTCCAGTTTAAAATTTATTTCCTCAAACTTATTAGTAAGTTCTTGAAATTGATTTTCAATTTCAGATAATTTCAATAAGTGTCTTGTAAGCACATCCTCCGAATTACTATCAACACTTGATAAAGTTGAATTAGTATTATTAAATTCACTTGAATTTGAGTAAACAGCCTTTTCTAGAGTCTTTAAATCTTTTTTGATTAATTCAAGTGTGTCGTAAATATTATGATTGTCAGCGAGAATGGGATAACAAACCAAAAAACTGAATATTAAAAAAAATTTTAATTTTAATAATACATTAAAGTATTTCATCTGATTAGGTTATCTCTAAAATAATGGCAAAAAAAAGACCTCTTAAATCATTATAATTTAAGAGGTCTTAAATATTAATTGAATATTTAATTTGCTTTAACTGTTACAGATCTTCTATTTTTTGACCAAGCTAATGGATTAGACCCGGAGTCTACAGGTCTTTCTTTACCATAACTTAAAACTGAAATTCTGTCAGAAGATATTCCATAAGTCATTAAATAATCTTTGGCTGCATTAGCTCTTCTTTCGCCTAATGCTAAGTTGTATTCTCTTGTTCCTCTTTCGTCAGCGTGTCCTTCTAAAACAATTGTAATTTTAGAATTTTTTCTTAACCATGCAGCTTGTTTTCTTAGAGTTTCTCTAGAAGCTGTGGTTAATACTGACTCGTTCGTTGCAAAAAATACTCTGTCAGGAACACCAGAAGCTAAATATTCAACTGTATCTGTTCCAGTGTAAACATCACCCTGCATTTGTCCTGTAGATTTTTTTGATGTAGCACACGCAGAAAGTGCTAAGCACGCAACTACTATTAAAAATCCATTTTTTAGAATTTTGTTTAATTTCATTATTACTCCTTGATCAATATTTCTTTATCTTAGTTTTTCACAACTAATTAGATCTTTCAAGGCTAAAAATCAAGCGAATTAATTATTAATTACTTAATAAAGATGACCATGATGGGTCTGATCCATCAGTTGGAGTAGGAACTTGTCTCTCATTATAGCCTGTTAAATCTATAGACCATAATTTTGCAGAAAAACCCTTGCCTTTAGAATCTGTTTTCGTCTCTCTATAAAAAATCAACACTCTCCCATTAGGAGACCAAGATGGAGCCTCTTGATAAAAATTTTCAGTTAATAATCTTTCTCCACTTCCATCAGTTCTCATCACACCAATATAAAATTTTCCTTTATGTAATTTTGTAAATGCAATTAAGTCTCCTCTTGGAGACCAAACCGGGGTACCATAAATTCCTTTACCGAAAGAAATTCTTTTAACATTACTTCCATCACTTTTCATCACGTAAATTTGTTGATAACCACTTCTGTCAGAATTAAAAGAAATAAATTTTCCATCAGGAGAATAGGAAGGAGATGTGTCAATAGATGGATGATTTGTTATTTTTTCTACTATTCTATTCTCTAAATCCATTGTGTAAATTTCAGAATTACCATCTTTAGCAAAACTCATAATTATTTTTTTTCCATCTGGAGAAAATCTTGGGGCAAAAGTCATACCAGGAAAATCTCCTACAACTTCTTGAGTTCCTGTTTCAATATCTAACAAATAAACCCTCGGTAAATTTCTAAAATATGAGAGATAAGTTACCATTTGACTTGTAGGATTAAATCTTGGGGTTAAAACAAGTTCATTTCCTAATGTCAAAAATTTATTGTTTGCACCATCTTGATCCATGATAGCTAATTTTTTTACTCTTTGAGTTTTAGGCCCCTCTTCGGCAACATAAATAATTCTAGTATCAAAATAACCCCTTTCGCCTGTCAATCTCTCGTAAACTTTATCTGTAATGATATGTCCAACACGTCTCCAATTATTTGGGACAGTTGTGAATGCTAGTGCCATCATTTCTTTGCCTGCAAGAACATCCCACAATCTAAATTCTACTCTGAGTTTTTCTTCAACATAACTAACTTTTCCGGTAATCAAAGCCTGAGCCTTTATTAAATTCCAATCTTCAAATCTAGGTTTTAAATTAGCAATATCAGGTTCCTGCAAAAACGCATCTTTATTTAAAGGGTTAAATAAACCTGAGACTCTTAAATTATTTTCCACAATTAAAGATATCTCTGAACCGATATTTTTCTTTTTAAGAATATTTTCAAAATTTTTCCTTGAGTCTTCATCAATAGATAGTGGGGAAACCGCAACAGGAAGTGGGTTTAGATTACCCCTGGTTATATCAACTTCTATTAAACTAAATGATTTAACTGGTATTAAAATTATAATTATAGATATTAAAAAATTTTTCATTTTTTTTTTTGACATATTAACCTTCTAACATTTCTCTTGCATCAAAATTTAATTGTAATTCCTTCCATCTTTCGTAACCAGTGCTAGGAACTCTTAAAGGCTGACACAATTTAATGGCTCTTAAAGCACTTTCGGCCAAAACTTTATAAAAGCCTTGTCCAGGTTTATTCATTCTTGCATGATCTAAAATTTCTGACTTAATCACTGATCCATCAGGTTTTAATTCAAGCTTTATTCTAACAAGTAAATTTTCATTATATGGTAATCCCAATGGAATACTCCAACATCCGAAAATTTGTGCTTTTAATGCATCTTCTTCACTTAAAGATAATCCTGTATTCTCAAAATTTTTATTTTGGTCTTGACTTAAATCTGGATTTTTTTTTAAAGTTTCTGCTTTACTTTCTTTTGATTTATCTATTAGAGCAGCAATATTATTTGGATCAAATAATTCCTCTTTTTCAAATTCTGACACTTGCTTAACCTCATTATCAATTTTTTCGGGGTTTTGTTTATCTTCTTTAATTTTTTCAACTTTTTTTACTTTATCCTCTGGCATAGGAACAGCTTCAGGCTTGATTTTCTTAACTTTTTTTGGAGGAGCTTGTTCTGATACTAATTTTTTTTCTTTTTCTTTTACTTTTTCAATAATTTTTTTAGCCTTTGGTGCAAATGGAATGTTTGTTTTATCCGTAATTTGAATTAACTCGACAGATACAATTGGTGGAAGATCAATAGGTTTTTTTGCTAAAAATGGAAGACTCATTGCTGTTAAAAAAATAATAAATAGGTGCAGGACAGAAGAAATAACAATACTTCTATTCACAAAAAAATTACCTCTCTTTATATGGTTCTGAAATTAAAGCTACTTTTGTAAATCCTGAACCTGAGAGTAACCCCATTATTTCAAGAACCCTACCATAATTAATAGTTTTATCTCCCCTAACATAAATTCTAGTGTCAGTACGATTTTTTGAGACTGCTAATACTTTTGCTATTATTTTTTCATATTCAACTTTCGATTCTTGTATAAAAATTTCACCTTTTGAATTTATGGTTAAAGTAAGAGGTTCTTGTTCCTCTGGTAGCGAGTCAGCTGAACTTTCTGGTAAATCAACTTGAACTCCTACAGTTAATAAAGGTGCGGTCACCATAAATATGATTAATAGGACTAACATAACGTCAACAAATGGTGTTACATTTATTTCACTCATTGGTTCCTTTGATGAACGATTAAACTTAAATGCCATTCTAAATAATTGTTAAAAATCTTTTAGAAAAGTTTTCTAACTTTTGCGAATATTTTAAAGAGTCGTTATTAAATTTATTATAAGCAATTACTGCAGGAATAGCAGCCAACAAACCTAGTGCAGTCGCAAAAAGAGCCTCGGCAATTCCAGGAGCTACAATTGCTAAACTAGTATTCCTTGAAATTGCAATTGATTGAAAAGAATTCATTATGCCCCAAACAGTCCCAAATAATCCAATAAAAGGTGCTGTTGATCCAACAGTTGCTAAAAAAGTAAATCCTTTTGTAATTTTAGACATTTGTTTTTCAATTCCAGTTTCTAACATTGAAGTCATTCTATTATTTAAATCTGTTTTAGATCTTCTTTTCAGAAGATTTTGCATAGCATCTTTAAAAATAAGGGCCATTGGATCGTTAATGTTTCCAGGGAGATTGTTGTAAAAAGACTCTGCAGATTTTGAATTCCAAAACTTAGTTTCGAATTCTTCTGAGCTTTGATTAATTTTTTTAAATAATCTAAATTTTTCAATGATTACTGCCCATGAATAAACTGAACACGCAATAAGAATAATGATAACCGATTTAACAATTATGTCTGCTCTTAAAAATAAATTCATAAGCGAAAAGTCGGCACTTGATGCAAGTCCAACTGCTTGTGATGAAATATCAGCTTCCATAAGGTCTTCTCACACTTAAATGTGTCATGAATTTGACTTCAAAAAATCCAAGATTAATCGTCTTTTTTGTAAGTTTCATAGTAAAAGCTTGCAATCAGAATGGCATCAGCTTTATTGGAGTCTTTTTTTTTTGATAGTTGTGTTGAAAAATAAGGGAATATTTCAATTGCTCTTGTCCTACTGGCGTCTTTTTGAGAATTAATTAAGTTAAAATATTTTTTCCATCTAGCTGGTCTAACAAAAAACATTGGTAATTGCATTGCAGAACATATTCCTTTTAAAATTCCAAAAGATTGACCAAAATTAAACATGCTAGTTACACCCTGTCCAGGCATTGCTGAAACTTGTTCTATCACAACTCTAATTTCATTGTCTTTATTATTAATTCTTTTTGAAAATTCATTATAAATTTGAGCACCATTAACTTGTTTTTTATTTTTTTTACCCTCAATCATGATTGGCATTTCGATTACTTCAAGAATTTTTCCATCTTCAAAGAAACAAATAGAGCCTGAAATACCTGGGTCTATACCAATTATAAGCATAATTTATATCTAATTTAAAAATTTAACATTTGAATAGACATTTTGTACATCATCATCTTCTTCTAATGCCTCAAAAAAATTAATCAATTCCTCTTTTTTCTCGTTTGAAATCTCTACAGAATTTAAAGGAATCCACTCTATACTTGTGGAAATAAAATTACTTATTTTTTTCTCTAACTCCTTTTTTACATTATAAATATCATTTATTGAGCATTGTATTTCATGAAATTCTTTAAAAGAGTTGCACTCGTTTGCACCAGCATCTATAGCAAGTTCTAATATATCCTCATCCGAAATTTCATTTTTATCGATTTTAATTACACCTAATTGACTAAAATTATGTGATGCCGAGCCTTTAGTTCCAAGGCTACCTCCTGATTTTTGAAAAATTGTTCTTATATTTGAAGCGGTTCTGTTTTTGTTATCAGTCAAAGTCTCAATGATAACGGCAACTCTCTCAGGTCCAAAACCCTCATATCTCAAATTTTCAAAATTTGACTGATTAATAATCGAGGACTTATCGATAGCTCTTTCTATATTATCTTTAGGCATATTTGCTGACCTCGCAGCCTGCACAGCTGAGCGTAATCTTGGGTTCATGGCTGGGTCTTTATCTCCTAACTTAGCTGCAACAGTAATTTCTTTAGATAATTTTGAAAAGATTTTTGATCTTTCTTTATCAGCTTTACCTTTTTTATGTTTTATGCCTGCCCAATGAGAATGTCCTGCCATAAAAAAACTTAAGTATTTTTTAAAAGACCTCCAAAAATGTAACTTTCTACACTATCTGCTAAGCCTGTTTCTAAATTACAATTAACTATAACTCCGCTCAAAGAGGCTTCTCCAACAGCTGGAAAATGTTTCATAGAATCTTTTTTCATAAATCTATTAAGAGAATTTTCTTTATTCATACCTATAACTGAATCATAATCTCCACACATCCCCGCATCTGTTTGATAAGCAGTGCCATTTTTTAGAACTCTTGCATCATTAGTCGGTATGTGAGTGTGAGTTCCAACAACGAGTGTTGCTTTTCCATCAAAATAATGACCAATTGCATTTTTTTCACTTGTTATTTCTCCATGGAAATCAACAATAAGAAAATCATAATCTTTTTTTAAATCATATTTCTCTAAAAACTCTTTTGATATTTTAAAAACATCGTCACACTTCTTCATAAAAACATTTCCCATTAAATTTAAAACTCCTACCCTATAATTCTCTTTTGTTTTATAAATCTTAAATCCTCTTCCTGGAGCAGGGTTAAATAAATTTTCTGGTCTTAATAATCTGTTCTCCTTTTCAATAAAATTCATTATGTCCTTTTGATCCCAGACATGGTTCCCAGTTGTAATAACATCAACTCCATTTTCAAAGAAATCTTTACAAATTTCTTTGGTCAAACCAACACCAGTATCGTCAGCATTCTCACCATTTATAATTACAAAATCGATATTATTTTTTTTAATCTGACCTGATAAATCATTAGTTATCTTTCTGCATCCAGATAGTCCAACAACATCACCTAAAAATAAAATTTTCATATAATTATTTGTTTGTAATAATAAAATCTAACTTAATATCATAATTATTAGTTGGTATTTTTTTTACTTTTTGAAAAGAATATGCAAATCCAATAGTTAAGATTTTTTTTTGTTTTCTAATCTTTTTTATATATCTATCGTAAAAACCTCCACCATAACCTATCCTATTGAAATTTTTATCAAAAGCTACAATAGGTACTAACAAAACATCTGGATATTTTACCATTTCA
>CACORD010000019.1 GCA_902629535.1 uncultured Pelagibacteraceae bacterium | reverse complement strand
TATAATCCTAGAAAACTTATTAAATAACAAGAATTCATTTACACTTTTTGATCAAGTGAAAAGTGAAATAATTGATGAATATAACTCAAATTATAATGAGATTAAAAAGCTCGGAGGTTTTTTGACAGGAAATTTGGACTTAAAACCATCTAAAGAAATAGTAAAAATTTGGGAAATCCTCAAGGAGTCAAAAATTTCTGAGTTGCTTAAGGAATTAACAAATAAAGATTTGAATGAATATGATATTAAATATGCTGGAAATGTATCTTTACCAAATAAAGGGGACCAATTTTATCATACAGATGGACCGAAAAGTGCAAGAAAAATACTTATCGGTGTTCCAATTGAAGATATAAATGAAATCGATGGACCGACAGAACTTATACCAGGATCTCATAAACAAAGAATTAGCTATTGGAAATTCCATTTAAGAAAATTTTTGCAAAAAAAAATGAAACTAATTTTAAATAAGGGTGATATTTTTATTAGAGAAAGTTATATATGGCATAAAGGTACAAAAAATAAAAGTAGAAAACTAAGAATTATTATTTTATTTATTCTTTCAGAAAAGAATCCAAATTATATTAATCAAGATATTCTGGATAAAATAAAGTTTGGAGATAATATGTTTAAAATATCAATTAAAGATAGAATTAGAGAATTCGTAAGTATTTATTTACCAATTTTTTATTTTTTATATAAATTACTCATATCATTTATTAGAAAATAAATTATTTTTTCAAAAGATAAATTTGATAGAAACTATAATTGATAAAAAACTGAAATAATTGAAGACTTGAAAAAAAACTCCCAGTTGGAATAATTGGTAGTAAAGAAATTATTATATAAATTTTAAAAATAAAAAGTTTACGTTTTTTTTTATCATCCATAACTATGTTTTTATCTTTTAAAAATAACATTAAAATTAACGTTAAAATTGTTATTGTTCCCAAAACACCATGTTCTGACATAAATTCATAATAAAATTGATGAGGATGGGTGTAACAATTAATAGCTTTTTCTCTAACTAATTCGTTTTTGGATGTATTTTTCAACCCACTACATGCAATAAAATATTTCTTTGTTCCAACTCCTAAAAGATAATTTTGTTTAAGTATTTCATACGAAAAAATAGATTGATTTAAATATTTTATATTTAATATTCCATTATATAATTTTTGACCCTCAAAGTTTTTTTCTACATGTTTGAAAGTGCTTTTATATCTATCACTTACTTTTTTGCTAGTTAAAGCAATAAAGGTTAAAAAAATTGATAAAATTAAAATTAAAATCTTTAATTTAGGTTTTTCTAAAACAAAAAATATAATAAGCGGCACTGATATTAAAGCTTTCAGAGTAATAGATCTTTCACCTGTTATTATTATAGAAATAAGAAGAAACAAAAGAATGATAATTGACAAAGATTTCTTTCCTTCGTAATAAAATTTACCAATAATAATAAACATAAATGTTGATAAATAACTGCCAACAATTAATTCATCTTTGAAAAAGCTTACAATTCTCTCATTTTTCATTGGGCTTTCAAATCCAAGGATATTTTTTCCAAAAAAAAATTCAAAAAATACATCGATAGAAACAATCAATAAAATTAGAGCCCAAAAATTGATTACTTTGTTTCTTATGGTGTCATTTTTTAAAAAATATATCACTGCAAATATAAGAAAAATATATCTAAAAAAGAATATACTTCTTCTTAAGGATCCTTCGTAATTTATTGCAAACAAGGAATTAATATTTAGGTAAGCCCATAATATTAACAATATAAAAAACAATTTATCTTGTAAAAATTGATATAATTGGACTTTATCCTTAATAATTTCTCTTAAAAACAAAATGATAATTAAAATTATATTCAGTTCTAGAACTGCATTACCTAAAATAAATGAAATAGGTAATAAATAAAAAAACAGAAGAATGAAATTATTTTTATGAATTAATTTATTAGTACTCATAATTTTTCAACTTTTGATAATAAAATTTTCTAATAATTTAAAGTGTCTAAATAGAGAGTACTTTTTTATATTTTTCTTTGAAATAATTTTTTTCTTTTTGATTTCGATTTCGTTTAAATTTAAGAATTTTATAATTTTATCCCTCAAATCGTTGATATTATTATTTTCAAATAGAATTCCTCCATCTTCTCCTTTAATAATTTCTTTTGGGCCATTTTTGCAATTACTAGAAATTATTGGTATGTCATTTAAGGCAGCTTCGATGAGAACAAATCCTGGATCTTCCCATAATGATGTCAAAATGAAAAGTTTACTTAGTGAATAATATTTGTGTATATTTTTTTTACTTCCCATAAGAAAAATATTTTTTTCGAGATGATATTTTCTAATTAATTGTTCCAATTTTTCTTTATTTTCTCCACTTCCGAAAATATATGTATTAAATTTTAATAAATTGTTTTTATACAAATATTCACTAGCCTTAATAAATATTTCAAAATTTTTTTGTTTTGTTAATCTACCAACCATAATTATGTTGTTTTTTTGGAAATTTTTATCAATAGAACTTAATTTTCTTTGATACAACACCTCTTTAATTGAAAAAACCGGGTCATATAAAACTTTAACTTTACTCTCAGGAAAAATTTTTTTTGAAATTAATTCATGCCTTTGATCTGAGGTGTTACAAAAAACCATTGAAACACTTTTATTTGAAATTTTCCACAAGAGACTTCTAAAAAAATTTAATTTTGGTCGCCCAGAAACTCTGAATAAGATTTTAGTTTTAAAATTAAAAATTAAAAATAAAATAAATGGTACACTTGTCATCAAATGTATAACTAAATATTTAGGCTCTTTTTCAATTAAAATTTTTTTCAGTTTCCAAAAACACTTAAGAAAAATTATAAAAAAGGAAACTCTACTTTTAAGGAAGCTATATTTTGGTAATTTTTCAAAAATATTATTTTTAAAGTTAATATATTCTATAAATTCATTTTTTTCTTCACCATCCCACTCGCCAATTGCATTGATAATTGATGAATTGAACTTTTTAGAATATTTATTAATTGATAAAGCAGAATTAAAAATAGCTTTTTTAGTTCCAATATCCTTATCTAAAAAAGGTCCCCAATAAAATAAATTTTCTTTCATTTCTTCAAATATACCAACGAATATTACGTTTTTTTAATTATTTACATTTTTTTTTAAATAAGTATAAACCTTTTGCCGGTAATTATTGCTAAAGTGTTATACCCGATCCCATTCCGAACTCGGAAGTCAAGCCTTTATGCGCCGATGGTACTTTGTCTTAAGGCATGGAAGAGTAGGACGTTGCCGGCATTAAAATCTTATGAAAATAAAAAGTTCTTTAAAATCGTTAAAAAAAAGAGATCTTGGCTCTAAGTTGGTTAGACGTAGAGGAAGAGTTTACATAATTAATAAAAATAATCCAAAATTTAAAGCAAGACAGAAGTAATTCCATGGATAATGAAAGTCATAAAAAAACCTGGAATAATTTCACAAAATTTGTTTTGTGGGGATCCGTTGCTGTTGTTAGTGTTTTAGTATTAATGGCAATTTTCTTATTATAAACTTTTTATGAGAATCGGATCTATTTTAGAAAATCAACAAATTGAAAAAAGAATAGCAATTACACCTGAAATTGTAAAAAAGTATACATCTCTTGGATTTAAAATTAACTTAAGTGAAAATTATGGTTCTCACCTTGGAATAAAAGATGATGAATATGTTAAAATGGGTGCAAGTTTATATAAAGACGATAAAGAAATTTTAAATTCATCTGACATAATTTTACAGCTTGGTATGTTATCTGAGGAAAAAAGTTCTTTACTTAAAGAAAAGCAAATATTAATTGGTGTTTTAGATCCGTATAATAACAGAGAAAAATTAGAAAAATTAACAAAAAAAAAGATTAATATTTTTTCACTCGAATTGCTTCCTAGAATTACTAGAGCTCAATCAATGGACATACTATCATCTCAAGCCAACCTAGCTGGATATAAAGCAGTGGTAGAATCTTTTGCAAATTTTGAAAAAGCTATTCCTATGATGATGACTGCTGCAGGAACCATTCCAGCTGCCAAAGTTTTGGTTGTAGGAGCTGGCGTTGCAGGGCTTCAAGCAATAGCAACAGCAAAAAGAATGGGTGCAATAGTATTTGCCACAGATGTTCGAATGGCATCAAAAGAACAGGTTGAGAGTTTAGGTGGAAAATTTCTTACCGTAGAAGGATCTGAAAACCTAGAGACAGAGGGTGGTTACGCGAAAGAAACATCAGAAGATTTTAAAAAAAAACAAGAAGAATTATTGTCTGAAACATTAAAAAAAATTGATATTGTAATTTGTACTGCTCTTATTCCAGGAAAAAAGGCTCCAGTCATTATCAAAGATGATATGATAAATAACATGCAATCAGGATCAATAATTTATGATTTGGCAGCTATACAAGGTGGAAATACAGCTTTTACTGAAGTTGACAAAATAGTTGAAAAAAATGGTGTAAAAATTATGGGTGAAAGCAATATCTTAAATAATTTACCAATGTCAGCTTCAAATTTATATGCAAAAAATGTTTTTAATTTTGTTGATAATTTACTCGATAAAGAAAACAAAAAAATTAATATCAAATTAGAGGATGAAATAATAGAAAAAACATTGATAAAATAAAGTTATGGAAATTGATCCTTTAATATTCAGATTAAGTATATTCATTCTATCCATTTTTGTTGGTTATTATGTTGTTTGGAGTGTAACACCATCTTTACACACACCCTTAATGTCAGTTACAAATGCAATTTCATCAGTAATTATTGTGGGCGCAATAATTGCAGGATTATCTGGTAATTCAGATACAATATTTAGTACTTCTACTATTTTTGGCTTTTTAGCTATTGCTTTAGCGGCAATAAATATTTTTGGCGGGTTTCTCGTTACGCAAAGAATGTTAGCAATGTATAAAAAAAAGAAAAAGGATAAAAAATGATATCTGCAAATTTATCTGCAATTTTTTATTTAGTATCAGGTGTGCTTTTTATACTAGCATTAAGAGGATTATCTTCACCAGAAACCTCAAGACAAGGTAATTTCTTTGGGATTGTGGGAATGATCATTGCTGTAGTGGTGACATTTTTATCAACAGATAATTTTTCAGTAGGTTTTATTTATGTTTTGATTTTTATTTTATTAGGTGGTTCTATTGGAGCTTTTATAGCGTACAAAATACCAATGACTGCTATGCCAGAACTAGTTGCAGGTTTTCATAGTTTGGTTGGACTAGCTGCTGTATTTGTTGCTATTGCAGCTTTTTTAAATCCTCAAGCATTTAATCTTGGAGTTCCAGGAAATATAAAACTTGGAAGTTTAATCGAGATGTCTATAGGAGCAGCTGTTGGAGCTGTAACTTTTTCAGGGTCTGTGATTGCTTTTTTAAAACTTCAAGGAATAATGTCTGGCTCTCCAATCACATTTAAGGGTCAACATCCTCTAAATGCCATTATATTAACTTCTATAATTGTACTAATTTATTTACTTTGCTCAACACAATCGGCTAATCTTTTTTGGATATTATTAGGTGTATCGTTTTTGATTGGTTTTCTTTTAATAATTCCGATTGGAGGAGCAGATATGCCAGTTGTAATTTCAATGCTTAATTCATACTCTGGATGGGCAGCAGCAGGTATTGGTTTCACTTTAGAGAATACCGCTTTAATAATTACTGGTGCTTTAGTTGGTTCGTCTGGAGCAATTTTATCTTATATTATGTGCAAGGGGATGAATCGCTCATTCTTTAATGTGATTTTAGGAGGATTTGGTGGAACAGACGAAGTTAAGGGTTCCGTTTCCAAAGAACAAAGACCAGTCAAAAGCGGTAATGCGGATGATGCAGCTTTTCTTATGAAAAATGCCTCATCAGTAATTATTGTGCCAGGATATGGGATGGCAGTAGCCCAAGCTCAACATGCCCTAAGAGAAATGGTGGATACATTAAAGAAAAATGATATTAAAGTTTCTTATGCAATACATCCTGTTGCTGGAAGAATGCCTGGTCACATGAATGTATTACTAGCTGAAGCTAATGTTCCATATGATGAAGTTTTTGAGTTAGAGGAAATCAATAATGATTTTGCAAATGCAGACGTGGCATTTGTAATTGGTGCCAATGACGTAACTAACCCAGTTGCAAAAACTGACCCTCAGAGCCCTATTTATGGAATGCCAGTCTTAGATGTAGAGAAGTGTAAATCAGTGCTCTTTGTAAAAAGAAGTTTATCACCTGGATATGCAGGCATAGATAATGACTTATTTTATAAGGAAAATACTCTTATGTTATTTGCTGATGCAAAAAAAATGACAGAAGATATTACAAAAAATTTATAGGTTAAATTGACTACTAAAATATACTGTGACATTGCTGATATTTCTTTAATTAAAAAATTTTATAAAAAAAGAATTGTTAAAGGTTTCACTACAAATCCAAGCCTGATGAAAAAAGCAGGTGCAAAAAATTATACTTTATACTGTAAAGAAATTTTGAAGATATGCAGAAATAAACCCATATCTTTTGAAGTTTTTGGAGATAATTATAAGAACATGATAGATCAAGCACTAAAAATAAATAAGTGGGGAAACAATGTATATGTAAAAGTTCCAGTAATAAATTCAAGAGGAGAATTTATGGGAAAAGTAATACGAGACCTGAGCAGAAAGAAAATTAAAATTAATATTACTGCTGTTTATACCGCAAAGCAGACAGAAAAAATTTTAAAAAAGATAGATCATAAGACTAGCGTAATCATTTCTATCTTTGCAGGTCGTGCAGGAGATGCAGGTAGAGATCCTATTCCAGAGTTAAAAAAAAGCTTATTAATGGTTAAAAAGTATAAAAATGTTAAAATACTTTGGGCAAGTGTTAGAGAAGCATATAACTTTATACAAGCAAAACAATTAAACTGTCATATAATTACTATTCCACCAAACTTAATAGAGGTAATTGAAAATTTTGGAAAAACATTTAAAACTCTCTCAAAAGAGACAGTTAGAAATTTTTTGATTGATAGCAAAAAATCCAGATTTAAGATTTAATTATTTAAAATTAAAATCTAAAGTATGAGAATAATTTTATTTTTAAAATTTATATACAGAATAATAAAATATCTATTAGGATCTACTAAAAGATATTCTTTTTTACTTTTTTCAGTATTTAAGACAAGACCAAGCTCAATTATAGAAATTGGAGTTTATAACGGTAATAGAGCAATTGAGTTAATAGAGACAGCTAAAATTTTTAATCAGCAAGTTGAATATTATGGTTTTGATTTATTTGAGGAATTTTATGAGACTAAAAATAGAATAAAAAAAGAATTAAGTAAATTCCCGCTCTCAAAAAAAAATATTCAAAATAAATTAAATAAATTAGCTAAAATTCGCCTTTTGAAAGGTGATACAAAGAAAACTTTGCCAAAATTTATAAGGCAAAAAAAAAAAGTAGATTTCATTTTTATTGATGGTGGACACTCTGTAAATACAATTCAAAGTGATTGGAATGCTATAAAAAAGATAATTTCTAAAAAATCTTTAGTTATTTTTGATGACTATTATGAAATTAAGAAAAATATTTTAAACAAATATGGTTGTAATAACGTAATTACCTCATTAAGTGCTAAAGCTTATAAATCAAAAAAATTTATTATTGGTGATACTTTTTTTGACAAATTTTTGAATATAAAAAAAAAAATTTACATGGTTAGTGTGAAAAAGTTATGATTTTAGTAATAGGAGATTTAATATTAGATCAGATAATATTATCCAAATCTGATAAAAATTCTCCTGAGGCACCGGTACCTATATTAAAACCAATTAAAAAAAAATATTTTCTTGGAGGGGCAGCTAATGTAGCTAATAATATTAAAAAATTTGGTGAAGATGTAATATTAATTGGGGTTATAGATCCAAATGTTTTTAAAAGTACAAGAATTTACAAAAAATTTTAAAAAAGAATTTGATCAAAAATAAATTGTTTAAATCGAAAAAATT
>CACORD010000018.1 GCA_902629535.1 uncultured Pelagibacteraceae bacterium | reverse complement strand
TGTTAATATGGGAATAATTTATTCTTCATCTCCGATTTTTATTATTTTAATTTCTGCTATATTTTTTAGAGAAAGATTAAGTAAATCACAATATTCTGGTATTTTGATTTGCTTACTAGGAGTTATTCTAATTATAATTAAAGCTAATATAAATTTGCTTATAAGTCTTAAGTTTACAATAGGAGATTTATGGATGTTAGGAGCATCAATTGGTTGGGCTCTTTATACAATTTATTTATTTTATTGGAAATCAAAACTTCCTCTTTTACAAAGATTTACGCTAATATCTATGTTTGGAGCTATTAGTTTATTACCCTTTTTTATGTTTGAGAAAATATATATTTTACAAACAAGTTACGATTTAAATTTTATATTTTGGGTTTTGTTTGCCGCTTTGTCACCAAGTATTATTGCTTTTTTATTGTTTAACTTTGTGAACAACAAGTTAGGTGCTTCAATTACTGGATCAGTGTTATATTTATATACAGTTTACGGTGCTGTTTATGGTTTTTTATTTTTTGATGAAAAATTAGAAATATATCATCTAGCTGGTACACTTATGGTTTTTATTGGAATTTTTCTGGTTAAAAAAAATGTTAAAAAAGTTTAGGAATAATTTGTTCTCATTTCTACAAATAATTATTACTGTCTATTTTTTAGTTTTGGTTTTTTTATATTTTTATCAGAGAAATCTATTGTACCACCCAAATGAAAATAATTACTCTAACGATCAGATATCTGTATCAATTGAAAAGGTAAAAATAAATACTTCAGACAATATTGAATTATTAGGCTGGTATCATGAAAAAGATCTAAAGAAATATAAAACCATTCTTTATTTTCATGGAAACGCAGGTTCTTTAGAAAATAGAATTCATAAGTTAAACCATTTTAGCGAGATGGATGTTAACTTTTTAATAATTGCCTGGAGAGGCTTTAGTGGGAATCAGGGAAAACCATCTGAGAAAGGTCTTTATGAAGATGGAAGAAGTGGAATAAATTGGTTAATTAACAAAGGTGTTAAAGAGGAAAATATTGTTATTTACGGTGAGTCATTAGGGACAGGCGTTGCAACACATTTATCACAAAAAAAAAATTTTGCTGGCGTTATATTAGAGACACCATTTACCTCTATGGTTGATGCAGCTAAAACATTTTATCCCTACATACCCGTAAATCTATTATTAAAAGACAAATTTGATAACAAAAGTAAGATTAATAATATAAAAGCTCCTATTTTAATAATGCACGGTGAGGCTGACCAGATAGTTCCATTCTTTATGGGGAAAAAGATTTATGAAATAGCCAATGAACCAAAATATTCTTATTTCACAAAACATGACAATCATATGATGGAGTTTGATAAAAACCTTGTCGAAGCTCTTAAATCTTTTTTAAAAAGTTTAAATTAAGCCACAATCTCAACAAATATATTTCAGAATTATAATTTATTAAAAGATAATGAAAAAATTATCTCTTTTATTTATTGCAGTCTTTATTTTTATTACTAATGCTTATTCGCAAGATGAATTTTTTCAACCAGATGATTTATTTCATATAGATCATATGGACTCACATAACAAAGAGTTTAGCTTATATTTTAAAGGTAGAGAAAAATCTATTTTAGCTAGAGGCGAAAATGATAATTATATTAATGACTATCCAAAAGACCTTTATATTTTTAATCATTTAACAAAGTCCTCATCACCTTTAATTTCTTATGAGTGGTTTCCTTCACAAGCTAAATATTTTTTAAAAGAGTATGATTTTCCAGTCTTTCCAGATGATTTTGCATATTATTTATTAAAAGATGATAAAACACTAGTAATGATTAGTGCTGTAAAAAGTTTAAATGCTAATTTTAAATATGACATCAGTAGTAAAAAACTAGAACTTTATCCCACCACTGGTAAATTTGATTTTATAATTTCTTCATTCTCTAAAGATTGTGGTCATTATAAATTTGATGATAATTATAAATGTAATATCTACAAACCTTTGATCTCTAGTAATTTAATTAATTAATTTGAGTAAAAGCTTCGGCAAATTTCTCTGCTTCAAATAATTGTAGGTCGTCTTCTTTTTCACCTAAACCTAGTGCAATAATTGGAATTTCATATTTTTTTGCTAGCGCTAACAAAATTCCTCCCTTGGCTGTGCCATCTAATTTTGTCATCACGATACCTGTTATCGGGATAATTTTATTAAATTCTTCGACTTGATTTAATACATTTTGTCCTGAGGTCGCATCTAAAATTAAGATAACATTATGAGGTGCATTGGGATCTATTTTTTTGGTGACATTTGCTATCTTCTTATATTCTTCCATTAAATTTTTTTTATTTTGAAGTCTACCAGCTGTATCTATTAAAACTTGATCAAAATTATTTTTAATAGCTTCATCCACAGCCTTAAAAGCAACTGAAGCTGGATCAGCTCCTTGTGATGATTTTACTATTTGAACATCTACTTTACTTGCCCAATTTTCTAGTTGTTCAATTGCAGCGGCACGAAATGTATCTGAAGCTGCAAACATGACTTTACTACCGTTAGTCTTCAATATTTTTCCAATTTTACCGATAGTTGTAGTTTTCCCAACGCCGTTCACACCAGAAATTAAAGTTGCATTAAGCTTTTCTTTTTTTTCAAAAAAGGATTTATTTTCCAAGGGTTTCATTAAAGAAATTATATATTCTTTTAAAATAGAGTTTATCTCTTTAGATAGATCTTTATTTGGATCAATTTTTTTTCTAGAAATTATTTCTTTTATTTCAGATGCAGCCTCAACTCCCACATCTGATCGAATTAAAAATTCCTCAATTTTATCTAAATTTTCGTCATTAATTTCTTTTTTGACAATTATTTCTTTAAGTCCAGATGTAAACGCTGATGCACTTTTCTTAAATCCGATTTTAAATTTATCAAAGATACCCATTATAATTTTATCTTTATTTCTTTAATATCTGAAACAGGTCCTTTCATGTGAATAGAATTATTTTCATCTATTGAAATTGATAATTTTCCAGTTGCAAACTCTATATCAGTTTTATTTTCTGTAAGATTATTTAATTTACCTGCATATGCTGTAGCACACGCTGCAGTTCCACAAGCTTTGGTAAGACCAGCTCCTCTTTCCCAAACTTTTACTTTGATCAAATTTTTATTAAAAATTTGCGCAATTGTTACGTTACATTTTTCTGGGAAGATTTCGTGATTTTCTATCTCAGGGCCAATTTTCTCTATATTGAAATCCTCAATCCTTTTAACAAAAAAAACAATATGTGGGTTACCCACATTAATTGCAGTGCCGCCTAAGTACTCATTTTTATTTGTATCAATAATTTTAATATTTAAGTTCTTTGTATCCATTTCTTTTGATAAAGGTATTTCATCCCATTTTAGCTTTGCTTTACCTATTTCAGTTGTAACAATTTTTTTTTCTAAAATTTCAGATTTTAATTTTCCAGATAGCGTATTTAAAATTATAGAATTACTATTTTTTTCTTTTGAAATTAAATTTGCAGCACATCTAGTTCCATTTCCACATGCCCCAGATTCTCCTCCATCTGAATTAAAAAATCTTAAACTTGCATCTGCAGAACTATCTGGTTCAATAAATATTAGCTGATCACAGCCAATAAAATTTCTGTCACAAATTTTAACTATCTGGTCCTTCGTCAAATTTGTAATTTTTTCTCTATTATCGATTATCACAAAATCATTTCCCAATCCGTCCATTTTAAAAGCTTTGAAGTCCATATATAGTTATTTAACTTATTTATTGACTTTTTGAACCTCTATTATAGTTTGTGGCAGTTTCCGCAAAAACATTAAATTTGCGGTGTCTTTGGAAACAAAGAGATCGACACTAGTCAGCGAGGGTTCGCCCACTAGTGCGATTACTGCTGTGAGTAATAAATATGTTTGAAAATTTGACAAATAAATTCGAGGAAGTTTTTTCCTCTTTGAAAAAAGCTCCGTCACTTGATGAAAATCAGGTTGATGAAGGGCTAAGAGGTATCAGACAAGCTTTATTAGAAGCTGATGTGTCTCTTGAAGTTGCTAAAGATTTTATTGAAAAAGTTAAACCAAAAGCCTTAGGCCAAGAAATTATTAGGTCAACATCTCCTGGGGATATGGTGGTAAAGATTGTTTATGATGAGTTAGTAAATCTTTTAGGGGAAAAAAATAATGAAGTAAATTTAAATGCTGTTCCACCAGTACCAATGATGCTAGTTGGCTTACAAGGTTCTGGTAAAACTACCACAACAGCTAAACTTGCAAGATATTTAGAAAATACAAAAAAAAAGAAAGTAATGATGGTCAGTTTAGATATTTATAGACCAGCTGCTCAAGAGCAATTAAAATCTTTAGGTGAACAAAATAATATTTTAACTCTTCCAATAATCGAAGGCCAACAACCTGGTGATATTTGCCAAAGAGCAATTAGTGCAGCAAATTTAAATGGTGCTGATATTATCTTATTTGATACTGCCGGTAGAACACAAATAGATTTGCAGATGATGAGCGAAATTAAACAAATCGAAAATATAATTAAACCTGCAGAGACTTTTTTAGTTGCGGACTCACTTACTGGGCAAGTAGCTGCATCAGTAGCAAAAGAGTTTAATAATACGGTTAATTTGTCAGGAATTATTTTAACAAGAGCAGATGGTGATGCTAGAGGTGGAGCTGCTGTAAGTATGAAATTTGTTTCTCAGGTCCCAATAAAATTTTTAGGTATCGGTGAAAAAATTGAAAACCTTGAAGTTTTTCATCCAGACAGAATTGCAAATAGAATTCTTGGGATGGGAGATATTGTTTCTCTTGTTGAAAAAGCAGCCCAAGATCTTGGAGAAGAAAATATAAAAAAAACAGAGGAAAATTTAAAAAAAGGACAATTCTCAATGCAAGATTATTTAACCCAACTGAGACAAATGAAAAAAATGGGTGGTATTGAGGGCATCATGTCTTTCATGCCAGGTGTTTCAAAAGTAAAATCTCAAATGGATGCAGCTGGAATTGATGAGAGTGTTATTACAAAAAACGAGGCTATAATTTTATCAATGACAAAAAAAGAGAGAGAGAACCCAAAAATAATTGACGGTTCTAGGAAAAAAAGAATTGCTAATGGTTCAGGAACTGATCCAGCCACTATCAATAAATTGTTGAAACAATTTAAGATGATGTCTGAAATGATGAAGAAGATGTCAAAAGGAAATCTGAAAGGTATGTCTGACAAAGGAATACCTCCAGAATTATTTAATCAATTAAAATAAAAAGGAGAGTAAATGTTAAAACTAAGATTATCTAGGGGTGGTACAAAAAAAAGGCCCGTTTATAAAGTTGTTGTAGCTGATAGTCGATTTGCAAGAGACGGCAGATTTATTGAAAAAGTCGGTTTTTTTAACCCGCTATTACCAAAAGAAAAAAAAGAGAGAATTGGATTAGAGGCTGAGAGAATAAAATATTGGTTGGGTCAAGGTGCGCAACCTACAACAAGAGTAGCTAGAATTTTAGGCGAGAATGAATTAATGCCTATGCCTGCTAATGGCAATAACCCTCAGAAAGCAATTCCAAAAAAAGATAGAAAAAAAGAAGGTTCAGAAGAAGCTCCAAAAGCAGAAACTAAAAAAGAAGAAGCTCCAAAAGCAGAAGCTCCAAAAGAAGAAGCTAAAAAAGAGGAAGCTAAAAAAGAGGAAAAGAAATAAACTGAAGGCTATTAATGTTGCAAGCTCAAGTATTTACACTATATCCAGATATATTTCCTGGACCTTTAGCTAAAGGACTTTACGGGAAAGCAATGTCTAAAAAATTGTGGAGTTTGAACGTGATAAATATAAGGGATGCAGCAACAGATAAACACAAAACAGTTGATGATACTCCTTATGGCGGTGGAACAGGCATGTTATTAAAACCAGACGTCTTAGCAAATTCTATAGATCAAAACGTAAATAAAGGAGAAAGGATTTTGTATCTTTCACCAAAAGGAAAAGTATTTAATCAAAAACTTGCTCAAGATCTATCATTAGAAAAATCTTTTTCTTTAATTTGTGGTCATTTTGAAGGAGTTGATGAGAGGGTATTATCTACAAGAAATATTGAAGAGATAAGTATAGGAGACTATGTATTGTCCGGTGGAGAAACTGCTGCGCTTGTTGTGATTGATAGTGTATTAAGACTGTTGCCTGGAGTTTTAGGGAATGACAAATCAGCTTCAGAAGAGACATTTGAAAATGGCCTTTTGGAGTATCCACAATATACAAAACCCCAGATTTGGGAGGAAAAATCAGTTCCAGAGGTGTTATTATCTGGTGATCATGCTAAAATTAAAGACTGGCGTTTGTCTCAATCAGAGGCTATAACTCGCGACCGAAGACCAGATTTGTGGCATAAATATAAGAAGAATTAATTTGATAAATATTAAAATGAAAACAATTGAAGAAATAAACCAAAATAACGTTAAAAAAATTCTTTCAGAAAAAAAGATTCCTGATTTTTTTCCTGGCGATGTTGTTAAAGTTGGTGTTAGAATTACCGAAGGAAAGAAAGAGAGAATTCAATATTTCGAAGGTGTTTGTATAGCTAAAAAAAGTAGAGATATTAATTCATCTTTTACAGTAAGAAAAATATCTTTTGGGGAAGGTGTAGAAAGAACTTTTCCATTGTACGGAACTGTAATTGACTCAATCAAAGTAATTCGTTCAGGAAAAGTAAGAAGAGCAAAACTTTATTATTTAAGAGATAGAACTGGTAAATCTGCAAGGATTGCTGAAAAAATTAGAAAAAAAATTGGTATTGATATTGACGTTAAGCCCGAGACTGTTACCGAGGAGAATTTAGCACCAGTTGAAAAAGAAAAAGCACCAGAGTCTGTAAAAGAGGCTACTTCTACAGCTGAGCCTAAAAAAGACGAAGCTCCAAAGACAGAAATGAAGAAAGAAGCCACTAAGGCTGAAGCTAAAACTGAAAAAAAACTTGAAAATTTACAAGAAAAAAAATAATTTTTTTCTAAATGCCCAATACTCTTTACGATAAAATTTGGAACGAACACTTGGTTCATCAGCAAGAAGATGGAACAGCGTTATTGTTTGTAGACAGACATTTAGTCCATGAAGTCACTAGTCCACAAGCCTTTGAAGGATTAAGAAATTCTAAACGTAAGGTAAGACACCCAAAATTAACATTAGCAGTTGCAGATCATAATGTTCCGACAACTGATAGGTCAAAGGGTATTTCAGATAATGAATCTAAAATTCAAGTAGAAACCTTAGAGGCAAATTGTAAAGAATTCGGTATTAAACTTTTTGGAATGGGTGATAAAAGACAAGGAATTGTTCATGTTACTGGTCCTGAACAGGGCTTTACTCAACCAGGTACGGTTATTGTATGTGGCGATAGTCATACTGCAACACATGGAGCATTTGGAGCTTTGGCATTTGGTATTGGGACTTCAGAGGTAGAGCATGTTTTGGCAACTCAAACATTAGTTCAAAAGAAAGCAAAGAATTTTAGAATTAACGTCAACGGCAAACTTCCGTTAGGTGTTACATCGAAAGATGTAATTCTTCAAATAATAGGAAAAATTGGCACTGCTGGAGGAACAGGATGTGTAATTGAATATGCAGGTGACCTAGTTAAATCTTTAAGTGTTGAGAATAGAATGACAATTTGCAATATGACGATTGAGGGAGGAGCAAGAGCAGGATTAATAGCTCCAGACGAAAAAATATTTAAATATTTAGAAGGCAGGCCAATGTCTCCTAAAGGAAATGATTGGGATAAAGCTTTAGAAAATTGGAAAAATTTAAATACTGATGAGGGTGCCACGTTTGATAAAGAAGTAAACTTAACCGCTAGTGAAATTTCACCAATGATTACTTGGGGAACATCACCTCAAGATGTTATTACAATAGACGAAAGGGTACCAAATCCAAATAATGAGAAAGACGAGGATAGAAAAAATTCTTTAGAGAGAGCATTAAATTATATGGGTTTGAAACCAGATATGGCAGCTAAAGACATCAAAATTGACAAAGTTTTCATTGGAAGCTGCACTAATGGTAGAATTGAGGACTTAAGAGAAGCTGCAAAAATCTTAAAAGATAAAAAAATTGCATCTCATGTTCATGCCATGGTTGTCCCTGGTTCAGGGTTGGTTAAAGAACAAGCAGAGCAAGAGGGATTAGATAAAATTTTTGTAAAGTCTGGATTTGAGTGGAGAGAGCCAGGATGTTCAATGTGTTTAGCAATGAACGCAGATAAATTAAAACCAGAGGAGAGATGTGCTTCAACATCAAATAGAAATTTTGAAGGCAGACAAGGCAGAGGTGGAAGAACCCATTTAGTGAGCCCAGGTATGGCTGCAGCAGCAGCAATTTCTGGAAACCTTGATGATGTAAGGAAATACCAAAATTAATATGCAAAAATTTAACACTTTAAAAAGTATACCAGCATATCTGCCAATAGTTAATATTGATACAGATATGATCATTCCAAAACAATTTTTAAAAACGATTAAAAGAACCGGGTTGGGCAAAAATTTATTTTTCGAAATGAGATATGATGACAATGGCAAAGAAATAAATGATTTTGTTTTGAATAAAGATCCTTACATAAATTCAAAAATTTTAATCGCTGGAAAAAATTTTGGATGTGGCTCTTCAAGAGAACACGCTCCATGGGCATTATTAGATTTCGGCATTACTTGTGTGATTAGCTCAAGTTTTGCTGATATTTTTTATAATAATTGTTTTAAAAACGGAATCTTACCGATAATTTTAGATGATGATAAAATCAAAGAGTTATCAGAATACGCAAAAAGGAAAGAGGAAATTTTCATAGATCTTAATGAGGAGAAAGTCATTTTTGGAAACAATGAGACAAAATTTAAAGTAGACTCATTTAAAAAAAAGTGTTTATTAGAGGGCTTAGACGA
>CACORD010000017.1 GCA_902629535.1 uncultured Pelagibacteraceae bacterium | reverse complement strand
AAAATTATTTTAATATCCATATTTGGAATATGGACGTAAAAACTTCTTCACCGTTATTACCGCTAAGAGACATTGTAGTTTTTCCTAGTATGGTAATTCCTCTTTTTGTTGGAAGAGATAAATCAATTTCCGCTCTAAATGAGGTAATGAAAAAAGAAAAAAAGATAATTTTAGTAACTCAAAAAAATTCAGAAATTGATGACCCTAAAAAAACAGATATTTTTATGTATGGTTGTGAAGGAAGTATTTTACAACTTTTAAAACTTCCAGATGGAACAGTAAAAGTTTTAGTAGAAGGTATTAGAAGAGTAAAAATTATTGATTTTAAAGACAATGAAAAGTTTATAACTTGTGATTTTACACCTCACAATGATGTGATCGATGGTGAAGAAGATTTGTACCCATTAGCTGTTACAGCAATCAGACGAATGGAAAAATTAACTTCTATAAATAAAAAAGTTTCTGGTGAAACTATTAACACAATTAAACAATTAAAAGATCCATCTCAGATTGCAGATAACATAGCTTCACACATCACAGCTACAATTTCAGAGAAACAACAAATCTTCGAGACTATAGATGTAAAGAAAAGATTAAATGCAATCATAAAAATAATGGAAAATGAAACAAGTATTATTGGAGTGGAAAAAAGAATAAGAGGAAGAGTTAAAACTCAAATGGAAAAAACTCAAAGAGAATACTATTTAAATGAACAATTAAAAGCCATCCAAAAAGAGTTGGGTGAAATAGAGGATGGCAAAGATGAAAATACAAGTTTAAATAAAGCAATCCTTAAATCTAAAATGCCAAAAGATGTTGAGAAAAAATGTCTTCAAGAATTAAAAAAATTAAAAAATATGAGCCCAATGTCAGCAGAAGCTACCGTAGTAAGAAATTACTTAGATTGGATGATAGATCTTCCTTGGCACAAAAAAAGTGATGTTGTTATAGATTTAAAAAAAGCACTTGAAGTTTTAGATAAAGATCATTTTGGTTTAGAAAAAGTTAAAGAGAGAATTATTGAATTTTTAGCAGTCCAAAAAAGAATGGATAGGATTAAAGGCCCTATTTTATGCTTAGTAGGACCGCCTGGTGTTGGAAAAACATCTTTAGGAAAGTCAATTGCTAAAGCAACAAATAGAGAATTTGTAAGAATGTCAGTAGGTGGAATGAGAGATGAAGCTGAAATTAGAGGTCACAGAAGAACTTATATTGGTTCTTTACCTGGTAAAATTATTCAAATGATGAAAAAAGCTGGAACTAAAAATCCACTAATACTTTTAGATGAAATTGATAAAGTTGGAAATGATTATAGGGGAGATCCTTCTTCAGCTTTATTAGAGGCTTTAGATCCAGAGCAAAATACGACTTTTAACGATCACTATTTAGAAGTTGATTATGATTTATCCGATGTGATGTTTGTGACTACAGCTAATACATTAAACATTTTACCTCCATTATTAGACAGAATGGAAGTTATTAGATTAGCAGGGTACACAGAAGATGAAAAAATAAATATTGCAAATAAATATCTTCTTCCAAAACAAATAAAAGATAATGGTGTGAAGGAAAAAGAAATGAATTTAGGTGATGATATTATAAAAGAAGTAATTAGAAGTTACACAAAGGAGTCTGGAGTAAGAAATCTTGAGAGAGAAATTTCTAAAATTGCACGAAAAGTAGTTAAAAAGGTTGTCTCTGGAGAAGAAAAAGAAGTCAATATTAATACAAAAAATTTACCAGACTTTTTAGGAGTTCCTAAATTTAAATCAGGTGAGTTAGAGTCTGAAAATAGAGTAGGTATAGTAACAGGATTAGCTTGGACTGAATATGGTGGAGAGATTTTAAAAATAGAGACAGTAACAATGCCAGGCAAAGGCCGTATGCAAATTACTGGAAAGCTTGGTGATGTCATGCAAGAGTCAGTCAAAGCTGCAAAATCATTTGTAAGATCAAAATGTTTGGAATACGGAATTATCCCTCCATTATTTGAGAAAAAAGATTTCCACATTCATGTCCCTGAAGGAGCAACTCCAAAAGATGGACCATCTGCTGGTATAGGAATGGTTACATCTATAGTTTCATCAATTACAAACATTCCAGTTAAAAGAGATGTGGCTATGACAGGTGAAGTAACATTGACTGGCCAAGTACTACCTATTGGTGGGCTAAAAGAAAAGCTATTAGCAGCCCATAGAGCAGGTATAAAAGAGGTTTTAATTCCAAAAGAAAACGAAAAAGACCTAGTTGATATGCCAAAAAAGATTATCGATGAGATAAAGATTACCCCAGTTGAGTTTGCTGATGAAGTTTTAAAAATTGCTCTAACTAAAGAGCTTAAAAAGACAGAGTGGGTTGAGGTTGATATGTCTAAAAAAGATGACAAATCTCAAGCTAGCATTCAATAATTTGGAATTTTTTCTCATTTTGAACTCTTAAATTTTTTTTCTATCAAGCTCATTTATTCACTAGATCTATATTCATATTTTAGGTAACCTCCTGAAAAAAAATAACAACTAAGGGAAATAAATATGAATAAATTAAGTAAAATAATTGTAGTTATATTCTCATCTTTATTTTTAAGTTTTTCAGCAAATTCAGTAGAAGTAAAATTTGGACACGTGGGTAAACCAGGTTCTTTATTTTCAGCTTCAGTTGATCACTTTGCTAAACTTGCTAATAAAAGATTAGGCAACAAGGGTAAAGTAACTGTATTTGGTTCTTCGCAACTTGGAAAAGATAAACAAGGTATGCAAAAACTTAAACTAGGTACTGTTAATATGTGGTTACCTTCATCAGTAATGGCTTCTATTCATGATGAGTTTGGTGTTTTTGATATGCCTTTTATTATTAAAGACAGAAAACATATGGCTAAAGTAGAAAAAAATGTTTTACCAGGGATGTTTAAAAACCTTGAGGATAAAACAGGTTACAAAGTTATTGCTGTATGGGAAAATGGTTTTAGACATATAACAAATAATACTAGACCAATTAACACTCCGAATGATTTAAAAGGAATTAAACTAAGAACTCCTAAATCTAAATGGAGAGTTAAAATGTTCCAATCATATGGTGCAAATCCAACTCCAATGTCTTTTTCTGAAGTATTTACTGCTTTAAAAACAGGTACGATGGATGGACAAGAAAACCCATACGCTCAAATAGCTAGTGCTAAATTTCAAGAAGTTCAAAAATACTTATCAATCACAGGCCACGTTTACACTCCTGCTTATGTAACTGTTCATAAGGATCATTGGAATAAACTTCCTGCAGATGTTCAAGATATTTTAGAAAAAGCTGCTCAAGATACACAGAAATTTGTATACAAAGAAGCTGCTAAACTTGAAAAATCTTTATTAAAAGTAATTAAAGATGCTGGTGTCCAAGTAAATAAAGCGGACAAAGGTGCTTTTATTGCTGCTAGTAAAGGAATTTACGATCAATTCGGATCAGAAGTTCCTACAGGTGGTGCTTTAGTTAAAAAAGTATCAGCTTTAGCAAAATAATATAAAGAAAAAACTTTTATCAGGCCCTCATCCAGAGGGCCTGAATATATTATGAAATTACAAAATTTTATAAATTCGTACGAAAAAATTCTAAAACTAATACTGTTTATAATGATGGTGGCATTAGCAGTAACAGTTTTACTTGGAGTTACTTTCCGTTTTGCTGGCAGTGCTCTAGTTTGGTATGATGAGGTTGCTGCAGTTCAACTTGCATGGATTACATATTATGGTTCAGCTTATGCTGCGCTTAAAGGTTCTCACATTAGTGTTCCAAGTATATTTAAAGCTTTTCCACTACCCTTAAGAAAAATTTTTTTTGTTGTTTCTAAACTAGTTGTTTATGGTTTTTTATTATTACTAGCATATTACGGATATTTAGTTTTAACTTTAATTACAGGTGAAACGCTAGTAACATTGGAATGGGTTCCCCAGCCATTTGTTCAATCTGTAATTCCAATAGCTTCATGCTTATTTATTTTATCTGAAACCTTAAGAATTCCAGAGGATTATAAAAATTTAGTCCTTCAAAATACAGGTGAAGAGCAAACAGGAGACATTTAATGATAATTCTTACAATGTTTATGGTCTTGCTACTTCTTTTATCAATAAATGTGCCTATTGCGATTGGCCTTGCAGTAACAACTATTATTGCAATGGTTATGAAAACTGGCACAAGCTTTCTAATTGATACTGCAATCGTAATGTTTGACGGATCAATGAAGTTTCCATTGATTGCAATTCCATTATTTATTTTAGCCGGATCAATTATGAATAGTGCTGGTATTTCACGAAGACTTATAGCCTTTGCCTCTGCTCTAGTTGGATTTATTAAAGGTGGGTTGAGTATGATTAATATTGCAACCTCAATGTTTTTTGCTGAAATTTCTGGATCGGCAGTTGCTGATGTTGCTGCATTGGGATCAATCTTAATACCTGCAATGAAGAAAAAAGGATACCCAGGAGCATTTGCTGCTGCAGTGACTTCATCTTCAGCATCTTTAGCAATCATTATTCCACCGTCAATACCAATGATTGTTTATGCAGTTATGTCTCAAAGTTCAGTTGTTCAATTATTTGTTGCTGGAATTATTCCTGGAGTAATTGGTGGATTTTTTCTTATGTTGGCAGCTTATGTTACAGCTAGAAAGAAAAATTTTCCTGTAGAAGAAACATTCAATATTCCAAATGTTAAAAAAACTGCAAAAGATGCAGCTTTAGCATTCTTATTACCAATAATAATTCTAGGTGGAATTTTTGGAGGAGTAGTAACTGCTACTGAAGGAGCTGGTTTAGCAGTTGTAGCATCTTTGGTAATAGGTTTTATCTATAAAGAAATAGACTTTAAAAGGCTGTATGAGTCAGCTTGCGAGGGAGCGATACAGACTGCATCTGTAATGTTGTTAGTTGCAGCATCTGTTTTATTAGGAGAGTTTTTAACAATTGAACAAATTCCTCAAAAAGTAGCAGAATCAATTATTGACTTTACTAATAATAAATACGCAGTTTTAGGAATATTAAACATATTTCTTTTAATAATTGGTTTCTTTTTGCACTCGGTTGCAGCAATAATTTTAACTGTGCCAATTGTAATGCCATTAGTAAATGCTGTAGGTATTGATCCAGTTCACTTTGGAATAATTGTAACTTTAAATTTAGCCATTGGTCAACAAACACCTCCTGTAGCAAGTGTTTTAGTTACAGCTTGTTCTGTTGCAAAAGCTGATATTTGGGATGTTACAAGATCTAATATTTCATTTATATGTGTGCTTTTAATTTTATTACTACTAGTGACATATGTACCTGCTATACCTATGACATTAGTAGAATACTTTTATAGGAGTTAGATGAGTAATTTAATTAAACTAAATAAAATTAACAATCATTTATCAGAAGTAGTCTTAAATAGACCTGAGAAGTTAAACGCTATGACTAAACCAATGTGGGTTGAGCTTGGTAAAATTTTTAAAAAGATTTCAAAAGAAAAAAATTTACGATGTATAATTATAAGAGGTGAGGGTGGAAAATCATTTTCACCAGGAAACGATATTGGAGAGTTCAAAAAAGAAAGATCTTCATCAAAATTAGCAAAATCTTATGGAAAGTTTTTACATGGTACTCTAGGTGCAATTTTTAACTGTCCAATTCCTACAATAGCTATGATTGAGGGAATTTGTGTAGGTGGGGGATTAGAAATAGCTGCATGCTGTGATATTAGAATTTGTGGAAAAAGTTCAAGGTTTGGTATTCCAATAAAAAGACTTGGTTTGACAATGGCAGCAAAAGAATTAGAGGTTCTTTTAAAAGCCACCACTTACTCGACAGCTATGGAAATTTTGTTTGAAGGAAGAGTATTTGACTCTCAAGAGGCTTTAGAAAAAAGACTTGTAAACAGAGTAGTAAATGATGAAGATGTTCAAAAAGAAGCATATAGGTCTGCAGAACTAATATGTGAAGGTGCTCCTAAAGTAGCTAGATGGCACAAAGAGTTTGCAAGAAATATTTTAAAGAAAGGTAAAGTAACTGAAAAAATAAATAATTTAGGTTACAAATGTTATGATACTGAGGATTTTAAAATTGGTTATCAATCTTTCTTAAATAAAATAAAGCCAAAATTTAAAAATAAATAATAAATGTCAGCATCATTGAAAGGCGTAAGGGTTTTAGAGATGGCCCAAATTATGGCTGGCCCAACTTGTGGACTTTTATTAGCTGATCTTGGTGCAGAGGTTATTAAAATAGAAAAAACACCAGGAGGTGATGATACAAGAAATTTTTTACCCCCAGATGTCAATGGTGTTTCTGCAGCCTATCTAATGATGAATAGAAACAAAAAAGGTATCGCTTTAAATTTAAAAGATAAAGAAGGAATTGAAATTTTTAAAACTATGATCAAAAATTCTGATGTAGTCTTAGAAAACTTCAGAAAAGGTACATTAGAAAAATTAGGTATTGGTTATGATGTAATGTCTAAAATAAATCCTAAAATTATTTTATGTGAAATTTCTGGATATGGTAGAACAGGTCCTTACGCGAATAAAGGTGGATTTGATTTAGTAGCTCAAGGAATTAGTGGGTTAATGAGCATTACAGGTGAAGATAAAAATAAACCACCAATGAAAGTGGGTGCACCACTTACAGATATTACGGCTGGATTGCTTGCAGCAAGTGGAATTTTAGCTGCTTTAATACATAGAGATAAGACAGGTGAAGGTCAAAAAGTTGACACTTCTTTATTTGAAGCAGGAATTGTTCATACTTATTGGCAGTCAGCTATTGCAGGTGCAACTGGTGAATCACCAGGGCCACTTGGTTCAGCTCATCCTTTGACAGCTCCTTATCAAGCATTTCAAACAAAAGATAAATGGATAACTATTGGAGCATCAAATCAAAATACATGGCTTATGTTATTAAAAGCAATAAATCGTCAAGACTTAAATGAAAATGAAAAGTTTTCATCAAATGCGAATAGAAAAAAAAATTTAAAAGAACTTGTTGAAATACTTAATAAAGAATTAGTAAAAAAACCCTCTGAGGAATGGTTAAAAATTTTTGATGAAAATGGCTTGCCCTGTGGTCCAATCAACTCAATAACAGATATGTTTATAGATCCTCAAGCTATTGAAAGAGAGATGATTATTGAGGTGAACAGTAAAAAAGCCGGAACTAGTAAAGCTGTTGGAATGCCAATTAAATTTTCAAAAAGTAAAACAGAAAAATCCAAAGGTGCACCTGATTTAGGTGAACACACAAGGGAAATTATGAAAAATTTTGGCTATAAAGATGAACAGATTGATGAATTTTTAAGTAAAAAAATAATTCTTTAATTTACAGTTTCAAAAATCTTAAATAATAATTCCGAAACATGTTTGCCTTTTTTTTCTGATAAATCAGAAATTTGATGCCTACAACTAGTGCCATTTGCAACTATAAAATCATTTTCATTACTACCGTTGATCGCTGGTATTAAAGAGAGGTTAGCCATCTTTTTTGAAGTTTCATAAGTTTTACTATCATATCCAAAAGAACCTGCCATTCCACAACAGCTCGAGTCAATCATTTCATTATTAATATTTAGTTCAGATAAAAGATTTTTAAGACCTTTCATTCTATCTTGAGATTTTTGATGACAGTGTCCATGAATTAAAACATTTTGAGTAAATTTATTTAATTTTACATCTTTATCTTTTTTAATTTGTTCTAAAATAAACTCTTCAAGTAGATAGAATTTATTATTTATTTTATCCCTATTTTCTATACCTTTGAGTGATTGATACTCATCACTAAAAGTTAACAAACATGAAGGTTCAATTCCAACAATTGGTAAATCAAAATAATTATTTCTAATTATATAATTATTAAATCTACTTAGTTCTTCAGCGGCTTTATCCAATTGACCATAAGAAATATATGTCCTGCCACAACAAAGCGGTCTTTTAAGCTTATCATTGCCAAAACTTGGAATTATTGCTTGATAGCCAAATTTATTTAATACTTTAATTGTGTAGACTAAATTTTCATTTTCAAAATTGATATTAAATGTATCTGCAAACAAAATAACTTTATTTTCTGAAATTTCTTGATTCTGATAAATATCTTTTAATGCCCTTTGATTTTGAACCTCAGGCAGACTTCTTTCAGTTGCAAAACCAAATTTTCTTATAAAATTAGATATAAGTGGATAATTTTTAATCTTATTAATAATTGGATTCACAATTCTATATAACCAGATTAGTTTTGGCATATTTGAGATAATTCTATCTTTTATTCTCATGCTAAATTTTTGGTAGTAATGAGATAAAAATTCACTTTTCATTTTAGCCATATCAACTGACATGGGACATTCCCTCTGACAAGCTTTACAGCTTACACAGAGCTCCATTGTTTCATACATTTCTTTTGATACAAAAGATCCTTCAGGTAACTGATTAGACAGTGCCAATCTAAGAGTATTTGCTCTTCCTCTAACTAAATCTTTTTCTTCTTTGGTAACTCTATATGAAGGGCACATTACCCCCGAGTCTAATTTTCTACATGCACCATTATTGTTACACATTTCAATAGCGTCAGAAAATTGTCCCCAATTCGACCAATCATAATGAGTATTAATCTTTTCTGTCTTATAACCAGATTTGTACCTCATTAAAGATCTGTCATTAGATTTAAATGGTCTGACAATTTTTCCTGGGTTCAGTAGATTTTTGCTGTCAAAAGTATCTTTTATTTCTTCAAACGCATTAGTAATTTTTTTACCAAACATCATTTCATGGAACTCAGATCTAACAATTCCATCACCATGTTCACCTGAGTGTGAACCTTTATACTTTTTTACCATCTCAAAAGCTTCTTGGGAAATAGACTTCATATTTTTTATATCTTTATCTGATTTCATATTCAAAACTGGTCTTACATGGAGTGTTCCTACAGAAGCATGAGCATAAAACATCCCACTGGTATCATATTTTTTAAATATTTCATTCAGTCTTGCTGTGTATTCAGCTAGATGATCTAATGAAACAGCACAATCTTCTATGAAAGCAACAGGTTTTTTATCACCCTTCATTGACATTAAGATATTCAATCCTGCTTTTCTAATTTCAAAAACATCTTTTTGTTCTGACAAATCTGTAAAGTAAGAAAATTGGTTTTTTTTATTTTGATTTAAAACTAAATATT
>CACORD010000016.1 GCA_902629535.1 uncultured Pelagibacteraceae bacterium | reverse complement strand
TCAAAAAAATTGAATTTAAAAAAAAAAATCAAAACCTTTTTTGTCAATAATAACCAAATTTCAAATTTAATAATTACTAGAGGTGACAAGGATGTAATTTACACACACAAACATAAAATTTATTCTTTAAAAGTCAAAAAAATTAATCCTAAAGATGTTACTGGTGCGAGTGATACATTTATTTCAATATTAGGAATTTTTTTAAAAAATAAATATTCACTTAAAGTTGCAATTACTAAAGCTATTTTAGCATCAAGAATTGTTATTAAGAAAAAATATACTTCTTATTTAAAAAAAAAAGAACTTTAAATGGATAAAATAAGTTCTAAACAATTAAAAAAACTTCAAGTTTGGAAAAAGACATCAAGAATTGGAGTAACAAATGGGTGTTTTGATCTTCTGCATAAAGGTCATTTAAGCTCTCTTAAATCGGCTAAAAGATATTGTGATAAGCTAGTCGTTTTATTAAATTCTGATAAATCTACGAAAAAAAATAAAGGAAAATTAAGACCAATTCAGAATGAAAAAATAAGAAAGAAAAAATTATTAAAAAATAGAAATGTTGATTTGGTTATAGTTTTTAACAGAAAAACTCCATATAAGATGATTAAACAAATAAAACCAGATTTCCTTTTTAAAGGATCTGATTATAAAAATAAAAATATAATAGGTTCAAGATTTGTTCTCAAAAATGGAGGTAAAGTAAAAATTTTAAAAAATATTAGAGGTATTAGCACAACAAATATAATTAATAAAAAATGATTATAATTACAGGAGGAGCAGGGTTTATAGGCAGTAATTTAATAACAAATTTAAATAAAAATAGAATTAAAGAAATAGTAATATTTGATAATTTAAATAAGCAAAAAAAAAAAAATCTTAAAAACTTAAATTTTAAAAAAATCTATAATAAAAATGAAACATTTGAATTTTTAAAATCGAATAAAAAAAAAATCGATGTAATTTTTCATTTAGGTGCTTGCACAAATACTTTAGAAAATAATTGGGATTATTTATATAAAAATAATTTTGAATTTTCAAAAAAATTGTCAATTTATAGCAGTTTGAATAATATCAAACTTATTTACGCATCATCAGCATCAGTATATGGAAAAAAAGATGGAGATTTAAATGAGTTAAAAAATATGGGTCTTCTAAAACCATTAAACTTATACGCAAAATCAAAATTACTTTTTGATAAATTTTTAATTGAAAATTTTGATGTTAGTGCAGAAATTATAGGGCTTAGATATTTTAATGTGTATGGAAATAATGAAGATCACAAATTGAATATGGCAAGCCCAATACATAATTTTTTTCATCAGATAAAAGAGAAAAAATTTTGCAAAATATTTGATAAATTCGATGGTTATCCAGCTGGAGGTCATAAACGTGATTTTGTCTCAGTAGATGATTGTGTAAAAGTTAATTTATGGCTTTTTAAAAAAAGAAAAATAAAAAGAAATATTCTAAATGTAGGTTCTGGATCAGCTGTTTCATTTAAAGATGTAGCATCAATAATCATAAATGAACTTAAATACGGGAAAATAAAGATTATCAAATTTCCAGATGAATTAAAAAAAGGGTATCAAAGTTATACTAGAGCTAATTTGAATGAACTTAGAAATATTGGTTATACTAAAAAATTTATAATGTTATCTAAGGGTATTCATAATTTTATCAAAAAAAAATTTTAATATGAGCATATGATTAAAGAGTTATTTAAATTTATTATAGGTAATATTTTTAGATTTCCTTTAAATTATTTATTAAAAAAAAATAAAATACTAATAATTTTTAGACAAGGTAGTGCTATTGGTGATCATGTTTATATGAGTAGTGTTATTCGGGAAATTTATAAAAAAAATCATTATAAGATTTTTTTATTTACAAATTATTACGAATTTTACATAAACAATCCAAGAGTATATAAATTATTCAAAATAAAGAAATCTAATTCTCTCTGGTCTTTGCTTTATATTCTAAAAGGTGAAATGATTTTAGAATTTAGAAATATTCATAAAAATTACAACAATAAACATTTTTTGATCAATTATTTACCAAAAAATTTACATTTGGCTAAAGGTATGTCTAGTCATTTTAATTTAGGACTAGATTATAAAAATTTACAGAATGAAATTTTTTTTTCAAACAAAGAGATAGAGGCATTTAAAAAAAAGATTAATTTACCAAATGATTTTGCATTAATACAATCTTCTGCCAAAAGTGTTTATACTAAAAATAAAGAGTGGAATTTTGATGGTATGCAAAAAATCATTGATCATTTCGATAAGTTTAATTGGATACAAATTGGTAAACATAATGAACCTAAGCTTAAAAATTGTACTCATCTTTTAAATTTAAATTTAAGAGAGTTATCTTATGTAATCAGCAAAAGTAGATTTCTAGTAGTTTATGAAGGTCTTTTTAATCATATTGCTTCTTGTTTTAATAAAAAAACTTTTGTAATTCACTTAGGTTTTTTACATGAAGATTCATTCAAATATCCAAACAATATTATAATTAATCAAAATGAAAACTTAAAATGTTATCCATGTTACTCACTAGATTGTAAAAATCACAAGAATTTTTCAAAAAATTTTATGAGCGATGAATTTGTAATAAATGCTATAGAAAAAAATATGTAAAATTTTATCTCTAATTTGGTTGCGGGGGACGGATTTGAACCGCCGACCTTCAGGTTATGAGCCTGACGAGCTACCAGACTGCTCCACCCCGCGATAACTTTAAATTCTATTTTTTAACTTGTTGAGTTTCTTTACTCTCTTTATGTTTTCTTGAAGAATTCTTTTCTTTTTTTCAGAGGGTTTTTCATAAGTATTTTTAAGTTTTATAATCTTAAAAAAACCATCTCTCTGAAGCTTTCTTTTCAAAACTCTCAAAGCTTGTTCAACGTTATTATCTTTTACCTCGATTTTAATAATTACCTCCAAAAAAGACTTTAAGTATCACTTTTATATTTTTATGTCTAATTATATTAAGCATATTTTAGTTTTTATTATCTCTATTTTGTTTCTCTTTTTCTCTTTTTTCCCTTTTAATTCTTCTTTCAGCTTTTTCTATTGCTTCAACTAATTCTTTTTGCGTAATTAAATTCAGTGCCACTGGGTCTTTAGGATTTAAATTATTAAAATTCCAGTAACTTTTATTTCTAATTGATGTCACTGAATTTTTTGTAATCCCAACCAGTCTAGCAATTTGAGAGTCTTTTAATATGTTGTGTTGTTTAATCAACCACAAAGCTGAGTCTGGTTTATCCTGTCTTTTTGATAGTGGGACATACTTTTTAATTTTTTTGTCTTGATTGGTTATCTCAACATCAAAGTTATTTATTTTTAAAGGTCTGTTCTCGTCTTTCGATGATAATTCAATTTCTTCTCTCGATAATTGACCAGAAATAATTGGGTTATAGGCTTTAATTCCTTTTGCAACTTCGCCATCAGCTATGCCCTGAATTTCTACTTCATGAAGTTGACAAAAATTTGCAATTTGTTTGAAAGTTAAAGTAGTGTTTTCAACTAACCAAACAGCAGTTGCCATTGGCATTAACGGAGCATTTGTCATTAATTTTTCTTTTCAGATTTAAAATTTTGAAATTTCTTATTAAACTTACTAATTCGACCTTTATCCATAAGTTTCTGCTTTCCACCTGTCCAGGCCGAATGAGATTTTGGATCAATCTCAAGTTTCAAAGTTTCACCTTCTTTGCCCCAGGTAGATCTTGTCTCAAATACTGAACCATCAGTCATTTCAACTTTAATTGAGTGGTAGTTTGGATGAATTTTTTTTTTCATGACGAGACTTATAGCAAAAGATTTTTTTAAAACAATTAAAAGTTTTTCAATTTTTGAACTAATTCATTATTTATACTGTTATTTGACGCGATAATTTTTAAATCATTAATATTTGATAAGTTGATCTCATTTAAAATTCCACCCGCTTCCTCAACTATGATAATACCAGCGGCTATATCCCAAAGATTGATATTTTTTTGAAAATATCCGTCATATCTACCTGAAGCCACATAAGCCATATCTAATGCAGCACAACCGGAATTTCTTATAAGTAATTCGTTATCATAATTAATTTTACTTCCTGCTACAAATAAACAATCTTCAATTTTATTTTTTTTTGAAACTTTTATTCTTTGATTATTAAAATATGCACCATTATTTTTTTCAGCATAAAACATTTCATCTTTAATTGGATCATAAATTAATCCTGCTATTATTTGGTCATAAGATTTTAACGCAATTGATATGGCAAAATGTGGAATTCCATGTAAATAATTTATAGTTCCATCGATTGGATCTATTATCCAAGTATTATTTTCATCTTTGTTATTCTCAATTCCTTTTTCTTCACTCAATATTGAGTAATTTGGTTTAGCCTTTTTAAGCTCATCAATAATAATTTTTTCAGTTTTAAGATCTGAATTTGTAACAAAATCATTTGGCCCTTTTTTTGATACTTGTAATTTTTCTATCTCGCCAAAATCTTTAATTAAAATTTTTGATGCCTTCTCACTCGCCTTTATCATAATATTTAAGTTTGCTGATATAGAATTCATAATCTTAAATTTTTTTTATGTACTCCAAGCTTCTCGTATCTACAATAATTTCATCGCCAGATTCAATAAAAGGAGGTACTTGAATATTTAGTCCATTAACCAAAACAGCTGGTTTGTATGATGAGGAAACCGTTTGGCCCTTTAAAGCAACATCCGTATTTTCTATTTTACACTTTATCTGATTTGGTAATTCAACTGAAATTGGAGAGCCGTTAAAAAAACTTATTGATACATTTAGATTTTCGGTAAGAAGCTTTCCTTTTTCACCTATAATACTTTTTTTTATTTCTAATTGCTCAAAAGTTTTTGGCTCAATAAAGAAATAATTATTATCATCCTCATACAGATAGTTATATGAATTTTCCTCAACAGATGCCTTTTCCACTGTTTCACTTGATCGAAATCTTTCATTTAATTTTGTATTTTTTTTTATACTTTTCATTTCTACTTGAGCAAATGCACCACCTTTTCCAGGTTTAACATGCTGAGTTTTAAGAACTTGCCATAAATCGTCTTTATATTCTAACAACATACCAACTCTTATTTCACTTACATTTATTTTCATTTTATTTTCTTTATTGCTTCAAATGGTTTTAGATTTTTATTATTCCAAATGTAGCCTGAAATAGCTAAAAAGTTTGCATTATTCAATAAGAGATTTTTATAATTATCAGAATTAATACCGCCAATAGCAACAATTGGTATATTTGTAATTTTTTTAATATTCTTTAGTATTTTTATTTTAGCTTTGTATGTAGTTTTTTTAGTTTTTGAATAGTAAAAAGACCCAAAAGCCAAATAGTCCACTTTGTTTCTTAAAGCGTCTTTTGCTAATTTAATAGAGTTGTGACAAGTGACTCCTATAATTTTATTTCCAATTATTTTTCTTGCCTTAAGAACATTCATATCTTTTTGTCCGAGATGACAACCGTCGGCATCTAACTTTTTTGCAAGATAAACATCATCATTAATTAAAAACTTAACACTATATTTTTTACATAGTTTTTTAATTTTTTTCCCTAAGGTTAATTTTTTTTTTAAACTTTCTTTTTTAAGTCTTAATTGGAAAATACTAACTTTGTTTTGTTTTAGAACTTTTATTAAATCACCATGAAACCTTGCATTAATTTTTAATGGAGAAATTAGATAAATGAATTTTTTTTTGTTAAATCTCAAGTTCTTTAGACCATTTTCCTTTAGCAGCTAATGTATTCATTTTTGCTCTATGGTTAAAAACTTTTTGAGTGCCCTCAATGTTTTGAATATTTTTCGACCAATATTTTAAAGCACTTTGTTGAAGAGCTCGTCCGTAAGAATAACTCATTATGAAATTAGTGTTATTGTGCTTATTTATTAAATTTAAATTTTCTGTTGCTTCTATTTCGGATTGACCTCCAGATAAGAAAGCAATTCCTGGAACTTCGGAGGGCACTGCATTTTTCAAACATTGCAAAGTTAATTTTGCAATTTCCTCATTTGAAATTTTATCTTTAGATTTATTTCCTGTAATGATCATATTAGGTTTTAGTATAATTCCTTTCAAATCAACCTTATGTAAAATTAGTTCCTCAAAACATTTTTTTATTACCTCAGAGGTTTTTTCATAACAGTCTTTAGCAGAATGTTCACCATCCATTAAGACCTCTGGCTCTACAATTGGAACCATTTCACATTCTTGAACTAAAGCTGAATATCTTGCTAATGCGTGAGCATTAGAGTGCACACATAGTTTACTTGGATAATTTTTAGAAATACTGTAAACACCTCTCCATTTTGTAAATTTTGCACCAAGTTTATGATATTCTTTTAATCTTTCTCTTAAACCGTCTAAACCTTCTGTAATTTTTTCATTTGGTGACCCGGCTAGGTTTTTGGCACCAGTATCAACTTTTATCCCTGGAATGCTACCCATTTTAGAGATTAATTCTGGTATATTTTCTTTTTTTGAGGTCTCTTGTTTTATTGTTTCATCATATAATATTACACCACCAATACATTCAGACATACTTGATGCACTAAATAGTATCTCTCTAAATAATAATCGATTTTGTGGAGTTGATGGAACTTTGACAGAATCTAGTCTTTTAGTCATCGTTCCAGTGCTTTCATCAGCTGCAAGAATTCCTTTACCGTTATTAAGAATTTTAAGTGCTATGTTATTTAATTCAGACATACTAATTTAAGGCCTTTATACCAGGCAAATCTTTACCTTCAAGGTATTCTAAAAAGGCTCCACCTGCAGTTGAAACAAAGTTAAAATCTTTCATTGCTTTGATTTGATTAATTAAAGCAACTGTATCTCCACCTCCTACAACTGAGTAAATTGACTTATTTTTATTTTTTTTAATAATTGCTTTTGCTATTTCAAAACTACCATAGGCAAAATTTGGATTTTCAAAATAACCTGCTGGCCCATTCCATAGAATTGTTTTACTAATTTCAATAATATTTTTTATTTGTTGAATTGTTCTTGGACCAATATCTAATATGAAATCATCATCTTTAATATTAGATAACTCTTTAATTTGTGATTTATCATCTAAATTTTTTCCAACCAAAACATCTTCTGGAAAGGTGATCACACAAGAATGTTTTTTTGAAGTTTCAAAAATTTCTTTTATTATAATTTCACAATTATCTTCTTTTATAGATCTGCCTATATTGTTTCCTTTAAAACTTATAATATTATTAGCCATTCCTCCAACAAAGATTATATTATCAAATTTAGGTATTAAATTTTTTATAATTCCAATTTTTGTCGAAATTTTTGATCCTCCAATTATACAAGTAATTGGTTTTTTAATTTCAGTTGTAATTTTTTTTAATGCATTTATCTCTGTTTCAAGCTGTAATCCAGCAAAAGATGGGATAAATTTTGTGATTTTGCTCAGAGATGCGTGAGCTCTATGAGAACAAGAAAAAGCATCATTTACGTAGAAATCAGCTAGACTAGCCAAATGTTTTGCAAACGATGTGTCATTTTTCTCTTCCTCTTTATAAAATCTTATATTTTCTAAAAAGACTATTTGATCATAAGGACTTTTAAATAGATCATTTTTTTTTAATTTAAAAATATTATCATTCAATAATTTAATTTTTTTATTTATTTTTTTCTCTAGATTTAAACAAACTGGTTTCAATGAAAAGATTTTATTTATTTGACCTTTTGGTCTGCCGATATGCGAAATAATTATAATTTTTGATTTTTTTTCTATCAAAAAATTAATCATTGGGATAATCTTATTTATTCTAGTCTCATCAGTGATCAAATCATCTTTTAATGGAACATTTAGATCTAGTCTTAACAAAACTATTTTATGACTAAGATTTTCTTGATCTTTAATATTGTTCATTAAGAAATTTTGTGCAGATAGACTGCAATATCACACATTCTATTCGAAAAGCCCCATTCATTATCATACCAAGCTGAAATTTTACCCATATTTTTTCCTACAACTTTAGTTAAATTTGCATCTACAATTGACGAAGCAGGGTTGTGATTAAAATCTATAGATACTAGCTCTTCTTTAGTAATTTCTAATACTTTATTTTTTTTACTAAAATTTTGAAATGCTGAATTAATTTTTTCAATACTTAAGTCCTTTTTGGTGCAAAAAATGAGTTCAATCAAAGAAACGTTTGGAGTAGGCACTCTCATAGCCACGCCTTCTAATTTTCCTTTTAAAGACGGAATAATTTCACCAATTGCTTTTGATGCACCAGTTGAAGTTGGTACAATAGATTGGCTTGCAGAACGAGCCCTTCTTAAATCTTTGTGGGAATTATCTAAAATTCTTTGATCACTTGTAAAAGAGTGGATTGTTGTCATAAAACCTTTTTCAATCTCAAAATTTTCATTTAAAACATGAGCCACTGGAGCAAGACAATTGGTAGTACATGATGCAGCAGAAATTACTTTATCATTCTTTTTTAATTCTTCCTCATTTACTCCAAATACAATTGTCTTATCCGCATTTTTACAAGGAGCCGAGACAATAACTTTTTTTGCCCCATTTTTTAGATGAGTTTCTAATTTATCCTTGGAATTAAATTTTCCTGTGCATTCAAAAACATAATCCACATCATATTTTTTCCAATCGATATTATTTAAATCTGTTTCTTGACTAAATGAAATCTTATTTTTGTTTACGATCAAATGCATGTCATCAAAATCTATATCTTCATTAAATTTTCCGTGAATTGAATCATATTTTAATAGAGCGGAACAAGCTTCAGGATTTGTCCTGTTATTAATATGTTTTATCTGAATATTCTTATAATCATTTTCTATTATTGATCGAACGATCATTCTTCCAATTCTTCCCATTCCGTTTATTCCAATTTTAATTTTCATAATTTCTCTTTAATTCTCTTAATTATTTTGTCGGCATTCAATCCAAAATGATTATAAATCTCTTTATATGGTGCACTTTTTCCAAAATCATTAATTCCAAAGTTCAATCCTTTTGCTCCTGTATACTTTTTCCAATAATGGGTTTCTGAAGCCTCTATTGAAACAATCAATTGGGTTTCATTTAAAATTTTATTTTTGTAATCTTTGCTTTGTTTATCAAATAATTCCTGACAGGGCATTGAAATTACCTTTGAATAAATATTGTCTGTGGCTAATTTATGACAGATATCACTCGCTAAACTAGTTTCTGACCCGGTTGCCAATATGGTTAAGCTTAAGTTTTCTCCAGTTCTTAAAATTTCATAAGCGCCAAAAGAAGACTTATTTTTAGAAGAATCTTTTAATCTTACAGGATCAATACCCTGTCTAGTTAATGCTATTACACTTGGAGTATCTTTGCTCTTCAGAGCTAATTCCCAGCATTCGAAAGTCTCAATTGTATCGGCAGGTCTAAAAACATTTAAATTAGGAATAGATCTTAAACTTGTTAATTGTTCAATAGGTTGATGAGTTGGACCATCTTCTCCCAAGCCTATAGAGTCATGAGTGAATATATATATAACTCTTTGTTTCATCATAGCAGCCAATCTAATTGAAGGTTTGCAATAGTCACTAAATATCAAAAATGTTCCACCATAAGGAATTAGATTACTGTGCAAAGCTATACCATTCATTATTCCACACATCGCGTGCTCTCTAACTCCATAATGAATATAATTTCCAGAAAAATTTCCTGGTTTGATTATTTTATGATCTTTAGTTTTAGTATTGTTTGATCCAGCTAAATCAGCTGAGCCTCCAATCAAATTAGGAAATTTTGCTATAATTTTTAAGAATATTTCAGATGATTTTCTCGTAGCAATCGGTTTTAGATTTTTAAAATATTCAACTCTTGCTTTTTCAATTAATCTTTTTAATGAATTATAATTTTTTAAATTTGAAAAATTTACTTTATTTTTTTGACTCCTTTGTGAAGACCTTTCACCGATTTTTCTCCATTCACTCAATAATATATCTGGAATCTTGAAGGGTTCATATTTCCATTTTAGTTTTTTTCTTACTAGTTTAATTTCTTCATCACCCAATGGACTTCCATGTGATGAAGCTGTACCTCCCTTGTTTGGAGATCCATAACCGATTGTAGTTTTACATGAAATCGCAATAGGTTTTTTGGATTTTTGAGCTTTTTTTAGAGCTTTATATATTTCTTTAAAATCATGACCATTAATTTTTATGTAGTCCCAACCATAGCTCTTAAATCTTTTTTCGTGATCATCTGAAACAGCTAGGTTTGTGGGACCATCGATTGAGATAGAATTGTTATCAAACAATAAAATAAGATTCTTTAATTTTAAATGCCCAGCTAAACTTAACGCCTCGTGACTAATACCTTCCATTAAGCATCCATCGCCGGCAAGAACATAAGTTTTATGATTGATCCTTTTTTTTCCTAGTTGATTTTTTAAAATTTCCTCTGATATTGCAAACCCAACTGCATTTGAAATTCCTTGTCCTAGTGGACCTGTAGTAGTTTCAATGCCAGTATTAGGATGATATTCTGGATGCCCAGCACATATGGATTTTAATTGTCTAAAGTTTTTAATATCATTTAAAGAAACACTTTTGTAACCAGTCAAGTAAAGAAGGGAGTAAAGTAACATAGATCCATGACCAGCAGAAAGAACAAATCTATCTCTATCAACCCAGCTAGGATTTTTTGGATTAAATTTTAAAAAATCTTTAAAAAGCACCGTTGCAACATCAGCCATCCCCATTGGCATTCCAGGATGTCCCGAGTTTGCTTTTTGAACAGCATCGATTGAGAGAAATCTTATGCAATTAGCTAATTCTTTATAAAATTTATTCAAAATTATCCTGTCTAGACTTAGAAGATTCTATTTAATAATATAAACATATATATATGAATTCTATTCTTGAAAAAGAAAAAAAGCTCAACTTAGCTTTGACTAGACTAAAAAATCTAAACTTAGAAAATCCAAGCATAAAAAAAAATATTGAAATTCTTGGTGAACAAAAAAATCAATTACAAATTGAAAAATCTGAAATAGAGAAAAAATATCAAACTTTATTGGATGAGCATAATAATTTAACGAGAAAATTAGAGGAATTGCAAAATAAAGAAAAAATTGAGGAAAAAAAAAGATTAGAATTTTCTGAAAAAATAGATGAATTAAACCAAGAAACTAATAATTTAATGGATGAAATCGATAAATGGCAAACGTAAATATAAAATTTAATGGCAAAGAGTTTTTGTTATCATGTGATGATGGACAAGAGGAACATCTTGAGGAACTATTAATTCAGATTAATCAAAAATTTAACAATTTAAAAAATGATTTAGGAAATATTGGTGAAAATAAGCTTTTACTTATCACAGCAGTAAAAGTTATGGATGAATATTATGAAACCAAAAAAAAAGTTGAACAGAAAAAGACTGAATTAAAAGAACTTTCAAATAAATTTAAAGAGTTAAAGTCACTAGTTTATGAATACAAAGATAGAAAAGAAGAGGAAATAAAAAATTTAAATAAAAATCACGTAGAATTAAAAGATGAAATTGAGTCGAGCCAAAAACATTATGAAAAATTAATTGATGCTGCAGCCGATGAAATTTCAAATTTTGTTGAAAAAACAAACATAAATAAAATTTCTTAACAGAATTCAGTGAATAAACCTCAAATTAGAAAAAAAATCCTAAAGTTAAGAAGACAAAAAAAAATTAAAAAATTTA
>CACORD010000015.1 GCA_902629535.1 uncultured Pelagibacteraceae bacterium | reverse complement strand
ATTTAATGATAAAAATGAAATTACAAATGAGTTTTTAATTGTAACAAATAAAAAAGACTATAAAGGATTTATTAAAATAGGTAATGAAAGGGTAGTTGATGCAAGATTAAGTGATGCAGAATTTTTTTGGAATAAAGATAAAACTCAAAATTTAGTAAAAAAGGTGTCAGAATTAAAATCAATGAATTTTTTTAAAGGGCTTGGATCTTATTTTGACAAAGTTCAACGAATGAGAAAAATTAGTGGAATGATTTCAGATGAATTGTTAATTAGTAAAGAGAAAGTAGAATTGTTAGCATCAATTTGTAAGACTGATCTTACTTCTGATCTTGTTGGTGAATTTCCTGAACTTCAGGGACTTATGGGAGGGTATTTTTCTGAATATCAAGGATTTGATAAAGATATTTCTTTGGCTATTTCTGAACAATACTTACCTATTGGCCTCGACTCAACAGTCCCAAAAAAACCATTCAGTGTCACGTTATCGATTACAGATAAGATTGATACCTTAGTTGGTTTTTTTGGTATTAACGAGAAACCTACAAGTTCAAAAGATCCATTGGCATTAAGGAGAATTGCTCTAGGTATAATAAGAACCATTATAGAAAATAAAAAGAATTTAAAAATAAATGATCTTTTGAACTATTCCTCACGCCTTTACGATGAACAGGGATATAATCTTGAAAACAAAAATTTACAAAAAGAATTACAGGATTTTTTAAAAGATAGATTTAGATACTATCTTAAAGACAAAGAAATACGTTACGATATAATTGAGGCAACTTTATCATCATTTTCATTAAATAATTTATTTTCGTCTTTTGAAAAAGCAAAATGTCTTAATAAGGTAATTAATACCCAAATTGGTATAGACATTAATTCAAGTTATAAAAGAGCATCAAACATTTTAGACCATGAGATGAAAAATAAAGAGATAGAAATAAATGATACAACTGATCCTGGTATTTTTAAAAGTGATTTTGAAAAAAACTTATATAAAAAAATTAACGATATTAAAAAATATTATTCTACCATAAACAGTGATGAAAATTGTGAAAAATCATTATCAATTTTAGCTGAAACCAAAAAAGAAGTTTTCGAATTTTTTGATAATGTAAAAGTTAATGAGGATAATGAAACTTTAAGAAAAAATCGTTTGGAACTTATTAATATGTTATGTAAAACGTTTCAAAATTATATAAATTTTCAATTTTTAAAAGCTCATAATGAATAAGTTAATTCTTAATTTTAAGTCTAAAGATTCAAAAAAAATAAAAGATCCAAAAAATTTTTTAGGTGGCAAAGGGGCAAACTTATCTGAAATGGGAAGAATGGGTTTACCAGTACCTCCTGGTTTTACTATTTCAACAAAAGTATGCGAAATTTTTTATAAGGATAAAAAAAAATTAAATTCCAAATTAATTAGCCAAATAAAAAAAGATATAAAAACAATAGAAAAAGATGTATCGAAAAAATTCGGAGATTTAAAGAATCCTCTTCTTTTATCAGTTCGATCTGGAGCAAGAGTTTCAATGCCAGGTATGATGGATACAATTCTGAATTTAGGACTAAATGATAAAACAGTTGTTGCTTTAGCAAATAAAACATCTAACGGAAGATTTGCGAAAGATAGCTACAGAAGATTCATCCAAATGTACGGAAATGTAGTCATGGGTGTTGAAAGTTACAATTTTGAGGAATTGATTGAAAATTATAAGTTAACAAAAGGTGTATTGATGGACACAGATCTCGATGAAGAGGATTGGGATGGTTTAATAAATGATTTTAAGAATGTAATTAAAGAAAAGACTAGTAAAGATTTTCCTCAAGATGTTTTTCATCAATTATTTGGGGCAATAAGTGCAGTATTTTTATCTTGGGAGAGCAAAAGAGCGAAAGTTTACAGAAAGTTGAATCAAATTCCTTCTGAATGGGGAACAGCTGTTAATGTTCAATCTATGGTTTTTGGAAATATGGGTAATGATTGTGCAACAGGAGTTGTCTTCACTAGAAACCCTTCAGATGGGTCAAATGATATTTATGGAGAATATTTGATTAATGCTCAGGGAGAAGATGTTGTAGCTGGAACAAGAACTCCACAGCACATTACAAAGAAGGCAAGAAAAGAAGCAAAAGTTGATGATGCATCTATGGAAGAGTCGATGCCAGAAGTATATCACGAATTATATAAAATTTTAAAAAGACTAGAGAAACATTATAAGGATATGCAAGATGTGGAGTTCACTGTTGAAAGTAATAAACTTTGGATATTACAAACTCGATCTGGAAAAAGAACATCAAAATCGGCAGTAAAAATTGCTGTTGATATGGTTAGAGAAAAGTTAATCAATAAAAATGATGCTGTTTTGAGAGTTGATCCCAACTCTTTAGACACACTTTTGCATCCTACTTTAGATGAGAGAAGTTCAATCAAAGTTATAGCAAACGGTCTTCCGGCGTCTCCTGGTGCAGTAAGTGGCAAAGTAGTTTTCAGCTCAGAGGAGGCTGAAAGATTAAATGATATGATGCAAGATACAATTTTAGTTAGAGTTGAAACTTCTCCAGAAGATATTCAAGGAATGCATGCTGCGAAGGGAATTTTAACTTCAAGAGGAGGTATGACTAGTCATGCCGCAGTTGTAGCTAGAGGAATGGGAAGACCTTGTGTTTCTGGTTCAAGTGAAATTGAAATAAATTACGATAAAAAAGTCTTTAAAACATCTTCGGCTGAGATCAAAGAAGGTGAAACAATTACTATTGACGGTTCTACAGGAAGAATAATTTTAGGTACAGTTCCAACTATAAAACCTGAGATATCAGGAGATTTTTCAAAATTGATGAGCTGGGCTGATAAAATTAGAAAACTCAAAGTACGAACTAACTCTGAGACTCCTCTAGACACTAGAACAGCCAGAGATTTTGGTGCGGAGGGAATTGGACTTTGTAGGACCGAACATATGTTTTTTGATGAGGAAAGAATTTTATCAGTACGAGAAATGATTTTATCAAAAACGCTGGATGATAGATCTAATGCTTTAAAAAAGATTCTACCGCATCAAAAAAAAGATTTTATGGAGATATTTAAAATTATGCATGGTCTTCCAGTTACTGTAAGATTGCTAGATCCACCATTACATGAATTTTTACCAAAATCTGATAAAGAAATTTCTGAAGTAGCTAATGTAGTTGGATCAGATAAAAAAGATATTGAAAGTAGGATAGAAGAACTTCATGAACAAAATCCAATGTTAGGACATAGAGGTTGTAGACTTGGCATTTCATTTCCTGAAATTTATGAGATGCAATGTAGAGCGATATTCGAGGCTCTTGCAGACTTAAAAAAAAACAAACAAAAATTTGCTTTTCCTGAGATAATGATTCCTTTGGTTTCAACTGAAGCTGAGATTAAAATAATGAAAGATTTAGTAATCAATACTGCAAGAAAAGTTCAAAAAGAAAATAAAACAAAAATTGAATTTCTAGTGGGTACAATGATTGAGTTACCTAGAGCAGCAATTAAGGCTAATGATATTGCGAAACATGCTGAATTCTTTAGTTTTGGCACTAATGATTTAACACAAACAACTTTTGGAATAAGTAGAGATGATAGTGGTAAATTTTTAAATGATTATATAGATAATAAGATTTTTACTATTGATCCGTTTGTATCCATTGATGACGGAGTGAAAGATTTAGTCGAAATAGCAGTTTCTAAAGGAAAAAAACAAAATAAAAAAATTAAATTAGGTATATGTGGTGAACATGGTGGTGATCCAAAGAGTATTGAATTTTGTTCAAAAGCTGGGCTTAATTATGTTTCCTGTTCGCCTTACAGAGTTCCTATAGCTAGATTAGCAGCGGCACAGGCTGAGCTTACGAAAAATAAAAATTAAAAAAATCAAATAATCTAGATTTCTAGTTTGAAATCTATAGCTGGGGCACTGTGAGTAATGCTCCCAATTGAAATTCTATTTACTCCGGTCATAGCAACAGATTTTACAGTTTTAAGATTTATATTTCCTGAGGCTTCTGTCTCATAATATTTTTTAACAAGTTTTACACCTGCTCTAAGATTCTTAATACTCATATTATCAAACAAAATAGTGTTAAATTTAAGACCAATAATTTTTTTCAGTTGCTTTAAATCATCCACTTCAACAGTAATTTTTTTCCCTTTTTTATTTTTTATTGCCAATGAAACTAATTCTTTTAAATCATAACTAGCGATATGATTATCTTTAATCAAAAATTCATCACTTAAATTAAATCTATGATTTGTACCGCCTCCTAATTTAACTGCGTATTTTTGAATAACCCTATAATTTGGTAAAGTTTTTCTGGTACAGCAAATTTTGCACTTTTTTCCAGCTAGTTTTACAAATTGATTTGTTTTTGTAGCTATTCCAGAAATATGAGATAAAAAATTTAAAGCAACCCTTTCTGCAATCATTATAGAATTAGCTTTACCTTTAATTACTGCTATTACAGAATTTTTTTTGACTGTGGACCCATCTTTTTTTTTTAATCTAAACTTAATTTTTTTGTCAACTTGCTTAAAAGACTGTTTTACAAATAGTAAACCTGCAACTACTGCTTTTTGATTAGAAATTATTTTTGCCTCAATAATTTTGTTATTATTTAGGAGGTTAGATGTTATGTCTCCATAAGGATACAAATCTTCAGTTAGAGCAAGTTTTACTCTATCTTTAATAAAAGTTTCACTTAATTTAATTTTTGACACAAAGTGTTATCTACCGATAGCAACCATTTTTTCTACTGACAATCTAGCTCTATCAATTGTTTCTTGGTCCATGATAATTTCACCAGTTTCATTTTCTAAACAGTCTAATATTTTTGGTAAAGTAATTTTTTTCATATGTGGACACATATTACATGGTTTTATAAATTCAACGTTTGGATTTTCCACTTGAATGTTATCACTCATAGAACACTCAGTTACCATCATTACTTTTTTCGGCTGATTATCTTTAACATAATTAATCATTCCCGATGTTGATCCTGCAAAATCACTTGCTTTAATAACTTCTGGTGGACATTCTGGATGTGCAATTATTTTAATTCCAGGATTATTTTTTCTTATATTGTTTATCTCGTTTTCATTAAATTGATCATGAACAATACAAATTCCTTTCCATGAGATAATTTCAACGTCGGTTTGTGAAGCAACGTATTTAGCTAAATAGTCATCAGGTAAAAAAATAACTTTTTTAACTCCTAAGGATTTTACAATTTTGACTGCGTTAGCAGAAGTACAACACACATCTGTTTCTGCTTTTACATCAGCAGATGTATTTACATATGAGACAACAGGAACTCCTGGATACTTTTCTTTTAACAACCTCACATCTTTTCCTGTAATTGAAGAGGATAATGAACAACCTGCTTTCATATCTGGTAATAAAACCTTTTTATTTGGACTCATTAATTTTGCAGTCTCAGCCATAAAGTGAACTCCTGCCATAATAATTATATCGGCTGAGGTTTTCGATGCTTCAACAGCAAGAGCCAAAGAGTCTGCAGAAAAATCTGCAATACCGTGATAAATTTCTGGAGTTTGATAGTTATGAGCAAGTATTACTGCATTCTTCTCTTTTTTTAATTTATTAATTTTATGAATATAAGGTGCATGAACTGCCCACTCAATCTCAGGCATAACCTTTGAAATCTTCTTATAAATCGGATCAGTTGCCAATCTTACTTCTTGATTAAAATCCATAAACAAAATTTATCAATTTGAAACCTACTTGTCATTGATTTAATGTGGGTCATATTTGCGGCCATGCTGAAATTGGTAGACAGGCACGGTTGAGGGCCGTGTGGACCTAGTCCATGAGAGTTCGAGTCTCTCTGGCCGCACCAAAAAATTAAATCTTTAGCCATTCAGGTATAAATATTTTAAATGATCCATTTTTACTTTTATAAGTAAGATCTTTATTGAAATTTTCATTTGAAAATTTTATCAAAGCAAACGGATACTCTTCGTTTATCAAAATTTTTCCAATTTCGATTTGATTACAATATACCGTTTCATCTTCATCAAGCTTTCCATCAATTATCTCAACTGGCAATAACCTCTTAGAAAGTTTATTTTTTAGTTTAATTCTAGCAGTATTTTCTTGTCCTACGTAACATCCTTTTTTAAAATCAATACCATTTAGTTCTTCAAAATTACATTCAATACCGAATAATTTATTTTTTAGTTTATTTAAATTCTTTGGAACAATCCCAAGTTTATGACTTTGTTTATAATAGTCCTCAATTTTATTATCTTTTAATTCAAGTTTTTTTAAAGACAAATAAAGTTTTTCTAAATTAATTATTAACCTTGCACCCAAATTCTTATTTCTCGGATCTAGAACTATTGGATCTTCTCTATATCTCATAGTAAAGCCGAGAATGTCTTTTGTGTTATCTATTGATAAATATTTTTCATAACCAAAACTTGCAACAACAAATTCATTGCTAAGATTTAGGATTTCCACTTTTGATCTTATTCTATATAAATTTAGTTGATTCAATATTTCTTCAGATTGAGCCTTTTCACAATCAATAAAAAAACCTGACTTATGCTTTACAACAATAAATTCATAAAGAAACTTGCCTTGAGGAGTCAATAATGAGGCAAAACAACTTGAATTATCTGTAACTTTATTAATGTCATTGCTAATTAAATTTTGCAAGAAGTCTCTAGCGTCCTGGCCATTTACATAAAGCAAAGCTCTATCCTTTAATATATAAACACTGTTATTCATATTTGATTGATCGTTAAATTTAATATAATAACTTTTTTCATAAATGTTAGATCTAATAATCAAAAATGGGCAATGTTATATCGATGGAAAACTAGAGGATAAAGATATTGCCGTTAGAGACGGCAAAATATTAAAGATTGGTCAAATATCAGAGGAGGCAAAAGAAGTCTATGATGCCAAAAATAAAATTACTTTACCTGGCTGCATAGACACGCAGACCCATTTCAGAGAACCGGGTTCTACAGATACAGAGGATCTTCACTCTGGAAGTAGAGCAGCAGTAGCTGGAGGAATTACAGCGGTATTTGAAATGCCAAACACCAACCCTCCAACCTCAAACTTAAAAGAATTTCAAAGAAAATTGGATCTTGCAAAAGATAGAATGTATTGCAATTACGCTTTCTATTTTGGTGCCACAGCAGGTAACGTCAGTCAACTCGCTGAGTTAAAAAATTTAGAGGGCTGCTGTGGGATCAAATTGTTTGTAGGTTCCTCAACAGGTAATCTCTTAGTAGCACTAGAGGAAGATATTGATAAAGTTTTTCAAAATAGTTCAAAGGTAGTTGCAGTCCACTCTGAGGATGAAGAAATCTTAAATAAGAATAAAAAATTAATTAAAAATGGCGATGTGCACTCGCATCCTATTTGGAGAAGTGAGGAGTGTGCAATTTCCTCCACTAGAAGAATAGTTAGACTTGCAAAAAAATATAATAAGAAAGCGCATGTGCTACATATTACTACTAAACAAGAAGTAGATTTTTTATCTCAACATAAAGGTAATATTACTTTCGAAATTACGCCACAACATTTAACAGTTTATGCACCTGATTGTTATGATAAACTTGGAACCTACGCGCAGATGAATCCACCAATAAGAGATAAGTCTCACTATGATCGATTGTGGTATGCAGTAAGAAATAATTTAAATGATACAATTGGCTCGGATCATGCACCACATCTAAAAGTAAATAAAAATAAAGAATACCCTAATTCTCCATCAGGCATGCCTGGTGTCCAAACACTTATGCCAGTAATGTTAGATCATGTTAATCATGGAAAATTATCACTCACTCAACTAATAAATCTGGTGTGCGAAAATCCAATAAAAATATTTGGGATACAGAACAAAGGATTTATTAAAGAAGGATATGACGCCGACTTTACTATTGTTGATATGAATAAGAAGATAACAATTAAAAATGAGAATATAGAAAGCAAATGTGGATGGTCACCTTTCAATGGATTTGAATTTAAAGGGACACCAGTAGCAACAATAATTTCTGGTAAAATAAAAATGAAGGATGGAAAGATTTTAGGTAAACCTGAGGGTAGCCCTTTAAAATTTAGCTAATTTTTACAGTAAAACTATTAACTAGTATAACACCAATAACAATAAGGAGTAACCCAGCAATAGCTTGCCAAGCTAAAGTTTGTTTAAAAAAGAAATATCCAAGTAATGCTATTGTAAATACTCCAAGTCCACTCCAAGTGGCATAAACAATTGCAATCGGCAGTTTATCCATAACAAAAGTCATCAAATAGAAAGACACTAAATAGAATATTGTTAGACAAACTGTTGGAATAATCTTGGTAAAATTTTGTGAAACTGGCAATAACATTGTTCCAGCTACCTCACAAAGTATAGCGATAAATAGAAAAGAGTATGTTTTAACCATTATTAAGTATTTTATTGTCAATCAAGTCTTGTTTAATCTCATCAAGAATTGCCGGATCATCAATTGTTGGAGGCATTTTATACTCAACATTATCAGCAATTTTCCTAATTGTTCCTCTTAAAATTTTTCCAGACCTAGTCTTAGGAAGTCTTTTTATAACTATTGCAACTTTAAATGCAGCTACAGGGCCAATTTTATTCCTTACCATTTGTATGCATTCTTGTGAGATGGTTTCGTTATTTTTATTAACTCCAGCTTTTAAAACTATTAATCCTATTGGTAATTGCCCTTTTAATTTATCTGCAATACCAAGAACTGCACACTCAGCTACTGATTGATGTTCAGATAAAACTTCTTCAATCGCACCTGTTGATAATCTGTGCCCGGCGACATTGATTATGTCATCTGTTCTAGACATAATCCAGATGTAGCCATCCTCATCAATATGACCTGCATCATAAGTTTGATAGTAACCCTCATAGTTTGACATATAATTTTCTTTGTATCTTTGATCTGCATTCCAAAGAGTGGGAAATGTACCAGGAGGTAGAGGTAGTTTTACAACGATGTCCCCCATCTCATTTGGTTTAGCTAAAGTTTGATCTGACTTGATAATTTTCACATCATAACCTGGGACTGCTTTACAGGCCGAACCATATTTTGTTTTCATCATTTCAATTCCTGTACAATTTGAGCTAATTGCCCAACTTGTTTCAGTTTGCCACCAATGGTCTATTACTGGAACTTTCAATAAGTTTTCAGCCCATTTAATTGTATCAGGATCTGCTCTTTCCCCAGCAAGAAATAAACTTTCAAAACTACTTAAATCATATTTTGAGAAAAATTTTCCTTCAGGATCTTCTTTTTTAATTGCTCTAAATGCAGTTGGAGCTGTAAATAAAGATTTAACTTTGTAGTCAGAAATGATTTTCCAGAAAGCCCCTGCATCAGGTGTGCCTACTGGTTTACCTTCAAACAAAACTGTCGTGCACCCTTTAAATAAAGGGGCATAGACTATATATGAATGACCAACAATCCAACCAATATCACTAGCTGACCACCAGATATCTCCTTCATCGATGTTATAGATATTTTTCATTGTCCATTTTAAAGCTACTATGTGACCTCCTATGTCTCTCACTATCCCTTTAGGTGTTCCTGTTGTTCCAGAGGTATAGAGTATGTAGGCAAATTCATTTGAATTCATTTCCACACAGTCAGTATCTTTTGCATCAGCTAGTGCCTCTTCCCAACTAATTTCATTAGGTGCATTTAATTTAGCTTCATGACCTTTTCTTTGAAACAAAATCATCTTATTAATTTTATGATTTGCTAGTTTAACAGCTTCATCTACTAATGGTTTGTATTCAACTGTCCTACCAGGCTCAAAACCACATGATGCTGTCACAAGAATTTTTGCTTTGCTGTCATCTATTCTGCTGGCTAGTTCATTTGATGCAAATCCACCAAAAACAACGGAGTGAATCGCTCCAATTCTTCCACAAGCAAGCATTGCAATGACTGCTTCAGGGATCATTGGCATATAAATTATTACTCTATCACCCTTACTTATTCCTTGGTTTGTTAATGCTCCTGCAAATTTGGAGACTTTTGATCTTAATTCTTCATATGTAAGTTTACTTTTGTTCCCTGTGATGGGACTATCGTAGATTAGTGCAGTTTTTTTACCTTGTCCGTTATCTATATGAATATCTAATGCATTGTAGCAAGTATTTGTTACCCCATCTTCAAACCATTTATAAAAAGGAGGGTTTGATTTGTTTAAAATTTTTGATGGTTTATTAAACCAAAAAATATCGTCAGCTGCTTTTCTCCAGAAATTCTCAGGGTCTTCGATTGATTTTCTATAAATTTCTTTAAATTTATCTGACATAATTGTTTTGATTCGTTAGTTAATTTATTGTGGTTTTTAAATCACAAATTGTATTTAATTTTAAAAAATGAGTAAAATCAATGTAAATTAATGACAATTAGGTCTTCTATTAAGTGTTTTTATTTGGTATTTAACCACAACTTTCGCTTAGGGATGCCTAAGCTTAGTTTATATAAACTAAAGTAAAAACTAACTAAAGAGGGAGTTTTTTATGAAAAAACTTAAACTGTTTGCTCTAGCAGCCTTAGCCCTAGTGGGTTATGCAGGTGTTGCTAACGCAGCAGACGCAACGATGTTAGCTCAGGATGACTTTGTTGGAATATCTTTTTGGATAATTTCAATGGGTATGTTAGCGGCTACAGCTTTCTTCTTCATGGAGAGAGGTACTGTTAACCCTGCGTGGAAAACATCAGTAACTGTTGCAGGTCTTGTAACTGGTATTGCTTTCATTCACTACATGTACATGAGAGAAGTATGGGTTGCTACAGGTGACTCACCAACAGTATATAGATATATTGACTGGTTAATTACTGTGCCATTACAGATGGTAGAATTCTACTTAATTCTAGTAGCAGTAAGAAAAGCAAACTCTGGAATGTTCTGGAGATTGTTAATCGGTTCATTAGTAATGTTAATCGGAGGATACTTAGGAGAAGCTGGATACATCAATGCTACACTTGGTTTTGTAATCGGTATGGCTGGATGGATTTACATTCTATATGAAATATTCTCTGGTGAAGCTGGAAGAGCTGCTGCTAAAAGCGGTAACAAAGCTCTAGTAACTGCGTTCGGTGCAATGAGAATGATTGTAACTGTAGGTTGGGCTATTTATCCATTAGGTTATGTATTTGGTTACCTAACAGGTGGTGTAGATGCTAACTCATTAAACGTTGTTTACAACTTAGCTGACTTCATTAACAAAATTGCATTTGGTCTAGTAATCTGGGCTGCTGCAATGAGTTCTGGAGCTGGTGCAAGAAGCAGATAATTACTAAGTAATTAAAATAATTTTAGGGCGAGTATGTTTTCACATACTTGCCCTATTTTTTTGCATAATTATATAAAGATCATGGCAAAAATTACTTACATCACACATGACGATAAAAAACATACTGTAGAGGTTCAAAACGGTTTAACTGTAATGGAAGGCGCTGTTCAAAATGATATACCAGGCATAGATGCTGATTGTGGTGGAGGAATGGCGTGTGCGACATGTCACGTGTATGTAAAAGATGAATGGTTTGATAAGATTCCCCCTAAAGAAGACGGGGAAGAAGATATGCTTGATATGGCTTTTGAACCAAAAAAAAATAGTAGACTAAGTTGTCAAATAATAATCTCGGATGAATTAGATGGGTTAATAGTCAACATTCCATCAAAACAAAGTTAAATGAATAAAACAGATGCATTAATTATTGGAGCTGGACCAACTGGTCTTTTCACAGCCCATCAATTAAAATTGATAGGTTTAGATTGTGAGATTGTTGATAACCTAGATAAAATTGGTGGTCAGTGTATTGAACTTTATCCGGACAAACCAATTTATGATATTCCAGCAGTGCCAGAGTGCACAGGTGAGCAGTTAACAAATAATTTAATAAATCAACTAAAA
>CACORD010000014.1 GCA_902629535.1 uncultured Pelagibacteraceae bacterium | reverse complement strand
CTTCACTGCTTTTTTCTTTTTACCTTTTTTCTTTTCTGCTTTAGCTTTTTTCTTTTTAGAGCCTTTTTTCTTCACTGCCTTTTTCTTTTTACCTTTTTTATTTTCTGCTTTAGCCTTTTTCTTTTTCTTAGCTTTTTTCTTTTTTTCTGCTCTTTCAGTTTTGATAGCTACTTTTTTCTTTTTATCTTTCTTAATATTCTGTTTTATTATTGTTTTGATTTCTTCTTTTTCAAATCCTAAAGCTTTTAATTCTTTTTTAAGTTCTTTTTTAAGTGCTTTTCTTTCAGCTTTTGTTGAGTCCGGGCTTAATTTTGCGACCCTTAATGACTTCATTTTCTTATTGAATTTTTTTAGCTGATTTTTAGTAATCTTTTTTGCCTGACCAGGAGCTTTACCTTTTGACATTGATGTAATGCTATAAGGATTATCTAATAGAGTAGATCCAAAATTGTTTCCAACAAGGACTGCGCCAGGTCTCATACCTAGAGTATTATTTTTTCCAGGACCAATTAGTAAAGTGTCAGTCCTTCCACTTGAAACAATTGTTTGGAATTCAGTTCCTCTTGAACCTAGTGTGCCCTCGGGAACTTCTACAGTTAGACTATCAGGATTTTTTTTACTGATCAGTCCTGATATAACTTTTAAACTTCCTTGTTTTACGCTGGCAACTATTTTTCCATCATTGGTAGCAGGATCAAAAATAAATGTATCCATTACAACTTCTGAGTCTTCACCAATTGTAAATGTTGATTGATCTAATAATAAAATTTGAGTTCCAGAGCCTGTACTAGCAAAAATTGTCTCATTTAAATAAATTTTGTCACCCGTTTTTAATTCTCTATTTTCAGTTTTAACTGTACCTGAAATTGCTCCAACAATTCCAACTAACTGTTTTTCTATAGTTAGCTCTTCATTTGCCTTAGCACTTAAGCTTCCTAAAAACAGTAATGTTAAAACTATTGTTATAATTTTCTTCATGTGGTTGAAAAATATCAGACTTCTTAAAAAAATAAAATGTTTTGTATTCAAAATGGGTCTTAAAAATGGCTTTAAATAACAATTTTAAGTGATCTAATAAGAAAATTGCAAAACCTACTTCATTATACTCAAAGATTTTGTGAAACTAAATGCAAAAGAATCTGCAATATAATCGTAGTTTAGTATATTCGCTTCAGATATTAATTTTTCATAAGATAAGTTCATAAATAAAGTTCTATTTGGATCTAATGCTGGGAAAAAATCTCCTAATGCTTTTGTAATCATAATATCAGTAGTCATAGAATGATCTGATCTAATTCTGTTTGAATTTACAGTGGTATCCTCTTTTTTATAATCATTAAAACTATGAGAATTACCAACAGATATAAATGCCCAAGGAAATGCAAAATTTAATACCAGGCCAATATCATATGTCTCAGCATCATTTCCTGCATCAACGACTGCATCACTATCAGTGTAACCTAAACTTAAGGAAGAGGATATTATCTGGGTAATGATTAAATCATGACCTAAAGTATAGTTATGTGATATTGAATTAGTTTCTTGTGCAGTCAAATCCGAGTGATTTTGATTAGCTTTAGCATCAGTGTAGGAATACCCATAACTAAAAGAATTTCTTTCCCCAACTGAAAAAAATCCTCCAATACCATACATAAAAGAAAAGCTATCAGCATCATGTTGAGCATCAGATTTATTAGCTATTAAATAAGGACTTAAGCTTTGATTTCCCAAGGTAGTATCTAAACCAATAGTAAATCCATAACTTTGAAAATCATCATCAGCCTCTTTATATTGATTAGATGTTGTGTGAGCAAAATTTAATAATAAAGATGACTCTTCACCAATAGGTCTCGTTGCAGTTATTCCTAAAGATCCACTTTCTGTTCTATCAAATAATGCTGAATTAAATTGTGTTATTGCATCAGAATCCATTTTGGTTCTAGTTTTTGAAACACTATTTACGTTATCAGTAAAGTTTAAACCAAATCCAATGTCTGCCGCTATATTCCATAAGCTAGGTTCTCTATCTAAAATTTCTTCTTCAATTTCTTTTAAAGATTCTAAATCTTCTGGACTAAGATCTGTTCTTAGTTTCATCTCCTCAATAATTGTGTTGGCCTTCTCTGGTGAGTCCACTTGGACTAAAACAGATAATAAATATAACTTGATTTCAATATTTTCTGGATAAATCATAGTTAATCTTTCAAGAGTTGAGATCGTTTGTTTGTAGTTTCCCATTTTACCTTGTTGCTGTGCATATTTTAAATTCAAATCTAGATCATTTGGTTTTTGTAAAATTTGCATATAAGTAATATTTTTTTCTGAAGAAAAAGAAGATGAGATTGAAAAAAATATAAAAAATAATCCTAATAATAAAAGATATCCTACTTTGATATCAAAAATTTTTCGCAAAGAAACATTGTCAGTGTATAATTTCATAAATTTTAATTAACAAGAAGATCTATTGATAGAGCCATTTCTTCCTAAAGTTAACACACATCCATCTCCGTTATCAGCCTTTACAGTAAAATCTATAGTAGAGCCATATACACAAAAATTAAAATCAGACTCACTATCAATTACTTCAGAACCATCAAACAAATTTGTCTCTACAGCAGTAGAGCTAGCACTGTCAGCTGAGCAAGTATCACCGCTAACATAATATTCGCCTGTCATGGAATAATATTCTGTCTCTGCTAAAGCTATTTGTTGTAACATACTTTCAGCTGATTTTTTTTGAGCACCACCAACATAACCATTGTAAGCTACAGTGCCAACTGCTGATAAAATTCCAATAATCGCAACAACAACTAGAAGCTCGATTAATGTAAAGCCCGAGCTTCTAGCTGTCATAAATTATTTAAATTATTATTCTACTGTAACTACTGCTTCTAAAGCAGCCTCACCTTCAGCAGGTAACATTTTAATTTGTATGTCATTACCGGTTACAAAAAGCTCTAACTGTCCCTCAGTTGTTGGTGTACGAGCAGCATCAATTTTTACTGCAGCATCGTCTGAACTTGAATGTGGATTTTTATCCTCAGAATTTGCGACAAAGAATTTAGCGTAATTAGCAGCCGTTGGACCAGCAGTTCCGTCACTATCGTCAGTCTTATCACCATCACAATCTATGCTTCCACCTAATGCTTTTTGACTATCGTCTAAAACACATTTTTGAATCTCAGCAGTTAAATATTTTACAGATTGAGAATGTAATGTTTTTGATGCATTTTTTTGCGCTGAAGCTGTGTAACCTGTATAAGCAACGGTTCCAACAGCAGCTAGAATTCCTATGATTGCAACAACAACAAGCAATTCAATAAGAGTAAAACCTTTATTATTTTTCATTTATCCCTCTTTAAATTAATTAATATGTTCGCATAATGATAAATTTTTTTGCATATGTAAATACTTTTAACACTGCAAATAGTGGCGTTTTTTTTATGGAACTTTAAGATTTTCTGCCCATAATGGACAAATATAATGTCATATAAAATTGAAACTAAAGATAATACCAAAATAGTGCATCTTGATGGAGAAATTGATATGGAAGTAGCTGATAAAGCAAGACAAACAATTTTGCCTTTAATCGAAGCTGGTCATGATGTAGATTTAAACTTGAGTAAGGTAACTTACATGGACTCTTCTGGAATTTCAGTTTTAATTGAGAGTAAAAAACTTTCAGAAGAGAAAAAAACAAATTTTGAGTTAAAAAATGTAAGTGAACCTGTTGAAAAAGTTTTAGCAATGGCAAGAAAGTTTTTATGAGTTACAAGATTTCAGAGGAAGGTAATATAACAACTGTTCACCTTGATGGAGAAATTGATATGGATGTAGTCGAAAAGGCTAAAGAGGTAATTTTTCCACATATAGACTCTGGTAAAGAAGTTCACTTAAATTTAAGTCAAGTTCAATACATGGACTCTTCTGGAATTTCAGTTTTGATTGAAAGCCATCAAAAAGCATTAGAAAAAAATACTAAAGTAATAATCAAAGATGTCAGCAAATCTGTTCTAAAAGTAATCATGATGGCTAAATTGGAGCAAATATTAAACTTAGAATAATCTCAAATGAGTAGTGCTACTCTTGAAAACCACAGTGAAAAAAAAGCTTTTCTAGTAAAATCATCCAGTTTGAAAGAAGTTCGGACTTTTTGTCGTGATGTATTTGAAAAATTAAAAATAGAACAAAGTCTAAAAGATGAATTAGTTTTAGCTATCGCTGAAGCTGCACAAAATATCGTAAAACATGCATATAAAGATAATCAAGATTCAAACGATATTATGGTTGTAAAAATAAGTTGTGAAGATAACAAATTACAAATTGCTTTTTATGATATGGGGACTCCAGTTGATCCTAAGAAAGTCAAACATAGAGAAATTGATAATATTAAACCAGGTGGCCTTGGTACTTTTTTTATTCAAGAAATAATGGACGCTGTTGAATTTAAAGATGGAAAAAGAAAACCTTGGATTAATCATTTAGTGCTGACTAAACAACTTTAACCAATTAATGCACCCACGTTGAAAATCGGGGAGTACATAGCGATCATTAACCCTCCTATCATAACACCCATAAAAACAATCATTATAGGTTCAATTAAACTTGATAAGTTTTCAACAACAGTATCAAATTCAGACTCATAATATTTAGCAACTGAACCAAACATTTCATCTAGTTGTCCTGTTTGTTCACCAACAGAAATTAATTGAGAAAATGTCGGTGGAAATAAAGGATCTTTGAGAAACAATTTTGTTAAAGTGTCACCAGAAAAAACACCCTTTTTAACATTCTCTAAAGATTCTAAAACAACAACATTGTTACTTACAGATTTAGCAATTTCTAGACTTTCTAATAAATTAACACCTGCTGCACTCAAATTTCCCATGATCAATGATATTCTAGCTAACATTGATTTTAAAATCATTTCACCAAAAATTGGCAATTTTAAAACTCGTTTATGCCATGCGTATCTAATTTTTTCATTCTTTGCAGTTAAATATCTAAAAGTTATAAAAAAAGTTATAAGTGATAACAAAAGAATAAGACCACCAGTACCTCTTAAAAAATCACTCATAGCCATAATGGTAGCCGTCGCAGCTGGGAGTTCTATGCCCATACCATCATACATTTTAGCAAAAACAGGAACTACTTTAATTAACATAAATGCACTAACTGTTATCGCTACAGTAAACATTATACTTGGATACATTAAAGCTGATTTAATTTTCTTTTTAATATTCTCTTTTTTCTCTAAAGCTTCTACGATTTTAAGTAGAAATACATCTAATTTACCACTAGCCTCTCCAGCTTTTATTAAATTTATGTAAACATTGTCAAAAAGATCTGGGAATTTTTCGAAACATTTTGAAAGCGTAACACCTCCCTCGAGACTTTTACGAATATCTTCTACAATATCTTTCATTGCTGGACTTTCCAATTGATCTCTCAACATGGCTAAAACTTGAAGAATTGGTAACCCAGCCTTAACCATAGTGGCAAATTGTTTTGAAAATATAAGAACATCTTGCACCGAAGCCTTTTTTTTACCAAATAATGAAAAGCTAGATCCTTTTTTCTTATCTTTTGTGTCTTTTTTTGTTTTTTTTGAGGATCTTATTAAATTCGTAATTATTATTTTTTGTTCTTTTAACTTATGAGAAGCTTCATCAACATTAAGAGCCTCAATATCACCCTCAACGTATTTTCCATCTGAAATTCCTTTGTAACTGAATGCTTCCATAAAACTTTAAATTTTATTCAGAAGATAAAACTCTTTCGTATTCTCTAAAATTAAGATCGCCCGATGCTATCATTCTTTTTCCCATATCTTGCATGGTTTGGAAACCTTCCTTAACAGCAATTTCTCTTAATTCTGGTGTAGTCGCTTGTCTTAAAATAGCTTCCTTAATTGGTTTTGATACAACCAATATTTCATAAATTCCTTGTCTTCCTTTATACCCAGTGTCATTACATTTAGCACAACCTTTACCCTTAAAAGCTTTAACTCTAGACGCCTGTTCTGCACTAAAACCTAGGTCTTGTAAAACTTTTGGATTAACATCATCGTCAGGGATTTTACAGTCTTTGCAATTTCTTCTCGCTAGTCTTTGAGCAACCACTAATTGACAAGCCGCACTTATTAAGTAATCGGGTGTTCCCATGTTTTGTAATCTAGTAATTGTGCTTGGTGCATCGTTGGTATGAAGTGTACTAAATACTAAGTGTCCAGTTAATGCAGCTTTTAATCCAATATCAACTGTCTCTTTATCTCTCATCTCTCCAACTAATATTATTTCAGGGTCTTGTCTTAAAAATGACCTCAAAGCAGTAGCAAAAGTAAATCCAATGTCGTCTTTAATTTGAACTTGACCCACTCCATCTAATTCATATTCAACTGGATCTTCTGCAGTTAAAATATTTAAATGAGGTTTGCTCACTTCTTTTAGAATACTATACAATGTTGTAGACTTACCAGAACCCGTAGGCCCAGTTACAAGTATTAAGCCTTGAGTTGAATGAATTGCTTTTCTCAAACTGTTTAAGTCCTGATCTTCAAAATTTAATTGTTCTAAAGTAATGTCTCCTGCATCTTTATTTAAAACCCGCATTACTATTCTTTCATTATTTGCTGTTGGCAAAATTGATAAACGTAAATCAACAACCTTACCTTCAATTTTAAAATTGATTGCGCCATCTTGTGGTAGTCTTCTTTCTGCAATATCTAGTTTACCCATGATTTTAAATCGAGTAACGACAGCACCATAATTATCATGCAAGAATTGTTTATACTGTTCTTGCTCTTGAAGCATTCCGTCTTGTCTGTATCTTACTCTTGATGAAAATCTATATGGCTCTATGTGAATATCACTCACGCCTCTTTTAATTGCTTCTGCAACTACTGCGGTACTAAATTTAATTACCTCAGACTCATTTTCAATTGCTTCAATGTCTTCCTCTGGGGCATTTTCAAGAACCTCACCAGCATCACCAAGATCAGAGTCAAAAGTTTTTTGTTTTTCTTTATTTTCTTTTCGAATTGTATCTGTAGTTACCTCACCACTTTCACTTGATAGTCGCTCAATAAACTCAGAAATTTGTGTCAAAGGTGCAGCGTGCAACTCAATATTTTTTTTAGTGATTGCTTTAAGATTTCTCATTAAAGTTAATTTAGAACTATCAGGAATTGCAATGTGTAAAGTTTTTCCGTCAATTTTAAATGGCGCAACAAAGTTGACTTTGATATAATTAGAAGGAAGAACAGTTTTTATATCTTCCGTAATTTCAATTTTTTTTAAATCTACAATTTCTAAATTTTGCTCTTTAACTAAAATTTCAAGAATTCTTTTTTCATCAGTTAATTTTAAGTCAAATACTGCCTCTATTTGTGATGAGTTTGCCTCGCTACTCTTCTTTTTAATGCTAATTAAATCTTTTCCAGATATAACGTCATTATCTATTAGAACGTTAATTAAATTAATTTCGCTTTCTCTACTTATCTTCAACATAACATTACAGTATTCTTGGTGCTATAAAGACCAACAATTCATTTAAAGTATCAGCTTTTTGCGATCCTTGAAACATTTTTCCAAGTATGGGTACCTTGCTTACACCAGGTACAGTGGATTTATTTGAAGATATATTGTTCTTTTTAATTCCACCAATTACAACAATATCTCCGTCAGCAACCAATAACTTCGTTTTTATTTCCATTGTATTGATACCAACTGATCCTGGATTTGTTCTGTCAGGCGTATCATTATTTACTTTTACATCTAATAGAACATTTCCATCTCCAATTATACTTGGAGTAACGGTTAAAACTAGAGCAGCATCTTTAAATGTATCTTGGCCATCTCCACCAGAAACAGGTATTTGCACACCTTGTTTAATTTGGGCAGTTTGATTATCTAAAGAAAACAACTTCGGATTTGAAATTGTCTTGCTTAAGCCTTCTTTTTCTAAAGCTTCAAGCTGAAGTTTAAGTACAGCAGAACCTGTTTTTCTTAAAACTCCAATACCACTAGTAGCACCAACAACATTGAAATTATAAATTCCATCTTCTCCAGAAGCACCAGCGTCTGCAATTGCTGCAGTACCATCACTTAATGCTGCACCAGTACCACTTGCTGCACCAACGGTACTACCACCTGATGTACCACCAACTCTTACACCTTTCCTAGTATATGCCGCACCAAGTTTGTTACCTAAAGATCTTTCAAAAGCAGAATTTGCTTCAACAATAAATGCTTCCATTAACACTTGTTTAGTTCTTACATCTATTTCTCTAACAACTTTATCAACTACATCTAAATCTTTTTCTTTACCTCTAACAATAATTGATCTGGTAGTTTTTTCCTCTGTTACCTGTATTGGAACAAATGAAGATCCACCTGCACTAGACGTAAACAACTCTGTAAGTGTTGCTTTAGCTTCGGCAGGAGATATATAGTACAATCTAAATATTTCAGAAATAATTGGCTCCACCGAGTCTTCTAATTCTACTTTCTTTTTAACCGCTTGTGCTCTTGCAGATTTATAACCTTCTTGTGAAGTTAAAGTTGCTGGCGTAGCAACTCTAATAATATTACTACTAACATCTATATCTGCTGCATAGTTTTTCATATCTAATAAAGCATTAAAAGCCTTGTCCCAAGGAACATCGATTAATTCTGCGGAAATCGCACCCGCAACATCATCACCAACAAGAATGTTTATGTCTCCAACTTTAGCCATTAAGGTCATTGCCTCTCTATAATCCATGTTCTGAAATCTAAAAGTTACTTTTTGTTTTAACTTTCTAAATTCATCAGGAATTAAAAGATAATTTTTTTGTTTTACTGAGGATATTTTTTTTCTTTTTTTAAGTTTTATTACATCTGCCTCATTAGGAATTGGGCCCATTTCAGCGCTTTTCTCTAATTCTTTTTTTCCTAGTTCTTTGATGTCTGTTTTTATCAATGGAGTATCATGTTTAAAAACTTTTGACTTTTTTCCTTGCATTGTACAGCCAGTCATCAAAATCGTAAGGCCAATTAAAATGGGAAGAGCTTTTAAAAAATTACTTTTCATAAATTATTTTGCTCTCTCTATTATTTGATTTTTAAAATTAATTGCTACTAAAGATCCACCATCTCTTTCAAAAACTACTTCTTTAGTGTTAACACCAACTAATTTGATGCCAGGTGATAACTCTTCAAAAAGTCCTAATGTTAAAATTTCTCCGTTTTCATCAATCATCGATGCATACAAATCATCACTTGAACCAATTACACCAACTAATTTAAAATTAAATACACTTAGTTTTCTTTTATCCTCATCAGAGTTTGCAATTAGCTCTACTCCACCTGTACCACCTAAAGAACCATCTCCAACAAAAGGATCGTTTAACGGGAGTGGCTCTTCTTTGCCAGCAGCATTTTGATTATTCGCTGATTTTAACGCCTGATCCTTTTTTATTTTTTGATTTATTTCTTTTGCTTTTTCGACAATATTCTGTTGGGCATCATGATTATCTGCATAGGCTACAGATGAAAATAATAGATAAATAAAGGTTAATAATATTTTAAAAAAATTCATCTGCTAATCCTACTATAGTTAATGTGCCATTTACTTTTATCGCTCCGGTTGTATCGTTACTTTTTACCACTTGGATAGACTCTTTGTCAAAGTTTAACATCTTTTGAGAGAGTGAAAGCTGTCTCTTAAATTTGATATATCCCAAGAAATTACCAGTAATCTCAAAATTCACTGGAATTGTGTAATAAGCTATATTTTCAACCTTTTTTTTCTTTTGTTTTTTGCTCTGTTTTGCTTTCTTTCCAGCAGCTTTTGCTAAGGCTGCCTTTTTTGAAACCTCTTCAATTTTTCCTTTTTCAATCCTTGAAATAACTAAATCATTCATTCCTGCAAATTCACTCAATGTCTGGTAAAGCCCTTCGACCTCTGCTCTAGAGTGAAATAAAGTTGAATATTGTTCATATCTAGGTCTTAATTTTTTAATCTTAACTTTAGCTAAGTTAATATTATTTATGAATTGTTCGGTCTCACCTTCTTTTGCTCTCATATCGTCAAGCTGAGCTTTTTTCTTGTTTACAATTGGATTTAATACTCCGTAATAAATAATTAAAAAGAATATTACTGCCCCAAACGAAACTCCAATTTTAATCCATGTTTTCTTTTCGACATTTTGGAGCTTAGCTTTAATGTCGTCCATAGAAATATTTTTTAAATCCAAATTTTTTAAGTCAATATTAAAATTCATAACTAAACATTTTTAATTTTTACAAATACTCTAAAACCTTTCATTGTTGCTCCACCCTGTGTCCTTTGAGGTAATCTCATAGATGATAAAGAGGCTTGATCTATAAGTTGTTGTTTACCTAAATTTTCTATAAACTTAAGGATGTCTTGGTCGCTAGCTGCTATACCTTGAATTGTTATTAGGCTCCCTCCATTATAATCAACCTTATCAAATCTTACTCTTGTTGGAACACTCGATGCAATTTGTGCCAAAACTCTATAAGTTAATTCTTTATTTGATTTAAGTGTTTTGCTTAATTTTAAGGTTGTTTGCATCAATTTTAATTCTTTAGTTATTTTCTTTAATTCAAGATTTTTTTGTTGGTGTAGATTTATAACTTTATCATAGTCTTCAAGTTTCTTGTTGTAGCTATGTATATTCCAAAATGATAAGGTGAATAATACTAAATAAAGTGCAGCTATTCCTCCTGCCAAACCTTTGAAAGCAAAACTCGAAATCGCTTTCATCTTTTTCTTTTGGAACATGCTTTGTCTATCTGGAAGTAAATTTATGTTTTTTGCGGCTGTTACAAATTTGTAATAACCAAAAACATCTAATTTTCTAAAAGCTAAACCTATTGACGTTGTTAAATAAGATCTATTTTCTTTATTAAGCTCTTTATCGAATTGCTGAGGTACTTGTAATCCTGAGACAGGATCAAACAAATTAAAGCCCACATTCATTAAACTTTTTCTAAAATATGATAAGTATTCCTCAACATTATCGACGTCTGAGACAACTTTTATATTTCTAATTCTTTTTTCATATTTGGTCTCAAAATCTTGAATTGCTTGTTTTACTTGAACTGCGTATCTTCTAACAAGTCCTTCTTTCTCTTCGATGACTTGGGACTCCAATAAAATCTTTCTATCTTGGCCTCTTAAAAAAATGTCAGTTATTATTGGGTTATTATCATATAAAATCATAAGATAATTTTCATCTAAACCAAATTCTAAAACGGCTGTTAAATTTGTGTCCTCAGCTTTTTTTGTTATTTGATTTATTTGATCAACTGCAGATTTTAGTGCAAAGCACTTTACATCTATAATTACTGGATTTAATCCACTGTTTTTAACAATAGAAACATAACTATTAATATCTGTAAGCTTGGATGCTACAAATAAAATATCCATCGTATTATCTTTTTCATTTCTGTTTATTACCTGATGAAAAATAGAATAGTCATCTAAATTATCTGTTAGTTGGACTAAATTTTCCCAAAGAGAATTCGTATCAATTGCTTTTTGAAGTTCCTCATCTTTCATTAGTGGAGCAGTAACAACTCTGATTATTGCACTTGTAACAGGTATCGAAATTGCAACATTATTTGTATCAAGTTTTATTTTTTGTAAAGCTAAAGATAGTTCTTCTGTAAACTTATCGGCATTTTCAATTACTGAACTTTCGTCTGCTATTTCAACTTTTTGAGTAAAAAATTTTTCTAAAACCCATTGATTAGATTTATTCAAGTTTACTTGAGCTAAACGAATTTCTTTATTATTTAACTCAACACCAATAATTTCTTCACCCTGTATTGAAGATTTTCCAATTTTTGATTTTAATTTATCAATAAATTTAGTAATTGAATTACTTGAACTTTTTTTAGAGGATGCAGGCAGTTTAATTCCATCCAAAGATGGTTTTTTTAACTTAATGTTTTTTAGTTTTCCAAAAATATTTGAAATTTTACTTTTTGGTTTTGGGTCCTCTGCATTATCATTTCCATCATTGATAATTTTATTTTGATCATTTTGTAAATTTTGATTAACAATATTTTCATTTGTTGGAGTTGAAGGACTTGGTGTTGGAATTTCTGTTGAAGGTTTTGTTTCTTCTGGAGGTGTAGATGGCTCTTCTATTACTGGAGCTGGAATATTTTGTTGCTCTTCCGCTTGTTTTTTTTGTTTTTCACTCTCAGCTTGAACATCATCAAACCATTTTTCTAAAATAGGTATAGCCTCATCTAAATTTTGAGTTCCAGATGAAGATATTTTCTGTTTTCCATCTATGTAAAGTCTTCCAACCCAATTTTTTGATTTTAATTCACCCTTGTATTTATCTTGTCTTACATAAATGTGAAGTCTTCCATCTTTTTTATGTATAACAGTATTTTTTTCTTGTTTTTCTTCATCTGATGAATCATTTTGATTTGCATTATCCTCAAGATTTTGGTTTTGGTTATCTATATTTGATGTTTCATCAGCATTCTCTGATTTTTCAGTAGGATTTGTTGTATTTTCAACTTCGGATTGATTCTGAGTAACCTCATCAGGTTTATTTTCACCTTCAGACACATTGGCTTCTTCTG
>CACORD010000013.1 GCA_902629535.1 uncultured Pelagibacteraceae bacterium | reverse complement strand
TAACCCTTTATTTTTAATTTTTATCAGTTCTGTATTATATTTCATTAAAAAAATCAGTAGAGAAAATAGGGCAAATGCCGCAGTCATTGTCAATAAAGGAAAGAGCATTGATATATGGATTGACGATTTCGAAAGTATGTTAATTGAAGCGGGTTGATGCAATGTATTCCACCAATCTACCGAATACTTTATTATTGGAACATTAATTATTCCTAAAATTGTAATAACTGATGTGACTTTAAACACTTTGTCATTATCTTCAAAGATCCTCCATGCAATAAGATACATGATGTAAAACAATACTAATATTAACATTGAAGTTATTCTTGCGTCCCAAGCCCACCATGTTCCCCAGGTAGGTTTGCCCCATATTGAGCCAGTCACCAGAGCTATTATATTAAATACTAATCCAGAGGGTGCCAAACTTTTTGCGATTAAAAAAAAATTTCTTATTTTAAATATGTATCCAACTATAGATAAAAAAGTAATAGAAGAAAAAATTCCGAGTGAAATCCAAGCCGCCGGAACATGAACATACATAATTCTGACAGAGTGACTTTGTTTGTAATCCTCAGGAGACAATATCAATGCCTCTGTTAATCCTATCGAAAGGATAACAATAAATAAAAACAAAACATACTTAGGAGCTTTCGATGTAATCGAAAAAATTTTACTTGGTTCAAAATATTTAAACATATATGAGATTATTTTTATTATGAAAAAACAGCCTGATCAAGAATGCCAGAGGGAGATAATAACGAAGGGTAAATAAGTAGCACCCTTGATCAGAATTAACCCTATATTAGCAAACTGCTGTGTCGAAGGTTTGAGCTAAATGTGTTAAAAAAGTGATTTATTTAATTAGATAGCTTGAAATAACTAGATCCTTTTTTTCCAGAGAAAATTTCCTCAATCAGAGGATGTTTTATTGGTTCATTTGAGTCGTCCACTAATAGATTTTGCTCAGAAACATATGCCTCGTAAGTAATTTCATCATTTTCAGCTAACAGATGATAAAAAGGCTGATCTTTTCTAGGTCTTACATTTTTTGGAATGGATTGATACCATTCCTCTGAATTATTGAATTCAAAGTCAACGTCGTAAATCACACCTCTAAAGTCGAAGTGTTTATGTTTTACTATATCGCCAATTGAGAATTTAGCTTTTTGAATTGCCATCGAGTTTAGTATGGGTATTTAAAAACAAAAATCAATAAGAAAAATTAAAAGTTTTTACGAAAATATTATTTATGTTAATATCTTGCCTGTGAACAAATCTTTTTTAAAGTTTCTTACAGATTTTGGACCTCTAGTAATTTTTTTTTACTACTACTACGATAGTGGAAAAGACTTAAAAATTGCCATTCCTCCATTTATTGTTGCGACAATAATTGCATTGGTAATTGTTTGGTTTTTAGAAAAAAAAAATACCAAAAGTACCTTTGTTAAGTGGAATTTTAATCACTTTCTTTGGCGGCTTAACAATTTATTTTGATAATCCAGTTTTTATTTATATTAAACCGACAATTATTAATATTCTCTTTGCATTCGCTTTGATATTTGGAAGATACTTTACAAATGAGCCTGTTTTAAAAAAATTAATGGGTGGATCTATCTCACTAATTGATGAAGGGTGGGAGATATTAAATAAAAGGTGGATATATTTCTTTTTTGGCCTTGCAATACTTAATGAGATTGTTTGGAGAACTCAATCTGAGGAATTCTGGGTAAACTTTAAAGTATGGGGACTATTGCCAATTACATTTATATTTACAGCTTTTCAAATAAGTTTAATAAATAAGTATAAAACTAATGAATAATAATTTACGTCTAATAATCGATAATGCTAATAAAAAGAATATTGAAGAAAAACATTTTTTTGAAAAAGATGAATTAAAGATTATTTTAGACCTATATGCAAAAATGGTCTCTGAAGGATCGTGGAAAGATTACGGTCTTAATATATCAAGTAAACAAGTTGGTTTTAGTGTTTTTAAAAATACTACAGAAAATGCGTTATATAAAATTTGTAAAAATTTTAAGCCAAAAAATAAAAATCTTAAATATTTAATTACTGATGCTAATGGAAAAATATTCAAAAATTCTTCGGATTTAAATAGTTTGTTAAAGAATATTAATTGGAAAAAACTTTAAATTATCTTCTTTGACCAAAAAGTCTAAGCAACATAATAAACAAATTAATAAAGTCTAAATAAAGTGTTAATGCACCCATTACAGCTTTTTTGCCCATTAATTCACCCGTATCGCTAGCAGCATACATGTTCTTAATTTTTTGAGTGTCGTATGCAGTCAGTCCTACAAAAATTAAAACTCCTAAAATAGAAATTACGAAATACATCATTGAAGATTTCATGAATATGTTCACGATTGATGCAATAATAATTCCGATTAAACCCATCATTAAAAAAGATCCTAATTTCGTTAAGTCTCTTTTAGTTGTGTAGCCATATATACTCATCGCTCCGAATGTAGCAGAACAAATGAAAAATACTCTTGTGATACTCATGCCAGTATAAACTAATAAAATTGACGAAAGAGACAGACCCATTAATGCAGCAAAAATCCAAAAAGTTGTTTGTGCCTTAGCAGCACTCATCTTGTTGATACCAAAGCTCATGTAAAACACGATTCCAAGCGGAGCTAACATTACCAACCATTTTAAACCTGACATATAGATTGCGTTACCCACTTGAGTTAATCCAACTATAGATCCTGAACTATCAGTCACAACAGACATCTTAAAAGTTATAAGTGCAATTATCCCCGTCATTAGGATTCCCGTTGCCATGTAGTTATATACTTTTAGCATGTAGGCTCTTAAGCCTTCATCCGTTACTGCTGTTGTTTGTTGAGCAGCATCTTTTGCTCTACCTAAAATACCTTTTTTATTAAATTCCATGATGAGATATATATAATCTTTTAATAATTATTCAAGATATCAAAAAAACAACAAATGACTAAGATTGCAAAACAGTAATGAATTACAAAAAATTAGGAAATACTGACCTAGATGTGAGTACAATTTGTCTCGGTACAATGACCTGGGGTGAACAAAATTCAGAGAGTGAAGGTTTTGAACAAATGGATTTTGCGTTGAGCCATGGAGTAAATTTTTGGGATACGGCTGAAATATATTCAATTCCAATGAGAGAAGAAACCTATGGTGAAACTGAGAGAATAATTGGTAATTGGTTTCAGAAAACAAAAAAGAGAAATAACATTGTTCTTGCTACTAAAGTATGTGGAAGTACATCTAATAAATATATAAGAGGAGGTGGAAATAGTTTTGGCAAAAAAAAGATCGCAGAAGCTTTGGATGAAAGTTTAAAGAGATTAAAAACAGACTATATTGATTTATATCAACTTCACTGGCCTGAAAGAAGTACAAATTTTTTTGGTGATTATGGTTATGAACATGACGAGAACGATAAAAATTGGACACCTTTTGAGGAAATTTTAGAAAGTTTAAAAAAATTTATTAAACAAGGTAAAATTAGATATGTAGGTCTATCAAATGAGACTGCTTGGGGTTTATCTAAATTTCTTGAACTCTCAAAAACGAAAGGGCTTCCAAGAATGATGTCTGTCCAAAATCCTTATAATTTACTTAATAGAACGTATGAAGTTGGTTTAGCGGAAATTTCTGTGAGGGAACAAAGTGGCTTATTGGCATACTCTCCATTAGCATTTGGATATTTAACAGGGAAATATAGAAATAATAAATTACCAGCAAAATCGAGAATGCAATTATTTAAAAATTTTAATAGATATAAAAATGAAAATGGCCAAAAAGCTATTGATGAATACTACAAGGTTTCAAAAAAATATAATTTAGATTTCACTCAAATGTCCTTAAAATTCTGTGAAATTCAACATTTCACAACAAGTGTTATTATAGGTGCAACGACAATGGAACAGTTGAAAACAAATATAGAAAGTGTAAATGTAAATTTAAATAGCGATATAATAAATGATATTAATAAAATTCAAAAAAAATACCCTAATCCATGTCCATAATTAAAAAATTTATCTTTACGTTTTTATTATTAATCATTCCAATTACGATTAGTTTAGCAGACATTAAAAAGGTTGGTAAATTCAAAGATTGGGAAACGTTAGTAATCCAAGAAAGCTCTGGAAAAGTTTGTTTTGCTCAATCTATTCCAGTTTTACAAGCACCGAAAACAAATAAAAGAGATGCTAGATTATTTGTAACCTTTAGACCAAATGAAAAAATTTCTAATGAGATTAGCGCAACTGCTGGATATGAATTTAATAAAAATAATACTGTTTTAGCAACCTCTGGAAATAACAAGTTTAAATTTGATATCAAACAACAGGGTTTTGCTTGGATGACAAGTAATAAAAAAGAAAAAATAATGGTTAAAGTTATGAAAAAAGGATCAAGAATTATGGTTACTGGCTATAATGAAAAAGGATCACAAACCATAGATCATTATTCGTTATTAGGATTCACAAAAGCTTATAATTCTGCAAAAAAAGCTTGCAGTTAATTAATGAAATCAAAAAAAAGAATTGTTTTAGCTTATTCAGGTGGGTTAGATACATCTATTATTCTAAAATGGCTTCAAGAAAATTATAACGCAGAGGTCATTTGTTACACTGCAGATATAGGACAAGAGATTAATCGAAAGCAAATAATTAATAATGCAAAAAAATTTGGTGTTAAAAAGATAATAATTAAGGATTTAAAAAATCTTTTTGTAAAAGATTATGTTTTTCCAATGATAAGAGGTAATGCAATTTATGAAGGTGTTTATTTACTAGGAACTTCAATAGCTAGACCATTAATTGCGAAAGATCAAATAAGAGTAGCCAAAAAATTTAAAGCATACGCAGTATCTCATGGTGCAACTGGAAAAGGAAATGATCAAGTAAGATTTGAGCTTGGTTATCACTATTTTGGTCCTAAAATAAAAGTTGTTGCTCCTTGGAGAATCTGGAAATTAAAATCTAGAAGTGATTTGATCAATTATGCAAAAAAACATGGAATACCTATTCCAAAAGATAAAAAAGGTGCACCACCTTTTTCAGTTGATGATAATTTATTTCATACTTCAACCGAGGGAAAAATTTTAGAAAATCCAAAAAATTCAGCTCCAGAATTTATTTTCCAAAGAACAACCTCTCCTGAAAAAGCACCAAGCAAACCAACTTTTATTTCAATCAATTTTAAAAATGGTGATCCTATTGGAATTAATGGAAAAAAATTAAATCCTGAAAAAATTCTAACTAAATTGAATTTAATTGCTGGGAAAAACGGTATAGGAAGGGTTGACCTAGTTGAAAATAGATTTCTTGGAATTAAATCAAGAGGAGTTTATGAGACACCAGGTGGAACACTTTTAATTCATGCTCACAGAGCTATTGAGTCAGTAACATTAGATAAAGATACAATGCACAAAAAGGACTCGATCATGCCTAGATATGCTGAATTAATTTATAATGGTTATTGGTACTCTAAAGAAAGATTTAAATTACAAAAAATCATTGATCAAAAAAGAAATAAAGTAAATGGATCTGTGAAACTTAAACTTTATAAAGGAAATATTACTATCTCATCTAGAATTACAAAAAGTAATGCATACTCAATGAAAAAAGTTTCTTTTGAAGAAAATAAAACATTTAATAAATCTAATGTTGAAAGATTTATTAATTATCACAAGAAAAAACTGTAATATTAATAAGTTTTAGGACAATTTATAGTTTGTTAAATTTATTTTTAGCTATATCTTAGAATCATGGAATCACTTAAAAATTGGATGAGAGACACAGCAAATATTTTGTTTGATGATAGTAAAAATGATCTCCGTTCTCTTCCTAAAACTGTTAGGTTACAAATCTTACTAGTCTTAAGCTTTATTTGGACCACAGTTTTTAGTTTATATGTTTTTTCATATACAACTTTTGTTTTTGGTTGGACGGGACTCTTTTTAGCTCACATTGGTTTGATATTTGCCGTATACATGACTTTTAAACATTTTCATAGAGCTGAGGAAAATTCAGCTAGTGTCTTTAAAACAAAAAATTTTGACCCTTTCAAAATAATGGTTCTTGTTTTTGTGATCGTATTTATATTTGTTTTTTCAAAAGGAATTGAAGTATTAACAAGTCCAAATCCGTATTCATATTCAATTCCATATGACGGTTCTTCAAAATCAGTATTTGAAAAATGGCTACCATTCAGTAAGGATAAGTAATGCAAAATATAACAAAAAATTTACAACTAATTTTAATGTGCATTATTTTAGTTAGCACAGTGATTGCTGTCGGAATAGAGATAAAAAAAATGTTTGTAAATCAATCAGTAACTCTAGCAGATCTGCTGTTGATGTTTCTTTATCTAGAAGTGTTAGCGATGGTAAGAGTCTTTTGGGATCAGCAATCCATAAGTATTACATTGCCTCTATTGATAGCAATTACAGCTCTAGCCCGATTTATTATTCTTCAAGGAAAAGAAATGGATCCCGCAGCGCTTGTGTATGAGGCTGTTGCTATAGTCCTTATTGCCGGAGCAATCGTAATATTAAGATTAAGACATAGTGATAAGTTGGGTCTAAAGAAAAAAAAATCAAAATAATTAAAAATGAAATTTGAAGCCTCTAAGGTTGCGGCCTTAAACAGATTAAATGATTTTGTAGAAAATAATCTTTCTGAATATTCTAAATTAAGAAATTTTGATTTTGGACCAGAAAATAGAACTAATATATCTGGTTTATCTCCGTACATTACACATGGAGTAGTTAGCGAGAAAGAAGTAATTGAAAAATCACTTAACAAATTTTCTTTTTCTAAAAATGAAAAATTTATTCAAGAAGTATTATGGCGAACGTATTGGAAAGGTTGGCTAGAATTACGACCAAATGTTTGGACAGATTATCTCTTAGGGTTAAATAAAATTCGAGAAGAGTTTAAAAATAACCAAAATTACATAAATGCAATTGACGGAAAAACTAATATTGAATGTTTTAATCAATGGGTTAATGAGCTTAAAGAAAATAACTATTTACATAACCATACAAGAATGTGGTTTGCTAGTATTTGGATTTTTACTTTAGAGCTACCTTGGCAACTAGGGGCAGAATTTTTTATGAAACATCTATATGATGGTGATGCTGCATCAAATACTCTTGGATGGAGATGGGTAGCTGGAGTTCAGACACAAGGAAAACATTATTTAGCGAGCGAGTGGAATATTAAAAAATTCACTAATAATAGATTTGACAATATTAAATTAAACGAAAACGCCCCTCCTAAAATTTCAGAAAAAACTTATTCAATTATCAAACAAAATTTTAGTAATAAAGATATAAACGATAGAAATCTTTTAATTTTTGAAAATAATCTATCATTTGAAACTAGTGATTTTAAAAATAACAATTTTAAAAAAATTTATATAATTACAAATAAAAATGAAAATAGATCAATCAAACTAAGTGAAAAAGTCTTAAAATTTAAATCACTTTTAGTTGATGACCAAAAGGAAAGATTAAAAAATAATTCAATAAATTATGAAATAGTGGATATAAGTGAAATTAAAAATATAGATGAAGATGTTATTGCTTTATATCCAACTGTTAGTGAAAATCTTGATTATTTAAATTCAAATAGTTTAAAATTAGATTTTTTGTATAGAAAACTTGATCAATATTCTTGGCAATATTGTAATAAGGGTTTTTTTAATTTTAAAAATTATATTCCTAAAATAATCTCAACTTTCAATTAGAACCACCTAAACATTCCAATAATTGCTGCAGTGGCATAAAAAAATTGTAAAAATAATATTCCTCTATGACCATCCCTGTAAGCCCAAATTCCAATTAAGATTGCAGAAATAAGTAATAAACAAAAACCAAAAAACTCTATACCAATATTCGTGGCTACAAATAATGAATATAATATTGCTGTAATAACCCCTGCCCACTCAAAAATTTTGTTATTCATTATCTAATTTAAATTTTTTTCTGTTATAAATTTTTTTCTTATTTTTTAATATTTTATTTCTTAACATTGGAGAACGTAATAATTTTGCCATTGGATTTTTCTTCTTCAATTTTTTTCTTTTTTTACTCACAAGAGTTTCTTAAAATTGTTGTATAAAATTTTTGAATAATTATTCATATCTTCCATATTATTTTTAGCAGATTTATCAAATTTCTCTAATGCACCATCACCTAATTGATCCTCAAGTGCCTTTTTATATTCTGGTACACAGCCCCAATCATTAACTGTTGTATCTTTGATTTCTATGTGAAATTGAATACCATAAGCATGGTTTCGATATTTAAAAATTTGATACTTGGTTACTGGTGATGATGCTAATAAAGTAATATCAGGATTTTTTTCAATTCCTTGAACCTCATAAGAATGCCATTGTAAACTTTTGATATTATCTGGAAATTTTGAAAATAAAGTATCTTCTTTTTTATTTTCAGTAAAATTTATATCCATGATACCAATCTCGGCCGGATTTGATTTAACAACTTTACCACCAACCACTTCACCTAACAATTGACAGCCCAAACAGAAACCCAAATAAGGTTTTTTTAAATCTACTACAAATTCTTTAATTTTTTTTTTTTCTTCAGTTAACCAAGGATACTCTTTTTCCATATACGTATCCATCGGTCCACCCATGCAAAACATTCCATCAAATTTTTTTAAATCATCAGGAATTTTTTCACCCTCATCTAACTCAATGGTGGTAAGGTTTAAACCATCATCTAACATTAAATCCTTAATAAAGCCTGGATCTTCAATTTTAATGTGTTGTAAAATTATTATGTTCAATATTTGTTATTTTAACCGAGATAGATTTTTATAACAATAATTTACTGATTAAAAAAAAACAAAAATTTTTAAAATTTATCTTGCTAATTTAATGAATATATCTCCCATACCAGCATTTAAATTTTCTAAAGGTGTATTATTTCTTAACTCGCAGTATCTACCAGTAACTTGGTGGCTTTTAACAAAATCAATTTCGTCTTTTTCACAATTTTTTCCATCATGCAATAAACCTATAACTATATGATCATTAATACTGTAAACTTGTTTATCATTAATCTTATCACCGTTACAAAAATAATCTTTATTTACTCTATTAGGAAAATCTTTTTTATTACAAGGATTTTTAATCGTAAAAACAAAAAACTCTTTTATGCCATCACTAAACTTATGTTTTATTTTTTGGACTTCCGAGTACTTCATTACATCACATGAACATGGGATACAACATTTATAATAATTCCCACAAATTTTTTTTTTAGTTTCTTTTTCATTAACAAATATAAAGTCAGGTTCACTGTTAGGATCAATCAATGACCCAGATACAGCACAATATAATTTGTTGTATTCAATAAAATCTTTGTAAGTAATATCTTTATCAATTATGTATTTAAAGAATTTTGGACCTGCTGCGTTTCTATTTTTATCAGGAAATATTCTTGACCAATCAGTTATCAAATCTTTATAATAATTTTTTTCTGATGAGCTTGAAATATTTGAAAAAGACAAAACTAAAGTAAAAATAACTGATAATTTAATAATATTTTTTATAAATCTCATTTATTTACAATTAAAATTTTTCAATAATTAATTTAGTGTAAATTAATAGGTGCTATTTTCTAGTGTAAAATATTGAAAATTTACAGTTTTTTATTTAACTTTTGTCGCACCAAATTAACTTTTTAAATTATTAATTTTTATATAATTAGTTCCTATGAAAAAAATTTTTTCAATAATCTCTCTACTAGTAATGATTTTAATACCAACAATTACATCTGCAAATATAATTGATAAACTTAATGAGACTGGAAAATTTACCAAATTGAACGAAACTCTTACTAAGTCAGGATTAAACAAAAATTTAGAAGGTGACGGACCATTTACAGTTTTTGCACCATTAGATGATGCATTTGCTGCAATTAGTGCACAAACATATTATGGCCTATTAAGAGAAGAGAATAAACAAAAGCTAGTAAATATTTTAGGAAGACACGTCTTTTCAAAAAAAATAACTTCTTCGGAAATAGATGGTGAAATAAAACTTAAGGCAATTAATGGTGAAGAAATAACAATCAAAAAAGTTAATGGTATAGTTTATATAAATGAAGCTGAAGTTGTAACAGCTGATGTTGAAGCCTCAAATGGTGTAATCCATTTTATAAATAGAGTTCTTCAACCTTTAAATTAGTTTGATTGATTCAATTTAATTGTTTTATTTAATTTTTTAACAGAAATTGTTTCTGTTTTACCATTTGTCCATTTAACCTGAACTTTTATATTTTTTTCATTTTTTCTAATTCCGAAATGAGCCACTGGCTCCATTTGGCAAAGATAACCAGATCCAGAGTCAATTGTTTTAGAATGTTTTCTTAAATTTGAAATTAATGTAACTGTTGCTCCTCTTGCAGGTGCACCATATTTATTTAAAGGTTTAATTCTTAAATATTTATTTTTGGGGTTTACTTTTGCTTTATACAACGACAATGGCTGATCAAAACTCTCCCCATGAGAAACTAACAACTCTAGCACACCGTCATTATCTATATCAGCAACTGCTGCGCCAGTTCCATATCCATTTGGCTCTAAGCCAACCTCTAATGGTATTTGCTCTATCAAACCATTATCTAAAATTTTAAAAAGTTTGTTTGGTTCACCGATATTATTCATGAATACTTCGTCGTAACCATCATTATCTAGATCAGCTGAAATGACGGTTCTTATTCTTGATGGTTCATCAAAAGGTGGTTTAGCTATATCTTCAAAAATATTATCTTTAAGTACGTAAGCTCTGTGAAATCCTCCCCAATTTCCATTTAAAATATCCAATCGTCCTCTATAATAAATATCAGCTAAAGCAGTTCCTCTGCCATTTTGAAGGATGTCTTGTACTCTATATTCATTCGCGACATCTAAGAATTTACCATTATTATTTTTATATAAAAAATTTGCTCCTCTTTCATTAGCGGCGAACACATCAATCTTATCAGAAATAATATGTCCAGCTACGACCGCCCGACCACCGGTAATCTTTGCAAGATTAAGTTGTACAGATTTATCGACTATTATGTCATCAGTATATTCATAAAACCTTGTTGGTCCTCCATAATTAGCAACATAAACCCCGTAATTTCCATCACCTTTTCTATCGACACAAACAACTGACCTGCCAGCAGTTAAATTAAGGTCTCTCTGGTTTTTTTCGATTTCAAATAAATCTATATATTCATCTTTTTCTAAATCTATAAATCTATCTGAATATTTTTTTGTGCCACTATAAGTATCAGTGTTAAGAAAATATATTTCTTCGTATCCATCTTTATCTATATCACATGCTGCTACACCAATTGTTCTTCTAAACTCATCTGTAAACTTTTTTTGATTAACAATATTAACTAATTTTCCGTCTTCGTAAGATAAAGCTAGATTAAGATAACCAAATCCTGTGACTACAAAATCAAAATTTCCATCTTGATTTACGTCCGTAACAGAAACTCCATAACTCAGTCTTTTGGGATTATCAACAATTTGGTTTGTAATATCCTCAAAAAAATCAGCATATAGACCATTTGGGGTAAGTAGAAAAAATAAAACTACAATTTTTTTTAAGTATTTATTTATTTTAATTTTCATTTTTTTTACTATTATATTTTTTCATCCAATCACCAAATATTTTTATAGCATCCTCCATATCCCTAGTTTTATTAGGATGGTTCTTTGCTCTACCTAGCATGGTTGCGATTACATTCACCTGATACTTAATTGAACGATTTTTGATAGTTTTAATTGTGTAAAGAGCTTTTTCCTTGTTTTTAAATCCCAAACCTTGAGTAGTGGTTTTAGGATTATAATCTGAATAAAGTGATAAATTTATAGGTCTAGATTTTTTACTTAGTGGCATTTTATCAATGATTTTAAACACTATTTTATAATTAAGTTTATCCATTTTCTTTTTAGATTTTCCATCAAAACCAATTAAATTAATAGAAGATCTTTCCCTTCTATTAATTTTACAAATTAATTTTACATATCTTTTATGAAAATCTTTTATTTTATCTTGATATATTTTTTTCGTCTCTAGATAAATTCTATCTTTATAATTTGGTGTAGAAACAAGTAAGACTCTACTTTTCCATTTATATTTTCCTAAGTTCATATTTTTTTGCTAGAACATCTCTTTGAGCAATACTTAACTCTTTCCCAATTTAACTTCCATTTTTTTCGCCAAGTAAAAGGTTTTTTACAAATAATACAGATTTTAGAGGGAAGATTTTCTTTTTTCACTAAATTGTGTTTTGTTTAATAAATTTTTCTGCAGCTGGAAGAATTAATTTTTTTCTATCACTTTTCATTTTATCAAAAATTCTAACCATCATAGATAACCTAGGGTTTTTTAAAAAAAATTTTCTATTTCTATCTATAAATCTCCAATACAATCCATCCATTATGTTGCACCAATCACCTTTTTTAAAATCCATCATTTTCATAAAGTAACTTGATCCACAGATATATGGTTTCGTAGCGAATATTCCTCCATCGCTAAATAATCCCATACCATAAACATTAGGCACCATTACCCAATCAGATGAGTCTACAAACATTTCCATAAACCATTTGTAAACAATGGTAGGTTTTATTTCACAAAGATTCATGATGTTAGATAAAATCATTAATCTTTCAATATGATGAGACCATCCATGGTTTAAAGCATTTTTAATTGCATAATCTAGTGGAGGTAAACCAGTTGAACCTTCATACCATGACTTTTTCATTTTACGATTTTGTTTGAAAAAGTTTCTAGTTTCCATTTCATTTGAATAACTTTGATAAATTCCTCTCATAAATTCTCTCCATCCTATAACCTGACGCACATAACCTTCTAGAGAATTTAATTTAATTTTTTTACTTTTATGGAAATCTAAAACTTTTTTGATAATAAATTCAGGTGTGATTAAACCTAAGTTAATATAAGGACTTAAAGCACTGTGAAATAAAATATTATCTTTTTGATCAACTGCATCTTCATAATCACCAAATAAGTTAGATTTTTCTTTAATGAAAAAATTTAACAATTTGACCACATCATTATATTCTGTAGCAAGCCAAAAATTTTTAGTTGTTCCTGGATGATCTTTAAATAGTTTTTCAATAATAGGTTTTAATTTTTTAGTATGATTAGTTTCATTTGTTTTTGGAAATTTTGGAATAGAGATGTTTTTGGGTAATTTATTTCTATTATCCTCATCAAAACTCCATTTGCCTCCAATAGGATTTCCATCAGAACCCATCAATATTCCAGATTTTTTTCTCACTTCCTTATAAAAAGTTGCCATGAAAGGTTTTTTTGATTTAGATAGATATTGTTTAAATTCATTTCTGGAATTTAAAAACATCGGAGTTTGGACAATGTTCCATTTAATTTTT
>CACORD010000012.1 GCA_902629535.1 uncultured Pelagibacteraceae bacterium | reverse complement strand
TTTAGAAAAAAGCATTCAGAGTTTTTTTGACAAAATTTCAGAGACAATTTCTAACTACAAGATATTAAAAACCGACGAAAAAAGAAGAATAAAAATAGAAAAAATTGAAAGAGAGAGAAAAGAAAAAATTGAGGCAGCAAAAAAGAGAGAAGAAGAAGAAAATTTAAGATTAAAGCTGAAGGAACAAACGCTAAAAGAAGAGGAAAGATTAGAAAAACAGAGAACTAAAGACATAAAATTATTTTTAAGAAAAGAACAAGCGCTTTTAAGAATCGAACAAGCAGAAAAGCAAAAACAATTTTTAAAACAATTAAGATTAGATAAACAAATTGAAAAATTCAGAATAAGAGAGGTTAAAGAATTAGAAAAACTTGAGAAAATTTCATTAAAAGAAAAAAGAGAAGATTATTCAGGATTACAAGAGAGAATTGATAAACTTAAAGAGAAATACAGATTACTCAGGGATCAAAAAATCAAAGAAAGAGTTGAGGCCTTGGGTGTTAAACTTCAAGGTGATGAGGACAGAGAAACTTTATTAGAAAAAGAAAAAGAATATACTTTAGCGAGACAAAAAATTGAATTTGCACTTGAAAGTTTTTACAGAAGTGCAAGCAGTTTAGTATTTCAACTAAATAAAAGACACATTACAAGAGATATGTCTATTTTTCGATGTATAGATAGACGATTTGAAACTGGAGAAGTTTTTATTAAATGGGATGAGTCATCAGATGATGAGTGGTTATTATTAATTTACATCAAAAATAATTCTCCAGATGAAGGAATTGTCATTGAGGATAAAACAAACCCTGAAAAAAATCTTTCCCATGAGTTTAGAAATGTGGACATATTTAAAGCTTCAGACACCATGGTAGACTCTTTAACACAGCTCATCGCAAGGAAAAGAGCCAAAAATAATAATTAAACATTTATATTTAATTAGATAATATCTCATATGATTTTAGGATCTGCCTTTTTAATAATTTTATATTTAATTTTCAGATACATTATTGCGTGGATCACATATTATAATAATTTAGACCCAAGACTTGGTGAAAGTACTTGGCGATTTACTTATGATTATCCAGTAGTTGGTGAGAGAGATATTTCTGATTTGGATGACAAGGATTTTGTTAGATTAAGAAGAAAAAAAAATAAAATTATATTACTAATGTACTCAATAGTCTTAGTAATGTTTGTATCCTCTATGTCTTTACTAAGTAAATTTTTATTATTTTTCACAAGTTAGATTTTTTTAGTTGTTTTTTGTTTTTAAGATAAAGAAAATAAGCCACTATCTCATATACAATAGAAAATACGTTAAAAATTATCGGTAGCTTAAAAAAATTATAAAGAAATTTATATTTTGGCATTTTTTTCCATAATAATAAAAATGCCTCTGCACCTCCTAAAACTTTCTCACCATCTTTGATGTGAAGTCTTCTTAAAAGTTGTTTACTGTCTTTAGAAGTTTCTTTTTCAGCCAATTCATTATCGGTAATATCAACCCAATCAATTTCTTCTATTTTTTCTTTTTTATAAAGATCAATTTCAGCCTTACAAATTTTACAAGAATTATTAAAATAAACTTTCATAATAAGAGAATTTATTACTAATTTGTCTCAGATATGTACATGCGTAAAATACACTAGTTGAAAATTTTATGAAACAATCTATCTAATATCTCTTATGAGTAATTTCTTTGAAAAATCTGACTTATCTAGAAAAGAGGCTGAAAGTATTATTTCAGACACTTTGCAAAAATGTGATGATGGCGAATTATATTTGGAAAATTCGAAATCTGAGTCGATATTATTAGACGATAACAAAATTAAAAATTCCAGTTATAATTCAGATTTAGGATTTGGTTTTAGAGCTATATCTGACGAAGTGGTTGCTTATTCCCATTCTAATGAAATTTCTAAGAACTCTTTAAAACAATCTTCAGAAAATCTAAAGTCAACATTAAAATCTGTCAAAGGTACTTACAATCATGAAATTCCTAAATCAAATAAAAAGTATTATGACAATATTAATCCTATTGAGCAAAAATCTCTTAATGAAAAAATTAAAATATTGAACGATGTAAATGATTATTTACGATCTAAAGGTGATAAGGTTAAACAAGTTACAGCTAATTTTTTGGGAGAGCAAAAGTCAGTAGAAATAATTAGATCTGGTGGAGAGACTTTGTCAGATGTCCGTCCTTTAATAAGATTTAATGTGTCAGTTATGGTGGAGAAAGATGGCAGAAAAGAAACAGGTGTATACGGTGTTGGTGGAAGACAATCTTATGACTCATATTTAAAAGATGAAAATTGGAAAAGTGTTTGTGATGAAGCTTTAAGGATAGCATCAGTGAATTTAGAGAGTAAACCTGCGCCAGCAGGTGAGATGAAGGTTGTACTCGGACCTGGGTGGCCAGCAATATTAATTCATGAAGCTGTTGGTCATGGCTTAGAGGGAGATTTTAATAGAAAGAAAACATCAGCATTTCATAATCTTATGGGCCAAAAAGTTGCAAGTGAGGGAGTCACAATTATTGATGATGGTACCATCGACAAAAGAAGAGGTAGTCTTACAATTGACGATGAGGGGACACCAACAGAAAAAACTGTCTTAATTGAAAATGGGATTTTAAAAAATTTTATGCAAGACAGACTTAACGCACGTTTGATGAAAACAAGATCTACTGGTAGTGGAAGAAGAGAAAACTATAGACATATAGTTCTACCAAGAATGAGAAATACGATGATGCTAAGTGGTAACCAGTCCCAAGAAGAAATGATTAAAGCTGTCGATAAAGGTATTTTTGCAGTTAGTTTTGGTGGTGGACAAGTTGATATTACATCCGGAAAATTTGTATTTAATTGCACTGAAGCTTATGAAATTGTTAATGGTAAAATTGGATCACCAATTAAAGGTGCAACGTTAATTGGTGATGGTCCTTCAATTTTAAAAGAAGTTTCCATGGTAGGAAATGATATGATGATGGACCCTGGTATTGGGACATGTGGTAAAGCTGGACAAGGTGTGCCTGTAGGCGTTGCGCAGCCATCAATATTAATCGATAAGATGACTGTAGGTGGTACGAAACTTTAAATGGTAAAAGATCAAGAATTTTTAGAGAAAAAAGCATCATATTGTTTAGGTTTAGCCAAAAAATTAGGCGCAACAGACTCAAGTGCGGTTGTAAAAAATTCAGTTTCTGAAACTGTTAATTTTAGAAATAAAAAATTGGATGAAGCTAATAGATCAGATGATCTAGGTATAAGTATCACCACTTACATTGGTAAAAAAAAATCATCAATATCTTCCTCAAATTTGCTTAATGACAATTTAAACATTTTGATTGAAAAATGTGTCGAAACTACAAAAAATACTCCTGAGGATGAATTTAATTCTTTACCGGACAGAGAATTATTAGCAAAAGAAGTTAAAGATTTAGATCTCTATGACGATAGTCATATAGCGAATGACCAAAAAATAGATTATTTAAAAAAATTAGAGGCTGTTGCCTCAAGCGATAAAAAAATTATCAATACTGAATCTAGTTTTACTCAGAATAAATCTAATTTTGTTTTAGCTAATAGCCAAGGTTTTTGTGATGGTTACAAAACATCTTCATTTACAGCATCAAGTGTAACAGTTGCAAAAGATGAAAAAAGCATGGAAAGAGATTACGAGTATTCTAGCAAATGTTTTCTTAAAGACCTAGATGATGCAGAGAAATTAGGAAATCTTGCTGCTAATCAAACTATTAGAAAATTAAGTCCAAAAAAAATTGGTAGTGAGAAAATTGCTATAATTTTTGATAAAAGAATAGCTAAGGGAATATTAAGTACTTTTGCAGGCGCTATTTCTTCATCAGCAATATCAAGAGGAACTTCTTTTTTAAAGGATAAAGTTAATCAAAAAATATTCTCAGATAAAATTAATGTATTTGACAAACCTGATATGCTTAAAGGATTAGGCTCAAGAAATTTTGATAGTGAAGGGGTAAAGACCGACACACTTAAGCTAGTGGATCAAGGAATTTTGAAACATTATCTGATTGATACTTACAATGGAAAAAAATTAAATCTTAAATCTAATGGAAGATGTGGAGGAACAAGTAATCTTTATTTTGAAAATGGAAATATTAGTTTTAAAGATTTACTGAATTCAAATTCAAAAAGTCTCTATATTACAGAAACCATAGGACATGGAAGTAATATTGTAACCGGAGATTATTCAGTTGGGGCAACTGGGTTTTTAGTTGAAAATGGTGAGTTTAAATATCCAATAAATGAAATCACCATAGCAGGTAATTTTAAGGACATGTTTCAAAATATCACCTTAGCAAATGACTTGGAGTTCAAATATGCAACTAACTCACCAACCATGTTGATTGAAGGAATGGTTGTTGCTGGTAAATGAGTGAATTTTGTATAATTGGCTCTGGAATTTCCGGAGCGACAATTGCAAATCTTCTAAATAAAAGATATTCAGTAATTCTGTTCGACAAAGCAAGAGGTCCTGGGGGTCGTGCATCTTTTAAAAGAATAAAAGGCAAAACAGGTTTTGATCATGGTACTCAGTATATTTCACCAAAAACCAAGAAATTTAAAAAATTTACTAAAGATTTAATAAAAAAAAGAATTCTAAAAGTGTGGGGTGGCAAACATATTTTTCTTAATTCAAAAAAAAAAGAGGATAAAAAACATCTGAAAATAATTGGAAAAAATGGAAACAATGATATTAGCAAATATTTGCTAAAAAAAATTAATTGCAACTATCATAATGAATTAAAAAAAATCTATTATAAAAATAAACTCTGGTATTTGTTATTTGATAATGGAAAATTGAGATCTTTTAAAAATCTAATATTAACTTGCCCTTTTCCGCAATTAAAAAAACTCTCTAAAAAATTCATAAATAATCCTTTTTTAAATAAATCTATAAAAATGGATGCAAATATTACTACTATGATTGCTATAAAAAAAAGTAAGAATTCAAAAAGTAGCTATCTTTTTGAAGATCCAATTCTTGGATGGGCTGGAAACGAAAACTCAAAAAAAAGGTTTAAATCAAATTATGATTTATGGACTCTTCAAAGTACATTTAAGTGGGCAAATAAAAAAATTAAAAAAAATAAGAATAACAAAAAAGAAAATTCGAAAATTATGATTGATAAATTTTTTAAACTTTCAAGCATCAAAAAAACAAAAATTTATTATTCACTTAATCACGGTTGGAGATACTCTTCAAATTCTATACCATTTAAAATTAAGAGCTATTGGGATCCTAAGAAAAGATTAGGCGTTTGTGCCGATTGGTTTGTAGGACCTAGATTAGAATCAGGATGGATAAGTGCGCAAGATTTATTTAAAAAAATCTCAAGATAAATTAATCAAAATATTTTAATTTATATTCCCAGTTACCCATCCTTGAATAGGATACTTTTAGTATCATTAAATTTTTACGATCATACCAAATATCAAAATCTAATCTTTTATCTTTCGGTATACTCATGTCTTTAGACTTTAATGTAAAATGATCAACATCATAAACTTTTCCATAAAGATCTATTTTTTTTTTACCTAAAAAAGTTACTACTTGATCCTTAATACTCCCTGAGATGGGACTTATTTGAGAACTTGCCAGTAAAATTTTGTGATTCCACCAATTTCCAATCACGTTATCAGCTAAGGCCTCTCCATTATATGAAGAGCCTTTGATATCAAATTTTTTACTCTTTTGATTAAATGTTAAGTTAACAAACTTATTTTTATCATTTTGTAAAGTTTTAGAATTATAAGAAACTAATTGATCTTTGATATATTTTTCCTCACTATAACCCTCAATTTGGAAAACTGTTGCTCCCAAAAGTTTAACTGTAAATTTTATTTGATTAGTAACAATAGTTTCTGCTCCATTTCTATTGAAAAAATAATGATTATAGCCAATTAGCTCACCATTTCGAAAAATCTCCATCTCAATTTTATTGTATTTAATGTAATGTCCAATATGAGCGATTGAATTTGTTGGATAAATAAAAAGAAATAAAATGACTATAATTTTTTTCATTTAACAACTAGTTTAATAGACTTTATTAACAATAGAAATAGATTAAAAATGTTTTTAAAAATTAAAAAAATACCAAGGGTTAATTGGAGTTCCGATAAGCCTTTTAATTTTAAGCCAAAATTTTCCACATTCTTTTTTTTATGTTTTGGTTTGATGTTATTTGGTCTTGGGGAAGGTTTATTAATTGTATCTTTTACTGGTGCTTCTCCATGGAGTGTTTTAGCTCAAGGTATCTCTTTAAATGTTAACTTGAGTATAGGAACAATAACATTTTTGATTAGTGTTGCAGTCTTAATTTTGTGGATACCGCTTGGTCAAAAACCAGGGATGGGTACAATACTTAATGCAATCATTATTGCATTGATGATTGATCTTTGTATAAAATTTGTTCCAACCCCATCTAACTACTTATATCAATTAATTTTAGCTATAATTTCAGTAATAACAGTTGGTATTGGAGGAGGTATTTATTTGGTATCTAATCTTGGAGCAGGACCAAGAGATGGTTTGATGATTGGTCTCCAAAAAAAAACAAACTTACCAGTTGCTGCCGTGAGAGCTTTTTTAGAAATCTCTGTTGTAACTATTGGATGGTACTTAGGTGGAACCGTGGGAGTGGGAACATTATTATTCGCTTTTGGAATTGGTCCCTGTGTTGCTTTAGGTTTGTACTTAGTTGATAAAATTTTCGATTAGGCTGCAGCGCCTGATTTTTCACTTCTCTTTCTTTCATGTGGATCGAGAATTGCTTTTCTTAATCTACAAGATTCTGGAGTGATTTCTAAAGCCTCATCAGTATTTAACATGCTTAATTGCTCTGCGATGGACATTTTTCTTACTGGTGTTAGAACAACATTTTCATCTGTTCCTTGTGTTCTCATATTAGTTAATTTTTTACCCTTCATAACATTGATGATCATATCACCAGGTTTTGGAGATAATCCGACAATCATACCTGGATAGACAGGATCATTATGAGTTACAAACATCTCACCTCTAGCCTGTAAATTAAATATTGCAAATGCAACTGCTTTACCTTGTTCCATTGAAATAAGTGCACCATTTCTTCTACCTTCCATATCACCCTCAAATGGTCCATACTCATGAAAAATTCTGTTAATAACACCATTACCTTTTGTGAGTGTTAAAAATCGACTTGTGTATCCCATTAAACCTCTTGTTGGTGCATGAAAGATTAATCTTTTTTTATTTTTACCAGTATCTTTTAATTCCATTAATTTGCCCTTTCTCCTATTCATTGAGTCTATAATTTTTGATGAATATTCCTCGTCTAGATCCATAGTTATTTCCTCTATTGGTTCAAGTTTGTTACCATTTTCATCCTTTTTATAGAGAACTTTTGGGGGGCTAACAGTCATTTCAAAACCTTCTCTTCTCATTTGAGTGAGTAAAATTTCCAGCATTAATTCACCTCGACCACTTACAACAAAAGAATCATTACCTTCATTTTCTGTAAAAGTAATTCCAACATTATTCTGAGCTTCTTGAATTAACCTATCTCTTATCTGAGTACTTGTAAGCTTTTTTCCCTCAGTGCCAGCTAGAGGAGAAGTGTTAACAGTAATTGTTATTGACATTGTTGGTGGGTCGATTGGAGTAGCTTTAATAGGATCATTTACTTCAAGATCACAAATTGTGTCTGCAACATTTGCTTTTTCTAAACCAGCAACAACTACTATATCACCAGCCTCGCCGATTTCGATTGGTACTTTTTTTGTTCCTTCATATCTAAAAATTTTAGTAAGTCTTCCCTCATCCACTTTTTCGCCTTTTAAATTTATTGCTTTGATCGATTGATTAGCTTTTGCAGTTCCTTGGGCAATTCTTCCGACCAAGCTTCTCCCTAAAAAATTGTCTGCATAAAGAAGAGTAGACAGCATTGCAAAGGGTTTTGTTTTATCAAATTCAGCTGGTTTTACATGATCAATAATTTGATCTAATAAAGGATTTAAATTTTCTCTTGGACCATCAATTTCTTTATTAGCCCAACCAGATCTTCCACTTGCATATAAAACAGGAAAGTCTAATTGTTCTTCATTTGCATCTAAACTTACAAATAAATCAAAAGTTTCATCCAATACTTCATTAGCCCTTTGATCTGATTTGTCCAATTTATTGATCACTACAATTGGTTTTAAACCTTGTTTTAAAGCTTTAGATAGCACGAATTTTGTTTGAGGCATAACTCCCTCAGCTGAGTCAATTAGAAGTAATGCACCATCGGCCATGCTTAAAACTCTTTCCACTTCTGCTGCAAAATCTCGGTGACCTGGTGTATCAATAATATTTATTCTCGAATCTTTCCAATTAATTGATGCAGGTTTTGCTAAAATTGTTATTCCTCTTTCTTTCTCAAGTTCACCAGAGTCCATTAATCTTTCATCAACAACTTCATTTTCTCTAAATGAGCCACTTTGTTTCATCAGATTATCAATTAGGGTAGTTTTACCGTGATCAACGTGTGCAATTATAGTGATGTTTCTTATATCTTTGCTCATAAATCCTGGCTCTTATACCTTAAAAATTTTTTTTGAAAACTTTAAAAAAGTCAATATACACAAGGATTTTGAACAAAATATGTCGTTATTTTGTTTTTTTTGCCTTTTCTCTTTTAAGTCTTCTTTTTTCTTTTAAAGTAAATTTAGGTTTTTTATTTAAGCTTGAGTCCTTAAATGATTTCCCACTGTATCTTTTTGACATTTTATCATTTTAATATTTGCAAAAAAAAAGGCCATCAAAAGATGGCCTTTAAATCCCTTATATTTTAGATTGGGTTACATTCCCATGCCACCCATTCCTCCCATGCCGCCCATGCCGCCCATTCCTCCAGGCATTCCAGCAGGAGCTGCATCTTTCTCTTCAGGTTTATCAGCTATCATAGCCTCAGTTGTCACCAATAATCCTGAAATAGATGCTGCATCTTGTAAAGCCGTTCTAACAACTTTTACAGGATCAATAATTCCCTTAGCGAACATGTCACAATATTCCTCGTTTTGCGCATCATAGCCATGTGTTTTTTTATTCTGTTCTAAAAGTTTACCAACAACTACAGATCCGTCCACACCAGCATTTTTTGTAATTTGTCTAATAGGAGCCTCTAATGCTCTTCTTACCAAATCAACACCAGCTTTTTGGTCTTCACCTTTAGCTTTAACTTTTTCAAGTTCTTGAGCAGCGTACAATAATGCACAACCACCACCAGTAACAATACCCTCTTCAACAGCAGCTCTTGTTGCATTTAAAGCATCTTCAACTCTATCTTTTCTTTCTTTTACTTCAACTTCTGTTGCACCACCAACTTTAATTACTGCAACACCACCAGCTAATTTTGCTAATCTTTCTTGCAGTTTTTCTTTATCGTAATCTGAAGTTGTTTCATCAATTTGTTGTTTGATAGAAGAACATCTAGCTTCAATATCTGATTTTTTACCAGAGCCATTTACTATAGTGCTGTTATCTTTATCAACTTTAATCTTTTTACAAGAACCAAGATCTTCAAGTTTAACATTTTCAAGTTTAATTCCTAAGTCCTCAGAAATAACTGAACCACCAGTAAGAATAGCAATATCCTCAAGCATAGCTTTTCTTCTGTCACCAAAACCTGGTGCTTTTACAGCTACAACTTTTAAACCACCTCTTAATTTGTTTACTACTAAAGTAGCTAATGCTTCACCTTCAACATCTTCAGAAATAATCATTAATGGTCGTCCGGCTTGAACAACTGCCTCTAAAAGAGGAACCATTGGTTGTAGGTTTGTTAATTTTTTCTCGTGTAAAAGAATAAAAGGATTTTCTAATTCAGTTGTCATTTTATCACTATTTGTAATAAAATATGGAGATAGATACCCTCTATCAAATTGCATACCTTCAACAACGTCTAATTCTGTTTCAATTCCTTTGTTTTCTTCAACGGTGATAACACCTTCATTACCAACTTTTTGCATTGCTTTCGAAATCATAGTCCCAATTTCTTTATCACCATTAGCGGAAATGGTTCCAACTTGAGCAATCTCATCACTATCTTTTACTTTTTTAGCAGAGGATACAAGATTTTGTTTCACTACATCTACTGCAGCATCAATTCCTCTTTTTACATCCATAGGGTTCATTCCTGCAGTAACATATTTCACACCTTCTTTTACAATAGCTTGTGCAAGAATAGTTGCTGTGGTTGTTCCATCACCAGCTTCATCATTCGTTTTGCTAGCTACTTCTTTAACCATTTGAGCACCCATATTTTCAAATTTATCTTCAAGATCTATTTCTTTAGCAACAGAAACACCATCTTTTGTAATTCTTGGAGCACCATAAGATTTATCCATAACCACATTTCTTCCCTTTGGTCCCAGTGTTACTTTAACAGTATCAGCAAGAACGTTTACTCCTCTAATCATCGCTGCCCTTGCTTCTGCATCAAATTTTACTACTTTTGCCATTTTATTTTCTCCTTTAAATTAAGTTACTTGCTTGAAATACCCATAATGTCTGATTCTTTCATTATGCTGTATTCTTTGCCATCAATTTTAACTTCGGTTCCTGACCATTTGCCAAATAAAACTTTATCTCCAACTTTTACATCCATTGGAATCTTTTTGCCGTCCTCAGTTTTTGCACCACTACCAACTGCTACTACTTTGCCCTCTTGAGGCTTTTCCTGTGCTGTATCAGGTATGATTATTCCACCAGCAGTTTTTTCGCTGCTATCTAAAACTTCTATTAAAACTCTATCGTGTAACGGTCTAAATTTCATAAATTCTCCTTATTAATATGGTCTTCATATAGAGATTGGCCTTACTATTTCAAGATATAGTTAAAAATTAGTTGGTCAAAAAATAAAGGAATTTGTGGGTTTTATGGTTTATAGATTAATTTGATGACTAAAAATTTAGATAAAGAGGGTCTAAGTTCTATAGTAGACAATTATCAGCTATTTTACGTTGACTTGTGGGGAGTAGTCCATAATGGGCTTGCTCTACATCTTGAAGCGATAAAAGTGCTCAAAGAAATCAATAAAAAAAGAAAGGAGTATATTTTACTCACAAATGCACCCAGACCTAATCACGCGGTAAAATCTTTTTTAGAAAGACTAGGCATGGAAAAAGAAATCAGAGACCATGTTTTTACCTCTGGTGAGGCAGCCCTCATTTATTTAAAAAAAAATTTAATTAATAAATCTTTTTTTCATGTAGGGCCACCAAGAGATTTTGATTTATTTAAAGATTTTGCAAAGATGAAACTAAACAACATAGATAAATCTGATTATATTTTATGTACAGGATTATTTGATGATCATCATGAAGATTTAAAATACTATAAAAATTTGTTTGAAAAAAATATAAAAAAAAAAATGATTTGCACGAATCCTGATCTTATCGTTGACAGAGGAAACACTAGAGAATTTTGTGCTGGTTCAGTTGCAATGATTTTTGAAAAAATGGGTGGAGAAGTTGTTTACTTTGGCAAACCTTATCCTGAGGTTTATAATCAATCTACTGATAATAAGAATAAAAAGATTCTCTCTATAGGTGATAATTTAAATACTGATATAAAAGGAGCAAATCTTTTAAATTATGATTCTTTAATAATTTCAAACGGAATTCATAAGGATGAGATTAAAGAAAAAGGAATTGAAAAGGTTGCAAAATCTTACGAAGCAATTTGTAATTATATTCAATCAGAATTGAAATGGTAAAATCAAAAAAAATATATAAGAATTTTAATATCAATAACAGACATAAAGATTCAATTATCTTGATTGGAAACTTTGATGGGGTTCACAAAGGACATCAAAAATTATTCTCATTAGCTAAGAAATATAAGAAAAGATATTCCTCCAAAATTGGTGTATTGACTTTTGAACCAATGCCAAAAATGTTTTTTAATAAAAATTTAAATAATTTTAGAATTTCTAGTTTACAACAAAAAATTGATAATCTTAAAAATCTAAATGTAGACTTTATAATTATCAAAAAATTCGATAGAAAATTCTCAAAAATAAAATCTACAACTTTCATTAAAGAAGTATTAGGTAAAAAGTTAAGACCAAAATTCATTTTTGTAAGCAATAATTTTAGATTTGGAAATAAGAGAGAAGGTAACGTTAGACAGTTGATTAATTTTGAGAGAAAATGTGGTTATAAAGTAGTAAAACCACAACCATTGTTAACCAATAAGAAAATAGCATCTTCGTCTTTGGTGAGAAAATTTTTACAAAAAGGAAAATTAGAAAAAGCCAATAAAATTCTGAATAGAAATTGGTCAATTGTTGGAAAGGTTCAAAAGGGTAGACAATTAGGAAAAAAAATTGGTTTCCCAACTGCAAACATTGACATCAAAAATTATATTTTAGCCTGCCCAGGCGTATATGCAGTGAAAGTAAAAAGAAGCGATCAAAACAATTACTTAAAAGGAATTGCTAATTTAGGCTATCGCCCAACATTTAATGGAAAAAAAATATTATTAGAGGCTCATCTATTTAATTTTTCTGGAAATCTTTATAATAAGTATTTAACAGTAGAGTTTAAAAAATTTATCAGAAAAGAAAAAAAATTTAAAAATGTTGAACAGCTTAGAAAACAAATTAAAACTGATTTATTGATAGCAAAAAAATAAAATGAGCAAATCACAAATTAATCTACCTAAAACTGCTTTTTCGATGAAAGCAAATTTGCCAACACGAGAACCAGAAATTTTGAAACTTTGGCAAAAAATAAATCTCTATGATGAATTAAGAAAATCGAGAAAAGGAGAAGAAAAATTTGTTCTTCACGATGGTCCTCCTTATGCGAATGGTAATATACATATGGGTACTGCTTTAAATAAAATTCTAAAAGATATAATTGTGAGATTTCACCAAATGGATGGAAAAGACTCTGTTTATGTACCTGGATGGGACTGTCATGGATTGCCAATAGAATGGAAAATTGAAGAACAATACAAAAAAGATAAAAAAAACAAAAATGAAGTGCCAATTGTTGAATTTAGAAAAGAGTGCAGAGCCTTTGCAGAAAAATGGATAGATATTCATAAAGACCAATTTAAAAGGTTGGGAGTTGTGGGAGATTGGGATAATTATTATTCAACAATGAGCTTTGATGCTGAAGCCCAAATAGTAAGAGAATTAGGTAAATTTTTAAAAGAAGGAAGTTTATATAGAGGTTTTAAACCTGTTTTGTGGTCAACTGTTGAAAAAACAGCTCTAGCAGATGCAGAGGTTGAATACCAAGATCATAAGTCAGATACTATATATGCATCTTTTCCGGTCAAATCTTCAAACATTAAAGAATTAAATGATAGTGAAATAGTAATTTGGACAACTACCCCATGGACTATTCCAGCTAATAAAGCATTAGCTTACAATGAAAGCTTAAAATATTTGCTAATTGAGGTAAATGACGATGGAGATTTTAAAAATAAAAAAATTGTTATTGCAGATGCATTAATAGACTCAGTAATAAAAGATACCAAAATTCAAAGTTTCAAAAAATTAAAAAATTTTAAAGGTAAAGATTTAAAAGGAACAATATGTAATCACCCTTTTTTAAAACTTGGTTATAAATATGACATACCTATGCTGGAAGCACGTTTTGTTACTACAGAACAAGGTACTGGAATTGTTCATTGCGCGCCAAGCCATGGCCCTGATGATTTTAATTTGTGTATGAATAATGGAATTAAAGCAATTGAAACAGTTGATGGTGATGGAAAATATACAAAAAATGTAGCACTTTTTGAAGGGATACATATTTTTAAATCTAATTCAATCGTCATTGAAAAATTAAAAGACCAAAAAAAATTATTATCGAGCGGTGAACTTGTTCACTCTTATCCTCATTCATGGAGGTCAAAAGCGCCATTAGTTCATAGAGCAACTCCTCAATGGTTTATTTCCATGGATAGTCATAAGCTTAGAAACAAAGCTTTAAAAGCAATTGATGAAACAACTTTTTATCCTAGCAAAGGAAAAGAGAGATTAAAATCGATGATTGAAACAAGACCTGATTGGTGTGTTTCAAGACAAAGAGTATGGGGAGTTCCATTACCTATTTTTATTAACAAGAAGACAAGTGAAATTTTGGTTGATGATGAGGTTTTAGATAATATTTCAAAAATTTATGAAAAAGAAGGATCTGATTGTTGGTTTTCGGATGATCCACAAAAATTTCTTGGAAAAAAATATAAAGCAGAGGACTTTGAAAAGTTAAGTGATATCGTAGAGGTATGGTTTGATAGTGGATCTACACATTCATTTGTATTGGAAAAAAGAAAAGATTTAAAGTGGCCTGCATCTATGTATCTCGAGGGCTCTGACCAGCATAGGGGCTGGTTTCATTCATCTCTTTTAGAGTCTTGTGGAACAAGAGATCGTGCACCTTTTGAGTCTATTCTTTCCCATGGTTTTGTAGTTGATGGCAAAGGTTTAAAAATGTCAAAATCTTTGGGAAATGTAATTGCGCCCGAAGATATCCTTAAAAAATATGGAGCTGATATACTTAGAATTTGGGTTGCTTCCTCAAATTATGCTGAGGATCTTCGAATAGACTATTCAATACTAGATCAGCATGCTGAGTCTTACAGAAAAATAAGAAATACATTTAGATATTTGCTTGGAAATCTTAATGATAAATTTGAACAAATAAATTTAGAAAAGATTAAAATTGAAAGCTTACCAGAATTAGAGCAATTTATGCTTCATAAAATTTACAATTTAAATTCTAAATTTAGCAAGTATTTCAAAGATTACGATTTCCATAATTTGTATAAAGAGTTATTAAACTTTTGCACTGTAGACTTATCTGCTTTTTATTTTGATATTAGAAAAGATACTTTGTACTGTGATCCAATAAATACTGAAAAAAGAAAATCTACACTTATATTGTTAAACGTTATTCTTAGTTCTTTAATAAGATGGTTTGCACCAATCCTATCTTTTACAACTGAAGAGATTTATCAACTTATTTCAAAAAATAAAAAAAGTATTCATCTTGAAAAATTTTTAAATTTTCCTGAAAAATTTGATAATCCTAACCTTAATTCTAAATGGGAAAAACTAATTAAAATAAGAGATATCTGCAATCTTAGTATTGAGCAAAAACGAGCAAGTAAAGATATAGGATCTAGTTTAGAGGCAGCATTAATTGTGAAATTAAATAATGAGAACCAGAAATTTTTGAAAAATATTGATCTTGCAGAACTTTGTATAACTTCTTCAGTCAAAATTGAGAATTGTGATACAAATGAAGTAATCGTAGAGACAATAAAAGCAATAGGTGAAAAATGTCCGGTATGTTGGAAAATTAGCAGCACACCCTGTGAAAGACATAAATTATAAATAAAATGTTAAAAAAACATTTAGTAGATTTTTCTATAATTATTTTTATTTTTTTAATCGATCGAGTAAGTAAATTATTGATCATTAGTGTTCCAGAAACCTATGAACAATATGGCATTAGTGTTACTTCTTTTTTAAATTTTAATTTGATTTGGAATGAAGGTATCGCTTTTGGTTTGTTTTCATTTGGTGAAAAATTTTATTACAATTTGCTCACAATAATTATATGTTTAATAATATTAATAATAATTTGGTTGATGTTAAAATCAAAAGGATTTGAAAAAATTAGCTTTCTTTTGATAATTGGAGGTTCATTGGGCAACATTTATGATAGGTTTTATTATTCTGCTGTACCAGATTTTATAGATATACATTTCAATAATTATCATTGGTTTATATTTAACGTTGCTGATATATTTATCACTTTAGGTATAGTATTCCTAATTTGTATTGAAATATTTGGTGCAAAAAAACAAAAAAATGAAAATTATTGAAAATATTTTAGTTATAATAACTTTTAGTTTTTTTATTTATTCTTGTGAAGGATTTGCATTAAAAAAAAAATCTACTTCTGGTGAAGAATTCTTAATAGAAAAAAAGGATCCCCTGATTTTGCCACCTGATTTCTCAAAATTGCCAAAACCGAAAGAGCAG
>CACORD010000011.1 GCA_902629535.1 uncultured Pelagibacteraceae bacterium | reverse complement strand
TTATAAATAAATATGGGAGATTTAAAAAATAAATTATTAATTCTTATTTATTTTTTTACAATCGGCTGCTCATCAATTCCTTCAAACACTTCTAATAGTTGTTCAATTTTTAGTGAAAGATATTTATGGTATAAACATGCAAAAAAGGTTGAGCAAAAATGGGGTACACCTATTTATATTCAATTAGCAATAATTAAGATGGAATCAGATTTTGATTGGCTTGCTAAACCAGCGAGACAAAAAATTTTTAAAGTTATACCTTATAAGCGACCTTCTAGTTCTTTTGGTTATTCTCAAGCAGTTAAAGGGACTTGGGAACAATATAAGAGAGAAACTGGTAATAAATTAGCCACAAGAGCAAGATTTAAAGACAGTGTTGATTTTATTGGATGGTACACAAATAAATCAGAAAGTATTTTAAAGATACCAAAGACAAATGCTTTCAAACAATATCTTGCATACCATGAAGGTTGGGGAAATTATAAAAACTACAAAAAAAACAAAAAAGTAATTGGACTAGCTAAAAAAGTTGAGAAACAATCTAATAATTATAAAAAACAGTTATTGAAATGTAAAAGTTCATTAAACAGAAAAAAATATATTATTTTTTAGTCAGCTCTTTTTTTAATTCAAGATCTATAACATCAATTCTTTTAGTATTTTTGGCTAGCGCTAAATACATTGATGGAGTAACGTATAAAGTAAAGAAAGTTGAAATAATCATTCCTCCCAAAATTGTTGAACCTACAGCTAGTCTAGAACCCTCACCAGCACCAGGTCCAATATTTCCAATTACTAGTGGCAACATTGCAATCATTGTACTTAGTGATGTCATTATGATTGGTCTAAATCTTACTGCACATGCTTCTTTCACAGCGGTTTCTATATTTTTTCCAGTCGTTCTAATTTGATTTGCATAATCAACAATTAAAATACTATTTTTCGTTGAAATACCTATCAGTATAATTAGTGCGATTTGAGAAAAAATGTTAACTGAGCTATTTAGAAATAAAACAAAAACTAATCCCCCAAAAATTGCCAATGGCACTGTTAAAATAATTATAAATGGGTGAATGAAAGAATTAAAAGTTGCAGCCATTACCAAGTATGCAGTCAGTAAAGCTAAGGCAAAAATTATAAATAATTCATTACTTGTTTCTTTGATTTCTTCAGACTTTCCTTTCCAAGTAATTTGATTTTCTGGAGCTAAATTAAACATTACTTCTTCAAAATATCTTATAGCCTCAGTTAACGTATATCCTTCATTAATATTAGCAGATATTGTTACCGCTGGCTGTCTATTGTACCTTGCAAGTTCTTTTGCCGAACCTTCCTCTTCAAAACTAACTAGATTTGCTAAAGAAATTAGTTTTCCATTCGTCTCTGAACGAACAAATATTTTTGAAACACCTTCTTTGTTTCTTCTATCAGACAAATATTGTTGAACAATTATAGGATACTCTTTACCTAATTTGTTGAAAGTTGTAATTTTTTTTCCTCCATAAAGAGTTTCAAGTGTTTCACCAATCGATTTCGTAGAAACACCTAAATCTTTAGCTTTATTTTTATTAATTATTAATTTTACCTCTGGCTTATTTCGATTGTAATCAGACTCAATTCTTGAAAGGTTTTTATTAGATCTTATTTCTCTAATTACTTTCTTTTGTATTTCTTCTAGCTCCTTATAAGTGCTTCCATAAATAACCATTTGCACAGGTTTATTGTAATTAGAAACTCTTATTGATTGTGGAGAAATTGGGAAGGCAACTGCTTGAGGTAAAGTTACTATTTTTCCTATCGCTTCTCTTAAAACAACTTCTTGTCCCTTTTTTCGATTTTTCCAGTCATCTAATAAAGCAATTATTATAAAACTATTATATGAATTAGCCGAATTTCCAAAACCTGGAACCCTCATTATAAATCTTGAATATGGACTATCCTCAGCTTGAAGAAGTGGAAGAAGTCTAGCCTCCACCTTCTGGGCTTGCTCTTGTGTGTATTCGAAAGAAGTTCCTTCGTCAGTGAATCCAATAATTAAGTAGGCCCCACGATCTTCCATGGGCAATAATTCTTTTTTTGAAAAGTTAAATAATAATACTGATGCGATAACTATTAAGATTATAAAAAAACTTACAGTTTTTGTCTTATTTACAATTACATCTAAAGTCTCTTTGTAAAAGTTTGCAAAACCTAAAAAAAACTTTTCAAATTTTTGAATAAAAAGTTTTTTGGAGGATTTTTTATTTAAGAATTTACTAGCAAGCATTGGGGATAATGTTAAAGCAACAAAAGAAGATACAACTATTGAAAAAGATAAAGCTATTGCTGTTTCTCTGAATAAAGTACCAGAAATTCCCTCAATAAAAATCAATGGAAGAAAAACTGCAATTAAAATTAATGTGGTAGCTACAATTGCAAAAGAAATTTGTTTAGAGCCTTTATAAGCAGCAACTAATGGAGTCTCGCCATTTTCTATTCTTCTATAAATTGCATCTGTCATAATAACAGAGTCGTCTGTTATTATTCCTATTGCTAAAATAAAACTTAGAAGAACAAAAATATTTATTGATAATCCAAATAAGTATAAACCCAAAAAAGAGGCTATAAGGCTAACAGGAAGAGCTATGGCGGGCACTATTACAGCTTTTAAATTACCAAGAAATAAATAAATTATTAAAACGACTAAAACAAAAGCTATTAACAAGGTCTTATACACCTCTTCAATAGCAGCCTCTACATAGTTTGCTCTGTTGAATGAAACTCTTAAATCTAATTCCTCTGGTAAAGATTTTTTAATTTGAATAATTTTTTTCTTAATATCTTTTGAAAGTTCAACTGTTGAGGCGCCACTTCTAGCATAAATACCAATTCCAACAGTTTTTAAATTAATTTGATCTTTAGTTTGAGCTTTAAAAAGAGTTTTCTCTGAAACAGGTCCAAATTCTATGTCAGCAACATCAGATAATAAAATAACTTTATTACCAGTTTTTTTAATTGGCAGCTGTTTGATTGAATTAATATCAGTATATGATTTATCTAAATTAAGTGTTAAATCAATATTATCTGCTTCAAGTGTACCAGCTGGAAGACTTATATTTTCTCCACGCATTGCAGATTCAACTTCTTTAATTGTTAAATCATTAGCCGCAAGTCTAATAGGATCTATCCATACTCTTATACTTAACTCCCTTAATCCTCCAACTCTTATTCTTCCGACATTTTTCACACTTGAGAATTGATCAACTAAGTATCTTTCAGCATAGTCTCCTAACTCTAGGTCACTCCAAGTTGATGATGATAGAGATAACCACATCGTAGTAGTAAAACCAGCTGCCCTTTTAAGTATTTGTGGAGGATCAGATTCGGATGGTAAGTTATCGATAACTCTCGCAACTCTTTCTCTAATATCATTGGCAGCATTATCTAAGTCTATACTAGTATCAAATTCTACATTTATTGTGCTTCTTCCATTTTCAGATTTAGAATCAATGTTTTTTATTCCCTCAGCACCACCGATAACATCCTCAACAACTTGTGTTACTTCTTGATCTACTATCGAAGCTGCAGCAGACTTGTAATCTACTTGAATTTGAACAACAGGTGGCTGTATACCATTCGGCAGTTCTCTAACTGGTAATTTCCAAAAAACAAATAATCCAAAAACAATCAAAATTAGAGACATGACCCAAGATATTGTTGGTCTTCTAATACTTAATTCGGTGATAAACATTTATTTTTTGATAGGTTTTATTTTTCCACGCGGTCTAACTTTTTTTAAGCCTTCAGCCACAATAATATCACCTTCAGTTAAGCCAGAGGTTATTTCTATACTTTTATCAGTCCTTATCCCTGTTTTTACTTCAGTTTTATTGGCAATATTCTCTTTATTAATTTTATAAACGTAAGACTTGTCTCCCTCAATCATTACACTTGTGTCTGGAACACTTAAAGAATTTCTCAAATTAAATCTAACGCCAACCTCTAACAATGATCCTGAAATTAACTCTAAGTCTTTGTTCTCTACTTTTATTCTAGATAACAAACTTCTTGTGTCAGCATTAATTCTACTTGAAACAAAGTCTACTTCACCTACAAATATTTTATTTTTATAGCTTGTTAATTTAACTTCTACTGGCAGTCCTTTTTTTATAGACGTAGAATAATTTTCGGGAATCTTGATATCAGAGTAAACAACTGAGTTATCATCAAGTGTAATAATGATTATATTGTTTGAAACAAGGATGTCCTCAGTTAGACCTGTATATCCCAATATACCACTAAATGGGGCTATTATATCTCCACTTTTTAATTTTATTATAATTTCTCCTTTTTTAACAAACTTTTTTAATTTTAAGTCTTCAAAAAGATCATCTTTTTTTATCTTAAAATTTTTAGATTTTCTTGAGATTGCAGTTCCAAATGTTTCTATTTTTTCTGAAAATTCTTTTTCAATTACTTCCGTAACAATTATACCTGGGGGTGGTCTTTTGCTAAATTTCTTTTTAAAATGATTTCCAACCATTGTTCTTCCAATAATCACGATCGCTATGATTAAAAAAAAGACCAGTATTATTGAAATTGTTTTTGTAGATCTCTTCATCTTTATTTAAATAATTCCGTATTCAGCCCAAGAGCCATCATAAATACAAGGATGATACTTATCATTTATTAAAGAATAAGCTAGTGCCAAAACACACGCAGTAACTCCAGAACCACATGAAAAAACTATATCTTTTTCATTTGTATTTTTTAAATAAGTTTCAAAAATAAGTTTAAGGTCTTTTTTACTTTTAAATGTTTTGTCTTCGTATAAACAAAGGTTAAAAGGTATACAAAAAGAATTTTTTATACTACCACTTCTTAAACCTTTTCTAGGCTCTGGAACCTTACCATCAAATCTTTCTTTACTCCTAGCATCTATCAATTTAAAATTCTTTTCTTTAATATTGATATCAATTTGTTCTTTATTTTTAACAAGATCTTTTTTTTCAAAACTTTTGTAGTCAGATGTTTTAATATTTGTAGCATCATTTGTTACTTCTTTATTTTCTTTAATCCATTTCTTTAGCCCACCATTTAAGACATGAACTAATTTAGGATTATGCCCAAAATAAATAAAATTAAACCAACACCTACATGAGCTAATTACATCTGAGTTATCATATATGACTATTTCATCCTCATTCTTTATTCCCATTTTTGATACAATTTGTACCCAATCATTTTGGTTCACTAACATGTGTGGTAAATTAATTCCTTTTTTGGAATTAGCATCTAAATCAAAAAAAATTGAATTTGGTATGTGTTGATTTTTATATTCCTCTAATCCATTTCTTTTTGTTTGAGGCATATGCCATGAACAATCAATTATTTTAACTTTATTAAGATTTTGATTTAACCAATCAGTTTCAACTAAAGACATCTTATCTTTTTTCTAAATATTTTTGATGGTATTCCTCAGCAGGACAATAGTTTTTTAGTAAAGATATTTTCGTTACAACTTTTCCAGATAAACGTTCGTTTACTTCATTTAATACTTTCTCAGCAATTATTTTTTGATTATCATTTAGATAAAATATTTCACTTCTATATTGAGTTCCAAAATCAGGTCCTTGAGAATTTAGAGTAGTAGGATCATGAATTTGAAAAAATGTTTTTAAAATTTTCTCGTAAGAGATAATTTTTTCATCAAAATCTAGTTTTACAACTTCAGCATGATTTGTATTTCCAGTGCAAACCTCTTTATATGTTGTGACAGTGCTATTTCCTCCACAATAGCCAACTTCAGTTTTAATAACTCCATCAATTTTACTAAATTTAATTTCTGGTCCCCAAAAACATCCAAGTGCTAAAACTGCTATTTCCATTGATTAAGATTTAATTTAATTTACAAATTATTCATATGCTCAGTAAAAATCAATTAGGTTTTTTGTACATGTTTCTGTCCATTATTGGATTTTCGTTAATGGACGTTATAGTTAAGTGGTCAGTCGATTATCCAGTTGGACAAGTGTTATTTTTTAGGGGTTTTTTTGGGATTATTTTTTATTTTTTTATTATTCCAAGAGAAAGACTTCACGATTTTTATAAAACGAAAAGACCAGGATTGCACTCTCTAAGATGTATAGCTGGATTGATTGCTATAATTGCAATTTTTATTGCTTTGAGAAAATTACCTTTAGCAACAGTAGTAAGTATATCTTTTGCAGCTCCAATATTTACAACTATTTTTTCAATATTTATATTAAGTGAAAAAGTTGGTATTTACAGATGGTTAGCAGTGTTAGTTGGATTTATCGGCATTTTAATCATTACAGAACCAGGGATTAGTAATTTAAATATCTATTATATTTTTCCAATAATTTTTTGTTTAGGACTTTCTTATGTTGCAATAACATTAAGACAACTTTCAACAACAGAGCCAGTTTGGCTTATCTCTCTTTTCTTTTCTATTGCAATTACTTTTCTAAGTTTTTTGACTTTACCGTTCGGTTGGGTAATGCCTAGTTTCAATCACTTTTTAATTCTATCTTTGGTAGGAATTTTCGGTGGAGTTTCAAATCTTTGGCTAAGTCAATCATATAAATATTCTGAGGTATCTCTTGTAACTCCTTTAAAATATCTAACCTTAGTGTTTGCTATTATTTTCGGATATTTTATTTGGGACGAAATACCTACAATAAAAACATTAATAGGGGCATTATTGGTAATTGTTTCAACACTTATAATTTTTAGAAGGGAGATTTATAAGAAAAAAATTATAACATCCAGGCCAATCAATGACTAAAGTACCTAAATATTGGAGTAAGGCAAAAAAGTATTTATCTAAAAAAGATAAAATTATTTCTAAATTAATCAAAAATTATGAAAGTCCCTCAGAAACTATTTTAACTTCAAGGCGAGATATCTTTTTTTCTTTATGCAAAAGTATAATTGGGCAACAAATAAGTGTTGTAGCAGCAAATTCTGTTTTTTTTAAATTTAAAAAGAAATGTAAAAATAAGATTAATGCTAAAACAGTATCTAAGTTGACCTTTACCCAATTAAAAAGTTGTGGACTAAGCAGACAGAAAGTTTTAGGCATAAAGAGTTTAGCCAATCAGATTATTAAAAAAAGTTTTAATCCTAAATTAATTAATAAGATGTCTGATGAGGAAGCTATAAATTATTTATCACAATTGAGACAAATAGGACGATGGTCAGCTGAAATGATCTTGTTATTCACATACAATAGGTCAAATATTTGGCCAATTCAGGATATTGGCCTTTTAAGAGCTATTTCAAAAAATTATAAAAAAAAATATTTACCACCTGAAAAATTCTTATCATTACTAAAAAAAAGATTCAGTCCTTATTGTTCTGTTGCGACGTGGTATTTATGGAGAAGCATTGATCCTGAGCCTATTCAATACTAAATCCTTCAACCACTTGCATATGTCTTTTTGTAGTATTTTTTGCTACTGCCCAACTATCTTGATATTCTTTTGAGGAGTGACATTCTAATGCTTTAGCATAACTTGTAAATTCCCATACAACAGTTCTGCTAAAATCATCACCATCAAAAGTGTCATGCTTGCCACCTCTTATTAATGGCACACCACCATAACTTTTAATAACTGGTGTAGCTAAATCTGAATATCTTTTCAGGTTCTCTTGATTATCTATTTTAAAATACAAACTTACCCAATATCCTTTTTTCATATTAATCAATCCATTCTTGATAATTATTTAAATTATCTTGCAAAAATTTAGGTAATCTGTCTAGTGGATATTTTTCAAGTTTTTTACCATGACCTATTTTTTGGGTCCTTTTATCTAAAGTTAAATCATAAATTGCTATTTTACTTTTAATTATATTATGTATTTCATCAATGGACATTGGGTTTACATCAAATTCTCTATGATGCAAATACGATCTAAGTTTAAGTTCTATTTCTTCAGCATTTTTTAAGTTAGTAAAGTGCCATCCACCATTTTCTACTATTTTGACGTCTATAAACTTCATCTCAGAAAACAAAACATCAAATCTAAAAAAAGAATATTTTCTATCTTTAATGTTTCTTAACCATTGAGGAGATTTAAGATATTTTTTCTTACAAGCTTTTGTTCCAGTCCAAAAAAAGTTAGGTAATTTAAGATTAAACTTGTAGTAAAACATTTCTTGTTTAAACATAATTATTTTTTGATTGATTTTATTAATTTCAAGCTTTTCTAGATTTGGTATCTCATCAACATCTGAGATTAAGATTAAATCCTCCTCATTTGCATCTTTTAATCCATTAATAATAAAGTTTCTTTGCCCGTTTTCTCGTAAGATCGAATTAAATATGAATTTTCTTGATTGATCATCCTCATGTTCATCATCTAAAATTTCTTTAATATTCTTAGGCTTATTATCGTAAACTAAATAAATGATTTTATTTTTAAATTTTTCAAACTTTTTGTAATCAAACTGAAGCTTTCTCTCTTCACCTTTATGAGTGAAGCTACTTTCGACGATTACAAAATAGTCAACGTATTTATCTAGGATATTAAGCCTAAGATCTAAAACAACGTCTTCGTTGAAATACATGAAACAATCAAATATTTTCATAGCCTCTTTTTAATCTTTTTTAATTTTTTTTATATGATAAAAAAATTTATGGCAGAAAAATTAATTATATCATTTGAGGAATATACTAGAATAGTTGAAAAACTTGCCATCGAAATACATAATAATTACCGTCCTACTGTCTTAGTTGGTATAATGAGAGGTGCTGCACCAATTATTGACATACTCTCAAGAATTTTAAAACTTCCAATAGCATACATTGTCATACAAAGTTATTCTGGAAAGGGTATGGAAGATCAACAAGGTCAGCTAATGTTCGCAAGAGAAATAAGTTCTCTAGCAAATGATAAAGATTTTAAAAAAGTACTTTTAATTGATGATTTGTCAGATACAGGTTTGACATTAAATAAAAGTATAGAATGGTTGAAAAATTATGGACCAACAAAAAATTTTATAAAAGAAATAAAAACAGCTTGTTTATGGAAAAAAAAAACTTCAGCTTTCCAGCCAGATTTTTGTCCTATTAAGCTCGATTCAGATCCATGGATTGTTCAACCTACAGAACACTACGAAGAACTATCTATTGATGAGATAATAAAAAAAAATAAATAGGGCTAGAATTAACTAGCCCTATTAATATCTTAATTAGGCTACTGCGAAACTAACAACACTTAAAATCGCAACTATCCATATTGCTGGTGACGTACTAGAAAATTTACCAGTAAATATTTTGATTAATGCATAAGATACGAATGCTAAAGCAATACCATTACTGATGCTATAAGTTAAAGGCATAGCAATCATTGCTAAAATTGCCGGAGCAGACTCAGAAATGTCATTCCATTCTATGTCTGTAATATTTCTTATAAATAAAACAGAAACAAAGAGTAAAGCCGCACCATCGATTTGTTTGGGTAAACTAGTTGCAAGAGGTGCAAAAAATATACATGCTAAAAACAATATACCTATCACAAGAGAAGTCATCCCAGTTTTACCACCAGCTTTTACACCAGCCCCTGACTCCACATAACTAGTAACAGTTGTTGTTCCCATCATAGCACCTGCAACAGTTCCTACACTGTCGGACAACATTGCTTTGTTAATGTCCTGAACTTTTCCTTGTTTATCAACTTTACCTGCAACATTTGCAACAGAAGTTAAGGTTCCAGCTGTGTCAAAAAAATCTATGAATAATAAAGTAAATATTACTGTAGACATTCCAGCAGTCATCGCAGCAGATAAGTCAAATTCGAAAAGGTATGTCATTGGAGGTGGTGAACTTGCTAAACCATTGAATTTAGCTAGACCAGTAGCCCAAGCAATAACACTAAAAAATAAAATACCTATAATGATATTTCCTTTAACATTCATTTTTTCAAGAACAATAATTGCAATAAATGTTGCACATCCAAGAAGAACTAATGGATCACTTAAATTTCCAAGTTGTACTAGCGTTACTGGATTATCAACTACAACTTCCATAATTTGCAATCCAATAATTGCAAGAAACAATCCAATCCCTGCACCAATTCCTAGTTTTAAACTTTTTGGAATTGAATTAATTAACCAGGCTCTAATAGGTGTAAGTGATATAATTAGAAACAATACTCCTGCAACTAAAACTGCACCAAGAGCTTCTTGTGGGGAATAACCCATACCAGCACAAACACCAAAAGCAACGAATGCATTAATACCCATTCCTGGGGCTAGTCCAATTGGCCAAGTTTTTCCGTAAAAGGCCATTATAAAACAAGCCAAAGCGGTTGCCAAAATTGTTGCAGTGTATACTGCGCCAAAATCAAAGAAACCTTTTTCAGGGCCGGCGAATTCTCCTGATAATATGAATGGATTTAAAAACATTATATAAGCCATTGTTAAGAACGTAGTTGTTCCGGCAATTACTTCTGTTTTAAAATCTGTTTTATGTTTTTTATATTCAAAATATTTTTCAAGCATTTATCCTCCTATAAATCGTAAAATATTTGATTCTTTCCTGCATTACCCCTCAAAACTAATTCTTATTAACAATTTTCAACCCACAAGTTTATATTTATGCCATAATTACGTTGTTATTATAAAATTATGAAAAAAATTAAAATTTTAATTCTAAGTGTATTTATAATATTTTCTTTATTGGGTTGTCAGACAATTAAGCAAAAAACTGACGCTATTGTTGAGAAGGAAAATAAAAAATTAAGTGCATTTATAGGTAAGTCCTCTCAGGATTTAAAAAGCAGCTTAGGTAGTCCAGATGAAGATTTTAAAAATGAAAAAGGAAATTTAGTTTTAGTTTATAACACAAAAAAATACGGAATACCTTGTGAAAGAAGATTTGAAGTAAACGCAAAATTAATTGTTATTGGATTTGTTTCTAACGGTTGCTTTTGATTACCTGCGGAGAATTTATCTCCGCAAGCAAGGTATACTTATTTAATTTCAATAAGTTTTCTTTTTTTATGCTCAGGAACAATTCTTTCACAAGATATTGTTAAAAGACCATCTTTCAACTCAGCACCATTAACTTTCACATCGTCAGCTATAGTAAACGATCTGGCAAATTGTCTTTGAGAAATACCTTTATGAATTATTTCTCCATCAGCATTATTATTTTCAGATTTATTAACTTGTTTAGTTCTTACAGTTAATAAATTATCTTCAAATTCAACTTCAACATCGTTTTTATTAAAACCAGCTAAAGCAACTTCGATTGCATAATTATCCTTACCAGTTTTTCTGATGTTATAAGGTGGGTAGTTTGACTGCATAGTCAAAGAACCATTACCAAGCATATTTTCAAATTGGTCGAACATATCGTCAAAACCAATTGAAAAAGGTCTTAGTGAGTTGAATATAGATAAATCCTTACTTGTCATTATATCCTCCTTTGTTAAGCAAGTTTATTTATTGCTAGCCCCATTAGGCGACCAACAATATACATTTGGGAATTATTTTATTTTTTTCAAGATATTAAATTTTAATTTTCTCAGAAATCTTTAAAATAAATGCATAGTCAAAAGCTATTTCTTCAATGGCACCATCTCTACCAGACTTACCTCCGTGACCTGCATTCATTTCAGTTTTTAACAAAAGCAAGTTATTATCAGTTTTTAAATCTCTAAGTTTAGCTGTAAATTTTGCTGGTTCATCGAATAACACTCTATTATCACTTAAGCTTGTAGTAATTAACATGTGAGGGTAATCCATTTTTTTAATATTATTATATGGAGCATAAGAATAGATATAATCAAAATGGTCTTTCTTATCTTTTGCATTTCCAAATTCATCAAATTCTCCAACAGTAAGTGGCAAAGAATGATCCAAGTTAGTTGTTAATGAGTCAACAAATGGTACGGCCATAACAATTCCAAGAAATAATTCTGGAGATTGATTAACCACAGCTCCCATTAATAAACCACCAGCTGATCCACCCATACCAATAATTTTTCCTTTCGATGAATATCCTTTTTCAATCAAAAACTTTGCTACGTGTATATAATCTTCAAATGTATTTTTTTTATTAAGAAGCTTTCCTTCTTTCCACCATTTCATTCCTTTTTCCATTCCTCCTCTAATATGTGCAGTTACCCAAATAATATCTCTGTCAATTAAGCTCAATCTAGTTGAGGAAAAATCTGGAGTCATTGAACTTCCATAGGACCCATAGCCATATAAAAGTAAATTTGCTGAACCATTAATTTTTGTTTTTTTGTGTCTGGTAATTGTAAGTGGAACTAATCTCCCATCATGAGACGGGCACTCTAGTCTTTCGACGATATAGTCATCTGGATTATGACCAGATGGGATTTCTTGTTCTTTTACTAATTTTTTTTCTTTTGTTTTTAAATTGTATAAATAAGTTTTACCTGGTGTTTTAGGGGATGAATATGACAAGTAAACTAAGTCAGTATTTTTATTTCTTTGTATCAATGAAACACCGGGCACAATTACAGACTCCTCAGTAAATTTTAATTCTTCTTCAATTCCTGTTTGCTTATTTATTACAAATAATTTTCCCAATGCATTTGATTTTTCCCCTCTGATAATCCAATCATTTAAAAATATCAATCCTCCAATTAAAACTTCTTCTTTAGCAGCTACATAAACTTCCCACTTTTGATTTGATAAATCATTACATCTTTCAATTTTGAAATCCTCTGCATCATCATTAGTATGACAATAAAAATATCCACCCCAAGAATTGACTGAATAAATTACACCCTTTTTTCTTTTTTTGATTAATTTTGGCTTTGGATTTTTTTCTGTTACTTCAAAATAATATTGCTCAGATGTATTATGATCTGATGTTGTTATAAAAAAATATTTTTCATCTGAACTTAAACTTATACCAACTGTAAATGCCTCACTTTTCTCCTCAAAAATAAGCGTATCGTCTTTAACTGATGATCCAATTTTGTGTCTAAATATTTTTCTTGGTCTATGAAATTCGTCAAGTTTTGAATAAAAAAAATATTGGTCATCTAGACTAAAAGTAATACTTCCACTTGTTTCTTCTATTTTCTCAGTAACTAATTTTTCTGAGGTAATATTTCTTACGTAAATTGTATAATATTCAGATCCTTTTAAATCTAAAGAATAACCTAAAAGTTTGTCATTATAACTTACCTCTAAATCACCTACACCGAAATATTCAGTTTTTAATTTCCCTTTTTCTACATCACCATTCCAAAATTCTTCAACAGTATCACTTCCAATTTTTTTTCTAAGTTTTATTGAATAATTTCCTACTGCAGTTGTTTTAGTCCAATACTCATATTCTTTGTCTTTAAATTTTAATGACTCATCATCTAACTTTATTCTACCTTTAATTTCATCAAATAAGACTTTCTGATATTTTTTTGTGTCTTTTAAATTATGTTCTGTAAAATTATTTTCCTCTTCAAGATATTTCCTAACATCTGGAAGTAGCTTGGAACTATCTTTTAAAACCTCAAGAATATTATCCTGATGGATCCAACTATAATTATCTTCCCACGTCGTATTGTGACAAGATTTAAGCTCTGGTTTTTTTTTAAGTTGTGGTATTTTCATTAGATTAAAAATATATGAATATAATAATTTATACAGTGGTTATATTAACCATTTTTTATTTTCTACTGCGTTTAATAACTAACATTTCATCTAGGAAAATTTCAAAAGGCCTAAGATTTCTAATTATATTAGGATTAATTGCTTTTGCAGTTTTGTTTGCTATTGGTGGAAAATTTTTATTAACTTTACCTCTTACTTTGGCAAGTTTAGCTTTATTAAAATTAAAAGGTTTGTCAATTTTCCAATTAATTTCCCTTTTTAGACTTATCCAAACATTAAGAAGATCTGGTCGCTTTTCTTTTAACCAAGCAGGTACTAATAATGTATCGTCTATATCAGTTTCTGAAGCATATAAGATTTTAAATTTAGATATGAGTAAAAAAATTAGCAAAGAGGATGTAAATAAAGCATATATAAAAATACAAAAAAAAATTCATCCAGATGTTTCTCCAGAAACTGCCAGATTATCATCAATAGTCAACGAAGCCAAAGATATCGTTTTAAATGATATTTCTTAGTTAACGATTTCTATAAATTTTTCAAAAATTTTTTGTGGATCTATTTTTTCTTTACCTAAAGACTTATGTGATACCGTTCTTTCTCCTTCTGGAATTATTGGAAACATTTTCGTACTATAATTTCCATAAATCAAGGGAGTATCAGCCATTAACGTGATTGTTTTAACTCCTAAAGCTGAGGATAAATGACTAAAGCTTGAGTCGTTACATATAGATATATTGCAACACTTAATTAATGGTAAAATTTCACTGATAGATAAATTATCTAGACGAGTGCAAGAATTTTTAAATTTAGACTGTAAAATTTCATTTAATATTTCTTGCTCTTCATTTGTTTTACCTGTTGCCAGAAAAAATTTGCAATTTTTTATATTTGATATTTTATCAATTACACTTAAAAAAGTTTTTGCAGGAATTCTTTTTGTAGGTCCAGAACCACCAATACCTAGAAGAATATTTAAATTATTTTTATCTATTTGAAATTTTTGTGCTGCTTTAGAAATTAATTCATTGTCAATTTGCACCTCAGGATCTTCATTTACGTCTAAATTCAAATTTGTTTTTAAGAATTTTTTAGGAACTTCGGTTATGTGTTGATTGGTTTTTGTGAATAAGGGATATTGGTAAACTTGTGGAATTCCAGATATTTTAGCGATTAAGCTAAATCTTAGAGATGAATTGAAAATAAAAATTTTTTCAAATTTATGTTTTTTTAAATCGGTTGCTAAATTAAAAATACCAAAAAAACCACCATGTCTATTATTCGTTTTATTATCTCTTTCTAAGATAAGAATTTTATCAATATATTTTGTCTGGTATAAATATTGATTAGCTTTAGAGTTTTCTTTTACCAATATACTTATTGGTGAATTAAATTTTTTGGACAAAGCCTTTATAAATGGTAAGAAAATTACGGTATCTCCAATACCCATTCTGCTCTGAACTGCTAAAATTTTCATATAGTATTTATAAACTTTACTGAGTATATTTTTATATAAATTTTTATTATGACAAAAATAAGTGGAATTTTCGCTGCTTCAATGTCAGTGATTAACAATGATTTAAGTCTGAATGTTGAAAAAACAATAATGCATGCTGAGAAGCTTATCGATCAAGGGTGTCACGGCACGGTAATATTTGGCAGCACAGGTCAATCTCAATTAATACCTATTTCAGAAAAAATTGATTTACTTAACAATCTTTCAAAAAGCAAATATCAGGACAAACATATAATTGGCACAGGTCTAAACTCTTTAGGTGAAACAATAAATTTTATGAAGATAGCAATTTCATTGGACCTAAATAAATTTTTAATTATGCCTCCCGCTTATTATAGTTATGGTGATACGGAGGTTTTGGATTTTTATTCTAGAATAATTAATTCTGTGCCAGATTGTAAAATTATTCTTTATAATTTTGAAAAACTAAGTGGTTATAAATTTAGTTTGCAGTGTGTAGAAACACTTGTTAATAAATTTCCAGAACAAATAATTGGAGTAAAAGACAGCTCTTATAATTTGTATGAAAATTTAAAGCTTAAAAATTTTTCTATTTTACCAGGTTCAGAGACTAAATTGTTAAAAGGTTTGGAATTAGGATGTTCTGGTATCATAACTGCAACATGCAACGTTACAGCAGAATTATCCAGAAAGGTTTATGATGATTTTTTTGCAGGAAAAAAGCAGTTACATAATGATAAGCTATGTGATGTGAGAACTATTTTTGACAAATATAATCTTATTTCAGGTTTACACACTTACTGTGCTCAAAATGACAATATATTTAAAAATATTTTACCACCACTAAGTCTTTTAAATCGAAATGATGAAAAAGAATTAATGAATAGATTAAAGAATTTAGAATTTTATAATAAATCAACCCTGGCGGCATAAAATGCAATTAGCAAGATTTCTTAATAAAATTTTTAAAAAAGGTGGTTTTGTATTAACTGATGCTAATTTTAAAGATTATATTATTGGAGAACCAGACAGTAACCCTATTAAATTAAAAATTTTAAATAAAAATCTTCATTATAAATTGTTATTACATCCTGATTTATATTTTGGTGAGGCATATACCAATGGTGAAATTGTAATTGAAAACGGCACCCTAACAGATTTTTTAGATCTTGCCTTAATGAATTTTGGAAGGGGAGAATTAAACTTTTTCAGTTATTTAATTAATAGATTAAGGGGATCATATAGATATTTAACTAACTTTAATTTTATTAAAAAATCCAAAATGAATGTATCTCACCATTACGATATCAAGGACGACTTGTATGACTTATTTTTAGATCCAAAAAGACAATATTCTTGTGCATATTTTAAAAATGAAAAAGATAGTTTAGAAACAGCTCAAAATAATAAAATTCAACATATAATTAAAAAATTAAATATAAAACCTAATCAAAAAGTTTTAGATATTGGATGTGGCTGGGGCTCACTTGCCATTGATATAGCCAAAAGTGCTCAATGTGAAGTAACGGGCATTACTTTATCAGAGAATCAACTTAATTATTGTACCCAAAAAGCTAAAGAATTGAATCTAGAAAACCAAGTAAAGTTTAGACTAATGGATTATAGAGAGTTAAATGAAAAATTTGATAGAATAGTAAGTGTTGGGATGTTTGAACATGTTGGAAGGAAATTTTATAAAAAATTTTTTAAACAAATCGAAAAATTGTTGAAAGAAGATGGGGTTTCACTGATACACACCATTGGATCTGTAAATCCTCCAAGAGATCCTCATCCATGGATTACGAAATATATTTTTCCTGGTGGTTATACTCCGAGTTTAAGCGAAGTAACCAACCCCATTGAAAAAGCTGGCTTAATAGTGACAGATATTGAGGTTTTAAGGCTTCATTATGCACACACGTTAAGACATTGGAAAGAAAATTGCTTAAGAAATAAAGATAAGATTATTCAAATGTTTGATGAAAAATTTTTTAGAATGTGGGAGTTTTATCTTGCTGGTTGTGAAATGGCATTCAAGTGGGGAGATCAAGTTGTATATCAATTTCAACTTACTAAAAATTATAGTTCAACACCTGTGACTAGAGACTATATTTATCAATAAATTATTGATAGGGTC
>CACORD010000010.1 GCA_902629535.1 uncultured Pelagibacteraceae bacterium | reverse complement strand
ATTCCAGTATTTAACGATGATGACAAAATAGGTCCTCTTAAAAATCAGTTAGATTATTATCTTTCAACTAAAGAATATTTTGTTTGTTTTGTTGATGATAGCTCCAATGAGAATACATCTTTAGAAATAAAGAAATATTTTACAAAAAATTTTTATATTCTTAGAAGAAAGAAAATTGAAAATTTTTCTACTAGATTTTATGCCTCTTTCGAAGGTTTTAAATGGATAATAAAAAATGTTACTTCTAAATATGTAGTTGAGATTGACTCAGATTTATCTCATCACCCAAAAGATATAATGAAGGGAGTAAGTTTATTAGAAAACAATAAGTGTGATTTAGTTATTGGTTCAAAGTATTTAAAAGGCTCAATTGTAAAAAATAGACATTTATTTAGAGTTTTTATAAGTAAATTTATGACTGTAGTGTGTAAGCTTTTTTTTGAGAATAAAATCACAGATTATACGAATACATATAGATTTTATAATTACAAATTAATAGACGAATTTACTAAACAAAAACTTATATTTAAATCGCCAATAGGCCATCTTAATAATCTACTGTTTATAATAAGAAAAAAATTTTTAATTTTAGAAGTGCCAGTAGAATATATTGATACAAATACTAATAGTACAATTAAAAAAAGTTCTTTAGTAAGATACTTAATAGAATTTTTTTATTGTATTTTGATAAATAAATTTAGATTTAAATAATACTAACCTTTTCCACGCCATGGGATTGTTTTATCTATAATTTTTCTAAGTGTTATATCAAATAATAAACCAAGCATTCCCATAATGAAAATTGTTATCCAAATTACTTCATATTGAAAATATTTTTTTGCAACATTTTCAACAAAACCAATACCTGTAGTACCAGCTAAAAATTCTGCAGCTACTAAGGTTCCCCAACACATACCCACTGCAACTCTTATACCAGTAAGTATCTCTGGTAATGAGTTTGGAAAAATAACATATCTTAATATTTGTCTTTTTGATGCTCCTAATGAGTGAGCTGCATGAATTTTTGATAATTGCGTTCCTGATGCACCTGCTCGTGCTGAAATAATCATTATGGATAAAGAAACCATAAATAGTAAGAATACTTTTCCAGTATTATCAATTCCTAAGACTGAAATTATAAGAGGAGCCCATGCAAGAGGTGGAACCGGTCTATAAAGTTCAATCAAAGGATCAAAAAAACCTTTTGCGAATCTATTTAAACCCATAAAAAGGCCAAGAGGTACACCAATTAATATCCCAAAAACTAATCCTAGAAAAACTCTTAAAAAAGAATCCCAAATATGTCCATAAGGAACAGGCACTTTTAACAAATTAAAATCACCAGTTACAATCTTTAAAACTCCACCTTTAAAGTTTTGTTTTACTATTCCATCTTTAGTGTGAACAGGATACTCACCTGGTAAGATATCTGCAATCCAGTCTGGCAAAACAAAGCCAATCATTTTGCTCACATCAACCATTTGTATCCACAATAAAGGAATATCTTTGTAACCCACACTTGGTTTAGACATTAATATGAATTTATTTAAAGTATCGGATGGTTTAGGAAGCCATCTACCTGATCCTTGTTCTGAACAACTTGGACCACTAGCAACTATTGTTCCAGCTGGGAATAAAAATATATCAATAAATCTCAGTCCTCCCTGTGCATCTTTTTGGGCATTATCAAATTTAACAATTGCTGCCTGCATCTTATCTAATGCATTTGGAGGATAGATGCTTGCAAATTCAATTCTTCTAGCAATCTTAACGATATTTTTTGCGTATGTTGAAGCCACTTCTTCACCATCACTTAAATTTTTTCTATAGGATTTAATTTCCTCTTTAAGTTCTTTTATTTTATTTTTAAATTGAGGGTTATGATTTCTTAATTTAAAAAATTCATCACTTATTATATTCAATTCTTGAGCTGCAGTATGAAACTTTAAACCTCTATATGTTGCAGGGACTAAAGGAACTTCTAATGTATTTTCAATAGAACCTGAGCCTGCATCTACTTTAGTAATACCCCAACCACCTTCTTCTTCTACAGCTTTAAGTCGCTTATTAAGCTCTTGCTCACTTTCAAATGGATAATCAGGTTTTTGGAAACTTTCAGTTAATAGATTTATTTTTCCAGTGATATCATTTATTTTTTGTTGTGTCTCAATCTCTAATAAATCTTCATTTGTAAGTAATGGGATAAGCTGATTAGTTTTGCTTATATAACTAATTAATATTGTTTTTTGTTGACTATTTAGTTCTTCAGAATTTTGAATTTCACTTTGGATTATTTTTAAGTTTTTGTTCTCTTTTTTAATTTGTGAAGTACTTTTGAACTCTCTTTCTTCAATTGGAAACTGATATTTTAATCCGAGAAGAGAGTCATTAACTTTTGCAACTTGGCATAATTCATTAGCAGATTTTGGATAAAATCCTTTAGCAATATCCCAAGAATAATAGAGCCAAATTAAAAGTAAAAAACTGCTTCCAACAATTACCCAGTGAGTACCACCCAATGCTCTCTCTGGATTTCCAAATACAGCATCTACTTTTTCAGTTCTAATTAATCTTCTTCCATAAAGAATACAGCCGACTACAGCAAAGAATATTAGAAAAGTTAATATTTGAGTTAACATTTAATTATCTTTCCCCATAATTTCCTCTTCCATGTTCCAAATCATTTCAAGGATTTCTTCTCGTTTTTGTGAAAACTCTTTATTTTTTTTGATTTCTCTTAAATCCTCTTCTAATCCCATCGATGCAAAAGGTAGATTATATTCTTTATGTATTCTCCCAGGTCTTGGAGCCATCACATATAATCTTTCGCCAAGAAGCAAGGCTTCCTCAACTGAATGAGTGATTAGAATAATTGTTTTGCCAGTTTCTTTCCAAATTTTTAAAACTAGAGACTGCATTTTTTCTCTTGTAAGAGCATCAAGAGCTCCCAATGGTTCATCCATCAAAATCAAATCAGGATTATTGATTAGACATCTTGCAAGAGCAACTCTTTGCTGCATTCCTCCAGATAATTGATAAGTTGGAGTGTTTCCAAAACCTTTTAATCCAACAATTTCTAACCATTCATCAACTTTTTTTTGAGTTTCAACTGGATCTTCTTTTTTCATTCTTAATCCAAAGTTCACATTTTCAGCAACAGTTAGCCATTCAAATAAAGCACCCTGCTGAAAAACCATTCCACGCTCAACTCCTGGTCCATCTATTTCTTTATTATTTAGAGTAATACTTCCTGAAGTTGGTCTAATAAATCCTGCGGTAATATTAAGTAATGTAGTCTTTCCGCAACCAGACGGCCCAAGAACTGTAAGAAGCTCTCCTTTTTTGAGTGTAAAGTTCAAATCTTTTAATGCATGAACAGTTTCTCCTTTAGGAGTTTTGAAAATCATGTTTAGATTTTGTGAAACTAAATCACTCATAAAGAGACTTTATATTTGAATTTTTAATAAAAAAATAGGCACCAATTTATTACAATTGGCGCCTATTAAAATTTAAATTACCTTTAGATTATAAAGGTAAGAAACTAGTATCCACATTTCCTCTTGGTGTTCCCATTCCTTTTAAGAATGCATCAAGATTTCCACTTTCCATAGATTGTTTAGTTTCCTCAGGTGTTAGAAATTTAAAGCCACTTAAAGTCTCCTTCATATCAGCAACTTTCATTTCAGAAGCTTTTGACATTGCGTTCATATCGCTTTTACCAGCTCTATATCTCGCATTAGCTTCATGAGTTACTTCAATAAAAGTTCTTAGCATACCTGGATTTTCCTTCATAAACTTAGTAGTTACTGAAGTTATATCAATACCTAAGATACCTGCATCTCTAGCTTCTTGCACTGTAAGTAATCTAGATCCAACCGCAGTTGCAGCTTTAATTGAGTTACCACCAAATAAACATGCCATTACAACATCACCACTTACTAAAGCAGCAGCGCCTTCTTCAGGGTCCATTTGAATGATATCCATTTTTTTTCTGTCCGCACCAACAACTTTCATACTTTCGTCAAAAACGTATTCAGCCATTGTTCCTAATGGTACAGCAACTTTTTTTCCTTCAAGCTCTGTAGCATTTGCTTTTGTTATACCAGAAGCATTAGATGTTACACATGTAGTACCACCCATTCCGTATTCCATAGCTACATCTACAAGCTTAATAGGAGCTTTTGATTTTACAGCGTTAATGAAAGGAACTAAACCTTGAGAGTAAGAGATATCAATATCTCCAGCTAACATAGCATCCGTCATAGCACCACCGTTAGTAAAGTTTGTCCATTTAACAGGAACACCTAGAGCTTTAGCGAAGTTTTTCTTCATCATGTCCTCTAGATTTGGACTTGGCCACTCTAAGAAGTAAGCAACTCTAACTTCATTAGCTGCCGAATTAGCAACTGAAATTGAAAGATTAAGAGCTACAAAACATCCAAGAATAAAACTAATTATTTTTTTCATTTTTCCTCTTCCTTGTTTATTTATAAGTTCCAATTTTAAGATTAAATTGACCTAGATGTAAAACAAAAAAATGCTTATTCTAGTTACACAACTTCAAGTTGTGACAATTATTTTGGTGGTTTATTGGACTTAATTAGTCTAAGGATTCATTAATTAATCATTTATAAATTTTTAATATGAGCTCAGAAAAAAGAACATCTGTACCAAATTCTTTAAACGAACATTGGATGCCATTTACATCCAATAAAGATTTTAAAGAAAACCCCAAACTAATTGTAGAAGCAAAAGGTGTATACTTAAAAAATCACCAAGGTAAAACACAAATCGATGCAAGCTCAGGGTTATTCTGTAATCCGTTAGGACATGGTAGAAAAGAAATTATTGATGCAATAACAAATCAATTACAAACTTTAGATTATTGCCAACCGTTCCAACAAGGGTTTGGTGGATCATTTGAATTAGCAACTAGAATTTCAAAACATACTCCAGGAAATTTAAATAAAATTTTTTACACAATTTGTGGCTCTACTGCAGTGGAAACAGCAATTAAAATTAGTATTGCCTATCATAAAGCAAGAGGCGAAGGACAAAGATTTAGATTTGTTGGAAGAGAACGTGCTTATCATGGCATGAATATTGGAGCAACTTCAGTAGGTGGCATGATCAATAATGTTAAAGCTTACGCAAGCGTATTGATGCCAGGTGTTGTTCATATGAGACATACACATTTAGATGAACATAAATTTATATCAGGTCAACCTGAAACAGGTGCAGAAATTGCAAATGACTTAGAGAGAATTTGTACTAATTTTGGTTCAGAAAATATTGCAGCCTGTATTGTTGAACCAATTGCTGGTTCAACAGGAACTTTAGTTCCTCCAGTTGGATATTTACAAAGATTGAGAGAACTTTGTGACAAACATAAAATACTTTTAATTTTTGATGAAGTAATAACTGGTTGGGGAAGGACTGGTTCAGCATTTGGAGCTCAAGAATTTGGAGTAACACCAGATATAATGACAATGGCAAAAGCAACAACTAATGGAATAGTTCCATTTGGTGTGGTTGCTTGTAAAGAAGAAATTTATGATGCAGTTATGGATAATTCTCCAAAAGGTGCGATAGAATTATTTCATGGTTACACTTATTCAGGAATACCAGTTTCTGTTGCAGCAGCGTTAGCAGTACAAGATATCTTTGAAAAAGAGGACATTTTTAATAGGGCAAAAGAATTAGCACCTTATTTTCAAGAGGGATTATTCTCTCTAAAAGATATTGACGTCGTGGATAATATTAGAGGATATGGAATGATGGGTGGCATCGACATCAAAACAGACGGAAGACCTGGTAAAGCAGGTTTAGCAACTTTTAAACATTGTTATGATGCCGGAGTAAATTTCAAAGCTACAGGAGATTGTTTAATTATTGCACCAATGTTTATTTGTGAAAAAAAACACATAGATGAAATTATAGATAAGCTTCGAACAGGAATTACAAATTACGCGAAAAGTAAAAAAAATTAAATTTCATTAATGAAAATTGGTGTACCCAAGGAAATAAAACCTCAAGAAACTAGGATTGGATTAACACCTGATAGTGTAAAAGTTTTAGTTACAGAAGGTCACGATGTTTTAATTGAAAACAATGGTGGTTTTGAAGCAGGCTTTGATAACGATCAATACATAAAGGCTGGTGCAAAAATAGCAAGCGACGCCTCAGATATTTTTAACGACTCAGATATTATTGTAAAAGTCAAAGAGCCTCAAAAAACTGAGGTTGATATGATTAAAGAAGATCAAATAGTTTATACTTATTTACATTTAGCTGCTGCAAAAGAACTTACTAAGGGATTAATAAAATCAAAAAGTATTAATATTGCCTACGAAACAGTCACAGATGATAATGGAAGACTTCCTTTATTAGCACCAATGAGTGCAGTTGCTGGAAGGATGTCTGTTCAAGCTGGAGCTCACTGTCTAGAAAAAAATCAAAAAGGTAGAGGAATATTATTAGGGGGTGCTCCAGGAGGAGAGCCAGCAAATGTATTAATACTTGGTGGTGGAGTAGTGGGTGAAAATGCAGCAACCATTGCTACAGGCATGAAAGCAAAAGTTCATATAGTTGATAAATCTGAAAAGAGACTAAAACAATTAGTTCAAACGTTTGGAGATAAGATTATTCCAGAGCTAAGTGATAAAATAGATTTAGGAAAATTAGTAGCAGAAGCTGATTTAGTAGTCGGTGGAGTTTTGATACCAGGTGCAGAGGCACCAAAGTTAGTCAGTAAAGAAATGATAAAATCTATGAAGAGAGGGTCAGTTATAGTCGATGTAGCCATTGATCAAGGAGGATGTGTTGAAACTAGCAAACCAACAACTCATGGAGACCCAACCTTTATAGTTGATGATGTCGTTCATTACTGTGTAGCTAATATGCCAGGTGGGGTCCCAAGAACCTCAACATTAGCTTTAAATAAAGTTACACTCCCGTATTTAGTAAAACTCGCCAATAAAGGTTATCAAAAAGCTCTATCTGAGGATAAAAATTTTTTAGCAGGTTTAAATATTTATAAGGGTCAAGTTACCTACAAAGCAGTAGCGGAAGTTTTTGGTTATGATTATGCGGATCCTTCTAAGCTAGTTTAATTATAATAATCTAAATACCAATCTAAAAATTTTCTTATACCAGTCTTAAAATTTGTTTTCGGATTATATTTAGTTATTTTTTTTAATAAATTTGTATTTGATAAAGTTTGCTTCACGTCACCTTTTTGTAAAGGCATATAGTTTCTTTTTGCTTTTTTTCCTAATACTTTTTCAATTTCTTTAATGAAGTCCAATAGATATACTTTTTTTGTGTTTCCAATATTCAATACTCTAAATGGAGCAATAGGAGAGAGGCTATCATCTTTATATTTTCCTAATTGATTTCTATTTGGCACCTTTCTTATTAATAAATTTATTCCGCTTACTATGTCATCTATATAAGTAAAATCTCTAAACATTTTACCATTGTTATAGATATCAATTTTTTTATTATTTAGTATTCCCTTAGTAAATTTGAATAAAGCCATATCTGGACGACCCCACGGCCCGTAAACTGTAAAGAATCTAACCATTGTTATTGGAACTTTCCATATATTAGAGTATGCATGAGCCATACTTTCATTGGATTTTTTTGTTGCAGCATAGATACTCATTTGTGTTTCAGTTTTGTCTATTTCTTTAAATGGAATTTTTTTATTTGCTCCATAAACTGAAGAACTTGAAGCCATAATTAGATGTTTTACATTTAATGTTTTTGAAATTTCAATAATATTATAAGTACCAGTGATATTTGAGTCTAAATAAACTCTAGGTTTTTCAATGCTATATCTTACCCCCGCTTGTGCGGCTAAGTGAATAACAACAACTGGTTTAAATTTTTTAAATGCTAAATCTAAATTTTTTTTGTTTTCAATTTTTGTTTTTGAAAATGAAAAATTTTTGTATTTTTTAAGTATATTTAATCTAGCTTTTTTGAGATTAACATCATAATAATTATTCATTGAGTCCACCCCATGAACTTTGTTACCACTTTCAAGAAGTTTTTTTGAAACATGAAAACCGATAAAGCCAGATGATCCAGTAACTATAATTTTCATTTATTAAATTCTAATTATCAAATATATTATATTTGATATATCATAAATTCTATGAGTAAAGAAATTCCAAATCAAACAAAAGTGGTAGTGATAGGTGGTGGGGTCGTTGGTTGTTCTGTTGCTTATCATTTAGCAAAATTCGGATGGAAAGATACAATTCTTTTAGAGAGAGATCAGCTAACTTCAGGCACTACCTGGCATGCAGCTGGTCTTGTGAGTCAGTTAGGTCCATCAGCAGCAATAACTAAGATAAGAAAATATACTTTAGACCTATATAAAGAACTTGAAAAGAAAGTTGATCATTCAGCAGGATTGAGATTAAACGGTGCACTTTCAATTGCTGAAAATAAAGGTAGATGGCAAGAACTCCAAAGACAAGCAACTACCGCACAACTTTTCGATGTCGATGTCAGAATTTTAGATAAGGATCAAATTAAAAAAAATTATCCTATAGTAAATACTGATGAAGTTTTAGGAGGAATTCTAATGCCTGGCGATGGTTCTGCAGATCCATCTGGAGTAACACATATGTTGGCAAAAGCTGCTAGAATGGAAGGGGCAAAGATTTTTGAAAAATCTCCCGTTGATGAGATCATAACTAAAAATGGAAAAATTTCTGGTGTAAAAGTAAATGGTCAAAAAATTGATTGTGAGTATATAGTTTTGGCATCAGGAATGTGGTCTCGCCAAATTGGAGAAAAAGCTGGAGTAAGCATTCCTCTTTATCCAGCAGAGCACTTTTATATTATCACTGAACCGATTGAAAATCTTTCTAAAACTTTGCCAGTGATACGAGATTTTGATAACAGAACATACATAAAAGAAGATGCTGGAAAAATATTAGTTGGAATTTTTGAGTCTCATTCAATACCAGCATGGGATAAAACTAATAAAGTTCCAGAGAATTTTTCGTTTGGAGAATTTCAAGAAAATTTTGAACACTTTGAACCTTATTTAGCCACTGCAATTAAAAGATTTCCGGTTTTAGAAACGGCAGGAATTAGAAAATTTTTTTCAGGCCCAGAGTCATTTACTCCAGATACAAATACACTGCTTGGAGAAGTGCCCGAAGTAAAAAACTTTTTTGTGTGTTGTGGTTTAAATAGTATTGGAATTGGAAGTGGGGGAGGTGTGGGTAAAGTTACAGCCGAATGGTTGATTAATGGACATATTAATGAAGATATTTTTTGCTATGACATTAAAAGATTTCAAAAATTTCATTCTCAACTTGGTTTTATTAAAAATAGAATTACAGAATCTTTAGGAGATTTATATGGAATGCATTGGCCTTTTAAACAACATAAAACTTCAAGAAATATTAAAACACTTCCATATCATGATGAATTAAAAAGTTTTGGTGCGTGTTTTGGTGTTTCAGGTGGATACGAAAGACCAATGTGGTTTGCACTAGATGGAGAAAAAACAGAATATGAATACAGTTACAACTATCAAAATTGGTACCCCTCAGCAGAATATGAAACAAATAATACTATAAAAAATGTTGGTTTGTTTGATTTAACTCCTTTTTCAAAATTTGAAATAAAATCCGATAAAGCTCACAAGGAATTACAGAAAATTTGTACGGCTAATATTAAAAATGAGGCTGGAAAATGTATTTATACACATATGTTAAACTCTGATGGTGGAATTGAAACAGATTTAACAGTTGTTTGTATTGATAAAGATCATTTTAGAATAATTAGCTCGGCTGCAACAAGAGAGAGAGATAAATTTCATATAAAAAAACACCTTGCAAAAGATGTTGAGTTAAAAGACGTTACTGATGATTTTTGTGTATTTGGAGTTTTCGGACCAAAAAGTAGAGATTTAATGAAATCGATTTCAAAAGATAATTTTGAAAATAGTAATTTTAGATTCGGTACAGCAAAATATATTATGGTTGAAGGAATTAAAATTTGGACTCAAAGATTGTCTTATGTTGGGGAATTAGGTTACGAGTTATATGTAAAATCTGAGGATGCTAAAAAAATTTATGAATTATTAGTTAATAAAGGAAAAGATTTTAATCTCTCGAATTGTGGTATGCATGCTATGGATATTATGCGAATGGAGAGCGGATTTTTACATTGGGGACATGATATTTCACCAGAGGAAAATCAATATCAAGCAGGCTTATCTTTCACAATAAGTTCTAAAAAAGAGGATGAATTTATTGGTAAAAAAGCTTTAGAAAAGATTAAAAAAGAAAAAATTAAAAGTAGATTTGCAATGTTTACTTTAAAAGATACTAAACCAGGTGAACCATTATTGCTTCATGATGAGCCTATTTATTTAGAAAATAACATTATAGGTAGATCAACATCTGGGAATTATTCCTTTAATTTTAAGAAAAATTTAGCATTCGGTTATATCAATAATGATATTTCAAATGACAAACTTCACAAAAAAGATTTATTTATTGAAGTTGAGAAAAAAAAATATCCAATTGAAATAATTAACAAACCTTTAAAACAAACTAATTTTAAAAATAATTAAGTTCTATTTTTTAAGAAAAGTACAAAAATAACAGAGGTCATCATCATAATTAATGCATAAGCTGCAGTCGGAATCATATACGTCATATTTTGCCCAAATAGTTGAGTTCCAACAAAAACAGCTAATGTTCCATTTTGTAATCCACACTCAAGAGATATACATCTTTGTTGAGCAACACCTGATGCAAAAAATTTAGCAACATAGAAACCTATAATCATCATGGAAATATTTAGGATTAAAGCAATTGTTCCAGCTGTGGTGAGGAACATTATGATACTGTCCCATTCCTGAATATAGATGGCAATAAAAACAATTGAAAATAATCCTATAGATATTCTTTCAATAATTTTCATATTATTTTCTATTAAATCACTAAAAAATTTTCTAATAATCATTCCAATTATTACAGGTACAGTAACTACAAAAAACATTTTTAATGATATACCAAGCATTGAAACTTCTTTTTCAACATAAGTAATATCAAATAAATCAATTGATAAAAAAACAATATAAGGAACTGAAACAATACTTATTAAACTGGTGAAAGCAGTAAGAGATATAGATAGTGCTACATCACCATCTGCAAATTTAGTTAGTACGTTCGAAGTTACACCACCAGGTGCAGCTGCAATCAACATTACTCCTAGAGCTAACTCTATAGGAGTTTTTAAAACAATTATTAATAAATAACCAATAATCGGAAGAACAATTAATTGACAAATTAAACCGACAAAAAATTCTTTTGGATGTTGAAATACTCTTGTAAAATCTTTTACTGTTAGTGATGCACCAAGCCCTAACATAATTAATGCGAGCGCGAATGGCGCTATTGTTGTTACTATACCCATGACCCCTCTAAGTATTTCCGCAACGTTATTCTATAACATAATTTATTTTCAAGATATTACAAGAAGATTCAAAACTTTACGTATAAACTTCGCTTTAAACTTAAACATTTCTGTTTGATAGGGCAAAATTTTTCTAAAATTCATTGAGGTTAGAACATATTGTTTTTTTTCATTTAACTTAATCAAATCCTCTATTATTAAATATTTACACTTTCTAATTATTGTTGCTCGAGGAATTTTTGTCATATCAGAAATTGACATTGCACTTATACCAGAATTAGTTCCAAGATTTTCTATAAGAATATTGTTAGTAGTAAAATAATCTAAAGCAGATTTTTCATTATCTGTATTTAGTTGACTTGAAACATTTAAAACCTGATTCATACAAATTGTCCCCCAAATATGAAATGTAGTCAAATCTTGAAAAAATTTATGATATCCTATAATTAAAGGTATCTGCATTCTGTAAAACCATCTCCACGATAATGAAAATCTTTTTTTTATAATATTTTCAATAATTTTTTGATCTAATTTTTTTGTATAAACTTTATCTTTATTTAAAGCGCGTGAAACTAGTAGGATATATTTTGCTGAAATTCTTATTTGATTTTCAGGTTTAACAAATGGAAATGCTTTTCTATCAATAATTATTTTTTTTTTACTACGAGTTATAACTCCCTCTTTTTCAAGTTCTAAGACTTTTCTTCTGACTGTTTCTTTAGGTAAATCTAATTTTTCACAAAGTTCAGTAATGCTAAATTTTTCTATTTGTAGATATGATTTTGAATAATATTCATCAAAAGTATATTGGATATTCATCTGATCATAGAATTGAAGTGTCTTTTCAATTAAGGAAATTATTATCATATATTTGTAGTGATCATTAAATGGTGAATAAACGTTATTCATCCAATTCCACTGGTGAGTTATCCAATCTTTACTTAAAGTAGAATAGTGAGACATAATAGATTCATATACCTGATCATCAGTGAGAGTTTTAGAAAAATCTATTTCTTGAATACTCATAATTTATAAAAAGGTCAGTAAAGACCCAAATTGGACATGTGTCAATTTATTAATGACCCAGTTTGAACTTTCAAAAAAATTGTTTTTTTTAAATTTTATGGTTTAATAGTCTCATGACATCTAAAGGCTTTACAGGTAGAACTAATAATATCGAGACCCCAAATGATATTAATTTAACTGAAAAGCCTTTAAATTCTAACAAAATAAGCTCAGGTAGAGTCGACATCAATGTGTTAAAATCAAAACTAGAGGCTGAGCAAGGTAAAGAGTTTAGAAAAAATCTTTTTATTTTTTCATTCTGTGTCCTTCTGTTAGGTTCAATTGGAATATTTTTATCTTTATAATTTTATTTGCTAATAAACTCAAAGAGTGGTTTATTACGCTTGATGAAAAACTTAATCAATCCTCTTAAGCAGAAACTTGTTTCCAAATATACAGTTCCTGAATCATCACAACCTACCCCAAGAAGTACAGACATAAACGTTCTTTTAAACAGAGTAAAATCGAACAAGAAACAAGAAATTATAAAAAAATTTTATTTTTCAGTAGTAGCATCCTCGGGTCTGATTCTGTTTGGCTTAGTTATTTTTTCCTAAAATTTAAAAAATTTAATTCATAAAAAAAAAAATTAGATTTTTCCCTCTTTTATTGATTTATTAACTATTTTTACTGATTAATTTTGCAGTTAAATTAGTAATACTCTGAATGGAAGAAATTTTAAAAAAAATAATAGCTTATTTAAACAATAATCAATTAATAGAAGCTCTCCAATTATGTGAGAATAATACAGAAAAAAAAATCGAACATTTAATATTAAATATTAAAGGTGTTATTTATTTTAAACAAAATAAATTTGAGCTTGCAAAAAAAAATTTTTTAAAATCTATAGATCTAAATCAAGACTTGATTGATCCATATAAAAATCTTTTTAAAATTCACTTAAAAGAACAAGACTATGTATCAGCTATTGAAATTGGAAAAAAAGTAATTGAATATGAAAATAAGAAAAATCCAATATCTTATTTCAATTTGGCTTTAGCTTTTGATTTAAGTAAAGATTATAAAACTGCGATAAAATTATATAAAATTGTAGAAAAAACAGATTTTAAAGAAAAAAAAATTCTATTCAATAATTTGGCTAAATGTTATTTCAGTGATGGTAATGTAAATGATTCTACAAATTATTATCATAAAGCATTAGAAATTGATAAAAACGATAAAATAATAATAAATAATCTTTTAAATTTATACCTTAGACTCGGAAAAATAGATGAGGCTGAATATTATTATAATAAGGCAAATGAAATTGATGAAAATTATATTGAGTTTAGATTTAACAAATCTGAATACTTGTTATTAAAAGGTAAAACTGAAGAAGCAATAAAACTTTTAAAATCTATTATTAGCGAGTCAAAAAATTACATAGCATATACGAAATTAGCAAAAATTTATGGAAGGATAAACAATGATAATAAAAAAGTGATAGAAACAATTGATGAGGCTCTAAAAGTCTATCCTAATATGAGAGATTTAAAGTTTACCAGAGGTATACTTCATTTAGTTGAGGGTGAATTTGAAAAAGGTTGGGACTTGTATGAGCTAAGACCTAGTATACAAAAAAAAAAATTTTTTGAAAATATAAACTTATGGAGAGGAGAAAATCTAAAAGATTCATCGATTTTAATTACCTCAGAGCAAGGTATGGGAGATGTAGTACAATTTTCAAAATTCTTAATCAGTTTATCTCCGATCTGTAAAAAAATAGATTTTGTAGTTTATGATAAACTTTTACCTCTCTTTAAAAAAAATTATAAAAATATTAATATTTGTGAAATTAGTGAAATTCAAAATAGAAAATATGACTATCGAATTTCTGTGGGTTCTTTAAATAAATATTTTTATAAAAATGTGAAATCAAAAACTTCTGAACTTATTAATTTTGATAATGATAAAAAAAATGAATGGGGATCAATCTTGTCAAAAAAAAAAAGAAATATTGGCTTAATTTGGTCTGGAAATTTTTTTGGACCGAAAGAACCCTATAGATCAATTGAGCTTAAAAATTTTCAAAAGTTGTTAAAATTAGATTTGAATTTTTATTCATTTCAAAATGAAATTTGGGATAGAGATAAAAATTTTTTTCAAAATTCAAATATTGTAGATTATAGTCAAAAAAGCTTTTCTGATATTATAGCTATAATACAAAACTTAGACCTTGTAATATCAACTGATACTTTCTTCTTGCATTTATCTTGTATTGTAAATAAGGAAACTTGGGGTTTGATATCATTTAATGCAGATTGGAGATGGTATGATTACTATAAGTATAACCCATATGAATCCTTGAAAATTTATAAACAATCTGAAAATAGAAATTGGGATAGTGTTATAGATTTAATTTATAGCGATATTAAAAATAAATTTTCAATTTGATATAATTTTAATTTGATCAAACAAATAGTTGAAATTCATAATTTCTTGTTTGAAAGAAAAAAAATAAGTAGTATATATCAACAACAATTTAATGGCGGGGTAGCTCAGTTGGTTAGAGCGCGGGACTCATAAGCCCGAGGTCAGTGGTTCGATCCCACTTCCCGCTACCATTAAAAAATGAATAAAATTTTTAAATCTTTTAAAGCATCTCCAAAATATTCGATAAAATGGAGTAATTATTTCGATATTTATGAAGATCTATTTCAAAAGTTTTTAAAAAAAAAAATCACAATTGTAGAAGTAGGAATTGGAGATGGTGGATCATTATTTATGTGGAAAAATTTTTTTGGTAAATATGCAAAAATAATTGGAATAGAATTAAATCCAAAAGCAAAAAATCTCGAAAAAAAAGGTTTTAAAATTTTCAATGGGGATCAATCTAATCCTGATTTTTGGAAAAATTTTTATAAAAAAATAGGTAAAATTGATATTTTAATTGATGACGGAGGTCATACAAATCTACAACAAATAACTACTCTGGTTGAGTCAATTAACTTTATTAAACCTGGGGGGATGATAATAATTGAGGATACTCATACAAGTTTTATGAGAGATAAGGGATTTAAAAATCCATCAAAATTTTCATTAATTAATTTTACAACATTATTAATTGAAAATATTCACAGGCGTAACCCGATGTTAAAAAAAGAAATTAATTTTTTTTCAAGAAAAATTCAATCAATTGAATATTATGATTCTATTGTTGTTATTAATATTTCAAAAAATAAATTAACAAAAAGTAAAAATTTAGAAAATAATGTAAAATTAAGAAATTTATTTGATGATTTTAGATACAAGAAGGAGAAAAATATCAATAATTATAAAGAGGAAAATATTTTCATAAATTTTATAAAACAAACAGTATCTAAAAGAAGTTATTTATATAGAATTTACGAAAATAGTGTTATTAAAAAATATATCAAACAACTAAAAGATTAATTTTAATCTCTAATTAATTTTAAATATTTATTCACATTCATTGATTGTTTTAATGGATAATCTTTACCTAACTTTTTTTTAGCAGAAATAGATTTAATTTTTTTATTGGATTTTCGTGCAAACTTATAAACACTTTGTTTTTGACCCCCAACGTTTATTATACCTTTTTTATCAATTAACTTTAATAAATTTTTAGCAAGATCTTCATGATACATAAAATTCATTTCAACATCACTGAAAGCTTGTTTATGTACAAAAGGTTTTTCAGTCATGCAAATTCTAAGTATAAGAGAATTCTTATACATCTGTACAGCACATTCACCTCCTAATTTTGACATCGCATAATTATTTATCGGAAGCACAGGGTCACTTTCTGAATAATTACCTTTTTTACCGGGGTAAACATAATTTGTTGAAAAATAAATAAGTTTTATATTCTTTTCCTTACAAGCTCTTACTATATTTGAAGTACCGATTATATTTATAAGAATGCTTCTAGAAATATCATCATCATGTATTTTCATTGGTCTAGATAAACCCGCACAATGAATTAAATAATTTGGTTTATTTTTTTTAAGATAATTATTTATTGAGTCAAACTTTTCTATATTTAGTTTTGCTTTTGATGGATATTCGATCTTATATTTATTTTTTATTAACTTAAATACATTTGCAAATCTACCTGTTCCACCAGTGAATATAATTTTTTTCATATAATTTTTGGTATTGGTGTATGTATAATGAATTTACCACCTTTTTTAATAAATTTTTTTTCTTTTTTAAAAATTTCTTCCTTAAAGTTCCAAGCACCTAAAAAAATATAATCAATATTTTTTTTAATAAACCCAGGATATCTATAAATTGGAATTTTCATTCCAGGTGTAAACTTATTTTGTTTATCTTTGGTTGTGTCAACAAAATAAGAAATAAATTTTTTACCAATATCACAATAATTTAGAATAGTTGTCGATTTAGCAGTCACGCCATAACCAATTATATCTTTTTTTTTATGTCTAAGTTTTAAAAAAATTTTTCTAAGTTTTTTCTTAGAGGATTTAACTCTTTTAGCAAATTTAAAATATGTTGATATATTTTTAATTCCATAATTTATTTCTTTTTTCCTGTTTATTTTAACACTTGAATTGATTGGGATCTCATTGATTTTTCTTTTAATAAAGTACCTATTAGAACCACCATGAATTTTTAAATTTTGTACATTAAAAATTTCTAAATCATATTTTTTTAAAATACTTTCAATACCAATTAAAGAAAAAACATAAATATGTTCGTTGTAAAATTGATCGTATGTATTTTTTTTTAAACATTCTAATAAAGATGGATCCTCGATTATGATTATTCCATTCTTATTTAATATAATGTTTATTGATTTAAAGACTTCATCGAGGTTTTCTATATGGCTTATTGTATTTGCTGAATATATCAAATCTACTTTTCCATTTTTTCCTAAAATTTTTTTAGCAGTAGAGGTATTCCAATATTTAGCATAGGTATTAAATCCTTTATTTTTTGTTATTTTCTCGACATTCGAGCAAGGTTCAACACCAATAGTATTTTTTTTTGAAAAATTTTTTATAAAACTGCCATCATTGCTTCCAATTTCAAGTATTTTTTTTGGTTTATATTTTTTCTTAATTAATTTTGATAAATCTTTAAATGATTTGATCATCGTTTTAGACATAGAGGATCTATAGGGATAATTGCTATTGAACATTATTTCACTGGCTATAGGTTTATTTATGGATACCAATTTGGTTTTTAAATCTAAACCAATTTTTAATCTATATTTTTTTTCTTTTTTATTAAGCTGATTTTTTTTTAAATAATTATTTGCAAGTGGCTGCAAACCTAAATCTAGAAAATTAACTTTTTTATTCAATCTAAATTTTCCTTTCTCAAATCATTAAAAATTATTGGCCATTCCAGATATTTAGAATATTTTTTAAACCAAAAAGGAAGAAATCTTTCAGCTAAAAAACCGTAAATTCTAATTTTTCCGTAATTATCTAAATCAAAGCCAAATATTTTTTCACATTCATCCAACCATTTAAAAATAGTTTCGTAATATTTGATTATTAATTCTCTTGATTTACATATAAACATGTTTCCCTGATTATAAGATTTGTAAGAATTTACAAAATTTCTAAAGTCTTCTCTATCATTTACATTTAAAACATTAATAGCTTTATCTAGATTTCCATTTCCATGGAACATGTCAAAATGAAATTTTATATTTCTGTTTTTTTTTAATATTGATTTGGGGTTTCTGATTAAAGAAATCTTACCATATTTTAAAATCTTTGACCATTTTATATCATCGACATAAATTTGATCTCCTAAAATGACTTGATAATTACTCCAAATTTTTGGAATTTTGTTTAATATTTTATCTTGAAATTTAAGATTTTTAATTTGGTTATCCTTTTCATTTAGCCAAAATCTTCTGTAAGCACAGAAGCCAATCCAATCATTTGTATTTATCTTGTTTATGGCATTTTTCCATAACCAGTAGTGAAAAGTATATTCACCATAAAATTTATTTTTCTCTGATATATGATCTCCAGAATTATCCCTAATCCATTCATCATTAAAATCGTCATCACCCAAACCTACAGGTATATAATTTAACTTTTTTACTTTAGGTAAAATCTCATTATGTATACAAATACAATACATTCTCAAATTTTGCATTTTAAAACTTTACATCTTTAAATTTGAGGTTCTGATTATCTTTTTTGGATAAAATTGGAGATTTAATATTCCAATTAATTTTAAGATCTTTATCATTCCAACTTACACCAATTTCTGATTTTTGATCTCTATAATTTGTACAACCATAAATAACAATGTTCTCTTTACCCAAACCTAGAAATCCATGTAAAAATCCTGGAGGTATGTAAATTGATTTACAGTTTTTTTCACTCAATATTACTTTAAAATGTTTTCCAAAAGTTTTTGATTTATTCCTACAATCAAC
>CACORD010000009.1 GCA_902629535.1 uncultured Pelagibacteraceae bacterium | reverse complement strand
CATTTCCAAGTCCAATTATCCCCCAATTTATTACTTCACCCATAATATAATTATTCTTTATCATAAATGATTAAGAGGAAAATAAAATCATATTATAAAAATTTAAGATCAAAAGTTTTTGAACATATTCATGGTAAAATCATGATAAAAAAAAAAATTTCTTCTGTCGTTGAAATTTCACAAATCAACGATCCTAAAATTAGAAATTTCGAAAATAAAAAGTACAAATTTTATATTGTTAAAAAAGCAAGAATATTTACGGATAATAATGAAAATGTCGCTGTTATTAAAGATAATTTTTTATTACCCAAACTATCTTTTCAACAAATAAATGGAAGATTAAAAAATATTAAATATAACTCGGCACTAAAAAAAGGAACAACGTCACTCGTAAAAAAATTTCCTGGTACTGTTCTGAATTTATCTCAGGGAGGCAGTGGAAATAATTATTTTCATTTCATATTTGATATAATCCCAAAAGTATATATTTCACAGAAAAAGATAAAAGATAAAGTGCGTTTTTATTATGTTTCTAGACCGCAAAAATGGCAAATTAAAATATTTAAGATTTTAGGTGTTTCAAAAAAAAAGTTAATTGATAGCTCAAAATATAAACACATTTTTGCAGATAAAATAATATGTATTGATCATCCATGGTATAAAAAAGGTTATATTCAAAATGAAGTGAAAAAAATCCCAAAGTGGGTAATACTTATCAACAGAAAAATTTTTTTGAATAAATCTAAAAAATTTAATTCTTTTAAGAAAGTTTTTTTAGATAGATCAACCTCTAAATTTAATCATTGCAAAATTTCTAATCAAAGCTCTTTAAATAACTGGCTTAAAAAAAACAGTTTTGGAATTTACACGCCAGAAAAACTTTCTCAGGAAAAACAGATATATCTTTTCAAAAATGCCTCAACCATATTAGGTGCTCATGGAGCGGCACTTACAAATATAATATTTTGTAAGCCAGGTACAAGAGTTATTGAAATTATACCTGCCGATCACCCTAATAAAAAATGCGAGAGAATTAGCAAAATTTTAAAACTCAGATACTTTAGGATAAAAACAAAACCTGACAATAGTGATAAAAATTTTCCTTTTAAAATTCATTTGAATAAAGGACATTTAAAAATTATCAATGATAAAATTAATCTTTAGAAATTTTTAATACTCCAATAAAAGCTTCTTGTGGTATCTCGACCCTTCCAAACTGCTTAGATCTTGCCTTACCTTTTTTTTGTTTTTCAAGAAGCTTTCTTTTTCTATCTGTGGCTCCACCTCCATGAATTTTTGTCAAAACGTCTTTTTTGAAACCTTTAATTGTTTCTCTTGCGATGATCTTGCCTCCTATTGCAGCTTGTACTGGTATCATAAAATTATGTCTTGGGATTAAATCTTTTAATTTTTCACAAACCTCTCTTCCTGTTCTTTGCGCAAAGTCTTTATGGATCATCATTGCTAATGCATCAACTGGTTCAGCATTAACTAGAATTCCTAGTTTTACCAAATCACCCTCTCTATGATCAATGATTTCGTAATCAAAGCTTGCATATCCGCTTGTCATAGATTTTATTCTATCATTAAAGTCGAAAACTACTTCGTTTAAAGGTAGCTCATAACTTAAAACTGCTCTATTGCCTGAATAGGTTAAATTAGTTTGAATGCCTCTTTTATCTTGGCATAATTTTATAATTGAACCTAAATATTGATCTGGTGTTATAATTGTAGCTTTTATCCAGGGCTCTTCGATAGATTTAATTAATGTAGGATCTGGTAAACTTGATGGGTTTTGCAAATCGATCGTATTTCCTTTGTTCAAATTTACTTTGTAAACAACACCTGGGGTTGTTGTTAGTAAGTTTACATCAAACTCTCTCTCTAATCTTTCTGTAATGATTTCAAGATGAAGTAATCCCAAAAAACCACATCTAAAACCTAAACCAAGAGCAGATGAGGACTCGGCTTCAAATGAAAAACTTGCATCATTTAATTGAAGTTTTGCTAGTCCATCTTTTAATTTTTGATATTCTGAACTATCGACTGGAAATAGCCCACAGAAAACAACGGGTTTGCTCGGTTTAAAGCCAGGTAATGGATTTACTAATGGCTTAGAAGCATCACAAATTGTGTCTCCAACTTTTGTATCAGATAAAACTTTTATTCCTGTTGTGATAAAACCAATCTCACCAGCATTTAATTTGTTTATATCTTTTGGTTTAGGAGTGAAAACACCAACTTTTTCAACAACATAATCTTGATTAGTTGAAAGCATTTTAATTTTCATATTTTTAGCAATTGTTCCATTTATAACTCTTACTAGTATAACTACTCCGAGGTATGTATCGTACCAACTATCTACTAATAAACATTTTAAATCTTGCTTTAAATCTCCTTTTGGTCCTGGCAATCGACTTATTATTTGTTCTAATATCTCATCTATACCTTCACCAGTTTTTCCAGAACATGGGATAGCATTTTCGGTATCAATACCAATTACATCTTCAATTTGTTTACTGGTTCTGTCTAGGTCCGATGCTGGTAAATCAATTTTATTTAAAACTGGAATTATTTCATGATTAGTATCTAGTGCTTGATAAACATTAGCTAATGTTTGTGCTTCAACACCTTGAGTACTGTCAACAATAAGTATGGAACCCTCACATGCATAAAGAGATCTGCTGACTTCATAACTAAAATCAACATGTCCTGGAGTATCTATTATATTTAATATGTACTCTTTTCCATTTTTAGCTTTATAGTTTAGCTTGACTGTTTGAGCTTTAATTGTAATTCCTCTCTCTCTTTCAATATCCATAGAGTCTAAAACCTGAGCTTTCATTTCCCTTTCTGTTAAACCGCCACATTTGTGAATTATTCTATCTGCAATTGTTGATTTGCCATGATCAATGTGTGCAATTATTGAAAAATTTCTTATATTATCGATAGTGTTCATTTAAATATTAAGATCGAATTTTTGCGCCAGTTTTATTTTCAACAGTCTTGATTATCAAATTATTAATTTTTTCTAAGTCTTTCTCATTTAAAGTTCTTTCAGATGACTGTATCGTTACGCTGATTGCTATGGATTTCTGATTTTCAGGAATATTATCACCCTCATAAACATCAAAAACTTTAATATCTTTTATCAAACTTTCGTCTACACTTGAAATTGTGTTTATCAAATCTTGGGCTTTGACATCTTTGTTTACTATAAATGCAAAATCTCTTTCTGATTTTTGATAATCTGAAAATGAAAATTTTACTTTTAGATCTTTAAGGGGTTTTTTCGGTAATTCTAAATTTTCCATAAAGATCTCAAAACCAACTAAAGACTCTGTTTTAATATCAATCTGTTTTAAAATATTTGGGTGAATTTCTCCAAAATATGCAGCTATTTGATTTTTTCCATTATTTAAAAATAATCTTCCTGATTTACCGGGGTGATAATAATTGGGTGTTTCGTTATCAATAAAAAATTTTTCAGAATTATAACCTACCTCAACCAAAGTTTGAACAACATCTCGTTTCACATCAAATACATCTACGTTTCTATCCTTTTCAATCCATGATAATCTAGATTTTTTACCTGCTGACAATCCACAAACTACCGTATTTTGTTCTCCGGGATTTGAACCATTAAAAATAGGACCTATTTCAAATATTGATAAATCTTTAAAACCTCTATCAAGATTTTTATTAATATGCATTATTAAGTTTGAAAAAATTGAATTCCTTAAAACTCCTAATTCTGAACTAATAGGATTAATAATTTTTATCTCTTTATTTGTATCTCTGAAATAATCGTTATAACGTTTATCAGTAAACGACCAAGTGATTGCCTCCAGATAACCTTTGGATGCGACTGATCTTTGTAAAAAGTGAAATAATTTCTGAAATTTATTTAAAGTAGATTTTTTTCTTTGTTTAATTGGCTCTATATACTTTATCTTTTCATAACCATTTATTCTTACCAACTCCTCAACAATATCTACTTCCTGTGAAATATCTGGTCTCCATGAAGGAACAGCTAATTTGAGTTTTTTCTTATCCTTTTTTACCTCAAAACCAAGATCCTCTAAAATTTTAACCATTTCTTTAAGAGAAATTTTAAAACCAGATATTTTTTGGAAAATGTTTGGGTCAAATGAAATTTTTTTTGTTTTGTAAGTTTCTATTTTTTGGATATCAATTTTGCTAATTTCACCGCCACAAATCTCTTTTATCAATTTTGCAGCTTTATTTAAACCATCTTCGATTGATAACGGATCTATACCTCTTTCAAATCTAAACTTTGCATCTGTATCAAGATTCAATTTTTTTGCAGTGTTTCTTATAGATCCCGGTTTAAAATACGCTGACTCAAGTAATACATTTTTTGTATTTAATTCTGTACCAGATCTTGTGCCACCAATAATTCCTCCAAGTCCTAAAACACCTTTGTTATCGCTAATAACACACATGCCACTCTCCAATTTATAATTTTTATTATCAAGTGCTGTAAACTCCTCTCCAGAATGAGAATTTCGGACGATAATACTTTTTTCAATTTTATCAGCATCATAAGCATGTAATGGACGATTAATATCGAGCATAACATAGTTTGTAATGTCAACTATTGCTGAGATAGGTTTTTGACCAATAGAAGTTAATTTATCTTTAAGCCATTTAGGGCTTTCAGAATTTTTCACATTTGTTATTAAACAGCTTCCAAACGCAGTACATCCTTGTCCTTTTTCCTTATTAATTTTTACTTTTAAGGTATGTCTATTTTTTGAATGAATTTTTTTTTCTTCTAAATCTACCAACTTTCCAAAACCTGATGCAGCCAGATCTCTAGCTATTCCCCTAACTCCAAGGCAATCTGGTCTATTAGGTGTTATAGACAGATCAATAAGATTTGTTTTTGATTTTGAAAAATAACTTTTACCAATATTTTTTCTAAATTCCTTGGTTAATTCTGTAATCCCATTGCTTTCATCAGACAAATTTAATTCAGATTCCGAACAGAGCATTCCGTAAGAAGTAACACCCCTTATTTTAGCAACTACTAATTTTATCTTGGTTTTGGGGATAATTGCACCTGGAGGAGCATATATAGTAAGCAATCCTTCTTTTGCATTTTCTGCACCACATACAACTTTTTTAATTTCATTTTCTCCGATATTTACATCGCAAACTTTTAGTCGATCAGCATTTGGATGTTTTTCAGTTTTTAGGATTTCAGCTATTTTGAATAACTCATTATCAGCGGAAACACTCTCTACTCTTTCAACCTCTAGACCTATGTTGGTAAGTTGTTCTAAAAGATTTTTTTCTTTCAGGTTTGTCTTCAGATGATCTTTTAACCAATCAAATGTTATTATCATCGACTAAGGCCTCTATAATTAGTAGGTACGTCCAATGGATCAAATCCAAAATGATTTAACCATCTATAGTCACAATCAAAAAAAGCTCTCAAGTCATTTATTCCATATTTCAGCATAGCAAGTCTATCAATCCCAATACCAAATGCATATCCCTGAAACTTTGATGGATCTACTTTAACATTTTTTAAAACATTCGGATGAACCATTCCACACCCTAAAATCTCTAACCATTGATTTCCTTCTCCTATTATAATTTTTCCATCTTTCATCTCGTATCCAATATCAACTTCAGCAGATGGTTCTGTAAAAGGAAAATGACTAGGTCTAAATCTCATCTTAATTTTATCTACCTCAAAAAACTCTTTGATAAAATAATTTAAACACCCTTTGAGATGACCCATGTTTATATTCTTGTCTATATGAAGTCCTTCAACTTGATGAAACATTGGTGAATGAGTTTGGTCACTATCTGATCTATAAGTTCTTCCAGGTGCAATAATTTTAAATGGTGGCTTATCTTTCAACATAGTTCTAATTTGGACTGGAGAAGTATGTGTTCGTAATAGTTTCACCTTTTTTTCATCTAGATAGAAAGTATCATGCATATCCCTAGCTGGATGATTTTCTGGTGTATTTAGCGCTGTAAAATTATTATATTCATTCTCGACGTCTGGCCCTTCCTCAACGCTAAAACCTATTTCAGAAAAAATTGATGATATTTCATCGATCGTTTGTGAAACTGGATGGATTTTTCCTCGAACAAATGATCTTTCAGGTAATGTAATGTCAGTTTTTTCTTTCTCTAATTTCTTATTAATTTCAGCACTTTCAAGTTCGTTTATTTTTGAACTTATTAATTCCTGGAGTTCATCTTTTATTATGTTTAAGTCTAAAGCAAATTTTTTTCTCTCAGACTCTTCAATTGTTCCGATTTTTTTAAATTGAGTTGAAATTAATCCACTTTTACCAAATAGATCAGATTTAATTTGATTTATTTCTACAATATCTAATTTTTCGTTAAGTTTTGAAAGAAATTCATTTTTTATTTTTTTAAGATCTGACATTTTCACAGATTATTTCTTCAGAGAAATAAAACAATAGCGAAGATTAATTTAAAGCAGATTGAGCTTTTTGGACAATAGTTTTAAAGGCTTCTGGACTATCATACGCTATCTCAGCTAGAATCTTTCTATCAATTTTTATTCCACATTTATTTAATCCATTAATAAACTTAGAATATGTCAAACCTTCTGCTCTAACCCCAGCATTTATTCTTTGTATCCACAGTGATTTAAAATCTCTTTTTTTATTTCTTCGATCTCTGTATGCATATTGCATAGCTTTTTCCATAGCTTGCTTTGCAACTCTAATAGTATTTTTTCTTCTGCCCCATTGACCTTTAACAGCTTTTAAAACTTTTTTATGTTTTGCTCTACTAGTTACACCTCTTTTAACCCTTGCCATATTAACCTCTTAAACTGTAAGGCATATACGACTTTACAATTTTACTGTCTTGTTTCGACATAGTTGTAGTGCCTCTTAATTTTCTTATTTGAGAATTTGTTCGTTTTATCATGCCATGTCTTTTACCAGCTTGGGCCATTATAACTTTACCTTTTGCAGATATTTTAAACCTTTTTTTTGCAGAGCTTTTTGTTTTTAATTTTGGCATAATTTTGCGATCTTATACAAAGAATGTTATTAATTTACAACTACTATTAAAGCTTATAAAGGCTGAATTACCATTATCATTTGCTTTCCATCGAACTTTGGATGTAATTCTACCTTACCGATTTCCTTCATATCCTCTTTGATCTTTGTCATTAACTCATTGCCTAAATGTGAGTGCTGAAGTTCTCTGCCTTTAAATCTTATTGTAAATTTTACTTTATCACCTTTAGCAATAAATTTTTTTGCATTTTTTACCTTAAACTCGTAGTCATGTGTCTCAGTTACTGGCCTCATTTTAATTTCTTTTAATGCAATTATTTTTTGTTTTTTTTTAGCAAGGTTTGCTTTTTTTTGCGCATCATATTTATATTTTCCCATATCCATGATTTTGCAAACTGGTGGATTTGCATTTGGAGCTATTTCTATTAAATCTAAACCTTGATTCCTCGCGATCGATATTGCTTCGTTTGTGCTAATGACACCTAAATTTTCTCCGTCACTTCCTATAACTTGAACTTCTGGAGATGAAATTCTATTATTAGATCTTGGACCTCGATCTTTAGTTCTTCTCTGAAAATAATTTTGCTTAAAATCTGCCACTTAAATTGAGGATGCTTTATTTAATGCAGAAAATGTTTTTAAAAATTTATTTAATTCCATATTTTCTTGTTTATTAGAGTCCAATCTTCTAATAGTTACGGAGTTGCTGTCAACTTCTTTTTTACCACAAATTAATAAAATAGGGACTTTTGCAAGAGAATGCTCTCTTATTTTATAGTTCAAATTATGATTTTTTAAATCAACTATTGAGCTCATCCCAGCTTCTTTTATTTTTTTGGAAACTTTACTTGCATACTCCTCAAAGTCTTCTGAAATCGGAATTACTACTGTTTGCAGTGGAGATATCCAAAATGGAAACTTCCCAGCATAATTTTCTATTAAAATTCCAATAAATCTTTCAAGAGATCCAAACAATGCTCTATGCAACATCACTGGAACTTTTTTTGTTCCATCTTTATCAATATATGTAGCGTCTAACCTCCCGGGTAAGTTTAAATCAACTTGTACAGTTCCACATTGCCAATCTCTACCAATAGCATCTCTTAATACAAATTCTATTTTTGGACCATAAAAGGCACCTTCTCCCTTATTTATGCTGTATTCTAATTTCGTTGCTTTTACTGCCTCTAATAAAGATGCCTCGGCTTTATCCCAAACTTTATCTTCGCCAACTCTTACTTCTGGTCTGTCGGCATATTTTAACACCACTTTTTCAAAACCTAAATCTTTATAAATATCTAAAATTAAATTTGTTACATTTAAACATTCACTTGTAATTTGATCCTCTGAACAAAAAATATGTGCATCATCTTGTGTAAAAGCTCTTACTCTTAGAAGACCATGTAAAGCTCCCGATGGTTCATATCTATGTACTTTACCAAATTCTGTTATTCTTAATGGTAAATCTCTATAACTTTTTAAACCTTGATTAAAAACTTGTATATGACCTGGACAATTCATAGGTTTTATTGCAAAAACTTTTTCGTCAGGAGTCTCAGAAGTATACATGTTTTCACCATATTTTTCCCAATGCCCCGATTTTTCCCATAATAATCTATCTAATACCTCTGGAGTATTAACTTCTTTATATCCTGCTGCATCTTGGCGTGCTCGCATATAATTAATTAATTTTTGAAATAATGCCCAACCCTTCTCATGCCAGAAAACAGATCCTGGACTTTCTTCTCTAAAATGAAATAAATCCATTTCTTTGCCAAGTTTCCTATGATCTCTTTTTTCCGCTTCCTCAATTCTTTTTAAATAATCATCTAAATCTTTTTGAGATGCCCAACCAGTTCCATAAATTCTTTGTAACATCTCGTTTTTTGAGTCTCCACGCCAATATGCTCCAGCAACTTTTGTAAGCTTAAATGCTTTACCAATTTTTCCAGACGAAACTAAGTGTGGACCTCTACACAAGTCATGCCAAGTATCCCCGTGGTGATATACGGTTAGCTCTTCATTCTCAGGTATACTCTCTATTATTTCTGCTTTATACTTTTCACCAATTTTTTTGAAATGGCTTATTGCTTTATTTCTTTCCCAAACCTCTCTTCGTGTTTTTACATCTTTGTCAATTATTTCTAACATTCTTTTTTCTATTTTTTTTAGATCGTCTTCTGTAAAGGGTTCTTTCCGCGCAAAATCATAATAAAAACCATTTTCAATCACTGGTCCGATAGTTACTTGAGTACCAGGGTATAATTCTTGAACGGCCATCGCCATAATATGAGCAGTATCATGTCTAATAACTTCAAGGCCCTCGGAGTCTTTTGCGGTAAAAATTTTTACTGAGCAATCTTTTTTAATTGAAAAATATAAATCTTTAAGCTCGCCGTCGACACTCATTACCAATGCTTGTTTTGATAATGACTTGCTTATTTTTTCTGCAACATCTAAACCTGTAACTTCTTTGGGAAATTCAATATTTTTTCCATCTGGTAATGTAATTGTAGGCATTTAGTTTAATAGTCTTTTATACTCTGAATATGTAGAAAAACACATTTTTTCAACATTAAATTTTTTTATTATATTTTTTCTTCCTTCTTTGCCCATAAGATTTATAGATGTTTCGTCCATTGTTAATCCATGAATTATTTTTTTACTTAAAGATTCTGCATCCCCTGATTTAAATAAAAAGCCTGTTTTTTCGTCAATAATTGTCTCATTGGATCCTCCAATATTACTAGCTATAATTAATTTTTCCATAGATTGTGCCTCCACAGCTACTCTTCCAAAAGCCTCTGGTTCAATTGAGGCTGATACAATTATATCAGAAACTTTATAAGCTAATGCCATATCCTCACAATGATTTATAAATTTAATTTGATTTGTTAAATGGTATTGCTCAGTAAGACGGATTAATTTTTTTTTATATAGATCTCTACCTTGATCATTTCCAAGTATAACTGCATGAAAAGCTTCATAACCTAATTCAATTTTAACAAGATTAATTGCTTCAATAAATAATTCTTGTCCTTTCCAAGAGGTAAGTCTACCTGGCATTAAAATTATTTTTTTTTCATCATTTATATTCCATTTTTGAAGTAAGTTTTTTTCATCGTTTTCTAATTTTGTAGAAGAGTCGAAATAATCAACATTTATTCCCCTAAAAATAACTAAAAATTTTTTTTGGCTTTTTAAAAATTCAGAATAATTTTCTTTAATATGAGAAAAAATAAAATTTGATCCTGCAATAATCAAATCAGATCTTACCATGACAGAATTATAAAATTTTTTAAGATTCCCACTAAAATTATAAGTTCCATGAAATGTGGTAACAAACTTTCTATTAGTTAACTTTGTTGCAAATAAACATGACCAAGCTGGTGCTCTACTTCTTGCATGAACAATTGAAATCTTAAAAAATAAAATTATCCCAATTAATAAAATTGTATTTATTAGTATCAATAATGGGTTTTTACTATGTACTGGAAGTTTGATTATTTTTACTTTTTTTTTATCAACGAATTTTGTTAATTCCCCTCCGCTAGTTACTATAAAAGACTCACACCCATTTTCTGGTAAATAATGAGCAATATCATAACATCCGGTTTCTGCCCCTCCGTAACCTAGTTTTGGTATTACTTGCAGGACTTTTATATTAGACGACATACAGTTAGATTATATAATAATAGAGATAACTAATAAACTTTTATGAACAAATTCAATTATCTTAAAATAAATAAATATAAAAAAATCAGATATTTAAAATACAGCCAAAAAAATACAACTTACATTGTTTTTTTACACGGGTTTATGTCTGATTTAGAGGGAAAAAAACCTAAAGCATTTTTAAATTTTGCAAAAAAAAATGGACTTGGTTTCCTTGCACTAGAATATTCTGGTCATGGTAAATCATCTGGTAAATTTACCAATGGGAATATCTCAAAATGGACTAAAGAGACAACTTTATTAATTAAAAAAATCATCAAAAAAAATAAAATCATATTAGTTGGTTCAAGTATGGGCTCTTGGATCGCTTTAAATCAGTTTAAATTTTTTAAAAAGCAAATTATAGGATTTTTAGGAATAGGTTCTGCACCTCAATTTTTAGAAGGTTTAATGTGGAATAAATTTTCAAAAAAAATGAGAAAAGAAATAACAAAAAATGGCATAATTAACTTAAAGCATGGAAATTATGAGTATCCAATTTCCTATCAATTAATTAAAGATGGCCGAAAAAATAAAGTTTTTGATAATAAAATTTATGAAAAATTTAAAGTTACCATGATTCATGGACAAAAAGATGAGTCTGTCCCTGTTAGCTATTCTAAAAAAATTTTAAAAATTTTCGTTAATTCTAAAAAAAAAATGGTTGTTATCAAAAATGGTGATCATAGCTTATCTTCACCAAGATGGTTAAGTATAATAAAAAAAGAGTTAAAAATTATTATTAACTAACTTCTTTTGCCTTAGACTTTAATGTAATCGGATTTTCAAGTTTATTAATCATTTCTTTTGGACAAACCTGGACAAAATTTTTTATTTCATCTTTAAAATTTTCAAAAATATTTTTTGATATCGCAGACCCTGTTTCTTTTGAATGTTCTAAAATTAGATTTTTTAAATAATTTATCCAATAATCTGTTTCAACATTTTGCCAAATAACTGAATCTGGATTTACTTTTTTTTCAAATTCATTAGATTTATCGTAAATGAATGCCATACCCCCTGTCATGCCAGCCGCAAAATTATCTCCAACATTTCCCAAAATTACAACTGTTCCCCCAGTCATATACTCGCAACCATTTGAGTCACATCCTTCAATAACTGTTGTTGCACCAGAATTTCTTACAGCAAATCTATCGCCTGCTTGACCTGCAGCAAAAAGTTTACCTGAAGTAGCTCCGTAGAGAACTGTATTTCCAATGATTGTATTTTCATTTGAAACTAAATTACTTTCATCTGAAAGTTTTATTGAAATTGTTGCACCTGATAATCCTTTACCAACATAATCATTTGCATCACCTTTAAGACTCAATTTTAAACCTTTTGATGAAAAAGCTCCAAAAGATTGACCTGCAGAGCCTTTAAAATTTAATGTTAGGAAATTTTCATCTAGCTTTTCATAACCATATTTTTTGTAAAGATGATGTGAAATTCTTGTACCGACTGCTCTGTTTGTATTTTTAATAATGAATTCTTTTTCAATTTTTTCAGAATTATTTAAAGATTTTTCAATTTCTGGCCAAATTTCTTGGTCTAATGTTTCGGGTACCTTGTTGATCTCTGAAGACTCACAATATCTTTTATTATTTCCTGGGTCTGCCTGAACAAATAACGGATTTAAATCTAAGTCGTCTAAATTTGGTGATGCTTTATTAACTTGCATTAGTAAGTCAGTTCTTCCAATAATATCATTTAGTGATTTAAAGCCCAGTTCAGCTAAAATTTCTCTCACCTCTGAAGCAATAAAAGTGAATAAATTAACAACTTTATCTGGAGTACCAGTAAATTTTTCTCTTAACTTATCATCTTGTGTACAAACCCCCACTGGACAAGTATTTGAGTGACATTGTCTTACCATTATACATCCCATTGCTACCAGAGCTGTTGTAGCAACTCCATATTCTTCTGCTCCCATCATCGCGGCAATAACAACATCTCTTCCAGTTTTAATACCACCATCAGTCCTTAATGTAACTTTGTGTCTTAAATTATTTAATGTTAAAACTTGATTGGCCTCAGTTAAACCCATCTCCCAAGGTATTCCTACATATTTGACACTTGTTTGAGGAGTTGCACCTGTTCCACCATTATGGCCTGAAATTAAAATAATATCAGCTTTTGCTTTAGCTACACCTGCAGCAATGGTTCCAATTCCTGATGATGCAACTAACTTAACTCCAACTCTAGCCTTTGGATTTGTTTGCTTTAAATCATAAATTAGTTGTGCCAGATCTTCTATCGAATAGATATCGTGATGTGGAGGTGGAGAAATTAATGTTACTCCTGGTGTTGAGTGTCTTAGCCTTGCGATTTCTTCTGTAACTTTAAAACCAGGTAACTGGCCACCTTCGCCTGGTTTAGCACCTTGGGCCATTTTTATTTCTATCTCGTTACAATTATTTAAGTAATTTACAGTTACACCAAATCTGGCTGATGCTATTTGTTTAACTCTAGAATTTGCACTATCACCACTATCCATCACCTTAAATCTCTCTGCATCTTCTCCGCCCTCACCACTACAGGAAGCTCCTTTGATTCTATTCATCCCTATAGCAAGTGTTTCATGCGCTTCCTTGGATAACGCACCATGAGACATACTTCCGCTGCCAAATCTTTTTAATATTTTTTCTACTGGCTCAACTTCAGATATATTTATTGACGGACTAAGTTTCTTTTTTCTAAAATCAACTAGGTCCCTCAAATTAATTGGAGGTAAATTGTATATACCCTCAGCATATTTTTTATATGCCTCATATGAATTTGAACCTACAGCACTTTGCAATAAATGAATGAGCTTTCCTTGATATTGGTGTGTTTCACCGTTTTTCCTATATCTATAAATACCTCCAATTGGCAGTACAGTATCTGTACTTTCAAAAGCTTCTTTATGAATTTCTCTTATTTTTTTTTCAATTCCAACTAAGCCAATGCCTGAAATTTTTGACGTAACTCCAGGAAAGTAATCATCTACAACTGTTCTGCTTAATCCAACAGTTTCAAAATTACATCCACCTCTATAAGAACTTAATACAGAAATTCCCATTTTCGACATGATCTTTAACAAACCAGCATTGACTGAATTTATGTATCTTTGTACACACTCATCAAAACTAAATTGGCCAAAAAGTTTTTTTTCATATCTCTGATATAAGCTATCAAAAGCTAGATATGGATTTACTGTTGTTGCTCCAACTCCAATTAATGTTGCAAACGAATGTGTATCTATAGCTTCGCCAGACTGAACATTTATAGAAACATATCCTCTTAATTTTTTTTGTATTAAAAATGTGTTTATGGCTCCAACACACAATAACATTGGCATTGGTAATCTTTCAGAGGAGAGATTTAAATCACTTAAAATTAATTGGGTTACACCTTGTCTAACAGCAATTTCTGAATCTTTTTGAATCCTGTTAATGGAGTCCGCCAAATTTTCATCTTTTGAAAATGAACAATCAATAGTCACTGAATTTTTACCAAAAAAATTTGTGAACTTATTAAATTGTGAATTTGATAGAATAGGGCTATTTAAAACATATATATTCTCTTTTGTTAAAGTATCAAAATCAAGAATATTGCCTAAATTCCCGAATCTAGTTTTTAAACTCATAACTTTATTTTCCCTCAAGGAGTCAATTGGCGGATTTGTTACTTGACTAAAATTTTGTCTAAAAAAATGATAAAGTGGTCTATACTTATCAGATAGTACTGCTAAAGGAGTATCATCACCCATTGAACCAGTTGCTTCTTTTGCATCTTCTGCCATTGGATGTAAAATAAGCTCAAGATCTTCTAAACTTATTCCAAAAGTATATTGTCTTCTTCTCAAACTTTCACCATCAAAATTATGTTTTTCGTTTGAGATTTTTAGTTTTTCATCTAAATCAATTATTTGAGAATTAAAATGTTTAAATTCTTTTGCTAAATAATCTTTGATTTGAGTATTTGAAAAAACTTTACCCTTTTCAATTCTAACACCAATTATTTCTCCAGGACCCAATCTGCCTTTAGTTAAAATTTTTTTCTCATTTAATTCTATCATTCCCGTTTCAGAACCAGCGAAAAGCATTTTATCTTTCGTAATTGCATATCTCAAAGGTCTAAGACCGTTTCTATCATTTGCAGCTATAACCCACTCGTTATCAGTAGCTGCAATAGCAGCTGGTCCATCCCATGGTTCCATTGTGCTATTCAAAAAATTAAATAATTGTTGATGACTTCTTGATAATGTTTTATTTTTTTTGGACCACGCATCAGGTACTAACATCAATTTAGCTAATGGTGCCGATTGGCCTGATTTATTCAATAATTCAAATACATTATCTAGAGCTGCAGAGTCAGAAACTCCTTTTTGTATTACTGGTTTTAAATTTTCAATATTATCAAAAAGTGGACTGCTCATTTCCTGTTCATGAACTTTCATCCAGTTTTTATTTCCTTTGTAAGTATTTATCTCACCGTTGTGTGCTATGGCTCTGAATGGCTGAGCTAGGCTCCAGCTTGGTGCAGTATTTGTTGAAAATCTTTGATGAAAAATTGCATATCTTGAAATAAATCTAGTATCTTTAAGATCTAGATAAAAGTCTGATATTGCCTCTGCTAAATATAGCCCCTTATAAATTATTGATTTTGAACTAATTGAACAAATATAAAAATTATTTAACGAAGCATCAAATGCTTTATTTTCAATTCTCTTTCTTGTTTCATAAATTTTTCTTTCTAAATTTTTATCTAATAAATTTACATCATTAGATTTAAAAAGAACTTGTATGATTTCTGGCATAGTTTGAAGAGCTTTTTCTCCTAAAACTTTTGGATTAACTGGCACTTGTCGCCAACCATATATACTAAAATTATTCTTAGTTAGTTCGCTCTCAACTATTGTTTTACAACTCTCTTGCGCTGAATAGTTATTTCTAGGTAAAAAAATCATCCCTACACAGATTTCAGAATTATCGTAATCGTGTCCAGTAACTTGTATTTTTTCTATAAAAAAATCTTTTGGAATTTCGACATGAATTCCGGCTCCATCACCCGTTTTTCCATCTGCATCAACAGCGCCTCTATGCCAAACAGCTTTTAAAGCCTCAATTCCATATTCAACTATAGCTCTTGATTTTTTCCCTTCCGTAGATGCAATTAAGCCCACTCCACAAGCATCATGTTCCATTTCTTTTGAGTAAACATGATTTTTTGTAAGTAGCTTCAAATTTTTTTTATAATTTTCCATTATGCAACTTTTGTTTTTTTTAGTTCCATACTTTCTAGGTATGTTTTCATAGAAGAAGCTGCATCTCTTCCATCTTTAATTGCCCATACTACCAATGAAGCTCCTCTTACGATGTCTCCTGCAGCAAAAACACCTTTTAAATTTGTTTCCATTGTGTTGAAGTCAGTTTTAATGGTTCCCCATTTTGTTACTTGTAACTCTTGTGCTTCAAATAATGATGGTAAATTTTCTGGATCAAATCCAAGAGCTTTGATTACCATGTCAGCCTTTATCTCAAATTCTGAACCTTCTTTAATTTCTGGTTTTCGTCTTCCTGACTCGTCTGGCTCACCTAATTCAATTTGGTTAACAACCAAATTTTCAATTTTATTTTTTCCTTTAAATTCTTTTGGACTTGAAAGCCAAACAAACTCAACACCCTCCTCCTCAGCATTTGCAACCTCTCTGGCAGATCCAGGCATATTTTCTTTATCCCGTCTATATAAACATTTAACAGACTTTGCTTTCTGTCTTATAGAAGTTCTCACACAATCCATAGCTGTATCACCACCACCTATTACAACAACATCTTTTCCTTCAGCATTTAAAATTCCTTTATCAAATAAATCTACTTTATCGCCTAAGCCTTTTTTATTTGATGCTGTCAAAAATTCCATAGCAGGAAAAATGTTTCCTAAATCGTTACCAGGTAGCTCAACTTCCCTTGGTTTATATACACCTGTAGCAATTAAAATTGCATCATGTTTTTTTCGTAACTGTTCTAAGGTTGCATCTTTACCAACTTCAAAATTTTGAACAAATTTTATACCACTGTCTTTTAATAACTTCGTTCTTCGTTCAACTACATGTTTTTCAAGTTTGAAATTTGGAATGCCATAAATTAGTAAACCACCTGCACGATCATATCGATCATAAACGGTAATTTTATATCCATTTTTTCTTAATTGTTCAGCAGCCGCCAAACCTGCAGGGCCGGCACCAATTATTCCAACACTTTGCTCTTTCTCATTTTTTAAAGAAATTGGTTTGACCCAACCTTGTTCCCAAGCTGTATCATTGATATATTTCTCAACTGAACCAATAGTTACCGTTCCATGACCAGATTGTTCAATTACACAGTTACCTTCGCACAATCTATCTTGAGGACAAATTCTCCCACATACCTCTGGCATATTGTTAGTGCTTTGAGATAATTCATAAGCCTCTTTTAATCTGCCTTCAGCTGTAAGTTTTAACCAGTCTGGTATATTATTACTTAAAGGACAATGTACTTGGCAGAATGGAACTCCACATTGAGAACATCTGCTCGACTGTTCCTCAGCTTTTTTCTTAACGAACTCATCATAGATCTCATTAAAATCCTCTTTTCTAGTGCCAGTCTCCCTTTTAGGTGGAGTTTGTTGACCTATTTTTACGAATTTTAACATTTTATTAGTCATAGAATCTCTAAATTTTGGGCAAATTATACATTGTTTTTATTAATAAAAGTATTATTTAGGTCAGTACATATGACCTATAATTGTCCTTTATTAGCATAAAATATAGGAAATTTATTATTTGCATACCTATTATGATTAAATCGAATTGTTTAAAATGAATATTTTTTAAGTTACGACATCTTTATGTTTCAAAATTTTATAGAAATCCTAATTCTCTCTGCTGTACAGGGAATTTCTGAATTTTTGCCTATTAGTTCCTCAGCTCATCTTATCTTGATATCAAATTTTTATGATTTTAGCTCAAGCTCTTTGTTTATTGATATTGGTCTACATTTAGGTTCTTTATTTGCAATAGTCTATTACTTTAAAAAAGATCTACTAAATTTAAGAAGCAATCAAAAACTATTAGTTTTGATTTTAATTGGCTCGATACCTCTTATAATTTTTGGATATATAATATATTCAACTGAATTCGTTAATCTTTTAAGAAATATAGAAATTATTGCATGGACAACTTTATTTTTTGGTTTAGTTCTATTTTTATCAGATAAAAGAAATATCAATCAAAATATATCAACTAACTTAAATATAAAAACAATAGTATTTATAGGACTATTTCAAATTTTAGCTCTTATACCTGGTGTAAGTAGAGCAGGAATAACTTTAACAGCTGCCCGATTTCTAAAATTTAATAGAGTCGACTCAAGCAAAATCGCATTTTTATTATCTATACCTGCCTTAGCGGGTGCCAGTTTTTTAGGTCTTAAAGATGCTATACAACAATCTGTTGAATTCAATTATTTATTATTAATTGCAATTACCTTTTCTTTTATTTTCTCATTTATCACAGTCAAATATTTTATAAAATATGTGAGTAATTTTTCTTTAACTGTATTCGTGATTTATAGAGTGTTAGTTGGTCTAATTTTATTATCGATAATTTATTTTCCTCATTAAAGGTAATAATTGAGAAATTAAAACACCACTTAAAATGAATAAACACCCTAATATATTGTTTAAATTTAAAATTTGACTTAATAAAAACCATGCTGCAATAGTTGCAAAAACACCTTCTAAAGAAAAAATTATTGCTGCTGGTGCAGGTGTTATATTTTTTTGAGCGTAAATTTGCAGAACAAATGCAAAACCCCCTGATAAAATTCCAGCATAAAGAATGGAGTCTATCTCATTAAGAATATTTTCAATTACAAATTCTTCGTAAGTCAAACCGATGATAAAAGAAAATAAAGCTACCAATAAAGTTTGAATTACGCCTAACGTTAAGGGTAAGTTATATTTTTTAACAATCATACCAGTAAATATAATATGAGTACTCCAGAATAATGCTCCAAGAATGACTAATGTGTCTCCGAGTCTAACTTTAGCATCATAAAAATTGGTTAAGAGATATCCGCCAATTAAGCATAAAATTACTGAAGGCCATACACTCCAATGTAATGAATCTCTCTTAAACATGAAAATAATAATTGGCACCATAGGAACATAAAAAATTGTAAAGAAGGCAGCGTTAGCTACATCTGTATAAAGCAGAGCTACTTGTTGCAATGCCGAGCCCAAGAATAATGATAATCCAATTAAAAAAGATAGAATAGCAAAATATCTAAAACCAATTTTAAACTCTAATTTAAATTTTTTAGTCTCAAATAATAATGCCAAAGGAAGAATTGCTAAAAAACCTACAAAAAATCTAACAGCATTAAACGTAAATGGACCTATATCATCCATACCAGTATCTTGAGCAATGAATGTGGTTCCCCAAATAAATGTGCACAATAAAGCACTTAATAATGAAACGCTCTTAGACATAATTTTAATTAAACAGCTAACTTATATGCAAAGTTTTTACCAAGGTTTTCTTTTAATTCATTATTAAAACGAGCAGCTTCTGCACCATCAATAATTCTGTGATCATAAGATAAAGATAATGGCAACATAGTACGCGTAACAAAATTTCCATCAATAAATACCTGTTTTTTTTCTGCTTTACCTACTCCTAAAATTGCAACCTCAGGATAATTTATAATTGGAGTGAAAAAAGAGCCTCCAATGCCCCCTAGGCTAGTTATAGTCATAGAACCTCCAAATAACTCTTTTTTATCAATTTTTAGGTCTCTACACTGCTGACTTATTTTTTTTAGCTCTGTGCTTATTAAAGAAATATTTTTATTATCAGCATTTCTTAATTTTGGAACCATCAATCCATGAGGAGTATCTACGGCTATACCAACATGAAAGTATTTTTTAACTGTCATTTTACCACTTTCGATTTCATCTATTGAGGTATTAAAATTTGGAAATTTTTTTAATGATACCGTTAATGCCTTTACTATGAAAGCTAGTGGAGTAATTTTTTTTTTTTCTCCAGTATATATATCTGTTAGTGAATTTCTAAATTCCTCTAATTCAGTTATATCAGCTTCATCATGATTAGTTACATGAGGAATTTTGGACCAAGAATTTATTAAATATTTAGATGATAATTTTTTTACTCTTGGAATTTCTCTAATTTCTACCTCTCCAAACTCAGAATGAGAATACTCTTGTTCAATTTTTTGATCTGTTGTATTTTGGTTTTTAAAACTTTTATTAGATTTTGATGCAACAAATAACTTTACATCACTTTCAGTAACTCTTCCCCGCCTTTCACTACCAGAAACTTTGTTAATATCTACTCCAAGCTCCCTCGCAAATTTTCTTACTTTTGGTGATGCAGAAGTTTTTGTAGAAATATCTTTAATCAATATATTTCCAGTTTCTTTGTTTTCTTTAATTTTCTTTTTATCTACCTCTTTTGATAATTGATTTTTTGGTGATTCTACAACTTCTATCCCTTTTAATTCTTCCTCGCTTTCAATTTCTATAATTTTATCACCTTCAGATACTTTATCTCCTACTTTAACATTTAAAGAAATTACTGTTCCTTCATCTGAAGCTGGTATTTCTACACTTGATTTATCACTTTCAATCGTAATTAATGGATCATTCTTTTTTATTTTTTGACCTTTTTTAATTAAGACTTCAATGACCTCTACATCTTTAAATTCACCGATATTTGGAACTTTAATATCTTTCTTGAACATTATAATTTTGTTGGCATTGGTTTTTCTTTATCAATTTTATATTTTTTTATTGCTTCTTGAGCATATTTTGAGGCAATTAATTGTTCCTTAGCTAAAATACTTAGTCCATACGTAACAACATGCTCTTTATCAACTTCAAAAAACTTTCTTAAATTTTTTCTCGTATCACTACGACCAAATCCATCTGTTCCTAATGAATAAAAACTTTTATTTATATAAGGCCGAATTTGGTCTGAATTCATTCTCATATAGTCTGAGGCAGCTAAAATAGGTCCTTCTGTTTTACCTAAACAACTTTCAACATATGATTTTTTAGGCTCTTTATCTGAATTCAGAAGATTATATCTTTCAACCTCTAAGCCATCTCTTCTTAATTCATTAAAGCTAGTTACACTCCAAACTTCGCTATCAATTTGGTACTCTTCTTGCAGTATTTCAGCCCCTGCAATCATTTCTCTTAAAATTGTACCTGATCCTAAAAATTGAATTTTAGTTTTTTTATATTTGTTGAATTCTTTAATCTTATACATTCCTTTTAAAATACCTTCTTCACATAATTTATCTTTTGGCATAGCAGGATGAGGATAATTTTCGTTCATGGTTGTAATATAATAAAAAATATTTTCTTTTTTCTCATGCATTCTTCTCAAACCTTCTCTAAAAATAGTTGCTAATTCATAATGGAATGTTGGATCATAAGATTTACAATTTGGAATTGTTGATGCCAATAAATGACTATGACCATCTTGATGTTGTAAACCTTCTCCAGCTAAAGTTGTTCTTCCTGCTGTAGCACCAATTAAGAAACCCCTAGATTGACTGTCTGCTCCAGCCCAGGCAAAGTCTCCTATTCTTTGAAAACCAAACATTGAGTAAAATAGATAAATGGGGATCATTTCTATGTCATGATTTGTATAAGAAGTTCCAGCTGCAATCCAAGATGACATTGCTCCTGCTTCATTAATCCCTTCTTCCAAAACTTGTCCACTTTTATCCTCTCTATAGGAACTTAATTGTGCAGAGTCCTCTGGTTCATATTTTTGTCCTTCGTGAGCATAAATACCTATTTTTTGAAAAAAACCTTCCATACCAAAAGTTCTGGCTTCATCTGGAATAATTGGAACTAATCTTGGAGCAACATTTTTATCTCTTAAAAGATTTGTTAACATCCTAACTAATGCCATAGTTGTTGACATTTCTTTATCTCCTGTGGACTCTTTCATGTTATCAAAAATATTTTTCGGAGGTGTTTTAATAGGTTTTGCATAAGTGGTTCTCTCAGGAATAAAACCACCCAACTGGAGCCTTCTTTCTTTAATATATTTTATTTCAGCTGAATTTTGATCTGGCTTATAATATTCAATATTTTGAACTTGTTTATCCGTTAAAGGTACGTCAAATCTGTCCCTATAATACATTAAATCATCTATATCTAATTTTTTGGTTTGGTGGGTCGTATTTACGCTCTCTCCACTTTTTCCCATTCCATAGCCTTTGATAGTTTTTGCTATAACAACAGTTGGACTACCAATATTTTTGGACGCTTTATGGTAAGCTGCAAAAACTTTGTGTGGATCATGGCCACCTCTATTTAATCTCCAAATGTCCTTGTCCGAGAGACTCGAAACTAATTCTTTTGTCTCTTTATATTTGCCAAAAAACTTTTCTCTCACATAAGAACCATCTCTTGCTTTCATCGCTTGATATTCTCCATCCACTGTCTCATTCATAGTTTTAATTAGATGGCCAGTTTTATCATTTGCTAATAATGGATCCCAATAAGAACCCCAAATTACTTTTATTACATTCCAGCCAGCACCTCTAAAGATACCTTCTAATTCTTGTATAATTTTTCCATTGCCTCTTACTGGCCCGTCTAATCTTTGAAGGTTACAATTAATTACGAATATTAAATTATCTAAGTTTTCTCTAGCTGCTAAACCAATTGCTCCTAATGATTCTGGTTCATCCATCTCACCATCACCTAAAAAGGCCCACACTTTTCTACCTTCATCCTTAATAAGACCCCTATTAATCAAATATTTCATATACCTAGCTTGATAAATTGCCAACATTGGTCCTAAACCCATTGAAACTGTAGGGAATTGCCAAAAGTTTGGCATCAACCAAGGATGCGGGTAAGATGATAAACCGCCCGGATTAACCTCTTGTCTGAAACTATCTAATTGTTCTTCATTAAGTCTTCCCTCAAGAAATGCTCTTGCATACATTCCTGGTGCACTATGTCCTTGAAAATAAATTAAGTCTCCACCGAATTTATTATTTTTAGCTCTCCAAAAATGATTCATTCCTACGTCGTAAAGTGTGGCTGCAGATGCAAATGTTCCAATATGCCCTCCAAGTTCAGGAAATTTTTTATTTGCACGAACAACCATTGCTGCAGAATTCCATCTTATAAGTGACCTAATTCTTCTCTCAATATTTTGATCACCATTCGACTTTTTTTCCTCACTTACTGGGATAGTATTTATATATGGTGTATTTTGTGTGTAAGGAATATTGGCACCCTCCATATAAGCTTTATTTATTAATTCTTTAATTAAATAATGTGCTCTTTGATTGCCGTCTTTTTCAATTACTGCAGAAAGAGACTCCAGCCACTCATTTGTTTCCAATGGATCAACATCACCATCGTTGATAACTTGAATTATTTCAGGTTTTCTTCTCTCATTACTATTTTTCTGAGGACTTTGTTCTTGTTTTTTTTCTAATGATTTTTCAGCTTCTTGAATTAAATTTTCAGTATCTTTAGGGATTGCTTTTGATGGAGAGGTTTTTTTATCTGTACTTAATATACTCAAAACTAAATCTCCTTTTGAAACTTTATCACCAACTTTCACTTTTATTGAATCAATTTTACCAGATAATGTTGAAGGTATTTCAACACTTGATTTATCACTCTCAATAGTTATTACAGGGTCGTCCTTTGCTATTTCTTGGCCTTCCTTGACAAGTAATTCTATAACTTCTACGTCTTCAAAATCGCCTAGATCAGGAACTAATAATTTTTCACTCATTTGATATTAAGATCTTATACATTATAAAAATTTACTTAATTGCTAATTTTAACACATTCTGCCCAATTTTTTGACACTCTTTAAATGTAAATCTTAAAAATGATTAAAAAGTTATTTAATTCACTATTTCAACCAAATGAAAGCACCTATATAGATGCTAAAATTTGGATACAAAAAATTTTGCTTGAGGAGAAATTTAAAAAAATTAATTCTTAAATTTTCTCAATACACAAAGCTATACCCATTCCACCACCTATACATAGTGTAGCGCATCCTTTATTTTTTTTCTGTTTTATCATTTCATGAATAAGAGTAACTAATATTCTGGCACCTGATGCCCCTATTGGATGTCCCAAAGCAATAGCTCCTCCATTCACATTAACTTTATTTTTATCAATATTTAATTCACGTATTACCGCAATACTTTGAGCTGCAAAAGCTTCATTAACTTCAAATAGATCTACGTCATTTAAATTCCATTTTGCTTTTTTGACTGCTTTACGAACAGCCTCAATTGGTCCAAGACCCATCAAAGCCGGTTCAACTCCAACTGAAGCCCATGAAACTATCTTGGCTAATGGTTGAATTGATTTTTTTTTTGCTTCATCTAGAGTTGTTAATAATAAAGCGGCGGCTCCATCGTTGATTCCTGATGAATTTCCAGGTGTGACGGTACCATCTTTTAAAAAAACTGTTTTTAATTTTTCTAAATCAGATTTAGTTAGCCCTTTTCTAGGATGCTCATCTTTATCAAGATTAATACCAAGTTGATTTATTTTTATCAGTTCTTCCTCAAATCTATTTGCTCTAATTGCATCTTCTGTTTTTTTTTGAGAATTCATTGCAAAATCATCTTGTTCGTCTCTTGAAATATTAAATTTCTTTGCAACATTTTCAGCAGTTACACCCATATGATAATTATTAAATGCATCTATTAATCCGTCATTTATCATTGTATCTATCAAATCCTTTTCTGAAATTTTTTTGTTATTACGATAAAAAATTGAATGTGGGGCTAATGACATATTTTCTTGACCTCCTGAAATTACATTCTTTGCTTCTCCTAATCTAATGGATTGATAACCTGAAATTACAGCTCTAAGTCCAGATCCACATACCTGATTAACAATGTGAGCAGGTTTAGATACATCTATTCCAGCATTAATTGTAGCTTGCCTTGCAGGGTTTTGACCTCCACCTGCAGTAAGCACTTGGCCCATTATCACCTCATCAATGTCATGTACATCAATTTTTGTTTTTCTTATAATTTCCCTAATGACAATTGATCCTAACTTATCAGCACTTAAATCTTTAAGGGACCCCTTGTAAGCTCCAATTGGAGTTCTAATAGCTTCTGCAATTACAACTTCATTTATTGAATTATTCATAAAAATTTAAATTTGTCTTACCATTAAAATACACTAAAAAATGATATAGAATAATAAATAAAATTTAAAAATGCGCCTGTAGCTCAACTGGATAGAGCGCTTGGCTACGGACCAGGAGGTTCTGGGTTCGACTCCTAGCAGGCGCACCATTAGAAAGATAATTATGATGAAATGGCTGATTAAATCCTCTCTTCAGATGTCAGTTATTTATTTTTTTATAATTATATTTATAATTTTATTAATTTTAACAATTATACTATGAAAAATAATGTCTAATTCATTTGAACAAATAAGCTTAAAGCCTGGTTTTATGAAACACAATGGTGGTGTTATGTTTAGAAACATCTCTGTAAACGATTATGAATTTAAATCAGTTATTAATGAAAATCATTTAAATGCGGCAGGCATAACTCATGGAGGATACTTAGCTGCTTTGATAGATGCTGGAGCAGGAACAGCGGTACACCGTAATTCACAAGCTGCACAATGTGTGACAATTTCATTAGATCTCAAATATATCGGTGCTTCAAAACTTGGTGATGAGATTATAGGACATGTAAAAATTCTAAAAAAAACAAAAACTTTAGTATTTATGTTTTGTGAATTAAAATGTAATGACAAAACTATTGCGTCTGCTTCCGGAGTTTGGAAAATTCTTAAAATAAAGTCCTAGGACTTTATGCTTGATAGTAATTTGGACAATAAATCCTATTATGATAAATTAATCTTTTAAAATCTTAAAATGAGAACTTTTTATAGAACGATTCGGTCATGTTTTAGTCTATTTTTGTTCTTTACGAGTAACTACATCTTGTAGGTAATATATTAAACATACCAAAGATAGAAATGAATAAAAATAAAATTACGGCGGTGCTTGGTCCAACAAATACTGGCAAAACTCATTTAGCAATAGAAACAATGCTCTCTTTTGATACTGGAATGATCGGTTTTCCATTAAGACTTTTAGCTAGAGAAGTGTATGACAAAGTTATTAAAAAAACTAGATATGATGAAGTTGCTTTAATAACTGGTGAGGAAAAAATTATTCCTTCAAATGCAAAATATTTTTTATGCACAGTAGAGTCAATGCCAATAGATAAAGATTTAGAATTTGTAGGTGTTGATGAGATTCAAATGTGTGCAGACCATGAACGAGGTCATATTTTTACAGATAGGTTGCTTAATATGAGAGGAAGTAAACTTACAATGTTTATGGGATCTAATACAATCAAAGGAATAGTTTCAAAATTAAATGACGATATAGAATTTATAGATAGAAAAAGATTATCTAAACTCACTTATTCAGGTCACAAAAAAATTTCACGTATTAATAGAAAAACGGCAATTATAGCTTTTTCAACAGAAGAAGTTTATGCAATAGCAGAATTAATAAGAAGACAAAAAGGTGGTGCTGCAATTGTTATGGGATCTTTAAGTCCAAAAACAAGGAATGCACAAGTAGAATTATACCAATCAGGTGATGTTGATTTTTTAGTGGCAACTGATGCAATTGGTATGGGTATAAATATGGATTTAGATCAGGTGTATTTTTCAAATCTAAAAAAGTTTGATGGAAAAAAATTAAGAAAACTAAATCTTTCCGAGATAGGCCAAATTGCTGGAAGGGCCGGTAGATATCTCAATGATGGTAATTTTGGTATCACGGGCAATTGTAAAGAAATTACAGCTGAAGACGTTGAACTTTTAGAAAATCATAAATTTGAAAATATTAGAACATTGTTTTGGAGAAACTCAGATTTAAATTTTAACAATCCCACTTCTTTATTAAAATCACTTGAAGAAAAACCTAATAAAGATTGGCTTAGAAAGATTCATGAGTGTGAAGATGAGAAGGTTTTAAAATATTTTTTAAAAAAGTTGGGCTTACATCATCTGTCAAATGCAAAAGAAACACTTAAGCTACTATGGGAATGCTGTCAAATTCCTGACTTTGTAAAGAAAACCTACGGAAATCACATCGATGTCGTTGAAAAAGTATTCAATTTTTTGAACAGTGATAAACGGAAAATACCGGATAATTTTATGCATTTACAGCTTATGAAGCTAGATAAATTGGACGGAAATGTAGATTCTTTAGCGAATAGAATTGCAAATGTGAGAACTTGGTCATATGTTTCAAATAAAAACAATTGGGTCGAAAACCAAAATTACTGGATTGAAAAAACTAAATTCTTAGAGGATAAACTTTCAGATAGACTTCATGAAGAACTTACGAAAACATTTATTGATAAAAGAGCAAGTGTACTTGCCAGAGGTTTAAAACAAGATATGGAATTTGATACTAAAATTTTAGAGAATAATAATGTTATGATTGATGATCAATTTATAGGTAAAATAAATGGACTTAAATTAGAACTAGATCTCAAGAAAGGAGCTTTAGAGACTGATATTAAATCTCTTAAAAAAGCTGCGAGAAAGACTATAGGACCAGAACTTGAAAAAAGAATCCAAATCGTAATTAATACAGGTTTAGTTGAATTAAAAAACGATTCTAAGATTTATTGGAATAATGCAACAATTGGTAAGTTAATTCCTGGTAAAGACTATTTGACCCCTAACATAGAATTATTAGTGGATGACATGATAGAGCAAAATCAAAAAAGCAAGTTAAATACCTTTTTAGAAAAATGGTTAAAGAATAAAATTTTAACGGTTTTAAAAAGCCTTTTTGACTTAAAAGATCTAAAGGATAAAAACTCATCGATTAAAGCATTGGCTTATCAACTTTATGAAAATAATGGTGTTATTAAAAGAGATAAGGTATCTGAGTATTTAAAGAAACTAGACCAAAATGATAGAAAAATTTTAAGAGATCTAGGTGTAAAATTTGGTAGATATCATGTCTTTTTATTTAAATTGATAAAACCAGAGCCAGTTTCTCTAAGAACTCTTTTATGGAAAAATCACAATCAAAAATACTTTAATTTAGAACCTCCAACTTTTGGTTTAAATTTTTTAAATGATAATAAAATTAAGAATAAAAACTTTATGTTACTTTGTGGATTTGAAAAATTTAATAATTTCTATATTAGAATAGATATTTTAGAGAGATTATTTGTACAAATAATAAATTCAGATACAAAGAATGTGAGAGAAATAAAAATGACACCGGAGATGCTAAATTTATTGGGATGTAATAAAGACGACTTTAAACAACTGCTTAAAGCTATGAGTTATAAGATTTTAGAAAAAAATAATGAAGTTTACTTCAAGTATATTCCAAAAAAGAAGGTAAAGTCTCAAAATAAAGAGAATATTAGAGAAAACCCTTTTGGTGTCCTAAAAGATTTAAACCTAAATTAAAAAGATGTTTTTTAAAAAAGAAAAAAATGAAAATAATGATCTATCTAAAGTGGCTGCACTCTTAATTCACGCAGCTAAAATTGATGAAAACTTTTCAAAAAGTGAAGAAGTAATAATAAAACAAGCTCTTTTACAAATAGGTGCAAACAATGAAAATTTGGAAAAAATATTCTCCGATGGGAAAAAAATTGATGAAAATTCAAATCAAATTTTAGAATTTACAAAAGAAGTAAAAAACATGGAAGAAAATGATAAAATAAAAATAGTTGAGACACTTTGGAGAATAATTTACTCAAATAATGAGGCGGATATTTATGAGACAAGTTTGATGAGAAGATTAGGTGGACTATTATATATTGACAATAAATTAATGGGCGATATTAAAGAAAAAATTAAAAACAAAATCTGATCATGACCTACATAGTAAATGATAAATGTATCAAATGTAAATTAATGGACTGTGTTGAAGTTTGTCCTGTAGATTGTTTCTATGAAGGAAAGAATATGCTTGTAATTAAACCGGATGAGTGTATAGATTGTGGCGTTTGTGAGCCAGAGTGTCCTGTTGATGCTATAAAAGCAGATACAGAACCAGGCAGCGAAAAGTGGTTGGAAATCAATAAACAGTACTCTGAACTCTGGCCCAATATTAGCGAGAAAAAAGATCCACCTGTGGATCATGAAAAATTTAAAGATGAGCAAAATAAGTTTGAAAAATATTTTAAAGAAAACCTTTAAAAAAAAATCTAAATCAAAATCTCCAAGAAAAAAAGATAAAACTAAAAAAATAAAAACGAAGAAAATTAAAAAGCCAACTAAAATTATAAAGAAAATAAAGCAAAAAGTTGAAAAGAAAATTGATACAAAAAATGAAAATTTAAGAATACCCAAAAATAACGAATTAAAACCTGAAATAAAAAAAGTTAAAAAACAAAGCACAGAGAAAAGAGAATACAAGTTAAAGGATTATATTGTTTATCCAAAGCATGGGGTTGGGCAAATCACAGAATTCAAAAAAATAAATATTGGTGGAATTGATGTTGAGACTTATATAATTAAATTTGAGAAAGATAAAGCTAACGGTATGGTGCCAGTCAATAAACAATCTCACTTACGACCACTATCGACAATAAATCAAGTCAATAAAAGTATTTCTATTTTAAAAAGTAAACCAAAAATAAAAAGATCAATGTGGAGTAGGAGAGCTCAAGAATATGAGGCAAAAATATCATCAGGAAAAATTTATGACCTTGCAGAAGTGGTAAGAGATTTAAATAAAGGAGACGATTTGATGATTGAACAATCTTACAGTGAAAGACAATTATTTGAAAAAGCTTATGATAGAATTCTTTCTGAATTTCAAATTGTTTTAAATGTTTCTAGGGAAGATACACAAAAAAAATTAGATAAAGCTCTAAAAAGAAATATTAATAAAGAACTTAAAGAAGAGAGTAAAACTGATAAACCAACTAACAATAATCCTTTGCCAGTTGAAGAACCTATAACAGATGTTGATGAACCAATTGATGAATAAAAAAAAACGCCTCTCACACCAAAAGTTATGAGAAGCGTTTTTTAAAAAGAATACTAAGTTATTATCTTCTTCTTCTTTTCTTAGCTTTTTTCTTAGCTTTTTTCTTAGCTTTCTTTGCTTTTTTTCTTCTCTTAGGCATCTTTAGCTCCCTTTTTAGTTAAACGAATCAAATTGATTCGCGATTAACTTATTTTTATTTTTTTATACACGTTATGTCAATTCTTTAATTAAAGTTACACTTTTTAAAATTATTTTAAAAATAAAATAA
>CACORD010000008.1 GCA_902629535.1 uncultured Pelagibacteraceae bacterium | reverse complement strand
ATTAGCATTCCTTGATTTAGAAAAAAGAGAATTAATTGCAAAAGATGTAGGTCTAAATTTTAAAATTTCTGATAATTCTGAAAATGAACCTCGATTAAAAGGAAGGAGCTTGATTAGTAATGATGAAAATACAATAGTAAAAAAAGGGACTTTTACATTTTGCAAAAAAAGAGAAAAATGCCCCCCTTGGGAAATGAGTGCAGAGGAAATTAAACATGACAAAAAGAAAAAAACTATCTACTATAAAAATGCAAGCCTAAAAATTTACGATAAAAAGATATTTTATTTTCCAAAATTTTTTCATCCTGACCCAACCGTTGACAGACAATCTGGATTTTTAATACCTAGAATTCAAGATAATAGCACTACTGGTTTATCCTTAAATTTACCATATTTTATCGCAATGGCAGAAAATAAAGATATCACATTAAATCCAAGATTTTTTGCTGAAGATAAATTATTGTTTCAAACGGAGTTTAGACAAAAGAATAAAAATTCAGACCATATAGTTGATTTAAGTCAATATATTTCAAATGGAGAAAATATGAAAGGACACTTGTTTTATAATTTAAATAAAAATTATGAAAACGATAACTTTGATGAAATTGAATTTAATATTCAATTTGAGCAAGTTTCAGATGAAACGTATTTAAAAGCTTATAAAATTGAAAGTCCAATAATTAACAATGCATCTAATCTTACAAACTCAATAGGTGTCAATTTAGTTAATGAGAATTCATCATTAGGCACTAATTTAGATATTTACGAAGATTTGAGCAAACAAGATAGCGATAAGTATGAATACGTACCAAACTTTAGTTTCTCAAAAATTCTAAATGAAAATAATACGTTATATTCAAAAGGGTATTATAAAAACTATAATACAAATATCACAGAAAAAGTTCTAATAAACAATTTTGAATTTAATTCAAGTCCAAAATTTTTAAATAATGGTATTGTGAATGACAAAAAACTTTTAGTAAGAAACATAAATTCAAGTGCATCAAATTCAGGAAATTTTAAAAATAAAAATACTTTAGGTTTATTTCCTTCTTTTCAAACAAATTATTCTTTACCATTAATAAAAGAAACTATTAAATCAAGAAATACTATAACACCAAAGTTGTCACTTAGATTGAGCACTTCTCACACAAAAGATGTTCGTACAACAGATAGAAAGATTAGTTATGATAATATTTACGATTTAGATAGATTGGGGATAAATGAGGCTAATGAGGGAGGAATTTCATTAACGTATGGTTATGAGCATTCAATAATTGAAAAATCAAGCTCAGAGGAGAAAATAAAATTCGCATTTGCCAATAATTTAAGATTTGAGGAGAATAAAGATTTGCCATTAAATTCAAATTTAGGGGATAAAATGTCTGATTTTGTGGGAAATTTTGATTACAAACCAAATAAAAATTTGAAATTTGAATATGATTTCTCACTAAAAAATAATTTGGTTGATGTAAATTATGAACTTTATGGATTTGAATTTTATCTAAAAAATTTGACAACAAAATTTGAATATCAAAATGAGAACAACAGCAATCTTAAAACATCATATCTTTATAATGAAACTCGTATAAATTTGAATGATAAAAATAGTTTGATTTTCGAAACTAGAGAAAATAAGGAGAAAAGTTTTACAGAATTTTATAATTTGATATATCAGTATAAAATTGATTGTTTAACAGCGGCTCTGGAATACAATAAAGAGTATTATAATGATCAAGATTTAAAGCCATCTGAAAACCTTTTCTTTAAGCTGTCGATAATGCCATTTGGTGGATTTAATACTCCGAATTTAAGATGATTTTAAAAAAAATTTTTTTTTTAATTGTATTTTATTTCCTTACCATAAGTCTTAGTTTTTCAAATATCAGTTTGAAAATTCTTATGAAAATTAATAATGAAATAATTACTTCTTATGATATTGAACAAGAAAAAAATTATCTGTTAGCGTTAAATCCAAACCTAAAACAAATGAATGAAAATCAATTAATGATGATAGCAAAAAAATCTCTTACTAAAGAAATCATAAGAAAAAATGAAATATCAAAATATATAGAACTCAAACAAGATGACCCACAAATTGACACTGTTTTGAATAACTTAATCAAAAAATTAAACTTTGATAATAAAATTGAATTTGAAAATTATCTAAAAAACTTTGATATTTTGATTGATGATCTTAGAAAAAAAATCGAAATTGTGAATGAGTGGAAAAATATGATTTATGTTAAATATAATAATAGTATCAATATTGACAAAAATAGTTTGATGTTAAAAATTGATAATCTCATAAAAAATAATTATGTACAGGAATACAATTTGTCTGAAATTATTTTCACAACAAAGAATGATACAACTTATAAAGATGAATTTGAAAAAATTAAAAATAGTATTGAGAATAATGGGTTTGAAAATACAGCTAATTTGTATAGCATTTCTGATAGTTCAAATGTAGGAGGAAAAATAGGATGGGTGGCAGAAAAAAATTTATCTGACACGATAATTGACAAAATAAAAAAATTAAAAAAAGACGAATATAGTAAGCCTATTAAAATAGGAAATGATTTTTTAGTTTTAAGAATTAATGAAAAAAGAAAAAAACCTTTTAAAATGGATAAACAGGCCGAATTAGAAAAAATGATAATGATAGAGACAACCAAACAATTAGATAAGTTCTCTAATATTTTTTATAATAAAATAAAATTAAATGCAAAAATAAGTGAATTCTAGTCCAATTTTAATTATTCCTGGTGAGAAAAAGAGTATTTTTTTTGAAATTTTCTTCAAGTCAATTAAATTAACACAAGTTAAGAGCCCGTTAATTTTAATTTGTAATAGAGAGATTTTATATAAAGAAATTAAAAGATTTAAGTTTAACCAATATATAGAAGAATTAGATATAAGTAATATTACTAAAAAAAAGATTAAGACAAAAAAAATTTACTTAATTAATGTTTCGAATGAAAAGAATAAAGCTTACATACAAAAATGTTTTGAACTTGCTTTTTCTTTATTAAAAAAAGGCTTTACTAATAAAATTATTAATGGGCCAATTAATAAAGCAAAAACTTTGAATAAGAAATTTCTTGGTATTACAGAATACGTGTCCCACTCTTTTAATCAAAAAAAATTTGCTATGCTTATTTATAACAAAGAGCTTTCAGTTTGTCCTGTAACAACCCACCTACCAATAAGTCAAATCACTAAAAAGATAAATCGAAAAGTGATTAAAGAAAAAATAATAATTGTTAACAATTTTTATAAAACATTTTTGGGCTTTAAACCCAGAATCGGTGTAACAGGCCTTAACCCGCATTGTGAGAGTTTTCTTAGATTTAATGAAGATGATAAAATTGTTTTTCCAACTATAAAATCGTTGCAAAAAAAAATCAATGTTAAAGGTCCATTTTCTGCTGATACTATCTTTTTAAAAGATAACAGAAAAAAATTTGATGTGATAATTGGGATGTATCACGATCAAGTTTTAGGGCCAATTAAAACCCTCTTTGAGTATGATGCAATAAATATTACTCTTGGATTACCTTTTTTACGAATTACTCCTGATCATGGTCCAAATGAAAAAATGGTTGGAAAAAATATTTCAAATCCAATCAGTTTGATAAAAGCATTAAATTTTTTAGATAAAATATGATTAGGGCAAAAAAAAGCCTTGGTCAAAACTTCTTAATTAACCAAAATATAATTGATAAAATTATTAACGTTATTGATATTAAATATAAAAATATTTTAGAGATAGGCCCTGGAACAGGTAACCTAACTGAAAAAATTTTAAAAAAAAAACCAAATAATTTTTTAGTTGTTGAGAAAGATTATAATTTAGTGAAGTTACTTAAAGAAAAATTTAATGAAAAAATAGAAATTATAAATGATGACATTTTAAAGGTTGAAGAAAATTCTCTTAGTAACGAAATATTAACAGTTTACGGTAATTTGCCCTACAACATCTCTACAGAAATTTTAATAAAGTGGATACTTAATATGAAAGATGAAAAAATCTGGTTTGATTATCTTGTCCTTATGTTTCAAAAAGAAGTGGCGGATAGAATTATATCTGAATTCAATACCAAAAATTATGGTCGATTAACAATTTTAGCAAATTGGAGATTAAAGATTAAAAAAATTTGTGATATTCATCCTTCTTGTTTTAACCCAAGACCAAAAGTTGAAAGCACACTTCTTTTATTTGAACCAAAAATTAATTTTTTTAAATTTGAAAATCCTAAAAATTTAGAGAAAATAACAAGGGTCTTTTTTATGCATAGAAGAAAAATGATTAAAAAACCTTTTCTAAATTTATTTAATAATGATGTAAATTTGGCTTCAAAAATGGAATTGGATTTAAATCTAAGACCGCAAAATTTAGACTTTAATACCTACCTCAATCTAACAAAAGAGTATGAGGCATTAAGAAGTTAATTTTTCAACATGATTTCTGATATATTCTGGATCATAGTCTTTAGAATCATTATTAATCTCTGCATTAATTAAATTTTTAATTTTTAGATAACATTTATTCAAATCATCATTAATAACAACGTAGTCATAATTAATCCAATGAAGCACATCTCTTTCAAATTGTTCCATCCTTTCATCCACAATAATTTTTTCTTTAATATGTCTATTTGATAATCTTTCAAGTAAAACTTTTTTACTAGGTGGTAAAATAAAAAAAGTAATTAATTTATAATCTAACTTTTTATTTTTTATTTGATCGGCTCCCTGCCAATCAATATCAAATAAAATATTTTTTCCCTTGTTTAAGTTGTTAATAATTGGGGATCTTGTTGTTCCATAATAATTTTTAAAAACTTTTGCATATTCTAAAAATTCTTGATTATTTATTAATCTTTTAAATTCTTTATCATTAACGAAGTAATAATCTTTATGAGGAACTTCGCCTGGTCTAGGCTGCCTAGTTGTGTGAGAAATTGAAACTTCAAAATTATCGTGTTTTGATAATAAATTTACTAGAGTTGTTTTACCTGCTCCTGATGGAGAAGACAGTATAACCATTATACCATCATTGGCAGAGGGCATTTTATTTTTTAGTTAGCTTTTCCTTCAATGAATTTAACTGCATCACCTACAGTTAAAATCTTTTCTGCTTCACTATCAGAAATTTCTGAACCAAATTCCTCTTCGAAAGCCATCACTAATTCAACAGTGTCTAGACTATCAGCCCCCAAATCATCAATAAAACTTGATTCCTCTGTGACTTTTGACTCGTCGATTCCTAAATGATCTGCAACTATTTTCTTAACTTTACTTGAAACATCTTCTGACATATAGATCCTTTTTTTATTATAAATCGTTAATAGTTTAATTACTTAGATTGTCAAGCCATATACATGCCTCCATTTACATGCACTGTTTCCCCGTTAATATAATCTGATAGATTAGATGCTAAAAAAAGAACTGCATTAGCTACATCATCCGGTTCTCCTAATTTGGCAGAGGGTATCTTTGAAATTATGCTCTCTTTATGCTTTTCATCAATCTTATCAGTCATGGCAGTTTTGATAAATCCTGGAGAAATACAATTTATATTAATATTTTTTTTTGCATACTCAATTGCTAAACTTTTGGACATTGCAACAATTCCAGCTTTTGATGCTGTATAATTTGATTGACCTAAATTTCCAGTATGGCCAACTACAGATGTAATATTAATAATTTTTCCTTTTTTATTTTTTAACATTTTTTTTATTGCAAACTTGCATATAAGAAACGTCGAAGTTAGATTAATATCTATAACCCTTTTCCATTCATTTAAATTCATTCTTATAGCTAAATTGTCTTGAGTTATTCCTGCATTATTAATGATACAATCAAGTTTACCATCAAGTTCTTTTGAAGCATTTTCAATGAAAGACTCTATATTATCACTTTGAGAAATATCAAATTTGAGAGTTTTAATATTATTAAAATTTTTTTTTAATTCATCTAATTTTTCAACTTTGGTACCCGATGCTAATACATTTGCTCCCAGTTCATATAATTTTTTTATTATTGAATTTCCTATACCACCAGTTGCGCCTGTAACAATTATATTTTTATTTTTTAAATCATTCATATTTTTAAGCTTTCTATATCTGATTGGTTATTTATTGAAGAGATTTTTACATTTTTATCTATTCTTTTTACTAATCCAGACAAAACTTTACCTGGACCGATTTCAATGAATTGATCAACACCATATTTAATCATATTTATAATACTTTCTCTCCATCTAACTTTTTTTTCTATTTGACTAATTAGTAAATTTTTTAGATCACCAATATTCGAAATTTTATCTGCAGTAACATTAGAAATTAATGAAATATTGGACTGTTTAAAATTTATATCTTTAAATTCCTTTTTCATTACTTCTGTAGCTTTGGCCATTAGTTCACAATGAAAAGGTGCACTAACTGGGAGTTTGATATTTTTTATATTTTCATTTTTTAAAAATACACTCATCAACTCTAAATCTTTAGTTCTTCCACTTATTACGATTTGCCCCTCTGTGTTGTCATTTGCTATATGAGCTTTAAAATTATTTTCATTCTCTTTTAAAATCTTTTCGATATTTCCAATCTTTGTTCCCAAAACAGCTAGCATTCCTCCCTCACCTTTCGGAACAGAATTTTGCATCGCTTCGCCTCTTGCCTTCAATATTTTTATTGTTTTGTGAAAATCTAGATATCCAGCACATGATAATGCTGAGTATTCACCTAAAGAGTGACCTGCAAAGTATTTCCCTTTATCCAAATTTATATTAAATTCATTCTTAACAACTTGGTATATTGAATAGCTTATTAAAAAAATAGCAGGTTGGGTATTTATGGTAAGATCTAAATCTTCCTTGGGCCCCTCAAGTACTATTTTTGAAATATTTGTTCCCAAAACTTCATCTGCTTCTTTAAATAATTTTTTTACAATTTCGTGTTTTTCATAAAACTCTTTTCCCATTCCAACTATTTGAGAACCCTGACCAGGAAAAATTACTGAAAACATTTAAAAAATAATTTAAATTTTGTTTTTTAACTATTGTAATTGAGAAATTATAATAGTATATCCTCATTTTTTATTAAAGAAATAATATGAATTTATATGAACATACAATTATAGCGAGACAAGATACGTCTCCGTCCGAAATTAAACAATTAACTGAAAAATATTCAAAAATTGTGGAAAAAAATGATGGTGAGGTGGTAAAAACTGAAAATTGGGGCCTTCTTAATTTATCTTATTTAATTAAAAAAAATAGAAAAGGTAGTTACATTCATTTTAAAATTAAGTGTGATGGCAAAGTGATTGAACAACTAGAAAAAAATGAGGCCATTGACAAAAAATTACTAAGACATTTAACGGTTAAGGTAAAAGAATTTGATCTTAATACGAATTATTTTTCAAAAAATGAAGACTCTGAAAAAATTGAAAAAAAGAATAAAACGAAAAACTAATTATGCCGAAAAAACAAAGCGGAAATAAAAGAAATAAGCAAAGTAATTTTGCAAAATTAAGTATTTTTCAACCAAATAAATATAAATTTAAAAAAACTTGCCCGCTTTCTATAAAAGGTGCTCCAAAAATTGACTATAAGAATATAAAACTTTTAAAAAAATATGTTTCAGAAAACGGTAAAATTCTCCCGTCAAGAATTACAAATGTATCACAGAAGAAACAAAGAGAGTTATCTGTATCAATTAAAAGAGCAAGAAATTTAGCATTAATATAATGAAAGTAATTTTATTAGAAAACTTAAAAAGAATTGGATCTATAGGTGAGATTATAGATGTGAAAAGAGGATTTGCCAGAAACTTTTTAATTGCAAATAAAAAAGCTCTTTATGCTTCAAAAGAAAATATCAAAGAGGTAGAAAAGATGAAATTAGAGCTATCAAAAAAAGACAACGAAAAAAAACAATTTGCTAAAAAAATTGCAGAAAAGATAAATAGAAAAGAATTCAGTATTAAAAAATTAAGTACAGAAAACAATGAGCTATATGGGTCTGTTAAACCAACCGAAATTTCAAAATTAATTTTAGAAAATAGCAAGTTAGAGATTAAACCTTCGATGATACAACCTTTAAAAGAAATTAAATCCTTAGGCAAATTTAAAGTAAAAATTTCCTTGCACTCTGAAGTTGATGCTGAAATTGCAATTAATGTTGGGTCTGCAGAGACTATTCAATAATTATACAATTTCATCCACAGCTTTAATTTAAATTTCAATTCAGATTATATTCTATAAAATTGTTGTATGGAAAATAATTTAAGTATTGTTAAAGATAACTTTAAAGAATTACCAAATAATATTGAAGCAGAACAAGCAGTAATTGGTTCTATTTTAGTAACTAATGAAATCTTTGATGATATAAACACAATCATTTCAAACGTAAATTTTTATGATCCTATGCATCAAAAAATTTTTAACGCTATTGAAAGTATGATTTACAAAGGTTTACTTGCAAATCCAATTACTTTAAAAAATTATTTCGAAAAAGAAAAAGACGAAATTAATATTCCTGAATATCTTGTAAAAATTACAAAATTTTCCACATCAGCTAGACAGGCTATAGAATACTCTAAAATCATTTACGATATGTTCGTAAGAAGAGAACTGATTAAAATTTCTGATCAAATAATTGATGACGCAAAAGAAAATGACTTAAATGTTAGTGGTCAGAATATAATTGAAAACTCTGAAAAGCTTCTCTACGATTTAGCTGAAAAAGGAACTTTTAACTCCTCATTAATCAAATTTGATGATGCCATGAAACAAACTATCGAAATGGCCTCAGCTGCATATAAAAATGAAGGCGGTATTGTTGGTGTACCAACTGGACTTAGAGACCTTGATGACAAACTTGGGGGACTTCATCAATCAGATTTGATTATAATTGCAGGTAGACCATCAATGGGTAAGACCTCTCTTGCAACGAACATTGCTTTCAATGCGGCACAAAATATTCAAGAAAAGAGTAGAAAATCATCAGTAGCTTTTTTTTCTCTAGAAATGTCATCCGAACAACTTTCAACAAGAATTATTTCTGAACAAGCAAGAATTGGCTCTAATGATATTAGGCGGGGCAGAATTTCAGATGAACAATTTGATCAATTTTTAGAAACATCAAAGAATATTTCCGAACTTCCTTTGTTTATCGATGAAACTCCAGCAATAAGTATTGCAGCAATGAGTAATAGAGCAAGACGAATTAAAAGATTACATGGTTTAGATTTAATAGTTGTTGACTACATACAATTGATGAAAGGCTCTTTAAATAATAAAGACGGAAGAGTTCAGGAAATATCTCAAATTACCCAAGGTTTAAAGGCTATTGCAAAAGAATTAGGCGTGCCAGTTCTTGCATTATCTCAATTATCAAGGCAAGTTGAGCAAAGAGATGATCATAAACCACAATTAGCAGATTTAAGAGAGTCTGGCTCAATAGAACAAGATGCAGATGTAGTTATGTTTGTTTACAGAGAGGGATATTATCTGCAAAGAAAAGAGCCAAGAGAGGCAACTGTAGAACACGCGGAATGGCAAGCAAAGATGAATGAGGTTGCACATTTAGCAGAAATTATCATAGGGAAACAACGACACGGTCCAATTGGTAAGGTTACGCTTGAGTTTGAGGAAAGATTTACAAAATTTAAAGATACTCAAAATAATTAATTTACAATATAACAGGTTAAATGCTTGATCATTTATACCAAAATACAATCTTAAAAAATCCAAGATCAATATTAATAATTTTATTAGTTGCTTTAATTAGTTTTGGGTATTACTCAAAAGATTTTAGGCTTGATGCTTCATCTGAAACACTGTTAATCGAAGGTGATCCTGATCTCGAATACTTAAAAGAGGTAACAAAGAGATATGGTTCAAAGGAGTTTCTTGTTTTAACTCATACACCTAATGGTGGCATGGTAACTGATAGTGCAATAAATAATCTACTCAGTTTAAAATATAAGCTTCAAAGCTTAGATTGGGTACATAGTGTTATTACTCTCTTGGATATACCTCTGTTAGATAATTCTGATGCACCTCTTCAGGAAAGACTTTTAAATTTTAAAACACTTAAAGATGAAGATGTTGATAAAGAAAGAGGCTTTAAAGAAATTTTAGCAAGTCCAGTATTTAGAAATTTTGTTATTAGTGAAGATGGTAAGACGAGTGGAATAATTGTCAATATAAAAGAAAATGAAAAATTAAAAGATATTGAAAATAAATCTGATAAGGAAATACAAACATTTAAAGATAAAATAAAAAAAAAGAATCATAATAATATCCTAGAAATTAGAGAGGTGATCAAAAGTTATGATGATATAGGAAAAATTTATTTAGGTGGTATACCAATGATTGCCGATGATATGATGAGCTTTATAAAAAGCGATATTATAGTTTTTGGTTTAGGTGTGCTTGCATTTATTATTGCAACCCTATGGTTTGTTTTTAGAAATTTAATTTGGGTTGTGGTTCCAATAAGTAGTTGTTTCTTTTCTGTTATAATTATGATGGGTCTTTTAGGTCTTATCGGATGGAAAGTTACTGTAATTTCCTCAAACTTTATTGCACTGATGTTAATTTTAACAATGGCAATGAATATTCATATGAGCACAAGATTTATACAATTAAGAAAGTCTTATCCTAATAAAGGTGATTATGAAATAATCTCTTTGACTACCAAAAAAATGTTTTGGCCAATACTCTATACAGCTTTAACAACTATTATCGCTTTTTTATCATTAATATTTAGTGAAATTAAACCAGTAATAGATTTTGGTTTGATGATGACTTTTGGATTAATAACATCATTTATAATTACTTTTACCTTACTTCCAAGTTTGTTAAGTTTTTTAAAAAATAATAAAACTCTTATAAGGGAAGATGTTGACTCCAAAATAACTTCATTATTAGGAAAAATTTCTATTAATTTTAAAAATCAAGTTTTTATAACTACTGGGATAGTTATTATATTAAGTATAATTGGGATAAGTAAATTAGAAGTTGAAAATAGTTTTATAAATTATTTTAGTAAAAAAACAGAAATTTATAAAGGTATGAAATTAATTGATGAAAAACTGGGCGGAACAACACCCCTAGAGGTAATTTTAAAATTTCCAGAAAAAAAAGAAGACAAATTAGATGAAGATGACGAATTTGAAGATTGGGGCGACGAGGAAAAAAATGATGAAAAATATTGGTTTACAAAAGATAAAGTAGAGACAATTTCCAACATACATAATTATCTTGATAGTCTTCCTGAGATAGGAAAAGTCTTGTCATTTTCATCAATAGTTGATGTTGCAACTCAATTAAACAATAATAAACCTCTTGGGACTTTAGAAATGGGTGTTTTATACACTAAAATTCCTGAAAATATTAAAACTGAGATAATTGATCCTTATATTTCTATCAAAGATAATGAAGCTCGAATAAGTTTGAGGATAATCGACTCTCAAAAAGATCTTAAAAGAAATGAGCTAATCAAAAAAATAAATCGTGACTTACAAAATGAATTTGGATTAAGCGAAGAGCGATATAAATTAGCTGGGGTGATGATATTATTTAATAATTTATTACAAAGTTTATTTAAATCTCAAATTCTTACTTTAGGACTTGTCATGCTGGGTATTTTTGGAATGTTTGTTATTTTATTTAAAAACATCAAGTTATCTTTAATTGGAGTTGTCCCAAACTTTATTGCAGCTTTTTTTATTTTAGGAATAATAGGTATGCTAGAGATACCTTTAGATATGATGACTATCACAATCGCTGCTATTACAATAGGTATAGCTGTTGATAACAGCATACACTATATCTACAGATTTAAAGAAGAGTTCAACAAAATTAATGATTATAAAAAAACTTTAAAAACGTGTCATTCAACAGTTGGTGTTGCAATACTGAATACTTCTATAACAATAGTCTTTGGTTTTTCTATTTTAGTTTTATCTAAATTCATACCCACAATCTATTTTGGAATTTTCACAGGGTTAGCAATGTTATTTGCAATGATTTCTGTTTTAACTTTACTTCCATCTTTAATATTAGTTTTTAAGCCTTTTGGAAAATAAGAATATATGTTTGATATAACTCTAGAATTTTTTGGAGAAATCTTTGATTCGATTTCGTCGATTGATTTAATCTATATATTGATAACTATTCTTTCACTAATTAAATGTTACAGCAAAGGATTTGTTTTAAGTATACTTTCAATGTCAAAATGGTTATTGGCGTATATTATAACTTTAATAATATTTCCAAGATTAAAGCCTTATGTCAAAGATATAATAGATAATGAGTACGTGCTTGACCTAGGTCTTGGAGTAACAATTTTTATAGTAGTTATTTTTTTAATATTATTGATTAATAAAGGAATAAGTAATGCAATCAAATATACTGGCATAGGAAGTTTAGATACTGTTTTCGGATTCTTTTTTGGATTTATTCGAGCTTATATTATCTCCGTATGTATATTTTCAGGAGTACATATTGTGTATAATTACGACAAATGGCCAGTAAATTTAGATAAATCATACACCTTTCCATATCTTGAAAAAGGTAGTAATTACTTATTAAAAGTTTTTCCAAATGAAAAAACATATAAAGATTCTAAAGAAAAAATTGAAGATTTATAATCCAAAGTTGAATGAGGAATGTGGTGTATTTGGAATTAGCAATGTAAAGGATGCCTCAGCGCTTGCAGCTCTTGGACTACATTCACTCCAACATAGAGGACAAGAGGGCTGTGGAATAGTAACGTTTGATGGAGAAAAATATTATTCTGAAAAAAGATTTGGATTAGTTGGGGACAACTTTAACAAAGAAAAAGTGCTCGAAAAACTTAAGGGTAATTTTGCTATTGGACATAATCGATACAGTACAACTGGAAACAATACATTAAGAAATATTCAGCCTTTCTTTGCAGATACAAATGCTGGTGGAATTGGTGTTGCTCATAATGGAAATTTAACAAACTCAATTTATTTGAGAAATAAACTTGTTGAGGAAGGAGCAATTTTCTACACAACTTCTGACACTGAAACAATTGTTCAGCTTATAGCAAAATCAAAAAGATTAAAAACTATTGACAAAATAATTGATGCGATATTTCAAATTCAAGGTGGTTATGCACTAGTTATGCTAACTCAGAATTTACTTGTGGGTGTGAGAGATCCTTATGGAATAAGACCTCTAGTAATAGGTAAGTTAAAAAGTAGCTACGTTCTTGCATCAGAAACATGTGCTTTGGATATTATAGGTGCAAAATTTGTTCGAGAAGTCGATAATGGTGAAATAGTTTTGATTGAGAATGATAAGCTTAAAAGTATCAAACCTTTCCCGGTAAAAAAAATTAGACCTTGTGTTTTTGAATATATTTACTTTTCAAGGCCAGATAGTATTCTGAATGGGAAAACTGCTTACGAACATAGAAAAAGTTTAGGTAAAGAACTAGCAAAAGAGAATGATATAGATGCCGACATAATTGTTCCTGTTCCAGATTCTGGAAACGCAGCAGCTTTAGGGTTTGCTCAACACTTGAATAAAAATTACGAACATGGACTAATCAGAAATCATTATGTTGGACGAACTTTTATTGAACCAAGTCAAAAAATAAGGAGTTTAGGAGTCAAGTTAAAACTAAACGCAAACCAAACTACAATAGAGAATAAGAAGATTATTCTTATTGATGACTCATTAGTTAGGGGAACGACTTCTCATAAAATTGTTAGAATGCTTTATGATGCTGGCGCAAAAGAAGTTCATGTGAGAATTGCATGTCCTGAAATTAGATATCCAGATTTTTATGGTGTCGATACTCCTACAAAAAAAGAGCTACTAGCTGCAAATAAAAATAATGATGAAATCTGTGAATACATCGGAGCCAAATCTTTAAAATTTTTATCTATCGAGGGTATGTATCGTGCTATTGGATTTGATAAAAGAAATGAAAATTATCCACAATTGACTGATCATTATTTTACTGGAGACTATCCTGTAAAACCTGTTGATGAGTTAGGTGACAATAAAATAACTCAACTTTCTTTATTAAGCACCGCATCTAACAACTAATTTATGAAAAAAGTAAGTTTTACAGAAATGAAAATGGGAACCAAAGAAGATTATCTTTTTTTAGATAAACACGAAAAAAATTTTGCAAGTAAAACTGCTGATAGGATATTGAAATTCATGTCTGGACTTACTGAGACACTAGAGGGTTATCAGATTTCAAGATTAGAACATTCACTTCAAAGTGCATCAAGAGCATATAGAAATGGTGAAAGTGACGAGATGATTGTTGCTGCTTTGTTGCATGATATTGGTGATGAATTAGCACCTATGAATCATTCAGAATATGCTGCTGCTATACTTAAACCATATGTATCAGAAAAAACTCATTGGATTGTAGAGAAACATGGTGAGTTTCAGATGTTTTACTACGCCCATCATTTAGGCGGAAACAAAAATAAAAGAGACGAGTATAAAGATCACAAATATTACCAAGACACAGTAGATTTTTGTGAAAAATATGATCAAAATTCTTTTGATCCAAATTATAAGTCATTACCGCTAGATTTTTTTAGGCCTTACGTAAAAAAAATTTTTTCAAGGAAACCATATTCTTCTCGATAAAATTTGGTAAGTTCTAATCATGATATGATCAACTCTAAAGAACATATAATTGAATACTTTAATTCTGGAATAAAAAACAAGAAAGATTTTAGAATAGGTATAGAGCATGAAAAATTTCTTTTTGATGGCAACAACAAGAGGATTGATTATTCTAAAATAAAGGAGATGTTTTCAGCTTTGAATGAATTCGGTTGGAGCCCAATTAATGAAAACGAGAATATAATAGGTTTAAATAAAGGGGATAAAAATATTACTCTAGAACCAGGTAATCAAATTGAATTATCTGGTGAAAAACTAAACAATATTCATGAAGCATGTTCAGAATCATATGACTATCTCTTTGAGCTCAGACAGGTAACAAAAAAACTTAATATAAATATTGTAAGCAGTGGTTTTGATCCAATTTCAAAACTTAATGAAATTCCAAATAATCCTAAGCAAAGATATAAATTAATGACAAAGGATATGCCAAAAGGTGGAGAATTAAGTTTGGATATGATGTATAGAACTTGCGGCACTCAATTAAATATTGATTATTTGTCTGAAGATGACTTTGTTAAAAAATTTAAAGTTGTAAATTCAATAGTTCCAATCTCAATTGCTTTGTTTGCTAATTCATCAATAGTTGAAAAAAAAAAGAGTAATTACTTATCTTATAGATCAAAAGTATGGCAAAATACTTCTCGTGGAGGACTTCCAAAATTATTTTTTGAGAATTTAAATTTTGAAAAGTATGCTGATTTTGTGATGAATTTTCCAATTTTATTTATTTTAGATAAACAAAATTATATTTCTGGCGCTAAATATACCTTTAAGGATTTTATGAATGGAAAAATAGATGAAGTTTCAAATCGCCTTCCAACTGAAAATGATCTTTCTTTGCACTTAAGCACCATATTTACTGAAAATAGATTAAAAAGATATATTGAGTTAAGGTCCATGGATACTTGCGGTTGGGATTGTCTTTGTGCAGGACCTGCATTTTTTATCGGAATGTTATATGGAAATTTGGATGAAGTTCATAACTTAGTTTCAACTTGGGACAAAGATAAAATAATCAATGCTTATTTAGATGCTCCACAAAAAGGTTTTAATACTCAATTAATGGGCAAGGATCTCCTTCATTGGGCATCAACTTTATTAGAGATCTCGAGAAAAGGATTAGATGGAAGAGATATATTAAATAAAAGTCGAAAAAATGAAACTTTGTTTTTAAGTCACTTACAAAAAGTGATTGATAATAGAAAAACAAATGCAGATCATATGATTAGTAAATTTTCAAAAAATGAAAATTTAAAAGACTTATATGACAAATAAAATTATTGCTATACAAGGTAATCACCCTTCTAAACTAAATCCAAAAACAGACACAAGTGTTTTTTTAGCTAATGAAATTCAAAAAAAAAAATACAAAATTTTTTATTATGACCCAAAGAATTTATCAATTATAGGTTCAAAAGTTTTCGCTAAAGGTTTTTTCATAAAGTTTAATTATAATAATAAAAAATTTTATAAGATTTTAAAGAAACAAAAGTTAGAACTTGTAAAATGCAAATATATTTTAATTAGACAAGATCCTCCTTTTAATCTGGAGTATATTTCTGCAACATACATACTTGAAACAATTAAAGATAAAGTGAAGATTATTAATAATCCTACTTCAATCAGAAATATTTCTGAGAAACTTTATTCTATTAGATATAAAAAATTTATGCCAAACACAATTTTTACACAGAATATTGATGAAATTAAAAACTTTTTCAAAAAAAATAAGTATGTAATTTTGAAACCCATTCACAGTTTTAGTGGAAATGATGTTTATTTATTCAGTAAATTCAAATTAGATTTCATAAAAAAATTTATAAAAAAACATAGTTATATAATGTGTCAAAAATACTTATCTAAAATAAGCAAAGGAGATAAAAGAGTATTTTTGATTAATGGTAAAGTATGCGGGGCAATATCTAGAGTTCCTAAAAAAGGATCCTATTTAAGTAATATGAGCAAAGGAGCTGTAGCAAAAAATGCTCAATTAACAAAACTAGAAAAAAAAATATCTAAAATAATTGCAAAAGATTTGAAAAAAGAGCAAATTTATTTTTCTGGAATTGATTTCATTGATCAAAAACTAAATGGAGATATTAATGTAACATCTCCTACTGGATTGAAAACTTTATATGATGTCTCAAAAATTAATCATGCAAAAACTTTTTGGAAAAATTTAAAAGCATGAAAAATCTAACAGATCAACAAAAAGGATCATTGCTTGCATTTGTAGCTGTAATGTTTATTACACCGGACTCCTTATTTATCAGACTTTCAAATATAGATACCTGGGGTCTAGTTTTTTATAGAGGAATAATTCCGTTTGTGACTGTTTTTTTTGGGATGCTATTGATTTACAAATTAAATTTTTTTAAATTACTTTTTACGAGTGGTTATCATGGTATAATTTACGTAGCCACTTTTAGTGTTACAAATATTACCTTTGTAGTCTCGATACAAAATACAAATGTAGCAAATACTTTAGTTATGATAGCAACTGCACCAATGCTATCAGCAATACTTGGGGCTGTTGTTTTAAAGGAACCTCCTGACAAAAAAACATGGATTTCAATAATTGTTACTTTTTTTGCTATTATATACATTTTCTTTGACTCACTTAAATTAGGTAACTTTTATGGAGATATCTTAGGATTTATCACTGCAATTGGTCTTGCCGTAGGTGCTATTACAATCAGATCTGCAAAATCCAAAAATTTAGTTCCAGCTGCAGTGGTGGGTAAGCTATTTGTTGCTACTTTTGCCTTATTTTTTATTGAGAGTTTTGCTCTTTTAGAAAAAGACCTGATTATAGTGCCTTTAATGTGCATTTTATGTGTTGCTATACCTTTTGTTTTAGTGACTATTGCTCCAAGGTTTATCCCGGCTGCAGAGGTTAACTTGTTTTTTTTGCTAGAAACCATAATAGGTCCTATTTGGGTTTGGTTGATTATTAAAGAGGAACCAAGTATTGAAACTCTTTATGGTGGGATTGTTATTATAACGACCATTGCAATCCACTCATTTTTAAAGCTTAAAAATTCTTAAGCTTGTCACAATTAAGACTTGATTTAATAATACATCGCGAATAATTACGGCTATTTTTATGGATAAAGTTTTAAAAAATTCTTGGGCTCTATTTTTAGGCATGGGGTGCATTATGATGGCTTACGGTTTTCAAGGATCTTTACTCGGAGTTAGAGCTGTTCAAGAGGAATTTAGTCTAACTTCCACTGGCTTTATGATGTCAGGATATTTTGTTGGTTATTTCATAGGAGCTGCAACTATACCAGAAATTATTTCCAGAGTTGGACATATAAGAGTTTTTGCTGCATTTGCCTCTTTAGCATCATTGATAATTTTAATTCATTCAATATTAGTAAATCCATTTATATGGTTTTTACTCAGAGTGCTTACTGGAATAAGTATGGTTTGTATTTATACTGTTGCAGAGAGTTGGCTAAACGATAGATCAAGCAACAAAAATAGAGGAAGTGTTTTATCTGTTTATATGGTTGTTCTTTATGGAACAATGGGAATTGGAATGTTCTTGCTCAACTTTAGTAGTCCTAAAAATTTTCAACCATTTATTTTAGTTTCTGTAATTACTTCAGCTGCACTGATTCCTATTTTGCTGACTAAAAAAAAACCACCTACTTTTAAAAGTATTAAAGCAATGAAACTTAAAGAACTTTATAATGCATCTCCATTTGGTATGGTAAGTTCTCTTTTTTATGGAACTATTCAATCTGCATTGTTTACTTTATTGGCTGTTTATGCAACCTCAATGAATTTTACTATACTAGAAATTTCAATTGTGACTTTCCTTTTAGCAGTTTCAGGAGCAATAGCTCAATTTCCAATAGGAAAAATATCCGATATGTATGATAGAAGAAAAGTTATTGTTTTTAGCACGTTTGGTGCTGCAATATTTTCGATTTTTGCAATATTAGTATCAAGACAAATGTATTTGCCTGGGAGCCTTGCAACTAGTAAAACGTGGTTTTATATTTTTTTTATTTTATTCTCTTTTTGTAGTTTGCCTATGTTTTCATTAATTTTAGCTCATACAAACGACTACATATCCAAAGATAAATTTGTTGCTGCTGGTGCAGGACTACAGTTTGCATTTGGATTAGGTGCAATGAGTGGGCCATTTTTATGCTCAATATTTATGGACTTAGTTGGATCAAATGGATTTTTCGTATTTTTATTTTTCTTTCATTGCATTATAGGTTTTTTTGGTATTTATCGAATGAAAGTAAGACAGAGTGTTGATAACCCAGATTCTCAATTTGTTGCTATGCCGCAAACAATTACTCCAGCTGGAATAGAGTTAAATCCAACAACGGAACATATTGAAGAACCCTACTCAGACAAAGTAAAAGATATATTAGAGAGAAAAGGTGTTAAATATAAAAAAGAAGAGGATGAAATGAAAACTTAGTTTAGGTTTTCTATGTATTTAGACATTTTATCTAAAACACCTCTTTTCGAAAGCTTGTCAGTTCTAATCAAAATTGCATCTTTGACTTTAACAAGTGGACTAATTTTTCTTGTTTTATCCATTTTTGTTCTATTTTTTAAAGATTTTTTAACTTCTTTTAAGGGCACTGTTTTTTTTAAATCTAACCATCTTCTGTAACTAGAAACGCTTAAATTACATTTGAAGTAAAAAGCTAAGTCGTATTTTGGATTTTTAGCCAATATTTTACTTGCTATATCCCTACCCTCTATACAAATCTTTTTATTTTTTTTGATCAATGTCTTTTGAAATATATTTATTATTTTCCGGATATTTCTATTTTTAGCTAAAATAGCAACATGATTACTAATTTGTTGTGAGTGTAAATTTAATTTAACTATTTTTTTATAGGAAATACTCTTAAATCTTTTTTTTAAGAAATTAACAATATCTTTGGGATTGTTTTTAATTATTTCTTTACTTGCATATCTATACAATAATCCTGAATTTATAAGTAACAATTTATATTTTCTAGAGATGAGCTTTGCTGCAGTACTTTTACCACTTGCTGACTCCCCGTCACAGGCAATTATTAATTTTTTAAATTTTTTCACTCGACTTTAATAATATTTACGTTCGATTTATGCAAAAAAATTATGAATTTTGTTGTTTTTAACAAGTATTAATCACTTACAGGTTGAAACTCAAAATAAGCACTAAAAAAACTAAAGCGAAATTGAAATATTGATAAAATATAAAATATTTGTTCAAATACTCAAATAAAAAAATGCCAAAAAAAAAAATTAAACAAAAAAAAATAAAAAAAAAAATTGGAGTTGTAAAGATCGCTAATTTTTCTACTAAATCCTTTTTAAGTAATGCAATTTCTACTTACAAAAAAAACAAAGAACTTAATAAAATCAAAGCTATTAAATTAGAAAAACTACAAGAAAAAAATCAAATCCTTAAAGAGAGAAAAGATCTTAAAATTTGGGAAGAAAGACTCATTAAAGAAAGCAATAAATTAAAATTTAATGAGGATGAATTAAGATTAAAAGAAAAAGAAATTAAGATTAAAGAGGACTCTCAAAAGTTAGAGGCAACTCGATTAATGAAAAAAGATGAAGAGTTAGTACTTATAAGTAAAGAATTAAGAGCTAAAGAGAAAGATCTCAAATTAAGAGAAGAGTCTCAAAATAGAAAAGATATTGATTTAAAGGTTCGAGAAGAAGAGCAAAAAAACTCTGAACTAAAAGAAAAAAGAAGAAAAGAAAGAGCCTTAAAAATGATTAAAGAAGAAGAAGAAAAACAAAAAGAGCTTGAGTATATTAAGATAAAAGAATGGGAAGAAAAATTTGATAGAGAACAAAAAGCAAAAGAACATAGAGAAAATTTAAGAGAAGAGAGATTAAGACAAAGAGAAATGGAAAAACTTAAATCATTCGAAAAAACTGAAAATCCTGTTGACAAAAACCTTTCCTCAGGATTAGAAAAATTTGAAGTAGATGTTACAAAAGAAAATTAATTTTTCTGAATAGGAAAATAATCTTTTAAATCACCCTCCCTATAAACATCAGCTGTACAACAATGAATACCACCGCCAAAGGCATAAGCATCTCTTAATTCGACAGGAACAACTTCCATTCCTAATTTATCTAATTGTTCAGCTTGGTAAATTTCACTTTTTTCGACGCAAACTGTTTTTGGATCAAGAACTAAAACATTCATAGATAACCATACTGATGAATAACAAAGTGCTGGTGGTTCATTGTGTGCTGGTTGAGCGCTATCAATTATTTTCCATCCATTATCCTCAAATAATCTTCTTTGCTCTTTTGGAAGTCTTCTTTGAGGATTATTTATAATTAAACCTTCCCTAATGGGTGTAAAGGTTGCATCAATATGAATTGGATAGGGATCACCTGGAAAATTAACTGCATGGACTCTATGATCTTTAAAATGTCTTCTTAACCAATCAATTCCTTTTAAATTTGTTGTAAAACCGTGTTGTACAATCAAGTCCTTACCAAATCTAAGAACATCTGCTGCATCAAATAAAGGCTCTTCCTCTGTAGTTACAAAAAATTTTTCTTCAGTCCATTTGAGCCTTTTTTGAATTCCAATCTTATCTGATAAATAATCCTCACGATAATCAGCGTCTGTTAATCTAGGCTTTGGAGCAGTTTCATGACGCATATTCTTATCTTGTTCAAAATATTTTTTGATAAGTGGTCTATAATTTAGATATTCAAACCATCTACATCTATAGCTCATTGTTGCTTCAAGCATTTCATTGCCAACTGTAAGTATAATATCTCTAGCTGGCATACATCCAAACATGCTATCAACTTTCCAATCAGGAGTAGAAATTTTTTGATTATGATTAAGTGGAACGGGTCGATCAACTTTAATTCCTCTTTTTTCCAACATTGATGCAAAATTGTTTAATAATTCGTTTGCTTTATCAACTGTATCTTTAGTACGCGGCCCATGAGAACCTTTCATGTCTGAGTCCTCAGGTACTTTAGCATCTAAAGCGGGTTCCGGCGCAGGTATACAGCAGCCATCTGCTTTTCCAACAATAACATGTTTTAGCGGATCCCATTCATTCCAGCTATTAACAATAACTTTATCTTTACTCATGTTCCTAGATTAATTAAGAGCTATATATCTTTTATTCCAACGCATTACCAAACTATAATAAACTAGTGAAATAAATAGAAAAAATCCTCCAATAATAGTGTAAGTGTCAGGTACTTCATTTATACCCAGGATAGGTAACCAGACCCAAAAAATTCCACCAATAACCTCTGTTAATGATAACAATGTTAGTTCTGCAGCAGGTATAGCTTTGGAACCAATAGAGTATAAAATAAGCCCCAAGCAAACCAATGTTCCGTGAAGAGAAAATAACGCTCCATTATAGCTTGTTGAAAAAAATACTTGGTTAGTAACTAAGAGCATTATAGATGCAAAAACAAAACAAAAAAAACCAGAAAAAGCAACAGTTGTAAATTTTGGAGTCTCTGTTCTCCACCTTAAAGTGACAGAAAAAACTGAAAATCCAATCGATGAAAGCATTCCAAAAATAAAACCAACTACAGAATTAGATCCAGTACTTGCAAAAGCCATAATTATAATTCCAATAGTTGCAATAAAAATAGAGATCCAAACATTTAATGAAATTTTTTCCTTAAGAAATAAAAAGGCTAGAAGTGCAGTAAAAAATGGCATTGCTGCTAAGCAAAGCAAAGTTATTGCAGCTGAAGTATTGGTAATTGAGTAAATGAAACTTATCATAGCAATTCCAAGTCCTGTTCCACCAATAATTCCTGAATACCCCATCTTTAAATAATTTTTATAAAATTTAATCCCCTCTTCAAAATAAAGATAAAGATTTAGAAGAATAAAAATTGTCAATCCTCTTCCAAATATGTACTGCCATGGCACTTGATTAGGATTATCCATATATCTCACAACAAGAGGGCCAAAGGACCATAAAATTCCTGCAAACAAAACTACTGGAACTGCAATTTTCGGATTTTTTAATTCAAGCATCTGGGAACATTAGATCTAAAAATTTATAACTACAACAAAAATGAGATAGCTTTAACCTTAAATTTAATTTTTCCATTTAAAGTTGTGCTCAAACTATTTCTATTCTTGATTGGTTTTTATTTGTCATATATTTAAAATTGAGATGGATTTAGAAGTACTAAAGATTGCTGCTAACACGGATAATAATAGAAATATTGAAAACTGCACGCATGTTTCAAAATTAAAGAATTCTTTATGTGGGGATGAGATGCAAATAGAGATTATATTAAAAGATGAAAAAATTTTAGACTTTGGCTACCAGGGAAAATCTTGTGTATACTGCCAAGCTTCAGCCAGTTTATTATCAAAAATTTCCATTAATAATCAAAAAGAAAAAATTAAAGATTTATGTGATAAGGCTGAGTCATATTTCAATGATGATGTAAAAATTTCTGAAAAAAAATGGATTTCTTTAAAAAAACTGATCAAAAAGAAAAATATCAATAAAAAGGAATGTATATTGTTACCTTTCAAAACCTTAAAAAAGATAGTATCAAGTTAATATATGGGTAATCTAAAACAATCTTTTTTAGCTGGTTTATTTTCAGTAATCACTATTGGGATCTTAACTTTTTTAACATATCGAACTGAATTTGGAATATTCTTATTAGCTTCATTTGGATCGTCCATGGTTCTGCTATATGGGTATCCAGAAAGTCCATTTGCCCAACCAAAAAATGTTTTTTTTGGTCATTTGATTACAACTATTGTAGGTTTGCTTTTTTTATACTTTGTTCCTTTACCAATCTTTTTAACAATACCATTAGCAGTAGGATTTGGGGTTGGGTTAATGATTTTATTAAATGTTACTCATCCACCTGCAGGTGGTAATCCCATAATAGTAATTATTGGAAGCGTTTCTTTTGATTACTTACTAAGTCCTGTAATATCAGGGTCAGTGATAATTATTGTTTTTGCAATAATTATTAACAAATTTATTTTGAAAAAGTCTTATCCAAGCCAAAAATAATTCTTTATGAAATTATAAAATTATTTTCAATAAGCAAACCAATTACTATTCCTACAATTAATGCAAAAATTAATTTCTTCTTATTCACTTTTTTGTGCTGAGGATTTTAAACTTTTAGTGCCTGATGAAGATAATTTAGATTTTAAACTTACCTTAAGATTTTCCCAAAGTTTAGCCATTCCTAAAGGTTCGTAAATCATAAATATAATCATCAAACCACCAAAGATTACCTGTTCAATTGATGAAATAATTGTAGCATCAATAGCTCCATGAAATACGTTGTTTCCTATAGCGTTCAAAAGCACCGGGAAAAGCAAAATAAATGCAGCGCCTATAAAAGCACCATTAATAGTTCCAAGGCCCCCAAGAATGCACATAAATAATATCTTAAAAGATAATTTAATATCAAAAGCAACTGGTTCTAAAGATTTAAGATAACAAAATGCAAAAAGTGCTCCTGCTACACCACAATAAAATGCACTAATAGCAAATGCCTGTACTTTAGTTCTTAATAGTGAAACCCCCATAGACTCCGCAGCGATATCCATATCTCTAACTGCCATCCAATTCCTACCAGTACTACCCCTTGCCATATTCATAGCTAATAAAGTTAAAACGGTGGTAACAGCCAAACATACAAAATACATAGCTAATGGAGTTGTAAATGGTTTTCCCATAATAACTATGTCTTGAGCAGTTATAATTCCAGATGAGTCATAGTTTTTAAACCAACCAAATTTATCTATCATCCATATAATAAAAAACTGTGAGGCTAATGTTGCTACCATCAGATAAATTCCTCTTACCTTTAAACTTGGTAGACCAAACAAAATTCCAAAAGCCGCAGCAATCAAACCTGATACTATTAGTGAGCCTACAAAACCAAGATCGGGCACTCGTAAAATAAGGTTAAACATAGCGAAAGCACCCGCAGCCATAAAGCCAGCTGCTCCCAAAGCTAATTGTCCCGTATAACCCATAACAATTTGTTGTCCAATCGTAGCTAAAGCCAGGCAAAGCCAAGGAATTAAAATGGAAGTGTACCAATACTCTGTTGTAATAAATGTAGGTATTATTAATACACTTAAAAACATACAAACTGCTAAGTTAATTAGATCTTTTTTTGTGTATGTCATAAAAACTGGTTTCATAAATTAAACTCTCCTAATAATTTTTTCTCCAAATAAGCCTTCTGGTCTATATAGTAAAAAGAATATTGCTAATACGTAAGGAGCCCAGCCCTCAATAGCGCCGCCAAAAAACGGTCCAATGTATACTTCTAGCACCTTCTCCACTGCACCAATAATCAAGCCTCCTATAATAGCTCCTGGGATAGATGAGAAACCACCTATAATTAAGACTGGTAAAGCTTTTAATGCAAGATCAACAAGAGCAAATTGAACACCAGCTCTTGCACCCCACATACATCCTGCAACTAACGCTACAACCCCTGCAGCAGACCAAACTAATAACATTATATGTTTTAATGGAATTCCTATTGAGCTCGCAGCTCCAGCATCATCTGCAACAGCTCTTAAACCTAATCCAATTTTTGTATATTTGAACAATAAAAACAGACCAATAATCATTATAGCTGCTACTAATCCAGCTGTGATATCAAGAGCACTAATAAATAATTTTAAGTTATCTGCAATCCACGGTACTGGAAAATCTCCTATACCTAAATCTAATCTTCTTACTTCTACTCCCCATGCGGCTTGAGCCAAGCCCTCTAAAACATATCCTAGACCTATTGTGGCCATTAGCACTGTGTCTTCGCTAGCGTTCATCAGAGGTCTTAAAACTAATCTTTCAGTACATAAACCAACCACTACCATTAGAAGAGCAGCTAAAATAAATGCAAGTACAAAAGGTATGTTAAAGTCTTGCATGAAACCACAAAAAGCAAGTACTGAGAAAAAAACCATAGCCCCTTGTGAAAAGTTAAATGTTGCTGAAGCTTTAAAAATTAAAACAAACCCTAAAGCAACTAGAGAGTACATGGTACCAGCAAGCAAACCGCCAACCAAAACTTCCATGAAAAATAGTAATTCATCAACCATATATTTATCCTAGTGTTCTACTCCTAAATAAGCGTCTATTACTTTTTGATTTGATCTAACTTCATCAGGTGTACCATCACCAATAACTTTACCATAATCAAGTACAACAACTCTGTCCGATATATCCATAACTACTCCCATATCATGTTCAATAAGAACCATGGTTGTACCTAATTCATCATTTACTTTTAAAATAAATCTACACATGTCTCTTTTTTCTTCAACATTCATTCCTGCCATAGGCTCATCTAATAAAATTATTGTAGAGTCTGTTGCAAGAGCTCGACCTAATTCAACTTTTTTTTGTAAGCCATAAGGAAGTTTTCCAACTGGTGTATCTTTAATATCTTCAATCTCTAAAAAACTAATTATCTCTTCAGATCTCTCCCTGTTTAGTTTTTCCTCTTTTTTTACTTTAGGAAGTTGTAAAGCAACCTCAAGAAAATTTGTTTTTGTGTGAAGTTTTCTGCCAACTAAAATGTTATCTAAAACTGACATTCTTTTAAAAAGAGCTAAGTTTTGAAAAGTTCGAGATAAACCCATTTGAGCCATGATATTTGGGGTTATATTTGGTATTTGTTGTCCCCTAAACGAAACAGTTCCTTGTTGAGGCTTATAAATTCCATTAATGCAATTTAACATTGAGCTTTTTCCAGCTCCATTAGGTCCAATAATTGCTCTAACTTCGTGCTCAAGTACATTGAAAGAAGTATCTGTTATTGCCTTAACACCACCAAAAGAAAGAGATATATTATTTACCTCTAATATTGGTTTTCCTATCTTAAATTTTCTTTCGTATGCCATCTTTAATTACTTTTTTTTTTCAAACTTTCTTCTTTAAGAACATCTCTAAAATTTTTTCTACCTTTCTTTGAAATTCCTAAATATAATTCTTTTACTTTATCATCATTTAATAAACTTTCTGCGGTCCCATCTAGCATAACTCTTCCTGTTTCAATTATATAGCCGTAATCTGAATTTTTTAGTGCAACGTTGGTATTTTGTTCGGCAAGTAAAATACTAACTCCCTCTTTGGTATTTAATTCTTTTACAATATTAAAAATCTCAGCAACTAATTGAGGTGCAAGACCCATTGTTGGCTCATCCAATAATAGCATTTTAGGTTTAGCCATCATTGCTCTTGCAACTGCTATCATTTGTTGCTCTCCACCTGAAGTAAATGCTGCTTGACTTTTTCTTCTTTCTTTAAGTCTTATGAAATAAGTGTAAATTTTCTCTAATTCTTGATTAATATCGCCTTTAGATAATTTTCTTGAATATGCTCCTGAAATTATATTTTCTTCTACAGTAAGGTGACCAAAACATCTTCTACCTTCTAATACTTGGACCATTCCTAGCCCAACCATTTGCGAAGGAGTTTGTTTCTCTATTGCGTTTCCATCGTATTCAATTGAACCGTTTGTAACCTTGCCTCTCTCTGAAGCTAACATAGTTGAAACTGCTTTTAGTGTAGTGCTTTTACCTGCACCGTTTGCTCCTAATAATGCAACTACTTTTCCTTTAGGAACTTTCAAAGATACATCGTGTAAAGCTAGAATAACATTATCATATCTGACCTCTATATTCTTTATGTCTAGAATGTTGGCTGAATTGTTACTCATTAAGGTTTCTTTTTATATTAAATTAAATTTTATTTAAAGGGGGAGTTTAAAATAATTTGATTATTTTATCTCCCCCTTCGATTGGTATTAATTTATCTCTAAATTAATTAACCGCATTTTTTCGGTGTAATGTTGTTCTCTTTAGCAAATTTCGCTGCAGAGTCCTCAACTAGACCTCTTATAAATGCAGGATCGCCTGGAGCTTCCCAACCAGTTACCTGATTGAATTTTGTTCCATCCCACTGCATTACAGCAAATTTACCGGCACCTTCATGGTTTGCACATGAAATAGCAAATGGAGCTAACATTCCTCCAACTCCAAGTTCAGTAAGTCTAGCTTCAGTCATGTTTAAAGCTTCATAACCATCTCTAAACTCTGCACCAGTTACTGCTTTACCAACTTTGTTATGCATTTTTTGAGCATTTCTTAATGCTTCAATCCACATAACTGCAGCACCTAGTCCTCTATTCCAGTAAACTGAACCAATCCTATTTGGATCAGCTAAGTTACCTTTTCCAGCACCATATACTTTGTCTTTGATGTCTTTAACCAATGGATATTCTCCTGGTAAAGCATTAGCAACAGCATAAGTTCCCTTAGCTGCATCACCTGCTGGATACATATCCTCTTCGGCAGCACCAAATGTTACGTACATCATTCTATCTCTTGGGAAATTAATTCTAGCAGCATTAGTCATTGCTGTTGAATTCATTCCTGAACCTGCTCCCCAGAAAGTAACCCAATCAGGTTTTTCTTTTCTGATTTGCAGCCACTGAGATTGTTGTTCAAGACCTGGAGGTGGGATTGATATTTCAATCAACTCTACTCCCCAGTCATTACAAATTTTTCTCATTGCTGGTAATGGCTCTCTGCCGTAAGCAGAGTCAATGTGTAAGTGAACGATTTTTTTACCTTTCATCTTATCAATTCCGCCTTCGATCTGTGCCATAAATTTTAATTTAACAGCTATCTGTGACCAGTAGTGACTTGCAGCATTAAATACCCAAGGCCATACTCTTCCATCAGCACCGTCAGTTCTTCCATAACCATATTGAGCTAAAACAACATTGTCTTTTGCCATACGGTTAATAACTGCATATGCTCCTGGTGTTCCTAAAGTATCGAATACAACTATTCTTTGACCATCTTTCTCAAGTAGTCTCTGATAACACTCAACTGTTTTTACAGCGTTGTACTCAGTTTCACATTCTTGCCATGTCAGCATGACTCCGTTCACTCCGCCTGTCATATTGACATAATTCATGTAGTCAATCTGAGCCCCATAGTAACCAGTACCCATTGCCGAATAAGGTCCGACACGGCTACTTGCTACAGGAAAGTATTGAGTTTCAGCTCCGAATACTTTTTGAGGTAAAGCGAGTGAAGAAAATACAGCTACAACTACTGTTAAAGTAGATGCAACCCTTTTTAACATTTTTGTTAACATTTCAACCCCTCTTAATTAAAGTTTAAAAAATAATTATAAACATATGCAGCAAGATAGTGCAAATTTTTATCATTCTAATTAGCATTAGATCTCTTTTGCACAAACTTATGCAAGCTTTTTTACAACCCCTAGATGAAATAAAACTTCAGATTGAAAAAAATTGATTTTCTTAATTTTTGGTGTTTTTCATTAGGTAACATTTCCATATTTGTTTGTCTAAGGGTTGGTTTAGTAATTTAATTTAATTTCACTTAGTCTCTGGCATAAAATAACTTAATATAAGTCATCAAATAGTGTTTAAACTTTAACTATTCAGCAAATCCTTAACAATTATTATTTTTGCAAAGATTTTTATGAATTAATTTTTTAAAAAGTCTTGCCCATTTCAAAAATAATTCGTTGCTTGAGATCCTAAAATAATGTTAGATGCGATTAATAAATATATAAATATACAGGAGATTAAATGAAGATACTATGCGTATTATATGATGATCCAAAAGGTGGAATGCCAAAATCATATGCACTTTCAGAATTACCTAAAATAGAAAAATATCCAGATGGGATGACTTTGCCATCACCTAAAGGAAGAGACTACACTCCAGGACAATTACTAGGATGTGTATCTGGTGAACTTGGATTAAGAAAATTTTTAGAAAGTAATGGTCATGAGTTAGTTGTGACTAATAGTAAAGATGGGGATGGATGTGAAGCTGACAAACATATTGTTGATGCAGACATTGTAATTTCGCAACCGTTCTTTCCATATTATTTAACTAAAGAGAGAATTGCCAAAGCTAAAAATTTAAAAATGGCAATTACAGCAGGTATTGGTTCAGACCATGTTGATTTACAGGCTGCAATGGATAATAAAATTGATGTTGTAGAAGTTACTTATTGTAATTCAAGATCTGTAGCAGAACACATTGTAATGATGATTGTTTCAATGGTAAGAGATTACCACAATCAACATAGAATTGTTAATGAAGGTGGCTGGAATATCGCTGATGCTGTTCAAAGATCATATGATGTCGAAGGTATGCATATTGGAACAGTCGCTGCAGGACGTATTGGTTTGGATGCATTAAGAAAAATGAAACCATTTGATGTTCATTTGCACTATTTTGATAGACATAAATTACCTGACTCTGTTGAAAAAGAATTAAATCTTACATTTCATGAGTCTGTGGAGTCGATGGTAAAAGTTTGTGATGTGGTGACAATTAATTGTCCTCTTCACCCTGAAACTGAAAACTTATTTGATGATGCAATGATAAGTAAAATGAAAAAAGGTGCTTACATTGTAAACACTGCAAGAGGAAAAATCTGTGATCGAGATGCTATTGCAAAAGCATTAAAGAGTGGTCAATTAAGTGGTTATGCTGGAGACGTATGGTTTCCACAACCAGCACCTAATGATCACGTATGGAGATCTATGCCTCATCACGGTATGACACCTCATACTTCAGGTACATCTTTGACGGCACAATCAAGATATGCTGATGGTGTGAGAGAAATATTAGAATGTTTTTTTGAAGGTAAAGAAATAAGAAATCAGTATTTGATTGTTAAAGATGGTCAGTTAGCTGGTATGGGTGCTCACTCATACAGTAAAGGTTCAGCTACTGGTGGATCTGAAGAAGCAGCAAAATATAAAAAAAAATAATTCATAATTAAATTATTAAAGGTGGCTACTTAAAAGTAGCTACCTTTAAAATCTGGACTTATCATAACTAATTTGTTTATGATATTTAATGAGATATTTTTTCATAATTTTCTTTTTTTTAATCAATATAAATTTTTCACATTCTGCTCAAAAAGATAAAGCATATTTTGCTGGAGGGTGTTTTTGGTGTGTTGAGGAATCATTTGAAAAATTACAAGGTGTGGAAGAAGTAATTTCTGGTTATTCTGGAGGTAGTACTGAAAACCCAACATATAAAGAAGTAACATATGGAAATACTGGTCACTTTGAGGTTGTAGAAATAATCTATGATAAAAAAATTATTTCATTCAAAGAATTATTAGAAAATTTTTGGGTCAATATTGATCCATTTGATGCTTATGGTCAATTTTGTGATAAAGGATATAGTTATAGATCAGTTGCATTTTATCAGAGTGATGAGGAGAAAAGATTAATAGAAAAAGATATCAAAAAATTAGAAAATAAATTCAATAAGAAAGTTGTGACTTACATTAGAAGCTTTAAAAAATTTTACAAAGCAGAGGAATATCATCAAGATTTTTATAAAATTAAGTTTGAGCGATATCTTAGATATAAAAAGGCTTGTGGAAGAGAAGAATTGCTTAAAAGAATCTGGAATCAGTAAATTTTTATGAAGAATATTGTAAATTGGAATTTCGATAACTCTTATTCAAGACTGTCTAATGCTTTTAAAGAACATATTGAACCTATTGCTGTAAAAAATCCAGAATTAGTTTTGATAAATGAAGATTTGGCTGAAGAATTAGACCTGGACTTTTCCAAAATTGATAAAAAAGAATTAGCAGCTTTATTCGCTGGGAATATTCTTCCAAAAGGAAGTAATTCCATTGCTCAGGCTTATGCTGGTCACCAATTTGGGCATTTCACAATGTTGGGAGATGGAAGAGCAGTTTTAATAGGAGAACATTTAACAAGAAATAATAAAAGATACGATATCCAATTCAAGGGTTCTGGAAAAACTGCGTTTTCAAGAAATGGTGATGGTAGAGCTGCATTGGGTCCGATGTTAAGGGAGTATATAATTAGCGAAGCAATGCATAAGCTTGGTATTCCTTCAACAAGAAGTTTAGCCGTAGCAAAAACAGGCGAAAAAGTAATACGAGATACTTCATTACAAGGTGCTGTTTTAACTAGAATTGCTTTAAGTCATATTCGAGTTGGGACTTTTCAATATATTGCAGCAAGAGAAAAAAAAGATGAGTTAGAAACTTTATTTAATTATGTAATCCAACGACATTACCCAGATTTAGAGAATTCAAAAAATAAAGCACTAGATCTTTTAACTGTTCTAATAGATAAACAAATTGATCTTGTCATTAACTGGATGCGTGTTGGTTTTATTCATGGTGTTATGAATACTGACAACATGACTGTTTCTGGTGAAACAATAGATTATGGACCTTGCGCATTTATGGATACATATGATCCAAAGACTGTTTTTAGTTCAATAGATCGATTTGGAAGATATGCTTATTATAATCAGCCGAATATAACAAAATGGAACTTAGCTAGATTTGCAGAGTGTTTAATACCTCTTGTTGATAAAGATGAAAATAAAGCAATAGATAAAGCGTCTGAGATTATTAATTCTTTTGGAAATAAATATGAAGAAAAGTGGATGGATATGATGCGAAATAAATTAGGTTTAATTGGTAAAGAAGAAAAAGATAAATCTCTTATTTTGGACTTATTAACATGGATGCACGAAAAAAAAACAGATTATACAAATACCTTTTGTCATTTAATGGGTCTTGAGCCAGAAAAAAATAGGATATATGAAAATATGGAATTTTTAAATTGGAAACTTAGATGGGAAGAAAGATTGAGGACTTATAACAATAACCCGAACAAATACAAAAAATTAATGAGAAGTTTTAATCCACTTGTAATACCTAGAAACCATATAGTCGAAGAAGTCTTATACGAAGCAGATAATGACAACCTTGAGCCTTTGAACTCATTTTTAGACGTTTTAAATAAACCTTATAATATTAAAAAAGATATTTCCAAATATCAAATTGTATCAGGTATTGATAAAGGATATCAAACTTTTTGTGGAACTTAAATTTGAGATAAATTAAATGCGAAAAGAGTATAAGATTATAATCTCATCTTCATCTCAAAATTTTTTTTTGAGCCTCTACTTACTTTTAAGATATTTTATTAACAAGAAATTAAATAGAAAAAAAATTAAAAAAGGGACACTTACGAAAGAATATAGAGAATTTATTGAAAAAAATTTAAAAATCGGTGAAGATTGGTTTTCACATAATATAAATAATTTAGATTTCATTTTTAAAAAAAAGGAGCTCTATGATAAAAAATTATCAGTACTAGAGCTTGGAAGTTATGAAGGTAATTCATCAGTATTTTTTTTAAAATATTTTCCAAAAATTAAATTAACATGTGTTGATACTTTTAAAGGATCAATTGAACAAGGTAATCAAAATTTTGATAAAGTATTTGAGAATTTCAAATTTAATACTAAAGATTATAAAGATCGAGTTGAAGTTTTTAGATTAAAATCTAAAGAATTTTTTAAAGACGCCAATCATTCTAATTTTGACTTAATTTATATAGATGGCTCTCATTACGCCGAAGATGTTTTTGAAGATGCAACAAATTCTTTTAACGTTCTTAATAAGAATGGTTATATAATTTTTGATGATTTTCTGTGGGATTTTTACGAAAATATAAATGATAATCCAATAGGTGGGATTAAACTATTTATCAAAAAAAACTTTTTAAATTTAAAAATAATCTCTATTGGATATCAGATTATTATTCAGAAAATATAATTAAAAAAAATTAAAAACTATTTGCATTAAAAATTATTTATAACACGTAAGGTTCCGGTCTTGCTTTTGCACCTAATACTCTTTCTACAGCCATATTAGAAATATCAATCGATTGATAAGAGCCTGTTGTGATTAGTTCCGTTAAAGCTCTTCCAATTCCTGGTGCTTGCATTAATCCTCTTCCAGTAAAACCAGTTGCTAAATATACGTTTTCAAATTTAGGATGTTTTCCTACAACAGCATTATTATCTAATCTATTACAATCATAATAACCTGCCCAACCACCAGTTAACTTCAATTCTTCAAATGCTGGAATTCTTTTAGCTAAAGCTGGCCAAACTAATTCCTCAAAATCGTCCCAGGATGGTTCGAGATCTTTAGCATCAAAAACTGATTTTGGTGAACCAGCTAAATACTCTTTACCTTCAGGTCTCCAATAAACTCCTGTCGTTAAATCTCCAGTTAATGGCATTTCAGGAATGTGTTTTGGACATTTAACTCTAAAAACTGTATGCTTTTGAGGTTCTACTGGAATATCTTCCAACAATTCTTTTGTCCAACACCCAGCAGCTGATACTATTGTTTTAGCATTTATTTCCGATAAAGATTTAACCTCACCTTTAATGAATTCTGCTCCTTGCTCTATTGCTTTACTTTTTAATGCTGTATGAAAAAGGAAAGGATCAATCCATCCTTCACTTTTATTGTCAGTGAATGTAGCCGTTTCTATTCCTTCTTTATTTATATAAGGAAAAAACTTATCTAACTCAGAACCTTTGATATTCTTTGTTCCAGCGTTACATGCTTTATGATTTTCAAGAGCCTTATATTGTTCTTCAGCATGTTCTGGGCCAAACATTAATAGATATCCATTTGGTACCATGCTCGCAGTAGGATTAGGATTTTTTTCTGTTTTAAGTAATTCTGGTATTTGAAAAATAAATTCTCTTGCAAATTTACCTAACAAAATATTTTCTGTTTGAAAAAATTGTCTTCTAAAACCGCCAAGAGAAAGAGGAAAAGAAGCTGATTTATAAGTTGGGTCTCTTTCAATTACTTTAACTTTTCTTCCCTCTTTAGATAGAAAATAAGCAGTCGCTGCTCCAATTATACCACCACCAACTATTACAACATCATCCATTTAATTTAAAACCAATAGTCTATAGTTTAGAAATAGTGCAAAGCTTGACCAAAGTAAATAGGGAATCATTAAATATGAGCTTACTTTATTAGCACGTCTAAATCTTAAAATAAGAATTACTATTAATAAAATTAAAATTATTAAATTGACGAGAGCTAAAAAAATATTGTGAAAACCAAAAAATACTACACTCCAAGTTGTATTAAAAACTATATGAATGAAATAAATGTATATCGTGTTCATTTCTCTATTTTTACTATGCCAAAAAAACCAAATAGCTAAAGTCATCATTAGATACAAAGTTGTCCAAACAGGTGCAAAAATCCAATCTGGTGGGTTAAAGGTTGATTTTGTCAGCTCTGAATACCAGGGCTCTTTAAAGGTAAAAGTCACTAAACCACCTATAAATGAAGCAGAAAACGTAATAATAAAAAAGAGAACAAATGATAGAAATTTATTTTTTAACATATAAACATTATACATCACAATAAAATGAATAAAAAAACTATTTGGATAACAGGTGGAAGTACTGGGATAGGTAAAGCCTTAGCAATAAAGTTTGCTAGTAATGGCTGGAATGTGGCAATATCAGCAAGAAGAGAGAATCTTCTTCAAGAAATTTCAGATAATAATGAAAATATTTTTAGTTATCCTCTCGATGTAACAAACAAATCTCAATGCAAAGAAGTCTTTAATCAAATTAAAAGTAAATTTCAGAGTGTTGATATATGTTTTTTTTCAACAGGAACCTGGAATCCAAAAAAAGAGAAGGATATTGATGTTGAGCAAATAGAGGATGTTTTTAAAGTAAATTTTTTTGGAACACTTAACAGTATTAAAGCAGTAGAGGAATACTTTAAAAATAAACAGGATGGTATAATTACAATTGTTTCATCTATTGCTGGTTATAGGGGTTTGCCTAATTCCACGGGATATGGTCCATCAAAGTCAGCTCTAAATAATTTGGCTGAAAGTTTGTATTTTGATTTTAAAAGATCAAATGTTCGTGTCTGTTTAGTGTCTCCTGGATTTATTAAAACTCCCATGACGGATAAAAATGATTTTAAAATGCCTTTTCTAAAAACAACTGAATATGCAGCCAATAAAATATATGATGGATTAATCAATAAAAATAATTTTGAAATTCATTTTCCAAAATCTTTAACACTAATACTCAAATTATTTAGTTTTTTGCCTAGTAAATTATATTTTGGTTTAATTGGAAAAATGACCAAATACCAAAAAAAAAATTAATCTTTCACAAAAACAACTGTTAATTCTGCAACTTTAAAACCAAATTTTGTCATTGTTGCTTTGTTTATAGCTACACGGTCATCCTGTTTAAAAATCCAATCATCAAAAGTAATTTTCATTTCTTTACCTTTTACAGGAACTAACAAGACGTATTCAAACTTAAATGCTGGCCCATAAGAAAATCCTTTTGCCTTGCCTACTACATCGCCAGCTGTGCCTTCGTAATTATTTTCATCTAACTTTGTTATTTGCCATTGTCTTGTTTGAATTTCACCATCATCCCAATTAAATTTCTCATCAAGTATCAATTGATTGCCATCCCATTTACCATCTAAATCTGCAGAAAATTGTCTGATTACTTTTCCTGATCTATTTTGTAAGACGCCCCAAGCTTTTACATTTCCAGCGAGATATTGCTCAATAATTAATCTAGGTTTTTTATCTTTAAAATCTTCTGGTTTCATAGAGCTATTATTTGAACAGTTTGTAATTAAGAATAAAGAAATTATCAATAAAATTGATCTAATGAATTTTTTGTCGCGCATTGTTCCTTTCTTTATTTATTTTGAATTGAAAATTGAATTAGATCGATATTTTTAGACTTGAACCCTGCCTCACAATAAGACAAATAAAATTCCCACATCCTTTTGAAAGTTGTGTCAAAACCCTGTTGTTTTATTAAATCCCACTTTTTATTAAATTCATTTTTCCAGATTGCTAGAGTATTTGAATAATGATCTGCATAAGACTCGTAAGATTTTATTGTTAAGCCATTATCTGAAACATACTTATCGATGCTTCCTTTGTTTGGAAGAAAACCTCCAGGAAAAATATATTTCTGTATGAAATCTTGTTTATTTTTATACCTATCAAATAAAGTATCATCAATTGTAATAGCTTGAATACCAGCACTACCGTTGTGGGATAAATTTTTTTTTATTGTTTTAAAATAACTTTCTAAATAATTCTGACCAACTGCTTCGATCATTTCAATAGACGCGATAGAATTATATTTATTTTTCAAATCTCTATAATCTTTAATCTCAATATTTACTTTTTCATTTAAACCACACTTGTGAATTCTCTTTTTAGCATACTCAAATTGATTCTTTGATATTGTAATACAATCTAATTTCACGTCGTATTTTTTCCCAATGTATTCAGCAAAACCTCCCCATCCACATCCAATTTCTAAAACTTTGTCACCAGAGCTAGGTTTGATTAGGTCAATTAATTTTTGATATTTATTATTTTGAGCGTCTGATAAGTCTTTATTTTGTTCATCAAATATAGCACTTGAATAAGTTAGTGTTTTATCTAGCCACAAAGAAAAAAATTCATTCCCTAAATCATAGTGTTTAGAAATATTTTCTTTACTTCTACTTTTTGTATTTTTTATAAGAAAATTTTTTATATAATTTATTAATGGAAAATCTAATAATCCCGAAAATTTATAAATCTGTTTGATATTTCTAGCAGTGATCTCAATTAAATTTGATAAATTGTCTGTTTCAAAATCGTTTTTCATATAAGACTCTGCAAATCCAACGCTTCCACCTTTTATTAAATCAAAAGTAAAATTTGATTTTTTTACTATTATCTTAGCTTTTAAAGAATCATTAGGATTACCAAATTTGTAATGCTTACCTTCATGATTGAATACTTCTAAATATCCAAATTCAATATCTTTTAAAATATTAAAAACAATTTTGTCTGAAAGAGTACTTAGTTTCATTAATTTTCAAATGTAATATTATTTTTTATTTTTAACTTTTTCTTAATAAACTTAATTCCTTTAGTCCACAATTTAAACGCCTCAAAATGTATCGCTGAGATTATTTT
>CACORD010000007.1 GCA_902629535.1 uncultured Pelagibacteraceae bacterium | reverse complement strand
GAATTAATTCATGAAATAACGAAAAATATGAAAAGTGAAAACTCTGAAAAATATATTTCTATTTATTCATGTAATAAAGATGACAAAAAAGTATAATTTTTTTTTAAATAGTTTTGTGTAAAATATTATTATGAAAAAATACCTCTTAGTAATAATTTTAAGTTTATTTATCAGCACAATCGCAATAGCAAGAAGCACAGGATGTAAAGAAGGAAATTGTGAAAACGGTTTTGGTAAATGGGTTTACACAGATAAAACTACCTATGAAGGTGAGTGGGTAGGTACTAAGAAAAACGGACAAGGAGTTGAAACTTGGCCTAATGGATATATTTACAAAGGTGAGTTTAAAAATAGCGAATGGAGCGGGGTGGGTGTTTTAACTTTTCCAGATGGTTCAACTTATGAAGGTGAATGGGCAAAAGGTTTTATGAACGGCAAAGGAACTTTCACTTGGTCTGATGGCACTCAAAAAACAGGAATATGGAAAAATGGAAAGTTACAAGATTAAATGTTGAAAGAAAATTTTATCAATAAAATAAAATATTTACCTGAGACTACAAAACAGTTTGGTGGCTTGGTATTAATAATTTTGATTATTTCATTATCTTTTTTTGTTCTAAATATAAAGTTTGGTGGTGGCGATGAACTTGTTAGAAAAATGAAGTTAGAAGAGGAAAGAATTGCTAAAGAAAAGAAATTAAGTGAATTAATTTCTAAATTGCCTTCAGGAATATTAGTAACTTTTGATGGCACAGATCACTATAAGTTAACAGATGAGGTTTATGAGCAAGTTTGTAAAGCTACAAAATTAATTCCTCAACGTGCAATTATGGGCGCAAATTTTTTAAATTTTAGAGCGCATGAAATTTACACAATTAACGGTAACAAAATTGATGAAACATTTGTTAAGTGGGACGAGGACAAAAATAAGTGTTTTGCAGGGTTTACAGTGAGTGGAAATAATGTTGGAGTTGACGAGTCAATAACTGTCAGTGGTGAAGCATTAAGTTTTCTAAGTACCGGAATAGATACAAGGGTTTATTATATTAAAAATTTTTAAGGGGGAAGTAACAATATTATGGATTTAATTTTATCCTAATTTCATATAACTTAATTGAAATTTATGTCTGAGCCAGTAATTAAATGTGAAAATGTGTATAAAATTTTTGGAGCAAATGCTCAGAAGATGCTTCAAGACTCAAATGGAAATGTTGATGCAAAAACTTTCCAAGAAAATGGTTGCATTGTTGGAGTGAACAACGCTTCTTTTGAAGTTGCAAAAGGAGAAATGTTAGTTGTTATGGGTTTATCTGGCTCAGGTAAATCAACTTTATTAAGATGTATTTCAAGATTGACTGATGCAACAGGTGGTAAGATTTTCATAGAGGGCCAGGACTTGTTACAATTAAATAATAAAGATTTAATAGATCTTAGAAGAAATAAAATGGGAATGGTTTTTCAAAGCTTTGCTTTACTCCCACATAAAACTGTTGTTGAGAACATTGCGTTTCCTCTTCAGATTAAAGGGATCAAAACTGAGGACAGTATAAATAAAGCAATGGATATGGTTAAACTAGTTGGTCTCGATGGAAGAGAAAACTATTTTCCAAGAGAACTTTCAGGAGGACAACAACAAAGAGTAGGTATTGCAAGATCTTTAGCAGTTGAACCGGATATTTGGTTTTTAGATGAGCCCTTTTCAGCTTTGGATCCATTAATTAGAAAAGAGATGCAAGATGAGTTTTTAAGACTTCAAGATAAGTTACAAAAAACAATTATGTTTATTACACATGATTTTGATGAGGCTTTAAAACTTGCTGACAGAATTGCAATTATGAAAGATGGAATAATTGAGCAGTTAGATACACCAGCTAATATTGTTTTAAATCCAGCCACTGAATATGTCAGAAAATTTACTGAAGAAGTACCGAGAGAAAAAGTTTTATTGATTAAGGATGTAATGGATACATCGAAAGATAATTTAGGTGATTTAAAAGTCTCTAAAGATGAAATCATAGAGAATGTTGCAGAAAAAATTCTTACACAGGAAAAAATAGTCGCTGTAGTTGATAACAATAATGAAATTATAGGCTCTATCAATCCAACAAAAATAATTAATACAGTCTTTGGGGGAAGAAAAAATAATAATTAGATTATGGAATTTTTAAAGAAATATCCGAAAACTTTTCAGTGGTTATTTTTATTAATTGTATTCTTTGCTTTGTGCTTTGCGATTGATGTTCCTGAAACATATAAGTTTATTAGGGGTCAAGCAGAATTTGTCAAAGATCCAAATCAAAGTAGTTATGTATTTTTAGGTAAAGAGGTAAGATACTACGCTTTTGATGTCTTTTGGAGATTACCTCCATTGCTTGGATGGTTACCCATCTGGATTAATGACTCGTTATTTTTCTTAATGAACGAATGGATGCCAATTGAAGTTTGGAATGAAGATACTCAAGAATTTAAAAGTCGGCCTATAGTTTTACAAATTAGTAGAAATTTGACTGCCTTTATGACTTTTTTAATAGAATTAATAAGAGAGATTTTATTGGGAGGTCTTGAAACTATTGTTGCCTTCACCAGTTGGGATTGGATAGATAAAAACCCATGGGCTGAATTACCAGGATTACCTTGGACAATTGTTGCAGCAGGTGCAGCGCTTCTTTCATATAAGCTTAGTGGTAAAGGTCTAGCTTTATTTGCGGGTTTAACTATGGTTTACATTTCTGTATTTGGTCAATGGAAACCTTCCATGCAAACTCTTTCATTTATATTAGTCGCTGCTCCATTATCTTTTATTTTTGGACTTGGATTAGGAATAGCAGCTTTTAAAAGTAAACGAGTAGAAAAAGCTTTATACCCAATATTATTAGTAATGCAGACAATGCCACAATACGCTGTATTGGTTCCAGCACTAGTTCTTTTTGGAGTAGGTGATCATGCTGCAGTGATTATTACTATGGTTGTAGCAATACCTCCGATGATTTTATTAACTCTATTAGGTTTAAGAGCAGTCCCTCCAGAAGTTATTGAAGCAGGTAGAATGAGTGGATGCACTAATTTTCAATTAATGTTTAAAGTATTAATTCCAACCGCTAGAAGAGATATTTTAATTGGGGTAAACCAAGTAATCATGGTTTGCTTTTCAATGGCAGTTATCTCAGCTTTTATTGGAGCGAAAGGATTAGGATTCAATTTATTATTAGCACTAAACCAATTAAACATTGGATTAGCTTTAGAAGCAGGCTTATGCATTAGTTTAATTGCAATTCTTTTAGATAAGATGTCTTTGGCATGGGCTAATAAACAAACAGATTATTTTGGCAATCTTACCTTCTACCAAAGAAATAAAAATCTTTTATTTTTTGGTGTTATATTTGTCATTGGAATTGTGCTGGCTTATATTGGAACTTATTTATTTAAAGATACTTTTAATTATTTATTTGAAATTCCACACAATAAAGGGATATCGACTGCTGATTTTTGGAACAAAGGAGTTGATTGGATTTTTGAGACTTTCTTTGTTTATATTAAAGCTTTTAATACATGGTTGATACAAGATGTACTTCAACCCATGAGAGCTCTATATTTAAGAATGCCTGCAATTGCTACAATTGTTTTAGTTGTTGGTGCAGGATATTTAATTGGTGGTTTACGTTCAGCATTAGTAGTTTGTGCTTTAACGCTATTTATCGCATTTAGCCCATGGTGGGATAGAGCTTTAGTCACAGCATATATGGCAACCTTTGGAGTTATCGTTTCTTGTATCATTGGATTTACAGTTGGAACTTTATGTTTCCAAAATAAACATTCAGCAAACTTTATGTTAGGTGTGTGCGATATTTTTCAAACTTTCCCGTCTTTTGTATATTTAATTCCAGTAATGATGTTATTTGGTATAACAGATACTTCTGTGCTTATTGCGGTTATAGTTTATGCAACGATACCAGCTACAAGATATACAATTGAAGGATTGAGAAGTGTTCCAGCTGGTCTACATGATGCAGCAACTATGTCAGGTGTGAATAAATTTCAAAGATTGACTAAAATTGAATTTCCTTTGGCATTCCCACACATGATGCTTGGTATAAATCAAACGATTGTATTTGCATTATTCATGGTGATTATTGGGGCATTTATTGGAACAGAAGATTTAGGCCAATATATACTAAAAGCATTATCAGATAAAAAGGGCGCTGGAATTGGATTAACACTTGGTATCTGTGTAGCTTTTATAGCTTTAATATTCGATAATTTAATTAGAGCTTATGTCCAAAAAAGAAAAAAACATTTAGGTATCGATTAATCTAAGATTATTTATCTAAAAAAGTTTTTGAAGAGTCATCCATAGCAGTTGCCCATGGTGTATGATGAACAGGAGCAACGGAGCCGGTTACCGGAGATGAAAAAGATTTATTTCTGTAAGTTGAAATATCTTCAACTTTATGATGTTCCCATTCTTTAAAGTGTTTTCTTATTAACTCAAAATCAATTTTTGGATAATCAGACATTTCATGAAGTTCTTTTGTATACTCAGTTTGAAAATCAATCATTTGATCTGGGTTTTCTAGTTTTTCTTCCATTGCAACCCATTTATTAATATCTTTTTCAACCTCACCATTACTTGGTATTTTGATTTTATTCATAATCACATCTCTTGCGTACCAAGCTTGGCAATCAAACATATTAAATGTATGGAATTGATCTTGCATTCCAAGATACAAAAGTTTGTGATTATCTTGCCAAACAACACCTTTATATAATTTTGGTGGATATAACCTGTTTCTCGTTTTTAACTGTAAATTTTCCTCTAAAAAAGGAAAATGATGAAGATAACCAGTACATAAAATTACAACATCAGCTTCTTGTTCAGTGCCATCTTTAAAGATTGCTTTTTTGCCCTCTAATTTATCTAGATAATGAACTTCTTTCATTCCTTTAGGCCATTTAAATCCCATTGGATTATGTCGATAACCAATTGTAACACTCTTGGCTCCATATTTATTACATTGTAGAGCAATATCTTCAGCAGAATAACTACTTCCTAGAACAATTACATTCTTATTCCTAAATTCCTCTGCATCTCTAAAATCATGAGAATGCATTATTCTTCCTGGAAATGTATCCATCCCCTTGTATTCTGGAATAAACGGAACTGAAAAATGACCTGTTGAAACAACAACAAAATCAAAATTATCTTTTAATATTTTATTATTAACTTTATCTTGATAGCTAAGCTCAAATTTGTCATTTTTAAAAATAGTATTTAAGACTCTTGTATTAAATTTTATTTTTTTCCTTAAATTTCCTTTACTTACTCTTCCAACAATATAGTTATATAAAACTTCTCTTGGTGGAAAAGATGGTATTGGTTTGCCAAAATGTTCATCGAAAGAATAATCTGCAAATTCTAAACATTCTTTTGGTCCATTTGACCAAAGATACCTATACATGCTGTTAGGCACAGGATCTCCATATTGATCAGATCCTGTTCGCCAACTATAATTCCATAAACCGCCCCAATCCTCTTGCTTTTCAAAACAAACAACTTCAGGGATTTTTTCACCATTTTTTTCTGCTAATTCAAAAGACCTCAACATCGATAATCCACAAGGTCCTGCACCAATTATTGCTACTTTTGTCATTAATCCACTTAATTAAATAATTATATTTGTATTTTACTAACAAAATGACGACAATTACAATAAAATAATTATTTGTTATGAAAAATATTTTAATTATTGGTGGAGGAGCAATGGGCTCTGCATTTACAATCCCAAGTTTAGAAAATAAAAATAATGTTACAATTACTGAGCCTTACAGCAAAAGATTTATTAAAGATTTATCCTCTAAAAAAAAAATACATTCTGCTCTTAAAATAGAATTACCAAAAAAATTAAAATTTAGAAAATTTTCTAAAAACTTATTAAAAGAAAATTTTGACTTAATAGTAATAGCCTTAAGTCTACCAGGTATTGATTTTATTGGCAAAGAATTGAAAGATTTAGGAATTAAAACGCCAATTTTGGTTTTGACCAAAGGGTTAAAATTTGAGAAAAAAAATAATAAAATTTTAACTATTTCTGAACAGCTTCAAAAAAACTACAATTTAAAAAATATTTCAGTCTTAAAAGGACCCTGTTTGGCAAAAGAATTAGCCAGAAAAAATCAAACTAGCGTAATTATTGCAAATAGAAATATTAGCATTGCCAAATCTATTGGAAGAAAAATTTCTACAAAATATTATTTAACAGAATACTCTAAAGATGTAGTCGGAGTGGAAGTATGTTCAGCAATAAAGAACATATATTCAATGATAATTGGAGCTGGTCAAAGCCTCAATTCATCGTCAAATCTATTTCAAAAAGCAGTTCTTGAAATGAGATATTTAAATAGATATTTCAAAGGTAAAGATGAAACAATCTTAGGGCTTGCTGGAGTGGGTGACTTGTATGTTAGTGCTGCTGGTGGAAGAAATAGTAAGATGGGTAGTTTCTTAGGAAAAGGATTTAAATTTAAAACTGCAAAAAAAAGATTTATGCCCAAAGAAACTGTTGAAGGCGAGGAACTTGCAAGGGAGATCACACCTTTTATTTTAAAAAAAATTGATAAGAAGAAAATTCCATTAATGATTAATTTACTTAAAACAATTAAAGAAAATAAAAAACTTAAAATAAAAGTTTAAAATAAACCTTCTATATCGCCATCTTTATTCAGCTTAATGGAGTCAGCTGCTGGTACTCTTGGAAGTCCTGGCATTGTCATGATCGCTCCACAAACTACAACAATAAATTCTGCACCAGATGAAAGCCTAATCTCTCTAATTGGTAATGAATGACCTGTTGGAGCACCTTTTAGACTTGGATCTGTTGAAAAACTATATTGAGTTTTTGCAATACATATAGGTAACTCACCATAACCAGCTTCTTCAAAGTTTTTTAGTTGATCTCTAATTTTAGTATCAGCAATAACTTCATCTGCCCTATAAATCTCTTTTGCTATAGTTTCTATTTTTTTGAAAAGTGGAGTTTTACTTTCATACAAAAATTTGAATTTAGCCTCATTCTTCTCACATAAATCCGTTACATGTTTAGCTAAATCTTTTGTTCCTTCACCACCATCAGCCCAATGCTTACAAATACTTGCTTTAACCCCCAGTTTTTTACAAAAATCAATTAAGGTATCTACTTCTTTATCAGTGTCTTTTATAAAATGATTTATAGCTACTGCGACAGGTAAACCAAATTTTTTTACATTTTCAATATGTCTCTCAAGATTTATCAATCCTTTCTTGAGTGCATCAATATTTTCATTTTTTAAATCATCTTTTGCAACACCACCATGCATCTTTAAAGCTCTTATAGTTGCAACTATAACAACACAACTTGGTTTTAAATTTGATTTCCTACATTTGATATCTAAAAATTTTTCAGCCCCTAAATCTGCACCAAAACCTGCTTCAGTAATTACATAATCTGCAAGTTTTAACCCAGCTTTAGTTGCAATTACTGAATTACATCCATGTGCAATATTTGCAAACGGTCCACCATGAATAATCGCAGGATTATTTTCCAGTGTTTGTGTAATATTGGGCCTGATTGCCTCTTTAAGTAAAACAGTCATTGGTCCATGAGCATTTAAATCTTTTGCGTAGATTGGTTTTTTTTCCCGCGTGTATGCCACTGTAATATTTCCAATCCTTTTTTCTAAATCTTCAAGATCATTAGCAAGACAAAAGATAGCCATTATTTCAGAGGCAACTGTAATATCAAAACCATCTTCTCTAGGAAAACCATTAGCAACACCACCAAGATTAATATTTATTGATCTCAAAGCTCGATCGTTCATATCCATAACTCTTTTCCAAACAATTCTTCTTACATCTATATTTAATTTATTTCCCCAGTAGATATGATTATCAATTAATGCCGACAAAAGATTATGAGCAGATGTTATTGCATGAAAATCTCCAGTGAAGTGAAGATTAATTTGTTCCATAGGGACTACTTGTGCGTATCCACCCCCTGCGGCGCCGCCTTTCATTCCAAAGGATGGGCCTAGGCTTGGTTCTCTTAAGCATACAATAGATTTTTTTCCAATTTTATTAAGTCCGTCATTCAATCCTACAGAAGTGGTTGTTTTACCCTCACCAGCCGGAGTAGGAGTTATTGCAGTAACTAAAATTAATTTACCGTCCGGTTTTTTTTTTAACGTATTTAAGTATTCCAAGTTAACTTTTGCAATGTGTCTACCCATCGGGCTAAAAGCTGAGCTTTCGTCTGGAACATTTACTTTTGCTAAAATTTCCTTAATTGGAAGCATTTTTGCTTCACGAGCAATTTGAATATCTGATTTTATGTCGCTCATTGAATTTAATTAAAAACTGGTTGATTAGTATCTCTTTTTAATGTCTTTGGAAATATCTAAAAATTATATATAAAAAAAATATGAACTATTTATACTCATTATTATAAAATTCATTCATGCAAAAATATTCAGTTTTCAGTCTTGTTAAAAATGCTCTTTCAAATCACGAAAATTGGGACTTGGCTTGGAAAGATCCAACTCCAAAGAATGAGTACGACGTTGTTATTATTGGTGGTGGCGGACATGGTTTAGCAACAGCATACTATTTAGCAAAAGAGCATAATATTACCAACGTCGCAATAATTGAAAAAGGTTGGATCGGCGGAGGTAATGTTGGTCGAAATACTACAATAATAAGATCAAATTATATGCATGACGAGAATGCATTATTCAGCGAATTTGGAATGGATCTTTGGAGAAGAATGAGTCAGGATTTAAACTACAATGTAATGTTTTCTCCAAGAGGAATAATAAATCTTGCTCACTCAGACGCACAAATGAATACTTATGCTCGAAGAGGGAATTCGATGAGATTAAACGGAATCGATGCAGTACTTTTAAATAGGGAAGAGGTGAAAGAAATTATTCCTATGGCTGATTTTTCTGAGAATGTAAGATTCCCAATTTTTGGAGGACTAATGCAGCCTAGTGCAGGAACAGCTAGACACGATGCTGTTGCGTGGGGTTATGCACGTCAAGCAGATGATATGGGTGTAGACATTATTCAAAATTGTGAAGTAATTGGGTTTGATGTATCTGCAGGAAAAATTAATGGAGTAAGAACTTCTCGTGGAGACATAAAAGCAAAAAAAATTGGGTTATGTGTTGCAGGTAGCACAAATATTTTAGCTGAAAAATTAAATATGACATTGCCAATTGAGACTCATTTACTTCAGGCATGTGTATCTGAGCCGGTAAAACCAGTTTTAGATAAAGTAGTTACTTTTGGTGCTGGACATTTTTATATAAGCCAGTCTGACAAAGGAGAAATGGTTATGGGTGGTGATCTTGATGGATACAATAGTTATGCACAAAGAGGCAATCTTCCAACTCTTCAACATGTTCTTACCGAGGGAATTGCAATGATGCCTTTCTTAAGTAAATTGAAAATGCTCAGAACTTGGGGTGGAATAATGGATATGTCTATGGATGGTTCACCAATAATAGATAAAACTCATATTGAAGGTTTGTATTTAAATTGCGGTTGGTGCTACGGTGGATTTAAAGCAACGCCTGCATCTGGTTGGACATTTGCACACACGATTGCACAAGATAGAGTTCATGAATTGAATGCAGGCTATAGTTTAAATAGATTTAATACTGGTCACTTACTTGATGAAAAAGGACTTGGTACAAAAACTTGGATTTCATAAATGCTCCATATAAAATGTCCACACTGTGGAATGAGATCGCAGAATGAATTTTCATATGGTGGTGATGCAACTGTTAAACGACCAGAATTAGGTGAAGAAATATCTGACCACGATTGGGATAATTTTGTTTACAATAGAAAAAGCTTGAGAGGAAGGCATTGGGAGTTATGGCAACATTTATCAGGTTGCAGACAATGGATAAAAGTTGAACGAGATACCGCTACTCACGAAATTTTTAAAACTCTTAAAGCAAATGAAGATATTTCATAATGACACAAAGTTTTAGATTAGAAACTGGCGGATTAATAAATAGAGATAAAACAATTTCTTTTAAATTTAATGGTAAAAATTATTTTGGTTATGAGGGAGACACTCTTGCTTCTGCATTAATTGCTAATGGAGTTCATTTAATTGGAAGAAGTTTCAAATATCATAGACCAAGAGGTTTTTTTGGTGCTGGGGTTGATGAGCCATATGCAATAGTTCAATTATACAGAAACGGTGAAACTGAACCGAATATTAAAGCCACTGAACAAGAACTTTTTGAAGGTCTTGAGGCAAAAAGTGTTAATTGTTGGCCGAGTGTGAATTTTGATGTTGGAGCTATAAATAATTTTTTAAAGATATTCCTTCCTGCTGGTTTTTATTACAAGACTTTCATGTGGCCAAAAAGTTTTTGGTATAAAATTTATGAACCATTCATCAGAAAAGCTGCTGGCTTAGGCACCGCATCCATAAAACATGATAAAGAAAGATATGAACATAAATATGAATATTGTGATCTGCTAATCACAGGCTCAGGTCCATCTGGATTAGCGAGTGCTTATTCAGCTGCAAAAAATGGTGCTAAAGTAATTCTCGCAGAGGACAAATCACGATTTGGAGGAACTCTATTAACCAGTGATGTTAATATAGGGAATCAATCAGGTAAAGAGTGGGCAGATAGTATTGTTTCTGAACTTAAAGAAATGTCTAATGTTACAATAAAAAACAGGTCTCAAGTTTTTGGTTATTATGATCATAACATGTTAGTTATGTCAGAAAGAATAAGTGACCACTTACCAAAAACAAAAAAATATCATCCAAAGCAAAGACTTTGGTATATTAGAGCAAAAGAGGTATTAATTTCATCTGGATCAATAGAAAGACCAATTGTATTTGGCAATAATGATACTCCAGGTGTGATGCTGTCTTCAGCCGCAAAAGAATACATGAAAGTGTATGGTGTATTAGTTGGAAAAAAACCGCTTGTATTTACAAACAATGATAGTGGTTATGAAACAGCGATTGAATTCAAAAAGAATGGTGTTGATCCAATAATTTTAGATACAAGAAAAGAACCTCAATCAGAGATTATTGAAGAAGCAAAAAATATGAATATTGATATAAAAAATTCATATGTGGTCGTAGCTGCTCAAGGATATAAAAAGGTAAAATCAGCTGACATAGCTAAAATTTCAGACGATAAAGAAGAGCTTGGGTCAGTTGAAAATATAAAATGCGATTGTATTTGTGTCTCTGGATTTTGGACTCCCACAATTCATCTGGCATCACAATCTGGAAATAAAACAAAATTTAATGAGGAAATTGATGCATTTGTTCCTGGTACATCAAAACAAAATGAAAAAACTTTAGGAGCTGCAAATGGGATCTACACATTGGAAGAGACTTTAAAAGATTCTTTTGAAAAAGGAAATCAATTGTCAAAAGAAATTACAAATAATGATAACAAAGTTTCTTTTCCTAATGTTGTTGAAAAAAAATCTACAGTGCATGATAAATTTTGGTGCGTACCGTTACCAAAAGGAAAAAATTACAAACGGTTTTTAGATTTTCAAAATGATGTCGCAGTTTCTGACATAGAGATAGCTCTTAAAGAGGGGTATAGGTCTATTGAACACGTTAAAAGATATACTACACTTGGCATGGCTACTGATCAGGGTAAGACAAGTAATCTTAATGGTTTACAATTAGTTTCGAAAATTGAGAATAAAGTTGTTCCAGCAGTCGGACACACAACTTTTAGACCACCTTATTCACCAGTTTCTATTGGAGCAATTGTTGGAAGGGAAGTAGGAAAACATTCAAAACCAACAAGAAAATCTCCAATGCATTCATGGCATGAAAAAAATAATGCTGTCTTTGTTGATGCAGGTGTATGGTTAAGACCAAGATATTATAAACGTGGTGATGAAAATTTATTTGAGGCGTCAAAAAGAGAGGCTAAAAACGTAAGAACTAATGTTGGTGTTTGTGACGTCACTACTTTAGGTAAAATTGATATTAAAGGACCAGATGCAGCGGAGCTTTTAAATAGAGTTTATACGAATGCTTGGTTAAAACTACCAGTTGGCAAAGCACGATACGGTGTGATGTTGAGAGAAGATGGAATTGTAATGGATGATGGAACGACAACAAGAATATCAGAAAATCATTACCATATGACCACTACAACAGCGCAAGCTGCTAATGTTTTATCACATTTAGAATATTATCTACAACTTGTTTGGCCAGAGCTAAATGTAAATGTAGTTTCAACGACAGAACAATGGGCAGGAGCTGCAATTGCTGGACCAAAATCAAGAGAAGTATTGAAAAAACTTTTTCCAAATTCTGATGTAACGAATGAAGGACTTCCTTTTATGGGTTACATGGAGGGTGATCTGTTTGGAGTAAAAGCTAAGATTTTTAGAATTTCATTTTCTGGTGAACTTGCATACGAAGTTAATGTTGAGTCAGATTATGGATATTTTATGTGGGAAAAAATAATAGAAGCTGGTGAAGAGTTTGGAATTCAACCATATGGAACAGAAGCACTTTCAACTTTAAGAATTGAGATGGGACATGTTGCAGGTTCAGAGCTTGATGGAAGAACTATTCCTTATGACAATTCTCTTGAGGGACTTATTAGCAAAAAGAAAGATTTTATCGGAAAAAGATCTTTATCAAGAAAAGCTTTTGCAGCTGAGGATAGACAAAAAATTGTTGGTGTTGTCCCATTAGATAAAAAAACAAGTATTCCAGAGGGATCTCATTTAGTTAAAGATTCAAATGCTCCACTTCCAAATCCAAAATTAGGTTATATTTCAGCCTCATGCTGGAGTGTTGAACACGATAATCCATTTTCTTTAGCGATTCTAAAGGATGGTAAGAATATGATAGGAGAAAAGTTATTTGTAATGTCACCTTTAAAAAATAAAGTAATTCCAGTTGAGATAGTGTCTTCACATTATGTTGACCCAAAAGGTGAGCGAGTTAGGTCATGAGTTTAATTTCTGCATTAGCTAATGTTCATCATCAAGGACAATTTGGCGACTTTGAGGACAAAAAAGGAGATGACCTTTTAAAAATTTCAGAGAAAAAAAATTTATTAATTGTGCAAATAGTACAGTTCAAAAATTCTAATATTTCAATTGAAAGTATAGATATTGATGGCTTAAAACTAAAAGACTCTGCTTCAAGTGTGGCTTTCAATGAAAATACAAGAATCTTATGGAATGGCCCAAAAAATTGGCTGTTGGTATCCTCAAAAAAAGAGTTAATCAAAAATATTTCTTTAATGTGTAAAGAAACAGATTTTGCGGTTACTGATTTATCTCATTCGAGAGCTGTAATTGAAATAGAAGGGAATTATGTATTAGAAGTTTTAAAGAAAGGATCACCATTTAATTTTGATATTTTGAAGAAAAATAATTCAATAAATTCTCTTTATAACAATATTGCTTTCACAGTAGATTTGCTTAATGACGAACCATTCAAAGTAAGGTTATTTGCACTAAGGAGTTTTGGGGAGTCTTTGTACCATTCTATTACCGATGCCTCGCTAGAGTTTGGTTACGAAAATAAATAGCCTAGATTAATCTCTGGTAGCTATATAAACTCCTATTGACGTTATCAAAAAACCTAAAAAATCAATTATTGTTAAGCTTTCCTCTAAAAAAAACCAAGCCATTAAAGCAGATGTTGCAGGGATAAGAAAAAAAATTGAGACTGTCTTACTTGCAGAATTTTTTTTGATTAAAAACATTAAAATTGTAAAAGCACCAAAAGATACAAGAAGTATTTGATGACCCATTGCTAAAAAAAATGTTTTTGTAAATGCTATGTATGGTTTTGTAAAAAATATAACTACGAGGATATGAAAAAAACAGCCTCCTACAGCTTGATAAAAATTACTTACGGACAAAGGTAAATTATTACTTAATTTTTTTTGCCAAATCGTTGATGCTGTTATTGAAATTAAGGCTATTATTGTAGCGACTAGCCCTAGTAATGGAATCTTCGATCCTAAATCTAATCCTAAAACTAGTGTTGCTCCAAGAAATCCAAGCAAAACACCAATCCATTGTTTTAAAGTCACCTTTTCATTTAAGATTGGTCCACTCAGGATATTTGTCAAAATTGGCTGAAGAGTTACAATTAATGCTGCAATACTTGTGGGCATGCCAATAGAAATTGAATAAAAAACTCCTCCCAGATACAAACCATGGAATAGAACACCACTAAGGACTGACTCAATTAAGTTTTTTCTTTTTATTATAATTGAATATTTAGAATAAAGTGAGAATAACAAAAACCCAACTGCCACAAAAAAAAAACGAAAAGCCAAAGCAGCAAATGGATCACTATTATCGATGATTGGTTTAGTAGTAATAAATGCAGATGACCAAAGAATAATAAAAATAAAAGGAAAAATTTTGATCATGTTAAAAATTGTAATAAAATATGATGAATTACCATACTATTCTATTAGTATTAAAACTTATTTTGGACAATTTAATTATTGTGGCATCTAGCTAAATCAAATAACTTTAGGTTGTGATTCAAAAATTTTTAAAACTCAGTTTGTTTCTTACGTCATTTTTATTTTTAACTGGTTTCGTCCCTTTACCGGCTGTGTTGGGTCCAGCAATCACAGTTGCTACATCAGGAAATTTAGTCAAAGCAACAGCTCAATTAGTAATTGATAATGAATTTAAAAAAAAAACCGGCAAGAGTTCTCTTAACTATATTACAGATGAAGTATCTAAAAATAATGAAGAAAATCGTATTAATAAAGATTTTAAAAACTTAATTGAAAAAAAAGTAAAAATAGCTCATCAAAAACTTGTCCAACAAAATAATGAGCCGAAAATAATCAAGGATTTTAAACTTTTAGTTGAAAAAAGAGTTGAATTAACTCATCAAAAGCTAATAAAACAAAAAATTAATCAGTAAGATTTAAAAGAATTAATTTTTTTTGTTTAGTTTCTTTACACCATAATTCATAACTTTCACACATTCTCCATAAGTGATCAAACGCACGTTGGGAAATTTCTAGAGGAAAATGGCTTTTAGTGTAATAAAGCTCAGGGTATTGAATTAATTGTTTTATCATCATTTCTCTTTGTATCTTTAATAATCTCATTGTCTCCTCAGGAATTTTTTCATTTTTTTTCTCCAACTCTTCAAACCAATTATCGTGAAATTTACCACTACTTACTTCTTTGTAAGTTTCTGATCCAATAAAACCATCTATGGCATCAATGTTGGAAAAACCATTATTTTTTTTTTTAATTTTTGAAACTTCTAAGTATATTTTTTCTGCAACATATAAAATATATGGCTTATCTTTAGATTTCATTATTTACGGTATTTTTTCATAGCCGCATTGGCTAATATCAAATTTGGATCTAAAAAAATTTTTGAAGTCTTTACTTTTTTTAAAGATTTGAATGCAAATATGGCAATTGGTAATTCAGTACATCCTAAAATTATTTTTTTACATTTTTTTTTAATCAAATGATTTATGGCTGGTTTGATAATTTTGCTCGCAGCTTTTACATTTCCCATTTTGACAAATTTTATTGCTTTATTAACAGATTTTTTTTGTAAAGAAATATTTGGAAAAACAAGATTATAATTTTTATCAAAAAATTTATTGTAAACACCAGTGTTTAAAGTACCCTCAGTTGCCAATAGTCCAATTGATGAATTTTTTTTACATGTTTTTTTTGTGTGAATAAATACCTCTTTTGGCATGTTAATAATTGGTAATTTAATTCTTTTTCTTAAATCATCATACCAATAGTGTGCTGTATTACACGGAATAACAATGAACTTACATTTACTTTTTTTTAGTATATTACATCCGTGTAATAAACTTTTTAATACCAATGAGTATTTTTTTTCAATTTTTTTACTTTTTTTCCGATTTGATAAATTCTTAGTTTGAACACCTATTGACTCTGGTCTTCCAGGAATATTTGATTTATTGAAAAGGAGAAATAATGGATATTCTTGATCAATTTTTCCTCGATAAAGGATTGCAAGCTTGTTACAAAAGTCTAGGCCAGCTTGTGTGCCCATGCCACCTAAAATTCCAATCATTTTATTTTATTTTATTGATTTAAAATTTTTCTTATTGGCTACAAATATACAAATATTATCAAATTGTAAATCTTATAGCCAATAATCTATGTAATGAAAATTATGCAGTTTTTAAGTTAACTGCTGAAGGACCTTTAGGACCATCTTCAACATCGAAAGTCAAAGCTTGACCCTCATCTAAACCGTTCATACCAGCATCTCTTACAGCTGAAACATGTACAAACACATCTTTTTCTTTATCATCTCTTTCAATAAAACCAAAACCTTTGGTTGGATTGAACCACTTTACTTTTCCTTGTAGACTCATATTTTTCTTCTTACTTTTTGTTTGTTAATTTATTACTTATATTTAAGTAATGATGACTTTCTTTATAATTTATTTAGTTTTGTCAACAAAATAGATCAATACTTAAAATTTAATTTTCAAGTGTTGTTAATTAACTTTGATAAATAAATAGAATTTTTGTCCTCTTTATAGTGAGCAAACGGTTTACAAGGCTTAAATCCGCATAAATCAAATAATTTTCTTGCTGGTTTAAAGAACATTCCTGCTCCGGTCTCTATACTAATTCGTTTAATATTTAATTTTTTTGCTTCATCAAACAAATGATCAATAAGTTTTATTCCATTCCCTTTATTTCTGAAGTCATCATGTAATCTTATTGATTTAAATTCACCATGATCTTTTTCTAAAATTTTAAGAGCGCCACAACCTATCAATTTATCATCATCCCACAAGCTCCAAAACTTAATAGATGGTACTTTTAAACCTTCGATATCCAAAACATGCGCACTTCCCTCTGGAGAAGCTGCTCTTAGTTCTATAAAATGTTTTTTTAAAAGTTCATTAACATCTGAATTTTCGAAGTTTCCCTCAATAGTTTTAAACATTATAAAATTTTTGTTAAATGACCCATTTTTCTTTTATCTTTTACTTCTTTTTTTTGATAATCGAAAAAAAATTCATTATCGTTTAAATTTATATTTTGTCTATATGGGGTAATTTGATTACCTATAAGATTTATCATTTCTGCATTATGTAATTTCTTTAAGGGGATTTGCTCTAAAGAACAAACTGCTCTTATATGATTTTCAAACTGGCTAATATTAAAAGCATTAATAGTTAAATGGCCAGAATTATGAACTCTGGGTGCGATTTCATTCACATATAGATTATCATTTCTATCAATAAAAAATTCTACACAAAGTGTACCAATGTATTTTAATTCCTCGGAAATTTTTTTACTCCATTCTCTAGATTGATCAACAAGTTTATTGGTAATATCAGCAGGGATTTTGGATTTTTTTAAAATTTGGTTTTCATGAATATTTTCGATTGCCTCATAAATTTCGTATCTGTTATTTCCAAATCTTGTAATTATAACCGAGATTTCTTTTTTTAATTTAACTAGTTTTTCAAGAATATATTCTTTTGAAAAATCTATATTTAGTTTATTTAACTCATTTAGTGATTTAATAGGATATTGACCTTTTCCATCGTAACCCATAGTTACTGTTTTTAAAATTCCTGGCAAAAAATCACCAAGAGTCTCTAAATCTGATTTTTTTTCTATACTAACATATCTTGTAGTTCTGATATTTAATTTATTCACAAAATCTTTTTCAGCTAAACGATGTTGTATTAATCTATTTATCGATGGCTTTGGATTTACTGTTTTGAATTTATTTATTTCATTTAAAGTTTCATAAGGAATATTTTCAAATTCATAAGTAACTATACTTACCTTTTTTACAAAATCGTTAATTTTATTTTTATCTTTGTAATCCCCAAACATGAATTCATCACAGAAATTTTGTGCAGGTGCATCTTGATCATCTGAGTAAATCAAAGTTTTGATATTTAATTTTTTTGCTGCAACTGACAACATACTACCTAATTGACCACCACCAAGAATTCCTAATCTAATTTCAGACATTGAATTATTTTGGATTTTTTTTGACTGATTTTGTTTGAGAAAATCTCCAACTTCTAAGTTTAGATTTAACGCTAGGATTACTATTAGAAATAATTGAAGCAGCAAGTATAGCTGCATTAATTGCTCCATCTTCTCCTATCGCCAAAGTCCCTACAGGAATTCCTTTTGGCATTTGAGCAATAGATAACAAGCTGTCTAAGCCTTTGAGTTTTTTACTCTCAATTGGAACACCTAATACAGGTATTTGAGTAAGTGCTGCGATCATCCCAGGTAAATGCGCCGAGCCTCCTGCACCTGCAATAATTACTCCAATATTATTTTTTTCTGCATCAGACGCGTACTTATACATTCTCATTGGGGTTCTGTGAGCAGAAATAATCTTTATTTCCATGGGAACTTTAAGTTTTTTTAAAATTTGTTTTGCTAATTTCATTGTTTTAAAGTCAGATTGACTGCCCATTACTATTGAAACTTTCAGATTTTTTTTACTCATGAATTTATTTATTGAAACCTTATTTCAAAAAATTGTTGAAATTTCAATAAATTAATAGAATTTCAAATACATATTGATATGGTTTGATAAATTAGACTCATGAAATATAAAATTGACAATTTACAGTATTGTAATTGGACAAGAGAAATTTTTGAAATTAATAGACAAGCTGAGTTAGATGCTGTTCATGTAACAATTGTCTATCATGAGGATTATAATGAATTTTTAAATGAAATTAAAAAGTGGCAAAAACTTTTTGAGAAAAATTCTGATTTAATTTTTCAAGGCGCAAATTTCAAAGATATTGAAAAAGCTAAATTAGAAAAAAAAACTGCAATTTTTTTTGGATTCCAAAACTGCTCGCCAATTGAGGATGACATATCTTTAGTAGAAAACGTACATAAACTTGGATGTCGTTTTATGCAATTAACTTATAATAACCAATCTCTTCTAGCAACTGGCTGTTATGAAAAAATTGATAGTGGAGTAACTAATTTTGGACGTGAAGTCATTAAAGAAATGAACAGAGTTGGAATAGTTATAGATATGTCCCATTCTGCTGAAAAAAGTACATTGGACGCAATTGAAATAAGTGAAAAACCAATTGCAATCACACATGCTAACCCAAGCTTTTGGCATGCTGCTAAAAGAAATAAGTCTAAAGAGTTATTAAAAGTTTTAAGTGATAGCGGAGGGATTTTGGGTTTTTCTTTATATCCTCACCATTTAAAGAATAATACTAATTGTACTTTAGATAGCTTTTGTGAAATGATTGCTAGAACGTCAGATATAATGAATATTAAAAATATTGGCATCGGATCTGACTTATGTTTGAATCAGCCTGATGAAATTGTAGAATGGATGAGGAACGGTACCTGGTCTAAAAATAAAAATTATGGAGAAGGCTCAAAAAACAAACCTGGCTTCCCTAAACAACCAGATTGGTTTAAGGATGCTAGAGGTTTTTTTAATATAGAGAAGGGATTAAGAAAAGTTGGATTTTCTGAGGAAGAAACTAATGGGATATTAGGTAACAATTGGTATAATTTTTATAGAAATATTTAGAGTATGAAAGTCGAATTAAGAGATCCAAACATTATAATGAAATTGTCTAGACTAGGGTCCTTTCACCAATCTAAATTATCATTTCTAAGAAGTTTTTTAAATGAATTCAAAGACTGGGAATACAACAGAGATTTATTCAACTTAGATCCTGATGGATATGGCGTAGCGATATATTCCTTTAAAAAAAATAAAAGAGTTTACTCATTAGTTTGTTTTGCTAACAAGATAGATGATAATGATAGATCAGATAGAGTTATTGCAACAAAATGGGATGCTGCCTTTACTTTGCATGATGGGGTTCCCTCAAAAATAGATATTGAAAGATTGAAGAATGAAGTCCCAAGACAAGAGGTTGGTAGACTTTCATATAAAGAACTAACTTTATCTAGAGCAAATAAATCAGTTAGGGTTTTTAATCATGTAGTTGAGAAGTTAAGCGAAGGTAATCAGCCAGATTTAAATTTATTAGAAAAAGTTGGATATTTGTATAGAACTACCGCCGTTTATGGTTCTGGAAAGTTTGGTTTAGCAGATAGATTTAGAATAAAAAATAGGGCAGAAATTAATGGACCATTTAGATTAGAGATGATGTTGGTCTATTTAGTAAGGCAATTCACTTTCGATCAAGTTAATCATGTAGCCAAGCATAAAAATCCAAAGAAAGCTGTTAATTTAGACTCAAAAATTTGTAGAAACCTTGGGATTGGAAATTCAACTGGACTAGGAATGGCACCTTTTATTGTTAATCATCCTACCTTGTTAAATAATTGGATCTTATCAAGAGAAATCGCACTAAAAGAAATTAGAGAAATTAAAAATGTAAATTCAAAAGATGCAGATTTATTCAAAAAATGTGTCATAGGTTCCTTAAAAAATATTACAAGTTGGAATTCTGAAAGTGAATTTCAAATTAAAAAAATAAATTCACTACTTTTTAATGTAAAAAAATTTTTAGAATTTATCGAAAATCAATTAGATTTTAAAACTCCATATCCTTTCAATAAAATATATTTATGGTTAGAGAAAGAAACTTGTGAAGAAACTATTGAGTATATTGTGTCTATGATGATGGAACCTTTTGATAAAATTGTTGAGCCATTAATAAAAAAAATGAGCTCAGATGAGGAAAAGTATTTTAGAATTCCCACGGAACGATCAGTTTTAGATCTTAAAAATATTTTAAAGCAAAGGTATCCAGATATTCTTAAGATTAATTTCAAAGATAAATCAAATTTAAGAAATTTTTGGTTTATTTCTAAAAATAAGGAAGAGCCTAGGTATGCAGATCGTTTTGAGGAAGGAGGTGCAGAATTAGAACAACCTCTTGCTATTGCTAGAGATATTAAAAAACTAAATGATCAGTTAATTTTATGTAAAGATGATTTAACTATTGATAGATTTTTAATGAATAATGCAGATTTAAGACATGTTGTAAGACGTGCATTTATCATTGAAAAATTTCCTTATGCTGAAATTCAAGATAATACAATTAATGAAAACGTTGTCCCAATCGATATGCTACGATTAAAATTATCTTTTTTTGGTGCACTAAAATTTGATCCAAGGTCAGATAAGTGGTTAAGAATTTGCATGTTTCAAGGAGCACCACTTCCGCATGAATTAAAAGATTATAATCAGCATTGGGTCTATCGTTGATTAAATTTTATGAAATCTTTGAGTGAAATTGAAACAACCTCTAAACGCGCAAGTAGAGCATTAGGTTATTCTTGGGGAATAAGCGAAGAAGTTGGAAAAAGTATAAGATTACTAGAAATGTTTAACTTTGAGGGAATTAAAAATTTAAATAGATATTTAAATGAAAAAAAAGACAAAAAGTTTGAGAATCTTAATCTAATTAATGAAAATAATAAATGTTCTGAATTTTCTTACTGCCCAATTATTTTAGGTGTAAGTTTTTTAGATCAATAAAAACTATTAATTTTTCCAAAATTGCATATCCATTACTATTTTTACCATTTCTTAGTAGAAGCTCAGAGGTTATTGGTAAAAAAATTTTTTTTAAGTTTGAAAAAAATGAATTTCTATTAAATATTAATGTTAATATTTCCACAAACTTATTAAATAAAAATTGTCCAAATATTGCAAACAACGCAGAGGTAAAAATTTTAGAAAATAACGACAACTTTACTGAACAAGATTGGAAAAGTTTATATCAATTATCAGAAAAAACTTTTGTTGAAGAAACAGAAAGTTTAAAAAAAGGTGCGGCAGGAGCGGGTTTAACTGATAATGATTGAAGACGATTATATAAAAAATCAGGATAAAATAAACGCTGATGATTTAAATGATATCTGTGATGAATGTAAAAAAACTGACGAAAGTGTTACCCAAAATTTAATTTTGACTGGTTTTAAAATTTGTAAATCATGCAGGGTATCGAAAACAATTTTTCCAATTTAAATACTATTAATTGGTAAAGCATTCATTCTACTCATAACAAAAGATATTGATAAAAAAGCAATTATCAAAAAAGATAAAAATATAATTCCAAATGATTTGAAATTAGATTTTAAATTTAAAATTTGTTTTGTTGAAATAATAAGACCTGCAAAAATCCAGAATTGAGTAAGAAAAATTATTGGTATCATTAATTCAGGTGTTAACGCAAAAAATCTTATTAGCCCGGGTGCATGAGCAAAACCGACTGCAATTAAAACTTTTTTAAAAGGTACTTTTGTTTGTTTATCTGGAAATAATTTTACACCAATCACATATATAAAAATTGCCCATATGAACCATGTTAAAATTGCCGTTAGTCCAGACATTCCTATAGCTGTTTTTACAACAGTATTTGCAGCCACTGCTCCAGCTACACCATCTAATATCATTATTAAACCAGCGAAATATATTGCAGCTTCGCCAAAATTTCTATTATCGCTATAAAGAGTTTTATCTAATCTTATAGATTTAAAAATTATATTTAGAAATTCAGCAAACATTTATTTTTTTTTATTTTTTTGATCCTTATATGACACAATTAGTGGAAATAGTAATAATGCAATAGCTATGATAATGCAAATCGCAATAATAAAACTTTTTACCATTGAAAATCATAAGGGGAGCTTAAATTCCCCCTAGAAAATAATTAACCTGACACCACTTCCCTTGTATTAGCATTGTAAGATTCCTTAAATGGAATATCGACTACAACAGCATCAACTGGTGTTCCTGGATTATTTGAATATTTCTCTGGCAAATGAACTTTAAATTTCTTTCCAACTTTTCCTTTTGGAAAACCGTTAGCATTCAATGTTCCATCAAAAGGTATATATCCCATAGCAATATTAGTTTTCTTTTCTGGATGCCACCATGGTGAAGTTACAAATCCGACAGGATTTCCACCATCTTCATTTGATATTAACCAAAAATCTGGTGCATAATCATCAATAGGTTTTCCACCCAACTCTAATCCTACTAATTGAAGTTTATACGGCTTTTTTCCATCCTTAAGTTCCTTGCCCATTTTTTCTAAGGCAGCTTTACCAACATAATCAGCTTTTTTATTCCATTCTCCTTTACCAGATAATGAAACCTGATAGCCCAAGTTACATTGATAAGGATTATGTTGTTGATCCATGTCTTGTCCCCATGAAAGAATCCCAGCTTGAATTCGTCTATGGTGTGCAGGTGCAATAACCATAAGTTTATGTTTTTTTCCAGCTTCAAGAACTGCGTTCCACATATCTTCTGCATATAAAGTTGCATTTCTTAAATAAATTTCATATCCAGCCTCACCAGAGAAACCTGACTGTGAAATTACACAACTTCTTCCTGCAATTTTAACTTCAGCTAAGCCATAAAAAGGCATATTGTCAAAATCAACCTGATCTCCGCAAAGATCTTTCATCAAAGCTTTTGATTTAGGACCTTGTATTTGAACTGGACATGCATCAATTTCCTCTATCGTACAATTAAATTTACCATCAGCATTCACTCCTTGAAGATACATTCCAATGTCAGAGTCTGATAATGAAAACCAAAATTCATCTTTAGAAATTCTTAAAAGTATTGGATCATTCAAAACTCCACCGTAAGCATTACACAAAATTACATACCTTGCTCTCATCGGAGAAATTTTAGTCGCATCTCTTGTTATCACATAATTAGTAAATTTTTCTGCATCTGGACCCTTTACTCTTATTTGTCTCTCAACAGCAACGTTCCACATCGTTACATGATTTACAATTGCATCATATTCAACCATTGCTCCACCATCCTCTGGTTTTACATATCCTCTAGGATGATAAATTCGATTGTAAACAGTTGCTCTCCAACAACCTGCTTGCATTGATAAATGCCAATATGGTGACTTCCTAACTCTTGTTGAAATTAGCATTTCAACTTTTGTGGGACCACTTTGTCTTAAATTGTATGGTACTTGTCGATCTGACTGATCAACTGAAGTAACATGTTTTAGTTTAGTATAGTCAAATTCTTTAGACATAACCATTCTCCTTCAACCACTTGTTTGTTTCCTTCAAGCCGCCGAATGTATAAATGTGGAAGAAATCAGTATGCGATTTAACTTTCCCAATTAAATCATTAGGGTCTTTAGGTTTTAATAAATCTAACGCCTTAGTAAAATTAGATTTAAGAAAATTTAAGGAATTTTTTGCTCCAACAATATTAGCAAATTTAATTAAGCTTGATATTTTTAGAGGTCCAGTAATTCCAACATGCACTGGTACGCTTTGTTTAGAAACAAAATCTATAATAGGCTGGGGATCTAATAACCACTGTGTTACTATATAATCAGCATAAGGCTTTTTATCTATCATAGCTTTTTCTAAATCTGAGTCGGATATATCAGGACTCCCCTCTGGGTGTCCAGCAATTCCTATTGTCATCTTCTCAAAATAACCAGTCTCTAAAAGTTGAAACGAGCTATCAAATTTTCCCATTGGCTCTCTTCCACCACCAATTACTAAAACTTGTTTAACTCCACCATCTTTACACCTAGAAACATAATCTTTTAGTTGCTTTTCATCTTGCATTGATCTTGCTGGAAAGTGAGGTACTGGATTGTAACCTTTTTTAACTAACTCAACTGCTTGTTGTGCTGTTTCTCTATAATCTCCACCAGGTAACATTGTTATATAAATATCATTTACCGGTGGAACGGTGTCGAGATCTGTTGTTGGGCTTATTTCTAAAGAAAAATTCATTTTATAGATCATTATCTTTTTTGAAAAAGCTGTCAAAGAATTTTATCAAATGACGCAATGAAATTTGTTGCTTAAAATTGAGTGGGTTGTTAACTATCTTAAGTCATGAAGATTATATTAATTATGGGTTTGCCAGGTTCAGGTAAAACGACTTTAGCCTCTGAGTTAGTCCCACTATTAAAAGCAAAGTGGCTCAATGCTGATGAAGTAAGAAAAGAAGCAAATGATTGGGATTTTTCAGCAGAGGGAAGAACAAGACAGGCTAAAAGAATGTGGGCAAAAGCAAAAGAGTTTAGAGATCAAGGTAATCATGTCGTTGCAGATTTTGTTTGTCCAACCCCTGCTGCGAGAGCGCTGTTTCCAGCAGATTTTATTATATGGGTCGATACTATTAAAGAAGGTAGGTTTGATGATACTAATAAAATGTTCGTAAAACCAGAGAAGTATAACTATCATGTTACCACTCAAGATGCTAAAAATTGGGCACCAAAAATATTAAAGGAAATAGTATAATGTCTTATAAATGGGACAATAAAAAACCAACTGCACAAATGTTAGGAAGATGGCAGCCTTTTCATGATGGTCACTATACATTATTTAAAGAAATAATTAAAAAAACTGATCAAGTTTGCATACAAATCAGAGATGTACAAGGTGTGGATGATAATCCATTTGACTTTGAAACAGTAAAAAAAAATATTGAAGATAAACTTAATCCAGAATTCGAAGGACGTTTTAAAATTATGTTAGTTCCCAATATTACAAACATTTGTTATGGAAGAGGTGTTGGTTATAAGATAGAAGAAATTGTTTTACCTGAGGAAATACAAAAAATTTCAGCCACCAAGATAAGAGCAAAGATGAGGGAAGAAGGTAAACTCAAGTAACTTCTAATGAATGTAAAAATCATCAATCAAAATAAAGATATAGCAAGGGTAATAATCAATGAACCAAAAACATATAATGCTTTATCTTATAAAAATTTAAAAGATTTAATTAATATTTTTAAAAAATTAGATAAAGATAAAAAAGTAAAGGTAATAATTCTAGAGGGTGCAGGAAAAGGTTTTAGCGCAGGTCATAACTTAAAAGAGGTAAAAGATTTAAAGAAAAAAGAAAGGTATCAAAAATTATTCAATCTTTGTTCAAAGTTGATGCTACAAATAGTTGAAGGTAGAAAGCCTGTTATAGCAAAGGTTCATGGAGCAGCTTATGCAGCAGGATGTCAATTAGTTGCTAGCTGTGATTTAGCTTACAGTACCAAAGATGCACTTTTTGCAACACCAGGGGTAAATATTGGATTGTTTTGTAGCACTCCTATGGTTGCAGTTAGTAGAAAAATCAATCGAAAACCAATGATGAAGATGCTTCTTACTGGTGAACCAATAAAAGCGGATTATGCAAAGGAAATTGGTTTAATTAATGATTATTTTTCAAAATCAAAAATAAATACTGAGACCTTAAAAATTGCAAAAAAAATTGCATCTAAATCTAATCTAACAATTAAAATTGGGAAACAAGCTTTTTATAAGCAGTTAGAAATGCCACTAAGAAAAGCATACTTGTATGCAAGTAAAATGATGACATTAAATATGATGGCAATGGATGCAAAAGAAGGTGTTTCTGCTTTTTTAGAAAAAAGAAAGCCTAATTGGAAAAATAAGTGAAAGTTAAAAATTTTATAACCATTATTTTAATCATTATAGGTCTTTATTTTATTTTTACTTTTAGAGACCACAATTTTAAGAGAGCTATAGATGCATGTGTTGCAGGCAGTCAAAAGTTGGAAAAACCAATGACAATCAAGGAGGCTAAAAAATTTTGTGAGGATAAGATAATGGGTGAGAAGTAGTTAAGATGGAAATTATTAAAGAGGTTTTAAAAAAATATAAAAATATTGCGCTTGTTGGTGCAAGTAAAGATTTAACAAAAACATCTTCAGTTGTAATGAAATACTTACAAGATTACGGTTTTAAAGTTTATCCAGTTAATCCATCTATGAAAGGAGAAAGTATATTAGGTGAGAAAGTTTTTGGAAATATTAAGGAGATTGATGGCCCAATAGAAATAGTTGATGTATTCAGGCCCTCAAATGAAGCAGCTGAAATTGCAAAAGATGCAATTAAAGTAAAAGCTAAGGTTTTATGGTTACAATTGGATATAAGAAATGAAGAGGCAAAAAAAATTGTTGAGACAAATGATATTATATACATTGAAAACAAATGTACGAAAATAGAGTACGAAAAGTATTTTAATTAATGAAAAAAATATTTGTTGTTTATGGTCATTATGATGAAAGATCTTTTAACGCGGCAATTCGAGATACATTTAAGGAAACTTTAGAAAATAACGGCCATCAAGTAGATATAGTTGACTTATATAAAGAAAAATTTGATCCAGTTTTTTCAGGTGAAGATCCAGACAATCAGGTTTTGGATCATAGAAAAAGAGTAGAAAGTTCGGATGCAATAGTATTAATCGCACCTATATGGAATTTTAGAATGCCGGCAATTGTGGAAGGATGGATTGATAAGGTTCTTGCACCACCTTGGGCTTTTAGATTTAAGAAATTATTTGGAAATTATGGTTATCCGCTTGGAAATTTAAAAGGAAAAAAAGCGGTAGTTTTTTGTACTTATGGCTCGCCACAATTCGCTGTAAGAACATTCTTTTTAAATATGCCAACAAAAAGATTAAGAAGAGGAGTTTTTAATATATGCGGCATAAGGGATGTGGTATATCGAAGATACTTTGCAGTACCATTTGTAGAGGATAAAAAAAGAAAAAAATTTTTAGAAGATGTTAAAAAAACTGCGAATAATATTTAAAGTTTTAATTATTCTTGTCTTTTCAATTTCAATAACAAAAGCTGAATTGCTTAAACCTAATAGCAATATAAAACCTTCAAAAGTTGTTGAGATCCAATTAAACGGTCTCCAAAAAAATGACATTAATTATAAGGATAGTGGGATCGAACAAACCTGGAATTTCGCTCATCCAAGTAATAAAAAAAGTACTGGTCCTTTGCCAAATTTTAAGATGATGATTAAAGGAAATTCTTATCAAATGCTTCTTAATCATTTAAGTCACACAATTACAAAGGTAGGAGGTGGTGACAAATGGGCACAATTTGAGGTTATAATTTTAGATAAAGATAAGATCTACCATAAGTTCAACTGGCAAGTAGAAAAATATACTGCAGACGGACCCCTTAAAGACTGTTGGTTGACCACAATGGTTTCTAGCCCAATAGCACTAGGAAGTTCAATTTGATCATACATAATACAATTTTGTTTCGTTATGAATAAAAATTTAGTAGGAATCGTTTAATGAAATCCAAAGCAAAAGTTGTCGTAATCGGTGGAGGAGTAGTTGGAGTAAGTGCTCTTTATCATTTAGCAAAAAAAGGCTGGTCTGATGTTGTTTTAATTGAAAGAAAAGAATTAACTTCAGGCTCAACTTGGCATGCAGCGGGATTATTACCTCTTTTTAATATGAGTTATTCTGTTGGTCAACTTCACAAGTACGCAGTAAATCTTTATAAAAAATTAGAGGAGGAGACCGGTAAGAATGTTGGTTTCAGTGTTGTTTCAAATATCCGTCTAGCAAGCACAAAAGATAGAATGGATGAGTATCATCAATATGCTGGTGTAGCTAAAACAATCGGTGTTGATGTTAAATTTTTAACGCCTCAACAAGTAAAAGAAATTTGGCCTCTTTGTCATACTGATGATTTAGTTGGAGCAATTCAACACCCTGAAGATGGATATATTCAACCCGCAGATCTAACCCAAGCCCTTGCTACAGGTGCAAGAAATAGAGGAGCAGAAATTTATAGAAACACGACAGTGTTATCAATGAGACAAACTAAAGATGGATGGATTGTTGAAACAGATAAAGGTTCAATAGAATGTGAACATGTTATTTCTTGCTCAGGAAATTTTGCAAGACAAACTGGAGAGATGGTTGGATTAGATATCCCAGTGATACCAGTTGAACATCAGTATATCGTAACTGAACCACATCCAGAGATACAAAAAAGAAAAAAAGAAGGTCTTCCGGAGATGGGAGTACTAAGAGATAGCGATAGCAGATGGTATATGAGAGAAGAAGCTGGTGGATTAATATTAGGACCATATGAAGATGGTGCACCAGCATGTTATGTAGAAGGTCCTTCAAAAGATTCTGAATATGAATTGTTTCAAGAGGATTTAGACAGACTGGCTCCACACATTGAAGGCGCAATACATAGAGTTCCAGCATTTGGAGAGGTTGGAGTAAAGAAAGTTTACAATGGTGCAATATGTTATACACCTGATGGTAATCCTATTGTTGGCCCAGCCTGGGGACTTAAAAATTTTTGGATTAATGAGGGGCATAGTTTTGGAATAACTGCAGCAGGTGGAGCAGGCTGGCAATTAGCAGAATGGATTGTAGATGGTGAACCAACCATTGATATGCTTGGTGTTGAACCAAGACGTTATGGAAATTATGCAACAAAGTCATATCTCAAAGCAAAAAATGAAGAAGCATACAGTCACGTATTTATCGTTCATTATCCTGACGAAGAAAGACCAGCCGCTAGACCTTTAAGAACATCGCCTTGTTATGAGAGAATGAAAGATCTTGGAGCTGTTTTTGGACAAAAATTTGGATGGGAAAGACCAAATTTTTTTGCAACTGATGGCATGGAACAAAAAGATGATTGGTCTTTTAGAAGATCAAAATGGTTTGATGCAATTAAGAAAGAATGTGAAAATGTTAAAAAGAATGTTGGACTTTTAGATATGACAGCCTTTGCAAAATGTAGAATTAAAGGTCCAAAGGCAGAGGAATTTTTAGACTATTTAGTAGCTAACAAACTTCCAAAAAAAATTGGAAGAATTAATCTTTGTCATGCACTAAATACTAAAGGTGGTGTTCATTCAGAATTTACGATTATGAAGGAAGCTGAAAATAGTTATTACCTAGTTTCTGCTGGAGCAAATTTAAGATTAGACCATGATTGGATCCAAAAATGGATGCCAACGGATGGGTCAGTAATATTTGAAGATTTAACAAATAGTACGGGTGTGCTTGTAGTTGCTGGCCCAAAAGCTAGAGAACTTATGCAGAAAGTTTCAACAGATGATTTTTCAAATGAAAATTTTAAATGGCTGACAGCTAAAAATGTTAATGTTGGTTATGCACCAGTTAATGCTATGAGAGTAAATTTTGTCGGTGAACTTGGTTGGGAATTGCATCATCCAATTGAATATCAAAACCATATTTTTGATAAATTAATGGAGGCAGGTAAGGATCTCGGTCTCAAACCATTTGGAATAAGAGCTATGAACAGTTTAAGAGTTGAAAAATCTTATAAACTTGTAGGAACTGAACTATCAATTGAATATTCACCTTATGAGTCTGGGCTAGATAGATTTATTCATCCTAATAAAGGAAATTTTATAGGACTTGAAGCACTAAACAAATGGAGAGAAAAGGGTTTTGATAATAAGCTAGTAACATTAGAGGTTCATAATACTACAGATTCAGATGTATTAGGAAACAACCCAATTTATAAAGATGACAAAGTTGTTGGAAGAGCGACAGGTGGAGAATATGGTTTTAGATTAGATAAATCTATAGCTTTAGCAATGGTAAAACCTGATTTAGCAAATGTGGGTGAAAAACTTAAAGTTGATATTCTTGGAAAAATGTATGAGGCTACAATACTTGATGAAAGTCCATACGATTCTGAAAATAAATTATTGAGAGCTTAATGAAAATTTTAGTCGCAGTAAAAAGAGTAATTGATTATAACGTACAAATCAGAGTAAAAGAAGATAACACTGGTGTAGTAACTGAAAATGTTAAAATGTCTACTAATCCGCCAGATGATAATGCTATTGAGGAAGCAGTTAAAATCAAAGAGTCAGGGAAAGCAACTGAAGTAGTCGCGGTGAGCGTTGGGGAAGAAAAAGCTCAAGAAACTGTTCGTAAAGCATTAGCTGTTGGAGCTGATAGAGGTATTCTTATTAAAGCTGATGGAATTTTAGAACCTTTGGCTGTATCTAAATTGTTACAAAAAATTGTTGAAAAAGAAAAACCAGATTTAGTTTTTATGGGAAAACAGGCTATTGATGATGATTGTAACCAAACAGGTCAAATGTTAAGTGCTTTGCTAAATTGGCCCCAAGCAACATTTGCTTCTAAAATTGAGATCAAAGATAAAAAACTTGAGGTTACTAGAGAGATTGATGAGGGTTTAGAGACGATAGAAATAAATATACCCGCAATAGTCACTTGTGATTTAAGACTAAATGAACCTAGATATGCTTCATTACCAAATATAATGAAAGCAAAGAAAAAACCTATCGAGCAATTGAATGCGTCAGATTTAGGAGTAGATACTTCTCCAAGAATCGAGCAAATTAAAGTTGAAGAGCCACCGAAAAGAAAAGCAGGAATAAAAGTTAAAAGTGTGGCTGAGTTAGTACAAAAATTAAAAAATGAAGCAAAAGTTATATAATGTCAGTTTTATTAATAGCGGAACATAATAATAAAGAATTAAAACCTTTTACACTTAATGCTGTAACTGCAGCTTCTCAAATGGATTCAGATCTTCATGCAGTAATTATTGGTAATAATTGCGGAGATGCAGCAAAAAAACTTTCAGAATTACCACCGGTAAAAAAAGTTATTCAAGTTGAAGCAGCTCATTATGAAAATTTTGTAGCAGAAAATTTTGCACCAGTAATTGTGAAATTGGCAGAAAACTACTCACATGTTGTTTGTTCAGCGAATACTTTTGGTAAAAATTTAATGCCACGAATTGCAGCCGCTTTAGATACTTCTCAAGTCAGTGATATCATTAAAGTAATTTCTACAGATACATTTTTAAGACCTATTTATGCTGGAAATGCGTTTGCAACTGTAAAAAGTAAAGATCCAAAAAAATGTATTACAATTAGACCTACTTCATTTGACCCATGTGAAAGCTCAGGTGGATCTGCGCCCATAGAAAAAGCTGAACCAAGTGAAGAATTTAATAATACAAAATTTGTGAAAAGAGAGGAAATTAAGTCAGATAGACCAGAGCTTGGAACTGCAAGAGTAGTTGTTTCTGGAGGAAGAGGAATGCAGAGTGGAGATAATTTTAAATTAATTACTTCTGTTGCTGATAAATTAAATGCTGCTATTGGAGCATCAAGAGCAGCTGTTGATGCTGGATATATAAGTAATGATCATCAAGTGGGTCAAACTGGAAAAGTTGTAGTTCCAGATTTATATATTGCAATCGGTATTTCTGGTGCAATACAGCATTTAGCTGGAATGAAAGAAAGCAAGGTGATTGTTGCAATCAACAAGGATGGTGAAGCTCCAATTTTTAGTGTTGCAGACTATGGCCTAGAGGCTGATCTTTTTGAGGCAATACCTCAATTTATCGAAGAACTGAACAAATTAAACACTATACAAAAATAATATAATCTGTAAAAAATTAAAAATATGTCCAGAGAGTCAATGGAATATGATGTTGTAATTATTGGTGGAGGACCATCAGGATTAACAACTGCTATTAAACTAAAACAATTAGATTCAAATTTGAATGTTTGTGTTTTGGAGAAAGCATCTGAGATCGGTGCGCATATACTAAGTGGAAATGTTTTTGAAACTAGAGCACTAGACGAATTAATTCCAAATTGGAAGGATTTAAATCCACCAATAAAAACAAAAGTTTCTAAGGAAAAATTTTTATTCTTAGGAAAAACAAAATCTTTAAGTTGGCCTACCTGGTTGTTACCTGCTGTTCAAAAAAATCATAAAAATTATATTATAAGCCTTGCAAATTTATGTAGATGGCTTGCTGAGCAAGCCGAAGCACTTGGTGTAGAGATATTTCCAGGATTTCCTGCAAATGAGATTTTATTTAATGATGATGGTTCTGTTAAAGGTGTAGCCACTCAGGACATGGGTATAGATAAACAAGGAAATAAAAAAGATAGTTTTGAGCCAGGCATTGAACTTATTGGCAAGGTAACAGTTTTTGCTGAAGGTTGCCGAGGTCATTTAGGAAAACAATTAATAAAAAAATTTAATCTTAGTAAAGACAAAGATCCCCAACAATATGGAATTGGATTTAAAGAAATTTGGGAAATAGATGAAAAAAATCATGAAGAGGGATTAGTGATACACACAGCTGGGTGGCCTTTGGATAACAACACTTATGGTGGAAGTTTTATTTATCATGCTGAAAACAAACAAGTGTTTTTAGGATATGTAATAGGTTTAGACTATCAAAATCCACATCTTTCTCCTTTTGATGAGTTTCAAAGATTCAAAACACATCCATCAATAAGAAAAATTATCGAAGGTGGAAAAAGAATCTCTTATGGCGCTAGAGCATTAATTGAAGGTGGTATTCAAAGCTTACCAAAAATGTTTATGCCAGGTGCATTACTTATTGGATGTGATGCGGGAACTTTAAACATGCCAAAAATAAAAGGATCTCATACTGCAATGAAAAGTGGAATCTTAGCTGCTGAGGCTATCAATGAACATATTCAGTCTAAAAAAGACTTATCATTATATGAGGAATTGTTTAAAAAAAGCTGGTTATATAAAGAACTGTATCAAGCAAGAAATGTAAAACCTAGTTTTAATTGGGGTTTAATTTTAGGAATAATTTTTACAGGAATTGATCAAATTTTATTTAGAGGAAAACTTCCATTTACATTAAGACATAAGCATTCTGATCATGAAACTTTAAAATCTGCAGATGAAATGCCAAAAATTGATTATCCTAAACCTGACAATGTGATTACTTTTGATAAAACAAGCTCAGTTTATTTGACTGGGACTAATCACGAGGATAATCAGCCAGTGCACTTAAAGCTAAAAGATAAAGATTTGCCGATAAAATATACTCTTGAGAAATATGACGAGCCAGCACAAAGATATTGTCCAGCAGGAGTTTATGAGGTTCAAAAGGAAAATGATATAAACAGATTTGTTATTAACGCTCAGAACTGTATTCATTGTAAAACTTGCGATATTAAAGAACCTTCTCAAAATATAATTTGGGTTACCCCTGAGGGAGGTGGTGGACCAAAGTATGGTAATATGTAACTTGCTATTTTAAAAAATTAGCAAAAATTATTACTATTCCAATAATACCTAGCCAAATAACAAGATTTTTAAAAAAAACTTTTTTATTTTTATTTGCATAATAAAAACCTGGGAAGATCAGTGTAATAAGTAATAAAAGATATATGACCGATAAAATATTTTCACCCATAATCCAAATTTATTTTAAGAAATATCTATTGCAAATTTTTTAAGTGTTTCGATTGGCAAAACTTTCAATGTATTTTCATGAGTTCGTTTCAAAAAAATTGGACAGCCTTTTCCAGCTTCTACAGCTCTTGCATACCAACCTGCACAAACACACCAACCATCTCCATCTTTTAAGCCTGGAAATCCAAACTCAGGGTGAGGTGTAATTAAATCATTCCCCGCTTCTTTGCACCACTCTAAAAATTCTGTTGTAACTCTTGCACAAACAGTGTGTGAACCGTGATCATTTTCATCTGTATTGCAACATCCATCTCTATACCATCCTGTTAAAGGATCTAAAGAACACTCCTCCAATTTTTCTCCAAGCACATTTTTTTGAATTTTGGTTTCAGGAATAAACGTCATAAATACTGTCATCAATTTGGGCATTAAATGATATTGATCTTCTTTCCTCTTTAGTGTCTTTAAATGGATAAACTGTATGCATTAAATAATTCGGAAAAAAATAAAAATCTCCTACCTTTGGAGCTAAAGAAATAGTAGATGGAGACATAAAATGTCGAGTGCCATTTATTAGTTGGAGACTTCCGCCATGATAATCTTTATTTTTTTTTTGTACATGTTTTCCAAAAGTTGAAGGAATTTTTAAAAAGCCTGCACCTGATATATGACCATTATGCCAATGAGTAGGGTTATATTCATTTTCAAATTGTCTAACTACCCAAGAAGTCATTATCTTAAATTTTGAGATTTTCTTTTTTAATTCCCATTCTACCCATCGGCTCACACAATTAGTTAAAAATTGTCCCCATCCACTTTTATCTATAATTTCTGGCTCAAGCATAAATTCTTGTGTAACATCACCAACTAATTTATGACCATGATCAAGAGCAGATGATTTTTTTTTATCAGCGACAATATCATCAATATATTTATTTAACATTTCAACTGTATTGACTGGAATTTTTGTATGTAATATTGATGGACCAAAAGGTCTTACAAGTTTCATATCTAGTTTTATCATAATTTACATCTTTGTTTTGTTTGCTTGACCTTTATAAGGTTTCCTTTCGATAAATTCTCTATCGTTAGTATTGCAGAGACTGTCTCTATACCATTGAGGAACTGGGTTGTCGGAACATGGCTCCAAATTTTAATATGAACATCTTTTTGAGTTTTATTTTCCATAAACATTATATATGTCTTCATCTATCGATGCATTAAAAGAGATAGAACGTCTTTCTTCATCAGTGCCTTTAAATGGAAAAACTGTATGCATCAAATAATTAGGAAACAAATAAAAATCACCAACTTCTGGAGTAATATTAAATGTTGAAGGACAAGTAAACATTCTTGCTCCGTGTATTAGTTGCAAGCTTCCACCTCTATATTTTTTTGATTTTTTTTGTTGAGTGCTTTGCCCTAATGATTTTGGAACTTTAAGAAATCCAGCTCCAGAAATATGACCACCATGCCAATGAGTTGGATTATATTCATTTTGAAATTGTCTAACAACCCAAGTTTTCAGTAAATTAAATTTAGATATTTTTTTTCCTTCATTTAATTCTGCATAAATTTTACAAGAATTTCCCAAAAATTCCAACCAACCTGAAGATTTAACCAATTCTACTTCTAATAAAAATTCCTGGGTTACATCTCCAACTAGCGCTTCACCATAATTTAATTTTTTTAATTTTGACTCATCATTGATAATTTTATCAATGTAGTCATTTAATTTATTTAGTATTTCATCTGGTATTTTGACTTTTAATATTGCTGGACCTAATACTCTTAAATTTTGGTATTTAATTTCCATTCAATTAAATTTTAGTTGGATTGGGTTGACCTTTATAAACTTTTTCTGGGTCAAATTTTTTTTCTTTTTCAGTAAATTTCATCTCAATTTCTCTACCATTTTCAATCGGCCCAAGAGGTATAGATCTATAGAAACAAGATCTATAACCGACGTGACAACTAGCTCCGTCTTCGATATCGACAGTAAGCCAAACCGAGTCTTGGTCATCATCAATTTTGATTTCAGTGACTTTTTGAAAAAAACCACTTGTTTTGCCTTTATGCCAAATAGCTTTTCTCGATCTGCTATAGTAGTGAGCTTCTTTTGTTTCAATCGTTTTTTTTAATGCTTCAACGTTCATATAACCATGCATCAAAATTTCTTTTGTTCGAGAGCACATTGTAATTACAGGTATTAAACCATCATTATCAAATTTAGGTGAAAGAAGATTTCCTTCTTCAATTTCAACCACATTTTCTCTTTTTTTGAACATATTTGGTGATTATGTAGCACATATAGAGATATATTAAATATTTTAAAAATGCGCATTTATATGTATAAAGCCTCCCATGAAGCTAGTAAAAGACATAGATAACAATCAAAATTCGAAGAAGATTTCTGATGAAGAGGCAGAAGAAGCTTTCAAAACAATTTTATCTTGGATGGGTGAAGACCCTAATCGAGAAGGATTGATAGAAACTCCAAAAAGAGTTGTCAAAGCATTTAAAGAATATTTTAAAGGTTATAGGGAAGATCCTGTTCAAGTTTTAGATAAAACTTTTGGCGATGTAGATGGGTATGATGACATGGTTATTCAAAAAAATATTTCTGTTCAGAGTCATTGCGAACATCATATGGCACCAATAATTGGTAAAGCTCATGTAGCTTACATACCTAATAAAAGAGTTGTTGGATTAAGTAAATTAGCAAGAGTAGTTGAGGTTTTTTCTAAAAGATTACAAACCCAGGAAAGATTAACTATGCAGATTGCGAATACACTAATGCAATCTTTAGATGCAAAAGGAGTAGCCGTTACAATAGATTCAACTCATCAATGTATGACTATGAGAGGTATTAAAAAGGAACATGCTACAACAGTCACAAATTATTATTTAGGTCAATTCAAAGAAGATTTAAGTTATCAAAATAGATATTTAAGGTTAATAAGCAATTCAAAAGATTAAAAGTGTCAGACCAATTTAAAGCATTAGTTTTAAATCAAGAAGGCGACAACTTTTCTAGAGAAGTTAAATCATTAGATAAAAGTTTTTTAAAACATGGTGACGTAACGGTCAAGGTTCAATATTCTGGATTAAATTATAAAGATGCGTTAATTTTAAAAAACGGAGCACGTCTTGTTAAAGAATTTCCACACATACCAGGTATAGATTTTAGTGGAGTAGTAGAGGAAAGTGATCATAAAGATTTTAAACCTGGAGATGAAATTATTTTAACAGGCTGGAGAGTAGGTGAGATTTATTTTGGGGGATATTCTCAGTATGCAAAAGTCAATGGAGATTTTTTAGTAAAAAAACCAAAAACTCTTTCCCTAAAAGAGTCTATGATAATGGGTACTGCAGGATTTACAGCATTACAATGTTCATTTACCACTAAAACAACAAGAGAGGAATTATTATTGGGTGAAAAAGTTCAAAATGTTATAGTAAGTGGTGCCTCAGGTGGAGTTGGTAGCATGGCAGTAATGATACTTAATAAATTAGGATGTGAAGTTACTGCTGTTACTGGTAAGGATAGTAATAAAGACTATCTAAAATCAATAGGTGCAAAAAACGTTGTAAATACTAGTGAATTGATGAAAGATTCAAGACCATTGGATAAAGGATTGTGGGATGGTGCAGTGGATACAGTTGGTGGAAAAGTACTTGAAAATATTTTATCTCAAACAAAAGATGCAGGAATAATAGCAGCGTGTGGTAATGCTGCAAATATTAAATTAAATACTACTGTCATGCCATTTATTATAAGGGGTGTTAAACTTTGGGGTATAAATTCTGTCACTGCATCAATTAAAAGAAGACAGTTCTTATGGAATGAGGCTGGAAAACTTTTAGATTTTGAAACTCTTAGTAAATCAGTTAAAGAAATTAACTTAGAAGAAGTCATTGATATTTATCCTAAGATGCTAAAAGGAGAAACATCAGGAAGGTATATTATTAATTTGGATAAATAATGGATTGGGATAAATTAAAAATATTTCATGCTGTTGCGGAGGCAGGAAGTTTTACTAATGCCACTATCAATCTTAATCTAAGTCAATCAGCAATAAGTAGACAGATTCAGTCTTTAGAACAAGACTTAAATGTCCAATTGTTTGAAAGGCACGCTAGAGGCTTAACACTCACAGAAAATGGTGAGTATGTATTTAAAACCGCTCATGAGGTTATAAGTAAACTTAAAGAAGTAGAAACTTCTTTAGGAGACCAAAAAAACAAACCATCAGGAAAATTGACAATTACTACAGTAAGAAGTTTTGGTACGCACTGGTTAACACCAAGAATCGAGGAATTTATGCGATTAAATCCTGAAGTCGAAATAGAATTAATCTTTGAGGATAAGGAATTAGATCTAAGCACTAGGCAAGCAGATATTGGTATTTTTATGAGAAGACCAAAACAATTAAATTATATTCAGAAAAAACTTATTGATTTAAAATATTTTATATACGGATCTAATAAATATCTTGAAAAATATGGTATGCCAAAGACAGTGGGTGATTTAAATAAGCATAAATTTATCTCATTTGGTAAGGGAGCTCCCTCACCAGTTTATAATCCTGATTGGGCTTTAAAATTGGGGATGCATGACGGAAAAAAAAGAAAGACAATAATGAAAGTAAATAGTGTTATGGGACTTTTATTAGCAGTAGAATCTGGGGTGGGTTTAGCTGCGCTTCCAGAATATTTAGTCAGTAATTCATCTAATATAATAAAGGTTTTACCCAAATCTGAAGGCCCAATTACAGAGGCTCATTTCGTTTATCCCCAATCCCTTAAAAACACAGCTAGAGTTCAGGCATTTAGAAACTTTTTATTCAGTAAAATAGGCGATTGGAAAGCCTAAAATCAATATTTTTGAGATTCAACTGAAAGTTTAGGTGCGACATAGTTGCGATTGATAATCATTAGCACTGCGAATAATTATCATTCTCAAACTAACTAATAACGAGGAAATTAATGAAAAAAATATCGATATTAGCATTAATTACTTCTTTATTTGTATCAGCTATCGCTGTTGCAAATGAGGTTAATATTTTTAATGCAAGACATTACAAAGCAGATAGTGAGCTTTATTCCAAGTTTACAAATATGACTGGTATCAAGGTCAATTTGATAAATGGAAAATCAGGTGCTTTAGAAAAAAGAATCTTGAGCGAAGGTGCTGACTCTTCCGCTGACTTATATATTACAGCAGATGCTGGAAGATGTGGGGCAATGGATGCAAAAGGTGCGCTTCAAGGTGGATTAACATCTGCAGCAATTAAAGACGCTGTTCCAAAAAGCTTTAGAACAAGTAAGTGGGTTGGAATAGCAAAAAGAGCTAGAATAATTTATTATTCACCGGAAAGAGTTTCTGGTGCTGAATTATCTGGAATGACTTATGAAGGTTTAGCTGATCCTAAATGGAAAGGCAGATTGGTAATAAGAAAATCTAGCAACATTTATAATAAATCTCTTGTAGCATCATTGATTAAAAACAATGGAAAAAAAGCTACAGCAGAGTGGGCTGAAGGAGTTGTTGCAAACATGGCAAGAACACCTACAGGTAATGATAGAGCTCAAATCATGGCAGTAGCAGCAGGAGAAGCTGATATTGCAGTAGCAAATACTTATTACCTAGCGCTTATGTTGTCAGGTAAAAAAGGTGCAGAACAACAAGCAGCTGCTAAGAAAGTTAAAGCTTTCTTTCCTAATCAAAACGATAGAGGAACGCATATGAATGTAAGTTGTGCTGCTTTAGTAAAAGGTGCACCTAACAAAGCTAATGCCGTCAAACTTGTAGAGTTTTTATTAACTCCAGAATCTCAAGAGCATTTTACAAATAATACTTTTGAGTTCCCAATGATTGATGGTGTTTCACCAAGTCCATTAGTAGTAAACAACCTAGGGTTAGATTTCAAACAAGATATGAAAACTAAGTTAGCTTCTTATGGAAAAAATCAAGCTGCAGCAGTAGAAGTGATGACTGCCGCTGGATGGAAGTAAACGTGAAACAAGAAAAAAAATTTATTTCAGAGATTGATTTAAATAAATCTTCCAAGGCATGTTCCCCATGTATTATGGAGTGTGAAAAAATCAATCGAAGAATAAATAAAAGAAAACTAGAAGAAATCGAACCAAAGGAAGTTCCGCATCTCCTTAAAGTTTTCGATTTTTAATTTTTCTTTCCGGTGTCCATCATAAATGGGGATTTATGGTGGACACTAAATTTTTGATATCTTCTCTAAGCACTAATTACTTTTCAAAAAACATTTTAAGATATAAAAATCAATAATGTTTAGATATTTAAATATTTGGTTTGTTTTGTCATTATTGGTATCTACATTTGTAATAATTCCGATAGTGACTGTGTTTACAAGTTTCTTTGAAGATACTTCAAATTATTACGAACTTCTAAAGAATACTTTTTTAGTTGAATATATTTTAAATTCATCGATTTTATTATTATGTGTTCTTATTTTAACATTTTTATTAGGCACCGGATCCGCATACATAGTATCTTTTTTTAAATTTCCATTTTGCGACTTTTTTAAATGGTCATTAATATTATCTTTTGCAGTACCACCTTATATTTACGCTTATTCATTGACCGCTTTTTTTGAAAATTATGGTACAGCGTATTCAATTCTAAAAAATCTTTTTGGAGATGCAAATTACAATCAAAGCATTCCAAAATTCGATGGCATGTTTGGTGCAATATTATCAATATCTTTTTCGTTGTTCGCTTATGTATATATATTAGCAAGAGCTTCATTTTTATATCAATCACAAAATTTAATTGATTTAGGAAAAAATTTAGGTTTCTCAAAGTTTAAATCTTTATATAAAATAATATTACCAGCTGCTCGGCCTGCTATCATCGCTGGTTTATCATTAGTTGCAATGGAGACTTTAGCAGAGTTTGGCGCAGTTGATTTTTTTTCAATAAACACTCTCACAACTGGAATTTATAATTCATGGATAGCT
>CACORD010000006.1 GCA_902629535.1 uncultured Pelagibacteraceae bacterium | reverse complement strand
GAGATTGATGAGGATTTAGTTGGAGGAAGTTCTTTCGATAAGCATGGAACACCTCTTACTGATGAAGTTTTTTATAAAGCATTAGAGAGTGCTGTAATAATGCTTGGTGCGGTCGGTGGACCAAAGTGGGATGGTGTCGAATTTTCAAAAAAACCTGAAAGAGCTCTATTAAAATTAAGAAAAGAATTAAAACTTTTTGCAAATCTAAGACCAGCAATATGTTTTGAACAATTAGTGAATGCTTCAACTTTGAAACCAGAAATTGTTTCGGGTTTAGATATTTTAATAGTTAGAGAATTAACTGGTGGAGTATATTTTGGTGAACCAAGAGGGATTAAACCGATAGAAAATGGAGAAAGAAAAGGAGTAAATACACATACTTATACAAGTAGTGAAATTATAAGAGTTGCTAGAATTGCTTTTGACTTAGCAAAAAAAAGATCAAATAGAGTTATATCTTGTGAAAAATCTAATGTCATGGAGGCAGGTCAACTTTGGAAAGAAGAAGTACAATCATTACATGATAAAGATTATAAAGATGTTGAACTGAGTCATATGTTAGCTGATAATTGTGCAATGCAACTAGTAAGAAACCCGAAACAATTTGATGTAATTCTAACAGATAACTTGTTTGGTGATATGTTATCAGATGAGGCATCTATGTTAACAGGCTCTCTTGGACTATTACCCTCCGCATCATTAGGCGCAAAAAATAAAGATGGTGAAATGAGAGCTATGTATGAACCAATTCATGGTTCAGCTCCAGATATTGCTGGTAAGGGAGTTGCGAATCCTATCGCTTCAATTTTGAGTTTTGCTATGGCACTGAGATACTCTTTAGATTTAGATAAAGAGGCAGAAGCCTTAGAAAAAGCTGTTCAAGAGGCACTTAATGATGGATTAAGGACAAAAGATATTATGTCTGATAAAATGAAAGAGGTGTCTACTTCTCAAATGGGTGATGCGATCATTTCAAAATTGCAATAATTAATTAATTATCTTAAAATCATATTATGCCTACTTATACTGCTCCTGTTGACGATATGATGTTTCTATTTGAGAAACTCAGAAATAATCAAAAATATAATGAGTTAGATAAATATAAAGAAGTAACTTCTGATTTAGTAAAAGATATTTTACAAGAAGCAGCAAAGATTAATCAAAATTTAATTTTACCACTAGCTAAGACCGGTGACGAAAATCCTGCAGTCTTAGAAAATGGAGTCGTGAGAACTCCCCCAGGTTATAAGGAAGCTTATAAAAAATATATCGAGGATGGATGGACTTCACTTTCTTGTGATCCAAAATATGGAGGCCAAGGTATGCCAAAAACTGTGAGTGCATTCTTTGATGAGATGCTTTCCTCGGCTAGCTTGTCTTTTAAATTGTATAGTGAATTAAGTATAGGTGCATATAATTGTATCAATCATCACGCTACAGATGAAATAAAGAATAAATATTTACCAAAAATAGTCGAGGGAAAATGGAGTGGCACTATGTGTTTAACTGAGCCAGTATGTGGTACCGATTTAGGTTTGCTAAGAACAAAAGCCAAAAAACAAACTGATGGAACTTACAAAATAAGTGGTCAAAAAATTTTTATTACATCTGGAGATCACGATTTAACTGAAAATATCATTCATTTAGTTTTAGCAAGAGCAGAAGACTCTCCAGCAGGCACAAAAGGAATAAGTTTATTTTTAGTTCCAAAATTTGTGGTCAAAGATGATGGAACAGTTGGGCCAAGAAACGGCATATCAACAGGATCTATTGAGACCAAAATGGGAATAAAGGGATCAGCTACGTGTGTATTAAATTTTGATGATGCCACTGGCTATATGATAGGTGCTAAAGAAAAAGGTTTGAGTGCAATGTTCACTATGATGAATCTTGAGAGAATAGTTGTAGGCATCCAAGGTTTAGGTATTTCAGAAATTGCTTATCAAAATTCTCTTACTTATGCAAAAGAGAGAAAACAAGGAAAGTCGAACAATTCCAAGTCTAAAAATGGAGCAGATTTTATAATTGAACATGCCGACATAAGAAGAACGTTATTAAATATGAAATCAATTATTGAGGGTGAAAGAGCTTTGTGTTTTTGGTTGTCACAACAAACTGAAGTTAGTTTAAATCATCCAGATGAAAAAACTCGTCAAGAAGCTTCGGACTATGTTTCACTTATGACCCCTGTTGTAAAATCCTTGTTTACAGACTTAGCGATGGAAATTACTAGTGATGCTATGCAAATTCACGGAGGATATGGTTATACTAAAGACCAAGGTATAGAACAATTATATAGAGATAATAGAATTACACCTATTTATGAGGGTACAAATTCTGTTCAAGCATCAGATTTAGTTTTCAGAAAACTATCAAATAAAAATGGCAATATAATAAATAAATTTTTAGATCAGGTTAAGTCCGAGTGCGATACAGACAATGAAAAAATTAAACCATTTTTGTCGGAATTTAATAATTATTTGGACACAGTAAAGAAATTTAGTGATTGGATGACAAACAAAGCTAATACAGAAAAAGATGATGTCAGTGCAGCGGCTAATGATTACCTAAAAACTTTGGGTTACGTATCTATTGCATATGCATGGATTAAAGTTTTAGAAGTAAGTTTCAAAAATTATGAAGAAAATAAAAAATTTTATAATGATAAAATAGATACAGCTAGATTTTATTTTGACAAAGTATTACCTAGAGCAGAACTTCACTATAAATCTGCAATTTCTGGAAGTTCAAATATAATGAATTTCAAGTTTAATTAAATGAATCATTACGAAACTAACCTAGATAAAAATGATGCTAATTATGTTCCATTAACACCTTTAACTTTTCTAAAAAGAGTTTATGAAATTTACCCTAATTACGAAGCAGTTATTTATGAGAATAGGAAATATACTTGGAGTCAAGTTTATAAACGAACTGTAAAATTTGCTAGTGCACTTAACAAAATTGGAGTTGGTAAGGGTGATACTGTTTCATTTTTGGCGTTTAATACTCCTGAAATTTTTGAAGGACATTATTCCGTTCCAATGGCAGGTGCAGTTTTAAATACGATTAACATAAGGTTGGATGCTAAAACTATTGCGTATATTTTAGAACATAGTGATGCAAAAGTTCTAGTTGTAGATAGACAACTTCATGTTGAAGTAAAAAAGGCCTTAAGCACCTTAAAAAGAAAAATTACAATAATTGACATTAATGATGAATTTGCAGATCAATCTAAGTGTGAAAAAATTGGTGAATTAGAGTACGAAAGTTTTTTAAATACTGGTGATGAAAATTATAATTGGAAAATGCCAGAGGATGAATGGCAAGCATTATCACTCAGTTATACTTCAGGAACTACTGGAAACCCTAAAGGAGTAGTTTATCACCACAGAGGATCATATTTAATGTCAACTGGAAGCGCAGTTGCATGGAATATGCCAAACAGATTAAATTTTTTGACTATTGTACCTATGTTTCATTGTAATGGTTGGGGATACCCATGGACTGTTCCTATGTTAAATGGAAGAACTATTTGTTTGAGAAATATTGATATAAAAAAAATATTCGAATTAATTGATAAATATGATGTTACCCATTTTGGTGGAGCACCGATTGTATTGAATATGATTACTGGAGCTCCTGAGTCCGATAGGAAAAAATTAAAACAAAAAGTTTATGTATTAACTGCTGGAGCGCCACCGCCAAGTATTATATTTAAAAAAATGAAAGCGCTTGGTTTTGAGGTGATGCATGTTTATGGATTAACAGAAACTTATGGTCATGTTACCCAATGTGCTTGGAATGAATCTTGGAATGAATTTGATGAGGAAAAACAAAATGAAATTAAGGCAAGACAAGGTGTAAGATATCCTAACACAGAAGGTATCACAGTTATGGACCCTAAAACAATGAAAGAGGTTCCAAAAGATGGAAAAACGATTGGTGAAATTATGATTAAAGGGAATGTTGTTATGAAGGGTTACTTCAAAGACAAAGATGCAACAGATAAAGCCATGGATGGTGGATGGTTTCATTCTGGAGATTTGGCAGTGATGCATCCTGATGGATATGTTAAAATCCAAGATAGGTCGAAAGATATTATTATTTCAGGAGGTGAAAATATTTCCTCAATTGAAATAGAAAACACTTTAGCAAAGCATCCATCAGTCTCAATTGCAGCAGTTGTGGCAAAACCAGACGAAAAATGGGGTGAAGTTCCATGTGCATTTATTGAGATGGTTCAAGACAAACCGGTCACAGAAAAAGAATTAATCAGCTTTTGCAAAGAAACTCTTGCAGGATTTAAAGTACCAAAACAAGTTGTTTTTTGTGAGTTACCAAAAACCTCAACAGGCAAAATTCAAAAATTTGAGTTAAGAAAAAAATTTTAGGAAAATAATTGATATTTCAATTGGAAAATAAAAATGTTCATGCATCTGACTCCGGTCAAGGAATAGACACGAAAAAAGATACTATAGTATTTCTACATGGAAGTGGTCTTTCCCATATTGTTTGGTCACTAGCAGAACAATTTTTTTCATTAAAAAATTTTAATGTGTTGTCTTTAGATTTACCAGGTCATGGTAATTCTGACGGTCCTTGCTTAGATAGCATTGAAAAAATTGCTGATTGGTTAGAGAATGTTTTTGATAAATTGAAATTAAAAGATTTAATTTTAGTTGGTCACTCTCAAGGTTGTTTAGAAATACTTGAGTATTCCTACAAATATAAAGAGAGACTTAAAAAATTAGTTTTTATTGGAGGTTCAAATAAAATGCCTGTTCATCCTGATTTAATTGAACTAGCACAAAATGGTCACTCAGATGCTGTCAAATTGATGATGAAATGGGGTTATGAGGGTTCAAAAAAATTTATTGGTGGTAATCCAGTGGAAAAAATAATTCAATCACCGAAAGATATAAGTGAAATTTTGGCTGTTGATTTAAAAGCATGTAATAACTACTCAAATGGTTCCGAAGCTGCCAAAGATATTGACTTTCCTTCGATGCTTATATTGGGAGAATTGGATAAAATGATAAATTTAGAAGCTGGAAAGAAATTCTCTAATTTGATTAAAAATTCAACTACACATGTAATTAAAGGATGTGGCCATATGATAATGATTGAAAAAGCATTCGAAATGAGAGAAAAGATTTTGGAATTCTTAAATAAATGAAAAGTTATCCTATAGCTAAGTCAAGAAGAGTGAGAAGCACTCCGTATACTTCACGAATTGAAAATCAAGGCGTGACTGCATATACGGTTTATAATCATATGCTTTTACCTGCAGCATTCGGATCTTTGGAAGAATCTTGTGATCATTTAAAAAAGAATGTCCAGGTATGGGATGTATCAGCAGAAAGACAAGTTGAAATTTTTGGTGATGATGCTGCTAAACTTGTTCAACTTATGACTTGTAGGGATTTATCTAAATCCAAAATAGGCAGATGTTATTATTGTCCAATTATTGATGAAAATGGAAATTTAGTAAATGACCCTGTTATTTTAAAACTAGCTGAGGATAGATGGTGGGTATCCATTGCTGATTCTGATGTAATTTTTTTTGCAAAAGGTTTAGCATCTGGCAATAATTTTAAAGTAAAAATTTTTGAACCTAGTGTTGATATCCTTGCAGTTCAAGGACCAAAATCTTTTGATTTAATGGAAAAAATTTTTGGTAAAGAGATAAAGGAGTTAAAATTTTTTGGTTTCAATTATTATGTTTTTAAAGGTGTAAAACATTTAATTGCTAGATCTGGTTGGTCAAAACAAGGAGGTTTTGAGATTTATGTAGAAAATACAAAATCCGGATTAGAATTATATGATCAATTCTTTGAACTAGGAAAAGAATTTAATGTAAAAGCTGGTTGTCCAAATTTAATTGAAAGAATAGAAAGCGGATTACTTTCTTATGGAAACGATTTTGACAATAATGACAATCCATTTGAGTGTGGTTTTGAAAAGTATGTAAACATAGAAGCTGATATAAATTTTTTGGGTAAGGATAAATTGAAACAGATTCAGAAAGATGGAATTAAGAGAAAATTAATGGGTGTTCAGATTGATATTAACAAAATAAACTTAACTAAATCTCTTAGTATTAAAGATGAAAAAGGAAATATAATTGGGGATCTGAGATCTGCCTGTTATTCACCTCATTTTAAAAAGTCCATAGGTATTGCAATGATAAACGAACCATATTGTAAAGCATCAGCCACTGGATTAATGGAAATTGATGGAAATTCAATAGCTGTAAAAGTTTGCGATTTACCTTTCATCTAGTATAAAACTTACATCATGAATATTGCAATAATAGGAGCAACGGGAAATGTTGGCAGAAAAACTTTAGAAGTTCTAGAGAGAAAAGGACTTCCTATAGATGATCTTTATTTAGTTGCTTCGTCTAAGAGTGCTGGAAAAAAAATCCATTTTCAAGGTAAAGATATAGTAGTTAGTGAGCTAGAAAATTTTAATTTTTCAAAAGTAAAAATCGCTTTTTTTGCAGCAGGTGGAAAAATTTCTGAAAAATTTGCTGAGAAAGCGGCCAAACATTGTTTGGTAATTGATAATTCAAGTTTTTTTAGAATGGACCCGGATGTACCTTTAATAGTCCCTCAGGTAAATTCGAACGCTTTAAATGACATAAAAAAAAATATTATTGCAAATCCTAATTGTTCGACAGCACAATTGGTAATCGCATTAAAACCATTGCATGATTTATTTGTTATTAAAAGAGTAGTTGTTTCAACATATCAATCTGTTTCTGGTGCTGGCAAAGCAGCAATGGATGAATTGATAAAACAAACCAAATTAACTTTAGATGGTAAAGATATTAAACCTGAAAATTTTACAAAACAAATTGCTTTTAACGCTATTCCCCATATTGATGTTTTTTCAGATGATGGCTACACAAAAGAAGAGTTGAAAATGAGCAATGAGACTAAAAAAATTTTAGATGAAAGAATTGATCTGACTGCGACATGTGTGAGACTACCAATATCAGTTTCTCATTCAGAGTCGGTAAACGTTCAATTTGAGAAGAATTTTTCTTTAGAACAAATAAAGGAGGCATTGAATAGTTTTGATGGTTGCAAAGTAATTGATGAAAGAAGTGATGGAGGTTATTCGACACCATTAGAAGCAGAAGGAAAAGATGAAACTTTTATTTCGAGGATTAGAGAAGATAAAACAATAAAAAACGGATTAAATTTGTGGATTGTATCTGACAATCTTTTAAGAGGTGCTGCCCTAAACGCAGTTGAAATAGCCGAAGCATTAATCAAAAATAATTTTTATGGAAAATAAACCTCCTTTGTCACCGCATATTCAAATTTATAGATGGCATATTTCATCTTTAGTTTCTATTACACATAGAATTACAGGAATAATAAATATTATCGGTATCACTTTTATTTGCATATGGTCGTGTTTACTGCTTTTAGGTGAAAATAATTATGAGATGTTCAATGTATTTTTAAAATCACTATTTGGAAAATTTATTATTTTGGGAATTACATGGTCTTTTTCATTTCAAATTTTAAGTGAAATTAGACATTTAATAATGGATCTTGGTTATGGTTTTGATCCTAAGATAACTAAGATAACAGGGTTAGTGGTAATATTTGGATCATTAATTTTAACGATTATTTTTTTTACTTTAGGAAAAAATTTTTAATATGATCAGCGCAACTAGAAAATGGATTTTTTTGAAGGTGAGTGGAGCTTTATTAGTTCCTTTGATGATATGGTTTATCTTAAATCTTACAATTATTTATGATGAAGAATATTTGAAATTAATAGACTTTTTTACAAAGCCATTTTCTAAATTTTTGTTTAGTATTTTTATTATTAATGCTTATTTTTTTTCAGCTTTAAGCATAAGTGAGGTTTTTGAGGATTATATTAAAAATGATAAAATCAAAAGTGTCGCAAATAAGCTTTTATATGCTTCAGCAGTAGCAATTCCTTTAATTACAATTATATTAATCTCAAGCTTATGAGTACATATAAAATAATAGATCATGAATATGACGTAGTAGTTCTTGGTGCTGGTGGTTCTGGCTTGCGAGCTGCTGTTGGTTTAAGCGAAGCAGGATTAAAAACTGCATGTATTTCAAAAGTATTTCCAACGAGAAGTCATACTTCTGCTGCACAGGGTGGAATTTCAGCAGCCCTAGGTAATATGGGAGAAGATGATTGGCGTTGGCATATGTATGACACTGTAAAAGGAGCAGATTGGTTAGGAGACCAAGACAGTATTGAATATCTTTGCAAAGAAGCTCCTAAAGCAGTTATTGAATTAGAAAAATATGGTGTCCCTTTTAGCAGAACAGAGGATGGCAAAATTTATCAAAGACCTTTTGGTGGTATGACTAAAAATTATGGAAATGGAATAGTTCAAAGAACATGTGCTGCAGCTGATCGAACAGGACACGCAATTTTACATACTCTATATGGTCAAGCTTTAAAACATAAGACAGAGTTCTTTATTGAGTATTTTGCTCTTGATCTTTTAATGAGAGATGGCGAATGTAAAGGATTGATAGCGTGGAATTTAAATGATGGAACTATTCATAGATTTAGATCTCATATTGTTATTATAGCTACAGGTGGCTACGGAAAAGTTTACTATTCAGCAACATCTGCTCACACATGTACAGGCGATGGTAATGCAATGGTGTTAAGAGCAGGATTACCATTACAAGATATGGAGTTTGTACAATTTCATCCAACAGGTATTTATGGACATGGTACTTTAATAACTGAGGGTGCTAGAGGTGAAGGAGGTTATCTTACCAACTCTAAAGGTGAAAGGTTTATGGAAAGATATGCACCAAAAGCTAAAGATCTAGCATCTAGAGATGTTGTAAGTAGGTCAATGTCAATAGAAATTAATGAAGGCAGAGGAGTTGGAAAAGATCAGGATCATGTTCATTTAAATTTAAGTCATTTAGATAAAGAAATTATAGAGAGTAGATTGCCGGGCATAACAGATGCAGCAAGATTATTCGCAAATGTAGATGTAACCAAAGAACCAATACCAGTTGTACCTACAGTTCACTATAACATGGGAGGTATACCAACTAATTATAAAGCAGAAGTTTTGACAGTAAATGGTTCCGAAAAAACTGTTCCTGGACTTATGGCTATAGGAGAGGCAGCTTGTGTTTCAGTTCATGGCGCAAATAGATTAGGATCTAACTCTCTAATAGATCTAGTAGTTTTCGGAAGAGCTGCAGCAAAAAGAGCTGCTGAATTAATTAAACCTGGTACACCACATGAGGAAATTAACGACTCAGAAACACAAAAATGTTTAGATCGTTTTGATAAGATTAGAAATTCTGATGGAGATATAGGAACTGCCGAATTAAGATTATCAATGCAAAAAACAATGCAATCAAAATGTGCAGTATTTAGAACAGAGAAAACTCTCAAAGAGGGTGTTGACGAAATAAGAAAAACATTTGATGGACTGAACTCTCTGTCAGTTAAAGATAAATCATTGATATTTAATACTGATTTGGTTGAAACTTTAGAGTTTGATAATTTAATTAGACAAGCAGTTGTGACAGTTGACTCAGCTTATAATAGAAAAGAGAGCAGAGGAGCTCATGCAAGAGAAGATTTTCCTAAAAGAGATGATAAGAAATTTATGCAACATACATTAGCTTGGTGTGATGGAAAAAAATCGAAAATAAGTTACAGAGATGTTCACAAGTCTACATTAACTAATGATGTACAGTATTTTCCACCTCAGGAGAGAGTTTATTAATGGTACAAATCAGTTTACCTGAAAAGTCTAAAACAAAAAAAGGTAAATTCTTTAAAGATAAAACTGGCTCAAATAATATAAGAAAAGTCAACGTCTACAGATGGGATCCATCCACAGGCGAAAATCCAAGAATTGATACATATGAAGTTGATATGGATAATTGTCCATCTAAAGTATTGGATATTTTGAATAAAATTAAAAATGAAATAGACCCCACTCTTGCTTACAGACGATCATGCGCACATGGTGTCTGTGGATCGTGTGCAATGAATATGGGTGGTAAAAATGGTCTAGCTTGCACAACTCCACATGAAAATATTGACGGAGATATTGATATTTATCCTCTACCACACTTAAAAGTTAAAAAAGATTTAATCGGAGATTTAGATGGATTATACAGACAGTATAAATCAATTGAGCCTTGGCTAAAATCGAGTTCAAAGTCTGAAGCAGCTGAAATAATTCAGTCAAAAGAAGATAGAGCTAAACTTGATGGTGCTTATGAATGTATCATGTGTGCTTGTTGTTCCACCTCTTGCCCGAGTTATTGGTGGAATGGAGATAAATATTTAGGACCAGCAGTTTTATTACAAGCTTATAGATGGATAATTGATAGTAGAGATGAGGAAAGACAAGCTAGATTAAAAAAAGTTGCCGATGAACTTAAGTTATATCGTTGCCATACTATTTTGAACTGTACTAGTGCATGTCCCAAAGGTTTAAATCCCGCAAAGGCAATTGCTGAAATAAAAAAAATGTTAGCAACAGCTAATATTTAAACAATAGACTAATAAGAATTTTTAATCTAAAAGATTCTATTCATGAAATTAATTGAACATTTTGTAGGTGGAAAAATAATTCCTGGAAAATCAGAAAAAAAAGGAAAAGTTTTTAATCCCGCTACTGGTGAACAAGAGAAGGAAGTAAGACTTGCTTCTTCAGGTGATTTAGATCAAGCAGTAGTAATTGCAAAAAAAGCTTTTGAAACATGGTCATTAAAACCTTCACTTCAAAGAGCGAGGATAATGTTTAAATTTAAAGAGCTAATTGAAAAAAATTCTGATGAACTTACACAATTAATTGTTTCTGAACATGGAAAAGTTTATGAAGACGCAAAAGGCTCATTAACACGAGGGTTAGAAGTCGTTGAATTTGCTTGTGGAATTCCACATTTATTAAAAGGTGAATTTTCAGAAAATGTAGGTACAGATGTTGACAGTTGGTCAATGCGTCAACCATTAGGTGTTGTTGCAGGAATTACACCATTTAATTTTCCAGCTATGGTTCCAATGTGGATGTTTCCAATTGCTATTGCATGTGGAAATACATTTATATTAAAACCATCTGAAAAAGATCCCTCTTGCGCAATAAGATTAGCAGAATTATTAAAAGAAGCTGGTCTTCCAGATGGGGTATTTAATGTAATTAATGGAGACAAAGAGGCAGTAGATGCAATTTTAACGAACAAAGATATTAAAGCAGTTAGTTTTGTTGGCTCAACTCCTATAGCGAAATATATTTATGAGAATTCAGCAAAAAATGAAAAAAGAGTTCAGGCGTTAGGAGGAGCTAAAAATCATTTAGTAGTAATGCCAGACTGTGATTTAGATGGTGCTGTGAATGGTTTAATGGGTGCAGCTTATGGCTCCGCTGGAGAAAGATGTATGGCCCAGTCGGTTGCTGTAGCTGTTGGTGATATCGGAGATGAACTTGTTTCTAGATTATCAAAAAAAGCAGAGGCTTTAAAAGTTGGACCAGGAATGGACAAAAATTCTGAAATGGGCCCTTTAGTTACCAAAGAACATTTAGAAAAAGTAAAAAGTTATGTGGATTTAGGTGTAAAAGAAGGAGCAAAATTAGTTGTCGATGGAAGAAACTTGAAATTACAAGGATATGAAAATGGCTTTTATATTGGTGGTTGTTTATTTGATAACGTTTCAAAAGACATGAGAATTTACAAAGAGGAAATATTTGGCCCAGTTCTATCAGTTGTTAGAGTTAAAACTTTTGAGGAGGCCTCAAAATTAATAAATGATCATGAATATGGAAATGGTGTAAGTATTTATACAAGAGATGGAGATGCGGGGAGAACATTTGCGAGCAAAATTCAAGTTGGAATGGTTGGTATTAATGTGCCAATACCTGTGCCGATGGCGTTTCACAGTTTTGGTGGCTGGAAAAGATCTTTGTTTGGAGATAGCGCAATGCATGGTATGGAAGGAATAAAATTTTATACTAAATTAAAAACTATAACTTCAAGATGGCCCTCAGGAATTAGATCTAATGCTGAATTTGTGATGCCAACAATGAAATAAAGAACAATGAGCAAAATATCTTTAATCGGTGCAGGTCAAATAGGTGGAACTTTAGCCCACTTAATTGGAATAAAAGAATTAGTAAATGAAGTAGTTTTATTTGATGTTGCAAGCGGTATTGCAAAAGGAAAAGCCTTAGATATTGCACAATCTTCATCTGTAGATGGTTTTGATGTAAAATTTTCAGGAACCGATGATTACGAAGACATAAAGGGCTCAGATGTAATTATAATTACAGCCGGAGTACCAAGAAAACCTGGTATGAGTAGAGATGATTTACTTGGTATTAATTTAAAAATTATAAAGCAAGTTGCAGAAGGAATTAAAAAAAATGCGCCTAACGCATTTGTAATTTGTATAACAAATCCATTAGATGTAATGGTAATGGCCTTTCAAAAGTTTTCCGGACTTTCTCCAAATAAAGTTGTTGGAATGGCAGGCATATTAGATAGCTCTAGATTTAAATTATTTTTGTCTGAAGAATTTAGCGTACCAGTCAAAGAAATAGAGGCTATGGTGATGGGGGGTCATGGTGATACAATGGTACCTCTTCCAAGATTTACAAAAGTTACAGGAAAACCTTTATTAGATTTAGTCAAAGAAGGAAAAATTTCTCAAAAAAGATTAGAAGATATAAATCAAAGAACTAGAGATGGTGGAGCTGAGATTGTAAAGTTTCTTGAAAAGGGCTCAGCGTTCTATGCTCCAGCAGCCTCAGGAGTTGAGATGGCTAAGGCTTACCTTAAAGATGAAAAAAAAATGCTTCCATGTGCTGCATACTTAAACGGTGAATATGGTATCAAAAATATATACGCAGGAGTTCCAGTTATTGTAGGAAAGAATGGTGTAGAAAGAATAGAGGAAATAAACTTAGATGATAAGGAAAAATCTGAATTTCTTCATTCAATCGACGCAGTTAAAAAACTCTGGGAAGCAGCGTCTAAAATTGATCCAGATTTAAATAAATAATGAACATACACGAGCATCAAGCCAAACAAATTTTGAAAAAATTTGGAGCAACTGTACCAGAGGGTGTATTTAGCTCAACGGTTGAAGAGCTTTTAGAGAAATGTAAGTCTCTAAAAACAGAAAAATATGTTTTAAAAGCCCAAATTCATGCGGGTGGAAGAGGAAAAGTTGGAGGTATTAAAATTGTAAATACTCTTAAAGAACTTGAGAAATCTGCCAAAGAACTTTTAGGGAAAAAATTAATAACTCATCAGACTGGACCGGAAGGAAGAGAAGTTAAAAGATTATATGTCGAAGCTTCGTCAGATATTGAAAAAGAATTTTATCTATCATGTTTAGTAGATAGAGCTACTTCAAAAATTGCATTTATCTCTAGTTACCAAGGCGGAATGGATATTGAGGATGTAGCAAGCAAATCACCAGATAAGATTTTGACAACTAAGATAGATTTAAAAGATAAAATCTCAAATGAGGAATGTGAAAAAATTATCCAAATATTTAAATTAGAGAATAATTCAAAAAATGAGGCAATATCTTTAATTAAATCAATTTATAAGATGTTTATTGAAACTGATGCAAATTTGGTTGAAATAAACCCTTTGATACTTACAAAAGAAAAGAAAATTATTTGTTTAGATGCAAAGGTTATTTTTGATAGTAACGCTCTATTTAGACATCCTGAAATTTTAAAACTTAGAGATCTGAATGAGGAAGATCCTACTGAAATTGAAGCCAGTAAGCATGATCTTGCCTATATTAAATTAGAAGGCAGCATTGGATGTATGGTTAATGGAGCTGGCTTAGCAATGGCCACTATGGATATAATAAAATTATATGGAGAAGAGCCGGCAAATTTTTTAGATGTTGGTGGAGGAGCATCCAAAGAAAAAGTTTCAGCGGCTTTCAAAATAATCTTGTCAGATGAAAATGTTAAGGGAATATTAATAAACATTTTTGGTGGTATAATGCGATGTGATGTTCTAGCCCAAGGCGTTGTAGATGCTGCAAAAGAAATGAAAATTAATGTTCCTTTAGTAGTAAGACTTGCCGGTACCAACTTTAAAGAAGGTAAAAAAATATTAGATAGCTCAGGTTTAAAATTGATATCTGCTGAAAATTTGGATGATGCGGCAAAAAAAATTGTAAAGGCAATAAAATAAATGTCAGTTTTAGTCGATAAAAATACTAGATTAATTTGTCAAGGATTTACAGGTTCTCATGGAACCTTTCATTCTGAGCAGGCAATAAAATATGGAACAAATTTAGTTGGAGGGGTGACACCAAAAAAAGGTGGCCAAAAACATTTAGGTCTTCCAGTTTTTAATACAGTAAAAGAGGCAAAAGACTCCGTGGGAGCTAATGCAACAATGATATATGTTCCGGCCAAATTTGCTGCATCAGCAATTGTTGAGGCGATCGATGCATCTATAGATTTGATTGTATGTATAACCGAGGGAATTCCTATACTAGATATGATAAGGGTTAAACAGAAATTAGATAATTCAAAAAGCAGATTAATTGGCCCTAATTGTCCTGGTATCATAACTCCTGACGAGTGTAAGATCGGCATCATGCCTGGCAGCATTCATAAAAAAGGAACTGTTGGAATAGTCTCTAGATCAGGAACTTTAACTTATGAAGCAGTTGCGCAGACCACAGAAAATGGGTTAGGACAATCAACTTGCATTGGAATTGGCGGTGACCCTATAAATGGTACTAATTTTATAGATTGTTTAGATTTATTTTTAAATGATGAAGATACTCAATCAATTTTAATGATTGGTGAAATCGGTGGAACTGCTGAGGAAGACGCCGCAGACTTTATTAATAATCATAAAATAAAAAAACCAATCGTTGGATTTATAGCTGGTGTGACTGCTCCACCGGGACGAAGAATGGGTCATGCAGGAGCTATAATTTCAGGTGGCAAAGGTGGCGCAAAAGAAAAGATAAAAAAAATGGAGGATTGTGGAATAACTATGGCAAACTCTCCATCAAAAATTGGAAAAACATTATTAAATAAATTGTCTAATTGAAAAATTTCTTTCTAGGTCTATATTAGCTAATAGCGATGTCATCTTCTAAAAATTTCGAATTTGAAAAAACTGCTTTTTTAAGCAAATCAAATAGTGCTTTTATTGAGGAGATGTATCTTAAGTTTGTTAATAATGATCCATCTTTACCTGACAGCTGGAAAATATATTTTGACCAGATCGGTGACGAGGCAGACATAATTGTAAATGAAATAAATGGTCCATCCTGGAGTCCATCAAAAAAAGTATCAATTAGAAAATTGCAAAATTCAAATAATGGTAACAAAAATCAAGCTGAATTAATTTCAAAACAATCAAATGCAAATTCTATAAAGGCTGTTGCTATGATTAGATCTTACAGACAGAGAGGTCATTTGATTGCCAAATTAGATCCCCTAGGACTTTTAAAGGCAGATTATTTAGAAGAACTTCATCCTGAGTCATATGGATTTAAGAAGGAGAAATATAATGATAAAATTTTTTTAGATGGAGTCATTAATAGGCAACATTCTAGTATTTCTGAAATTTTAAAATTTTTAAGAGATAAATATTGTGGATCTTTAGGTTTTGAATATATGCATATCTCAAATCCAACTGAAAGAAAGTGGTTTAGAGATAGAGTAGAAAAAGCTGATGATTTTAAATTTACGCAAAATGGAAAAGAGGCTATTCTTAAAAAATTAATTCAAGCTGAAGGTTTTGAAAAATTTTTACACACAAAATATGTTGGTACAAAAAGATTTGGTTTGGATGGAGGTGAGAGTTTAATTCCTGCCCTTGAGCAAATAATTAAAATTGGTGGCCAATCAAAAGTAAAGGAAGTTAAAATAGGAATGTCTCATAGAGGAAGACTGAACGTTTTAGCAAACGTTCTACAAAAATCCTATAAAAGAATTTTTAATGAATTTGCTGGAGAGATTAGTTCAAAATCAGAGGACGACACAGGAGATGTCAAATATCATTTAGGCGCGTCTTCAAACAGAGAATTTGACGGAAATCAAGTGCATGTAAGTTTAACAGATAATCCATCTCATCTTGAAGCAGTGAACCCTGTAGTTTTAGGACAAACAAGAGCTAAACAATATTTCCATAAGGATAAAGATAGAAATAAAGTTATTCCAATTTTAATTCATGGAGATGCAGCCTTTGCAGGTCAAGGAGTTGTAGCAGAATGTTTTGCGATGTCTGGTCTTCCAGGTCATAATACAGGTGGAACTATCCATATTATTGTAAATAACCAAATAGGATTTACTACAAGTCCAAGATTTGCAAGATCATCACCATATCCCTCTGATATTGCTAAAATGGTTGAAGCACCAATCATTCATGTTAATGGCGATGATCCTGAGGCTGTTGTTTATGCTGCGAGAATAGCAACTGACTTTAGACTAAAATTTAATAGAGATGTTGTTATAGATTTAATTTGTTATCGAAGATTTGGTCATAATGAGGGGGATGAACCGTCTTTTACTCAACCATTAATGTATAAAAAAATCCGTTCACACCCTTCACCTATTAAAGTTTATGGCGAAAAATTAATTAATGAGGGATCAATTACAGATGATTATTTTAGAAAATCCATAAAAGAATTTAAGGAATTACTTGATGATCAATATAAAAATGCAAAAAATTATAAGCCTAAAATTGAATGGTTTGAGGGTACATGGTCAAGATATAAACCAGCGAGAGGAAAAGATAAAAGAGGCGTTACAGGTTATGATTTAAAAAAATTAAAAATTATTTCTGAAAAAATAAATACAATTCCAAAAGAGATTAACATTCACAAAACTATTGCTAAAGTATTAGATAATAGAAAATCAAAAGTTAATAATGAGGAAAAAATTGATTGGTCTACAGCTGAAGCTTTGGCTTTTGGATCTTTGTTAGAGGAAGGGTATCCAGTAAGATTGGTTGGTCAGGATTCAGGAAGAGGGACATTTAGTCAAAGACATTCAGTATTAAGAAATCAAATAGATAATTCTCGATATGTTCCATTAAACCAAATATCTAAAAATCAAAAGAATTTTGAAATTGTAGATAGTTTTTTATCTGAATTAGCTGTTCTAGGCTTTGAATATGGCTATAGCTTAGTTGAACCTAATACACTTACAATTTGGGAAGCTCAATTTGGTGATTTTGCAAATGGTGCTCAAGTTGTTATAGATCAATTTATTGCTTCAGGAGAAAGAAAATGGTCAAGAGCTTCTGGATTAGTTATGTTGTTACCTCACGGCTATGAAGGTCAAGGTCCTGAGCACTCTTCTGCTCGATTAGAAAGATTTTTACAATTATGCTCAAATGACAATATGCAGATAATGAATTGCACAACACCTGCAAATTATTTTCATGCATTAAGAAGACAAATGCATAGAGATTTCAGAAAACCTTTAATCATAATGACCCCTAAATCTTTGCTTAGACATAAGCATTGTGTGTCAAATTTAAGTGATTTTAGTAAACAAAATACATTTCATAGAGTCTTGTGGGATCACGCAATAGATCCAAAGTTAAAAGGTTTTATCAAATTGAAAAAAAAGGAAAAAATTAAAAAAGTAATTCTATGTTCAGGAAAAATTTATTTTGATTTGCTTGAGGCTAGAGAAAAATTAAAAAGAGACGATCTTGTATTTTATAGAATTGAGCAACTTTATCCTTTTCCAGCCAAAGCACTTGCTAAAGAGCTTATACCTTATGCTAAAAATGGTAAATTTTATTGGTGCCAGGAAGAGCCAAAAAATATGGGAGCTTGGTTTTCAGTTCGAGATTATATCCAATGGACATTAGATAATATAAAGGCTAATAATAAAGAGATTTCTTATATTGGAAGAAGTCCAGATGCATCACCAGCCACCGGTTATGCAAAAAGACACATTTCACAACAACAAGAAATTATTAAAAAAGTTTTTGAATAATTTGAAATGAGTGAAAAAATATTAGTCCCAGCTCTAGGTGAGAGTATTACAGAGGCTACAGTATCTAAATGGTTAAAAAAAAAAGGTGAACCAGTTGATGCGGATGAGCCAATTGTTGAATTAGAGACTGACAAAGTTAATTTGGAAGTACCGTCTCCTGTTACAGGAAAATTAATTGAAATTAACTCCAAAGATGGGTCGACTGTTAAAGTAGGAGAAATTTTAGGTTTAGTTATTGAGATCCAAAGTGAAATTAAAAAATCAGGTGAAATTAAGAAAATTCAACCATCAAACTTAAAGTTAAATGATGAACCCAAAGAAAAAGACAATGTAATAAAATTAGATCCAATTAAAGAACAGGCAGAATTAGATGTAGTTGAAGAAAAAAATAAAACTGAGGAAATAGAAGAAGAGCCACTTATTTTAACAGAGGAAATTAAAAACAATCATATAGAGGAAAATTCTTCCGAGGAAAGTCAAACATTATCTCCAGCTGTAAGAAAAATGGTAAATGAAAATAATATTGACGTTAAGTCAGTAAAAGGATCTGGAAAAGATGGACGAATACTAAAAGGTGATTTAATAAGCTTGATGGGAGTTAATCCCCCACCTTCAGAGAGAAAAATTAAATACGGCCAAGAAGAGCGTATTAAAATGACTAGGTTGAGACAAACTATAGCTAAAAGACTAAAACAAGCCCAGGAAAACGCAGCTCTACTTACCACTTTTAATGAAGTAGACATGACAAATATAATTAACATGAGAAAAGATAACCAGGAGGATTTTCAAAGTCGATATGGTATCAAGCTTGGTTTTATGTCATTTTTTGTTAAGGCTTGTATAGTAGCCTTAAAAAATTTTCCAGCTGTTAACGCTGAAATAGATGGGGACACAATTGTTTACAAAAATTATTATAATATAAGTTTTGCAGTTGGAACTGACAAAGGACTTGTAGTTCCAGTGTTAAAGAATGCTGATGAACTATCTTTTGCAGATATTGAAAAAAATATTAAAGAGATTTCTGAAAAAGCAAAAGATGGAAAACTTGTAATTGAAGATCTTCAAGGAGGTACTTTTACTATTAGCAATGGAGGAGTTTATGGGTCAATGCTTTCAACTCCAATTCTAAACTTACCTCAATCTGGAGTATTAGGGATGCATAATATTGTTGATAGACCCATTGTAGTGGATGGTGAAATCAAGATAAGACCAGTAATGTATTTAGCTTTATCTTATGATCATAGAATTATTGACGGTAAAGAGTCTGTATCCTTTCTTAAAATGATAAAAGAAAGTCTTGAGGACCCTAGAAGGTTATTTTTGGATATTTAGGATGTCAGAAAAATTTCAAGCAGTAGTTATAGGAGGTGGCCCAGGAGGTTATGTTTGCGCAATTAGACTTGCACAATTAGGATTAAAAACTGCATGTATAGAGTCTAGAGGATCTCTTGGTGGCACATGCTTGAATATTGGTTGTATACCCTCAAAAAGCTTACTAAATTTGTCTGAGGAATTTCACAAAGTTAAAGGTTTAGCAAATAAAGGTATTGAAATAGGAGAAGTAAAATTAAATCTTGATAAAATGATGAAGAGCAAGGATAAAGCGGTCACTGTTCTTACAAAAGGTGTAGAATTTCTCTTAAAAAAAAACAAAGTTACTTACTTTAAGGGACATGGAAGTTTTAAATCAAATAGTAAAATTTTAATAAAAGATGATCAAAAAAAAGAAACAATAATTCAAACTGAAAAAACAGTTATAGCTACAGGATCTGTTCCAGTATCTCTACCAGGTGTTGAAATTGATGAAAAAATAATAGTTTCATCAACTGGAGCTTTAAAGTTAGAAAAAGTGCCTAATAAAATGGTAGTTGTTGGCGGAGGTTATATCGGCTTAGAGATGGGATCAGTATGGTCAAGACTTGGAGCAAAAGTAGAAGTTATTGAATTTTTGGATCATATAACACCTGGTATGGACAAAGAAATTTCATCTGAGTTTATGAAAATTCTAAAAAAACAAGGAATGAAATTTAATATGCAAAATAAAGTTGAAACAATTAAAAAAAATAATTTAGGCGCAGTGGTCTCAACAATTGATAAAGAAGGGAATAAAAATAATTTTGAATGTGATGTAGTTTTAATTTCAGTTGGCAGAAAGCCAAATACAGAAGGTCTAAATTTAAAAAATGCAGGTGTGAGTTTAGATGAAAAAAATAGAATAAAAACTGATAAGAAATTTAAAACAAATGTTGAAAATATTTATGCAATAGGTGATGTGATTGTTGGCCCCATGCTGGCACATAAGGCTGAAGATGAAGGTATAGCAGTTGCAGAAAATATTGTAGGTCAATCAGGACACGTAAACTATGACACGATACCAGGTGTGGTGTACACTTCACCAGAGGTTGCATCCATTGGTAAAACTGAGGAACAATTAAAAAAATTGAATAAAAATTATAAGGTCGGGAAATTTTCATTCATGGCTAATTCTAGAGCTAAAGCTATCGATGATGCGGAGGGTTTTGTAAAAATTCTTGCTGATGCGCAGACTGATAAAGTTTTAGGTGCACACATAATTGGCCCCCATGCAGGAGAATTAATTGCTGAAATCGGTGTTGCTATGGAATTTGGTGCAAGTGCAGAGGATATAGCAAGAACCTGTCATGCTCACCCAACTTTTTCTGAAGCTGTCAAAGAAGCTGCGTTATCAGTAGATAAAAGAGCAATACACTCTTAATTTTTTTTCATATTATAAAAATATGAAATACCCGATTCTACTACCTAATATTTTTAATCATCCTTTTACATATGAAAGTGAAATTAATCTTGAACTTGGTGAATTTGTTTTAGTCCCTTTTGGAAAATCTAAAATAACAGGTGTGGTATGGGATGAATTTGAAAAAAATGATAACAAAAAATTTAAAATAAAAAGTATCCTAAAAAAATTAGACGTAACTCCTTTAAAGAAAGATACAATAAATTTTTTAAATTGGTTTGCTGAGTATAATTTAATACCAAAAGGAATGGCGTTAAAGCTTGTTTTATTGAGCAGTAATGCAATAGAAAAAATGGAAAAAAAAATTTATGATCCGTATAATGATGAAATAAAAAAAGATTCCTTTAAACTGTCTATCAATCAAATTAAATCCTTAGAAAAAATGAGTTATTCAAATAAAAAATTTAGAGTTCATGTTTTACAAGGAACAACAGGATCGGGTAAGACATTAGTTTATTTTGAGGCGCTAAAATCTTTAATAAAGAAGGGTTTTCAATCATTAATTCTTTTACCAGAAATAGGTTTGACCAGTCAGTTTGAGCAAAAATTTTCAGAATATTTCGGATTTAATCCAGCAATTTGGCACTCTGGTATCTCAAAAAAGAAAAAAGAAATAATTTGGAGTGGCATTTCTTGTGGTGAAATTAAAGTCATCATTGGTGCAAGATCTTCTTTATTTTTACCTTTTAAAAAATTAGGAATAATAATTGTTGATGAGGAACATGATCAATCTTTCAAACAAGATGAAGGTGTTACGTATAATGCACGAGATATGGCAATTTCAAGAGCATCATTTGAAAACATTCCTGTTAACTTGATCACAGCAGTTCCTTCAATAGAAACTTTTGAAAATATTAAAAAGGGAAAATATGAAGTCTCTAGATTAAGAGAAAGATATAGAAATGCATCACTACCTAATTATGAAATCATTAATTTAAATAATACAAAACTTGAGAAGAAATCATGGTTATCTGCGAAGATAATTGAAAAAGTTAATCTACATCTTGAAAAAAAAGATCAAGTTTTGTTTTTTTTGAATAGAAGAGGTTTTTCACCTAACGCATTATGTAACAAATGTTTTTCAAGCTTCACATGTCCAAATTGTACAATAAATTTGGTTTATCATAAGAATAAAAATAATTTGTTATGCCATTATTGTGGTTTTAAATCAGAGTTAAAAAGAAATTGTAAGGCAGGTGATAATTGTGAATTTGTTTTTAGTGGACCAGGTGTTGAAAGAATTTCTGAGGAAGTAAAAAGAAATTTTCCTGGTAAAAAAATTGAAATTTTCTCAAGTGATACGATGAATAAAAAGGACTCAAAAGAAAAAATTAGAAAAATAATTAATAATGAAATTCAAATTTTAGTAGGAACTCAATTAATTTCAAAAGGTTTTCATTTTCCTCACTTGAATTGTATTGTTGTTGTAGATATTGATCTTTCATCTCATGGTCACGATCTAAGAGGGGCTGAAAAGAATTTACAACTTTATCATCAGCTTTCGGGAAGAGCTGGAAGAACTGGAAAACCAGCGACAGTTTATTTTCAAACCTATGAAAATAATTCTAAAATGATCTCTGAAATAACAAATGAAAATCCAGATATCTTTTTAGAAAGAGAGTTAGAAATAAGAAAAAAAAATAAACTTCCTCCTTATCAAAGATTTATTTCTCTAATCCTTACAGGAGAAAATGAAAAAAAATTAGAAAAAGAAGCTTTCAACTTTAAGAATTTTATTGAAAACAAAATTAATGGAAAAATTTTGGGGCCCGTTAATGCGCCAATATTTAGAATTAAAAAAAAATTTAGGATAAGACTACTTATAAGAGGATCAAAATCTATGAAAATGCAGAATTCTTTGGCTAAAATTATTCCAAAATATAAATTTTTTAAGGGAATAAAACTTTCAGTTGATGTTGATCCAATAAACTTCAATTAACCAATAAAAAGAGGCATTTTTGACATATCAGTCACTTGAAGACACAAGGGTCATATGCTAATTAAAGCCTAAATTTTTAATAATCTTCAACATTATATAGGAAACAAGTTGAGCAAAGATACAGAATTTTCAATTTCATCAGCTGCAAGGTATTCTCTTGCACTTTTTGAGCTTTCAGAAGAAAATAATTTATTGAGCCAGATAGAGGAACAATCTTTATCTGTATTAAATCTAATTAATCAAAGTAAAGATTTTTTTAACTTGATTAAAGATCCCACTACTAGCCAAGAGGATCTCTCAAAAGTTATAAATGAAATAGCTGTTAGTAATAAATTTGATAATTTATTTAAAAATTTTTTAAATTTCTTAATTCAAAAGAGACGTTTCTTTTTTATAGAACGAATTCTTAAAAGTTTTATTGAAATTTGTTCCAAAAAAAGAGGCGAGCTTATAGCTGAATTGAAATCAGCAAAAAAATTATCAAGTGATGAAATTAAAAAAATTACAGACGAGTTATCAATGAATTTTAACTCTAAAATAAAATTAAACTATAAATACGATGAAAGTTTAATAGGAGGCCTGGTAGTTCAAGTTGGAAGTACTATGGTTGATTCCTCAATTAAAAATAAATTACAGCAAATCGAAAATAGAATGATAGAGGCATAGATGGAAATAAATCCTTCAGAAGTTACAAAAATATTAAAAGAACAAATCAAAAATTTTGGTGAAAAAGCCGAAGTTGCAGAAGTAGGGCAGGTATTATCAGTTGGAGATGGTATCGCAAGAATTTATGGTTTGGATAATGTACAAGCTGGTGAAATGGTGGAATTTGCAGATGGATCAAAAGGGATGGCTCTTAACTTAGAAAGTGAAAATGTTGGTGTTGTAATTTTTGGTGACGATAGAAATGTAAAAGAGGGTGACGTAGTGAAACGTACGGGTAACATTGTTGATACTCCTGTTGGAAAGGAATTGTTAGGAAGAGTTGTAGACGGTTTAGGTAATCCTATTGATGGAAAAGGTCCGTTTGATAAAAATATTAAAAAAACTAGAGTAGAGGTAAAAGCACCAGGAATTATTCCTCGTCAATCAGTCAATGAACCAATGCAAACTGGATTAAAATCAATCGATAGTTTGGTTCCAATTGGAAGAGGTCAAAGGGAATTAATTATTGGTGACAGACAAACAGGTAAAACTGCAGTTGCTGTGGATGCAATTATTAATCAAAAAAAAATAAATGAAACTGGTGATGAGAAGCAAAAATTATATTGTATTTATGTTGCAGTTGGACAGAAAAGATCAACAGTAAGACAAATCCAAAAAACTTTAGAAGAAGCAGGTGCAATGGATTACACAACTATTGTTGCAGCTACAGCATCAGATTCTGCGCCATTACAATTTTTAGCCCCATATACAGGATGTGCTATGGGTGAGTATTTTAGAGATAATGGAATGCATGCACTCATTATCTATGATGATTTATCAAAACAAGCTGTTGCGTACAGACAAATGTCTCTATTATTGAGAAGACCTCCAGGCCGTGAGGCTTATCCAGGAGATGTATTTTATCTACATAGTAGATTACTTGAAAGAGCTGCAAAGTTAAGCGATGAGCACGGTGGTGGTTCATTAACAGCACTTCCAATTATTGAAACACAAGGAGGAGATGTTTCTGCGTTTATTCCTACGAATGTAATTTCGATTACTGATGGTCAAATATTCTTAGAAACAGAATTATTCAACCAAGGTATAAGACCAGCAATTAACGTTGGGTTATCAGTATCAAGAGTGGGATCATCAGCTCAAACAAAAGCTATGAAAAAAGTTTCGGGATCGATGAAACTAGAATTAGCACAATACAGAGAAATGGCAGCATTTGCTCAATTTGGATCTGATTTGGATGCATCTACACAACAACTTTTAAATAGGGGCTCAAAACTAACTGAACTTCTAAAACAAAAACAATACTCACCATTGACTGTTGCTGAGCAAGTAATATCAGTTTTCTGCGGTGTTAAAGGTTATCTCGATGATATTGATTTAAAAGATGTATCGGAGTTTGAAAGCAAAATTATTAATAAATGTAAATCAGATAAACCTGAAATAATTGAATCAATTCAAAGCACTGGAAAACTTGATGAAGATAAAGAAAAGCTATTGGTAGAAGTAATTACTCAGCTGAAAGGAACCTTTAAATCTTAATATAATATGGCAAGTTTAGATGATCTCAAAAAAAGGATAGCTAGTGTAAAGTCTACACAAAAAATCACGAAAGCTATGAAAATGGTTGCAGCAGCAAAATTGAGAAGAGCTCAAGAAAGTGCTGAGAGAGGAAGACCTTATTCGGAAAAAATGAATAATATTATTTTAAACTTATCTAATGGCATATCTGACAAGGAAAATGCCCCGAAATTATTATCTGGGACAGGCGAAAATAAAGTTCACTTATGTGTAGTAATGACATCAGACAGAGGCCTTTGTGGTGGTTTTAATTCTAACATCATTAAAAAAGCGAAAAGTTATTTCTCAAAAATTTTAAACGAGGGTAAACAATTAAAGATTATTACTGTAGGGTCGAAGGGAAATGACCAACTAAAAAGAGTTTATGGAGATAAAATTATTGAAAATATATCTTTTAAAGAATCTAAAAATACAAATTATTTTGATGCCGATAAAGTTGGAAGGACCATAATTGAAAAATTTGAGGCTGGTGAGTTTGATATATGTACAATTTTTTATAATCAATTTAAAAATGTAATTACTCAACTACCTCAAGCTCAACAGATTATACCTTTAAACAATGAAGAGGATAATAATTCAGACGAAAGTTATGAATTTGAACCAGATGAAGATGAAATTTTAAGCAATTTACTACCAAAAAATATTTCAACACAAATATTTAAGGCAATGTTGGAGAATTCAGCTAGCGAACAAGGGTCCAGAATGAGTGCAATGGATAATGCAACCCGTAACGCAGGTGAAATGGTTGACAAACTTACTATCGAATATAATAGAAGTCGTCAGGCAGCAATTACAAAAGAACTAATAGAAATCATATCAGGAGCAGAAAGTTTATAATTATGAGCAAAGGAATAATTACACAGGTTATTGGAGCAGTAGTAGATGTTAAATTTGATGGAGAACTTCCAGAAATTTTAACAGCATTGGAATGTAAAAATGGAAACAACAGATTAGTTTTAGAAGTAGCGCAACACTTGGGTGAAACTACAGTTAGAACTATTGCAATGGATGCTACTGAAGGTCTAAAAAGAGGTGATGAGGTAATTAATACCAATGCTCCCATACAAGTTCCAGTAGGACCTGAAACTCTTGGAAGAATTATTAATGTGATTGGAGAACCAATAGATGAAAGAGGAGAAGTAAAAACTAAAGAAAGTTGGCCAATTCATAGAGGTGCCCCTGAATTCAATGATCAATCAACTGAAACTGAAATACTTGTAACAGGTATCAAAGTAATTGATTTGCTTGCTCCTTACGCTAAAGGAGGAAAAATTGGGTTATTCGGCGGTGCTGGTGTTGGAAAAACAGTTTTAATTATGGAGTTAATCAATAACGTTGCAAAAGCACATGGTGGTTTCTCAGTTTTTGCAGGTGTAGGAGAAAGAACAAGAGAAGGAAATGATCTTTATCATGAAATGATCGAGTCTGGTGTTATCAAACAGGACGGACCAGGATCTAAAGCAGCATTGGTTTACGGACAAATGAATGAACCTCCAGGTGCTAGAGCTAGAGTGGCACTTACTGGCTTGACTGTAGCAGAATATTTTAGAGATCAAGAGGGACAAGATGTACTTTTCTTTGTTGATAATATTTTTAGATTTACTCAAGCGGGCTCAGAAGTTTCAGCACTTCTGGGTAGAATTCCATCTGCAGTTGGTTATCAACCAACATTAGCAACTGATATGGGTAATCTTCAAGAAAGAATTACAACTACTAACAAAGGATCAATTACCTCAGTACAAGCAATTTATGTACCTGCAGATGATTTAACTGACCCTGCTCCGGCTACATCTTTTGCTCATTTAGATGCAACAACAGTGCTTTCAAGACAAATAGCTGAAATTGGAATATATCCTGCTGTTGATCCGCTAGACTCAACTTCAAGAATTCTAGACCCTAGAATTGTTGGTGATGAACATTATAGAGTAGCAAGAGATGTGCAAAGAATATTACAATCTTACAAATCATTACAAGATATCATAGCCATTTTGGGTATGGACGAATTATCTGAAGAGGATAAGCTGGTTGTAGCTAGAGCGAGAAAAATTCAAAGATTTTTATCTCAGCCATTTTTTGTTGCAGAAGTTTTCACAGGATCACCTGGAAAATTGGTAGATTTAGACTCAACCATCAAAGGCTTTGATGCTATTTGTAAAGGTGAATATGATCATTTACCTGAAGCAGCGTTTTATATGGTAGGCACAATTGAAGAGGCAATTGAGAAAGCTAAAAAAATGGAACAAGAAGCTGCTGCTTAATGAGTGAAGAGTTTAAAATTGAAATTGTAAACCCGGAAAAATCTTTTTTAGTTAAAGAGGATGTTTTAGAGGTTGTTGTACCTGCATTTGAGGGTGAAATGGGGATTTTAAAAGATCACATATCTATTATTTCTTTTTTAAAACCTGGGATAATTAAAGTATTTTCGACATCAGGTGATAAAAATTATTATGTAGAGGACGGAATTATTGAATTCAAAAATAATAATTTATCCATCTTAACAAGTGTAATATTTGCTGTGGCAGATTTAGATAAATCTAAACAAGAGGATTTACTTAAAAAAGCTGAGGAGGAGGCAAGTAAAGTAGAAATAACTGATCAGGCTAAGTATTTAGCAGATCAAAAAGTAGAAGTTCTAAAGTCAATTAATTAATTATTTTTATTATCTTTTTTTGAAGTTCTTTATAAACATGAAGTTTAAAATCAACTACTACGTCTGTAAGTGCTTCTACATCAATCCATTTCCACTCTAAAAACTCTGGTTTTTTCGTTTGAATGTTGATTTCATTATCATTTCCATTATATCTCATTAAAAACCATTTTTGCTTTTGGCCCTTATATTTGCCTCTCCAAATAATTCCTAATAAGTGATCAGGTAATTCATATGTGATAAATCCATCAAATTCTTTAATCAGATCAACTTTTGTAATACTAGTTTCTTCCTCTAATTCTCTATAAGCAGCAGAGAGAAAATCTTCACCAGCATCAATACCTCCTTGAGGCATTTGCCAAAAATTTCTTGGGTTATCAATTCGCTTTGCAACAAAAATTTTATTATTTTGATTTAATACCACTATACCTACACCACTGCGTAGTGGTAAATTTTTATACTTATCTTTCATTTACCCGTTTAAAAGTTTTAGTGCGTAATTAAGCTGGTTATCGGTATCAGTTTTTATTCTGAACAAATCGCTTTCCTCATCAATTTCAATATCTGGACTTACGCCAACTTCAGAAATCGATTTTCCAGAAGGTAAATAATATTTTGCAACTGTTAGCCTGATAGCCCCTTTATTTTTTAACGGAATAATTGATTGCACGGATCCCTTTCCATAACTATTTTCTCCTAATATAATTGCTCTTTTATGGTCTTTAAGAGCACCAGCAACTATCTCAGATGCTGATGCGGAGCCATAATTGATTAAAACAATTAATGTTTTTCCATCAATCAAATCACCTTTTTTTGCAAACCATTTTCTGTTTTCAGAAAGTTTTCTACTTTTAGTAGATACAATTTCTCCATTATCTAAAAAAAAATCTGTTATCCTAATGGCTTGAGATAATAGGCCACCAGGATTATTTCTTAGATCAAGAATATACGCATTAATATTTTTATTTTCTTCAAATTTTTTAATTTGTTCTCTAATCTGTTCTCCACTATTTTCATTAAATGAGGTTAACCTAATATAACCAATATTTTTTTCTAATAAATCTGCTTTAACAGATCTAATTTCAATTATCTCTCTCACAATATCAAATGTTAAAGCTTTTTTTTGCCCAATTCTTCTAATTGTTAAGTTTATAGAAGAACCTACAGGTCCTCTCATCAGATCTACAGCCTCACTAAGAGATTTACCTTGAACTTGGATATCATCAATTTTTATAATGTAATCTCCAGCTTTAATTCCTGCTTTAGATGCCGGTGTATCATCTATCGGTGAAATGACTTTCACAACACCAGACTCCATTCCAACTTCAATTCCTAAGCCCCCAAATTCACCACTTGTTTCAGTTTGCATTTCATTAAAAGTGTCAGGAGACATATAAGCGGAGTAAGGATCAAGTGATTGAAGTAAACCATTAATCGCGGAATCCATACTTTCAGACTGATTAATCTCATCAACATACTCTTTATTAATTTTTTCTAAAACTTCTCCAAATAAATCAATTTTTTCGTAGACGCTAACTTCGGTAGCATTTACAGAAACACTGAATAAAAATTTCAGAAATATTAAAGTGCATAAAACGACTTTTGAGTTTTTCATATAATAAGTTTTTCTTTTGGTATAAATTCAGACCATATTTTTTCTAGTTCATAAAATTTTCTTTTTTCTGGATGAAATATGTGAACAATTAGATCTATTCCATCCACCAGTTTCCACTCGTTGCTATCTTTTCCCTCAATTTTTGAATCTTTCATACCATAGTCTTTGAATTTTTCTAAAACTTGTTCAGAAAGTGATTGAATATGTCTAGATGATGTACCACTTGCTATAATCATGTATTCTGCCATCGAACTTTTATCTTTAAGATCGATGCTTACAATGTCTAAAGCTTTATTAATATCTAAAGTTTGAATTATGATTTTTTTTAAATCAGAAATTTTGTCCATTAATTAACTAAACCATATCAAATTTTTCTTAATTGAGAAGAAGAAATATTGACCTTTTCAAATTCAATAAATTTCAAATTTTCTCTATTTAATCTTTTATATGTAGACGAATTTAACGATTTTTTTTTATAACCATGCCTATCAAATACTATTATTTTACATTTCTGTGAAATTGATTTCCATTTATACCATTTATGAAATTTTATTAAATTATCAGCCCCCATTATAAAATAAATTTTGTTTTTTTTATTCTTTGAAAGATGATTTATTAAATCAAAAGTTTTATTCGATTTAATTGCGTTTTCATAAAATTTTACTTTAATCAATTTACTTGATCCAATAATTTTTTTGCAATGCTTGATTCTATTATCCAAACTTGTATGCGTTTTTTTTTTAAAAGGATTTTTTTTTGTTATTGCCCAAATAACATTTCGTAAATCAAATCTTTTAATTGCTTCTTTTGAGATTGTTAAGTGACCTTTGTGTGCAGGATCGAAGGATCCACCCAGTATCCCAATTTTATTTCTTCTTGTAACCAATTTACTTTCTAATTTTACCATTACTAGTTACTTGATATTTATACGAAATTAGTTGTCCAAGTCCCACGGGGCCTCTTGGTGGAAGAACATTTGTCGAAATACCAACCTCGCCGCCAAATCCAAATTCACCACCATCTGCAAATTGTGTAGATGTATTGTGCATTGCTATTGAACTTTTAACCCCCATTAAAAATTTTTTAGCAGTTTTTTTGTTTTTAGTAATAATACAATCAGTATGCATAGTTCCATATCTATTAATATGAGAAATAGCTTCTTGTACGTTTTTGACTGATTTTACAGAAACGCTAGCAGATAAATATTCTTTTGACCAATCTTTGATTGATGCTTTTTTGATTTTACCTTTATAAATTTTTCGTATTTTATTATCAGCAATAATTTGACAACCTTTTTCCTCTAATATCTTTAATATATGAGCTCCAAACTTTTTGATTATACGCTCATTGAGTAAAATTGTTTCAGTTGCTCCACAAATCGCTGTATTCCTTAATTTTGCATTTACTATTACTTTGGTAGCAATTTCGGGATCTGCATCTTTATCTACATATGAATGACAAACACCTTCTAAGTGACCAATAGTTGGAATTTTAGAAATGTTTTGTACTTTTTTAACTAAATTTCTACCCCCTCTTGGTATGATTACATCAATAAAATTAGTCATTTTAGTGAGTAAAAAATCTACCACTTTTCTATTCTTTATATCGATGAATTGAACAAAGTTTTGATTAACTTTATTAATCTTCAAAGCTCTTCTAAATAAATTTGATAAAATTTTATTAGAATAAAAGGCTTCAGAACCACCTTTCAAAATAACTGGATTTCCAGATTTAAAACATAATGATGCTACATCTGAGGTTACATTTGGTCTACTTTCATAAATTACACCTATTACTCCTATCGGGATTGATATTTTTGAAAATACAAGTCCATTAGGTCTTTTCCATTTTTCAATAACATTATGAACTGGATCTTTTAACTTAATTATTTTTTGGATTGAATTAATAATACCCAAGATTTTTTTTTCGTTTAAAATTAGTCGATTTATTAAATTATCTCTTAGCTTTATTTTGATAGCCTGTTCTACATCTTTTTTATTTTCTTTAAGAATTAAATGCTTATTTTTTCTTATCATTTTAAGATAATCACTTAAAACTCTATTTTTTTTATAAGTATTTATTGGTTGAGCAAACGCTTGTTTTGATCTTTCTCCAATATTAATTAATATATTTCTCATTAGATTTCCACCATATCATCTTTATGCACTACCTCAGATTTTGACACGTATCCTAAAATTTTTTGTATTTCATTCGAATGACAGCCCATAATCAAATTTATTTCTTTGGATGAAAAAGAGCTAAGTCCTCGAGCAAACTCTTTTTTTTTATTATCTAAAATTTTAATATGATCTCCCTTATTAAACCTACCGACCACTTTTTTAATCCCAGCCGCCAATAAACTTTTTCCACTATGAAGAGCCTTTTTTGCCCCGTCATCAATTATAAGTTCACCCTTGGGAGAAATTGAGCTGATTATCCACTTTTTTCTTGCATGCATTTTAGATATTTTAGAAATAAACCAAGTGCAGTTATTTTCAATCTGGATACGATCGATAGGATTGAGACTTAACCCATTTGCTATTACCATATTACAGCCAGCCAAATTACAAATTTTAGCAGCTTCAATTTTTGTATTCATGCCACCACTTCCTAATTCTGTCATACCTTTGATATTTATACTTTTAATAACTTTGTCTAAATCAATCACTTTCTTAATTAACTGAGCATCTTTGAATTTTTTTGGATTTTTTGTGTATAAACCATCCACATCCGAGAGTAATATTAAGGTATCTGCATTTGTAATTTGAGCTACTCTAGAAGCAAGTCTATCATTATCTCCATATTTAATTTCAGATGTAGCAATAGTATCATTTTCATTAACAATAGGGATGAAATCAAGATCGAATAAGTTTTCAAAAGTTCTTTTTGCATTAATTGATCTTCTTCTCTCCTCGGTATCGTCAAGGGTAAGTAAAATTTGAGAAATATCTAATTTATATTTTGAAAACGTTTCTAAGAACAAATTCATCAATTCAATTTGTCCTATAGATGCAATTGCTTGACTTTTATCTAGCTTAAGATTCTTTTTATTATAATTCATTTTTTTTACATCCAAGGGCTATCGCGCCTGAAGAAACAATTATAACTTTTTGATTATTCGATCTTAATTTTTTTATATCTTTCGCAAAGCTAGACAGCCATTTTTTTCTTATTTTCTTATCTTGATCAACTAAAAGTGAAGATCCGATCTTGATAACAATTTTTTTTGAGTTTTTAAGATACATAATTCAATAATTTTGATTTGATTTTTGATACTGAAGATTTATTGAATGTTGATAAAGCAATAACTTCTGATTTAGTATTCTTTTTAAAATCTTTAATTATGTGATTAACTTCTTTTTCATCAATAAGATCTATTTTGTTCAACACGATTAATTCTTTTTTTTTTATGAGTTTGTTACTATATTTTTTAAGCTCATTTTTTACTTGTTGATAGCTTTTTTTTAAATCTTCACTTGTAATATCAATTAAATGTAAAAGAGATTTACATCTCTCAATATGTTTTAAAAACTGAATTCCAAGGCCTGTACCTTCATGAGCTCCTTCTACTAATCCTGGTATATCTGCTAATGTAATTTCTTTATTATCATAACTTGCTACTCCTAAATTTGGATTTAAAGTGGTAAATTGATAGTTTGCAATTTTAGGATTTGCATTAGTAACTGATGCTAATAAGCTTGATTTACCTGCATTAGGTAATCCTATAATCCCAATATCAGCTATTGTTTTCAATTGAAGCCAAATTGTAAACTCTTCTCCTTGAGTTCCTTTTGTAAATTTCCTTGGAGCCCTATTAGTAGAACTTTTGAATCTTGTATTGCCCAATCCACCTTTACCACCAGCAGCAGCGATAAATTCCTCACTAATTTTTGTAAAGTCGTAAATTAGTGTTTTGTTGTCCTCTTCAAAAACTTGCGTTCCTAGGGGAACCTTTAAAATTAAATCTTCACCACTCTTGCCTGTTCGATTTTGTCCTGCACCGTTCTCACCTCGCTTCGCTTTATGATGTTGTTGATATCTAAAATCAATCAAAGTATTTAAATTCTGTTCAGCTTTTAAAATTACTGAACCTCCTTTTCCACCATCACCACCATCTGGGCCACCATATTCTATAAATTTTTCTCTTCTGAAACTTGGAGAACCATCTCCACCGTTTCCAGCTTTAATATAAATTTTAACTTGATCTAAGAATTTCATAATACAACAATAGTTTAAGTTGTACTATTAATTGGGTTTTACTGAAACAAAAGTTCTATCTGACTTTGTCTTTTTAAAAACTACTTTACCTTTTATTACTGAAAAAATTGAGTGATCTTTACCCATTCCTACGTTTTCTCCAGGAAATATTTTTGTACCCCTTTGTCTTACAATAATGTTTCCAGGTATAACAGATTGTCCACCATACTTTTTGACACCAAGTCTTCGCCCAGCACTATCACGTCCATTTCTAGAAGATCCGCCTGCTTTTTTTGTTGCCATAATTATTCCTAGTTATTTACTAGCCTCTTTTTTTGTTTCTGTCTTTTTTGTTACCTTAGAAACTTTTTCAGCCTCTGAAAGAATTTTACCATCTTTCGAAAAAATTTTGTTTATTCTAATCATAGAATATTCCTGTCTATGCCCATTTTTTCTTCTTGAGTTATGTCTTCTTCTTTTTTTAAAAATTAATACAGTCCTATTTTTACTATTTTTAATTAAGTCAGCCTCAACTTTTGCACCACTTACCATTGGCGCTCCAACTTCTATTTTACTGTCATCTCCATAAGCTAAAATTTCATTAAATTCTATTTTTGAATTAGCTTTGATATCTGTTAATTTCTCAATTTTCAAAATCTCTCCAGATTTGACTTTGTATTGTTTACCACCTGTTTTTATGACTGCGAATGACATATAAATACTCTTAATTTTGTTAAGGCAATATAGTCTGAGCAAGCCTATAGTCAAGTTTTATAAATCAAAAATTGTCCTTTAAATCTCTTAATTTTGAAAAACTTTCAACATCTTTAGCTTTAAGAAATATATTGCATTCTATTTCATCAGATAAAATTGATGGAATGGTGGGTTGGCCATTTTTTATTTTTTCTTTAATTTCTTGAATTTTACTCTTTAAATTTGAATTATCAGGATCATTTGACTCACAAAATTTTGAATTTTGTAATGTATATTCATGGCCGCAATATATTTGAGTATCTTTTGGAAGTTCTTTTATTTTTTTTAATGAATTGAACATCTGTTCATAAGTTCCCTCAAAAATTCTACCACATCCTAAAGAAAATAAGGTGTCCCCAGTAAAAATTTTTTTTTCCAAAAAAAAATGAAAGGCAATATGCCCACTTGTATGACCTGGTATGTGATAAATTTTCGCCTCAAAATTTTCACCTTTCCATTTTTGATTATCTTCCACAAGCACATCAATTTCTGGAATACGATCTTTATCTTCTTTAAATCCAACTATTTTAGAATTATATCTTTTCTTTAATTCTAAGTTGCCACCTACATGATCATAATGATGGTGAGTATTAAGAATATATTTTAACTCAATATTATTACTTTCAACATATTTTATAATTGGAGCTGCTTCACCAGGGTCAACAACGCACCCAATATTTTTAGAGTCATCGATTAACAAGTAACTATAATTATCTTGTAAACACTTAATTATTTCTATTCTCATCTTATTTTTCAATTAAGAATATACCTAATTCTGCAAATAAATTTTTATAAAATAAATTAGAATTATTAATATTTGAAATATTTTTATTAGTCAGAGCTAAAGATTTAAAGATTTTAAAGTTTATAATTTTTGAAAATTTAACAAAATCTTTAATGGTACACATATGAATATTTGGGGTGTTATACCAATCATTTGGCAAGGATTCTGTGATTGGCATTGTTCCTTTAATAAGCAAATTTAATCTTACTTTCCAATGACCAAAATTTGGAATTGTTATGATTGCTTTTTTTCCAACTCTTAAAAGTTCTTTTATAACAATCTCAGGATTTACGAAAGCTTGTAAAGTTTGACCTAGAACAACATAATCAAAAGAGTCATTTGGAAATTGTTTTAAATCCAATTCTGCGTTTCCTTCAATTACAGTAAGTCCTTTTGATACACAGGTTTGAACTTTATCCTTTGAAATCTCAATCCCTCTCACATCAACACTTTTATTTTTTTTTAATGACTCCATTAATGCTCCATCATCGCAGCCAACATCTAAAACTCTTGTTTTTTCCTCTATTAAATCGACTATTATTTTATATTCTGTTTTCACCATTATCTTTCTAAGTAAGATTTATCTAAAAAATTTTTAAGAGTTTTCAAAAAGTCTGGAACATCTAATAAAAAAGAATCATGACCTTTGTCAGATTTTATTTCAACAAATCCAACATCAGCACCAATTGCATTAAGAGCGATAACTATATCTTTATTTTCTTGGGTCGGATAGAGCCAGTCTGAGGTAAAAGATATTATAAAAAACTTAGCCTTAGTTTTTTTAAATGCATTAGATAAATTACCATCAAATTGTTTAACTAGATCAAAATAATCCATTGCTCTTGTGATATAAAGATAACTATTAGCATCAAATCGATCTACAAAAACCGATCCTTGATATCTTAGATAACTCTCTATTTGAAAATCTGCATCAAACCCAAATTTAAGAGCATCTCTTTCTTGAAGTTTTCTTCCGAATTTTTCTTGTAAACCTTTTTTAGACAAATAAGTTATATGAGCAGCCATTCTTGCTACTGATAACCCTTTATCAGGAAGAGTATTATTAGATAAATATTTTCCGTCTGACCAATTATGATCCGATGCTATCGCTTGTCTACCTAATTCATTAAAAGCAATATTTTGAGCAGAATGACTGGAGGTACATGCAATCGGTACAACTGTACTAGCTTTATCCGGATAATTACTTATAAATTGCAAAACTTGCATTCCTCCCATTGATCCACCAACAACTGAAAAAAGTTTTTTTATCTCAAAATGATCTAATAAATTCACTTGTGCGTTGACCATGTCATTAATAGTAATTACAGGAAAATCGGTTCCGTAAATTTTATTTGTATCAGGATTTTTATGACTTGGACCAAATGAGCCCATACAACCACCTATTACATTTGCACAAATAACAAAATATTTATTCGTATCTATTGATTTGTTAGGGCCCACTGCGTAAGACCACCAGCCATCTTTTTTTGTGACGGGATTAATACCCGTAACAAATTGATCACCAGTAAGCGCATGAAAAACAAGAATTGCATTATCTTTGTTTTTATTAAGCGAACCATAAGTTTCATATGCGAGTGGAAAATTATTAATAGTTTTACCACAATCAAGTTTCAATGGTTTTTTAATAACAAGCGTTTTTATATTTTCTTTAATATTCATAATTATTAATGCTAATTATTGAATTGTGAGAAAAAAAACTTTTTTAGCGGTTTTTTTAAAGCGCTCGCAATTCAGGTAAATCAGCGCGTGGATTTTGTACAAGATGTTATTTAGTATGTCAATTTTTAAATAATTTGAACTAATTCTATATGAAAAATTGTTATTTTATTTATAAAGAGGCTAAAATTTAAAAGATGACAACTATAAAATTTAAAAGATTTAATATCGAGGCTTATCAACCTGGCAAATCAACTATTAAGAGTTTTAATAAAATCATTAAACTTTCGGCAAATGAATCAGCTCTAGGAGCAAGTTTCAGGGCCAAGAAGGCAATATCAAATAAAAAATTAAGTCTTTTCAGATATCCTGATGGAAAGTCTAAAAAATTACGAAGTCAGATCTCAAAAAAATTTAATTGTGACAAAGAAAAAATAATTTGTGGAGCTGGTTCAGACGAAGTTATTCAAATGTTATGCCAACTTTTCCTTAAACCAAAAGATGAAGTAATTCTTCCTCAATTTAGTTTTTTAATGTACAGAATATATGCAAAAATAGTTGGAGCAAAAGTTGTTTTTGCCAAAGAAAAAAATTTTAAAGTTTCTGTTTCTGAAATAATTAAAAAAGTAAGTAATAAAACTAAAATGGTATTTCTTGCTAATCCAAATAATCCAACTGGCACTTACTTGAGCAATTTTGAATTAATTGATTTAAGAAAAAGATTAAGAAAAAATATTTTGCTTGTTGTAGATGATGCTTATGCAGAGTACATGCAAAATAGAGACTATAAATCTGGTTTAGACTTATTCAAAAATAAGCAGAATGTTTTTATATTAAGGACATTCTCAAAAATCTATGGACTATCATCCCTAAGAATTGGTTGGGGATATGGTTCAAAAAAAATTATTGATGCTTTGAATGTTATTAAACCTCCATTCAATGTTAATGAAGTAGCTCAAAAAGCAGCTATTGAGTCACTTAAGGATAGAAAATTTATTTCACGTTCAGTAAAACACAATTATTTTTATGCAACAAAACTGAAAAATTTTTTGAGTAATTACGATATTAGCTCAAATAAAGTTTCTGCTAACTTTTTATTATTGAATTTTAATAAATGCAAACTAAGAGCTAATAACTTTTATGAAAAATTAAAAAAAAAGGGAATTATTTTAAGGTCTACTGAAGAAGGTTATAAAATAAAAAATATGCTACGATTAACGATTGGGTCAAAAGAGGAAAATATAAAATTTATCAAAGCAACACAAAATATATTTAGAAAATGAGAAATGTATTAATTATAGGCTGTGGATTATTAGGCTCTTCTTTAGTAAGGAAGATTTCAAAAAAAAAAATAGCAAAAAAAATATTTATTTATGAAAAATCAAAATCTAATATCACTAAAATAAAAAGTCTCAGATTACCAGGAACCATTGTTAAGTCACTTAAAGATGGTTTGGTAAATTCAAACTTAGTGATTGTTTGTACGTCAACGAGTGAATATAAAAAACTCATTCTTAAGATTAATAAAACTATTTTGCCAAAGACACTGATTACTGATGTTGGATCTTCAAAAATAGAGTCATCAAAAATTATCAAAAAGTTTTTGAAGCATGGTATAAATTGGATAAGGAGTCACCCTATCGCTGGATCAGAGGTGAGTGGACCAGAATTTGGAAAAGCTGATATGTTTGAGGATAAATGGTGTGTATTAATTAAGGACAAAAAAACAAGTTCTAAGAATTTAAAATTTTTACGTTCTTTTTGGAAAAAGATGGGCTCAAAAACTGTTATTATGAACCCTGAAAAACATGACAAAGTTTTTTCTATCACAAGTCATTTACCACATTTAATTGCTTATAATTTGGTTAAATCGGCTCAAGATTTTGAAAAAATACTCAAATTTGGTCTTATTAAATACAGTGCCGGGGGGTTGAGAGATTTTTCAAGAATAGCTGCTTCAAATGAAATTATGTGGAGAGATATTTTTTTTGAAAACAAAGTTAATGTTACAAAAGCAATAGATTTATTTATCAAAAACTTAAAATCTTTTAAAAAAGATATAAATTCCAAAAATAATAAATCAATTTTAAAAAAATTATCTCAGACAAAAAAAGTTAGGTCTAAAATTATTAAATTAAAACAGGATGTTAACAAACCTGACTTTGGTAGAGATTAAATATTTCTGATATTACTTATTTTTTTAACTTTTAAATTTGCTGTTTTATCAATTAATTTTATTGTTTGTATTTTTGGCATTATTATCACCTTCTTTTTTGGTCCATAAGCATGAATAAATCTAGACTTATTAAGACATATACCAACATGTCCTTTCCAAAATAAGATATCTCCTTTAAGTCGATTTTTACCTCTTTTTCTTTTACAAAATCTTATTTGGTCTTTTGTATCTCTTGGAAAAAATATTCTGTTGTAATAAAAATAAATTTGAATTAATGCTGAACAATCGATACCGACACAGGTTTTTCCGCCCCATAAGTATTTTGTGTTTAAAAAGAATTTGAATACTTTGATATAATTTTTTTCATAATGATCAATATTTTTGATATCACTTTTTTTGATCCATTTATTTTTTTCAAATTCAATATACTTTTTTTTTTCATTTCTTATACACACGCCAGATCCATAATATAGATAATGGTTTGAAGACAAAAATCTTTTACCTTTTTTAAAAAAAATTCTAGATTTAATCTTTGAAATTTTATGTGAGGGTTTAAAATTTTCAAAAAACTTATCCTTTTTTATATATCCAATATAATTGTCATAATGAGTTTTTATTTTTAAATATTTTTTTCTTTTCAATAGAATCTTAAATTTCTCCCCATATAGAATTTGCGAAACTACCTCAGAATTAGAAGATGGTTTAAAGTAAACGTTAGCTACAGATTTATTTAAAAAATTATTTTTCACTTAGTTGTAGTTTATTTTTCATAATCCATAGAATTATTAATGAAGGAATGACCATTAGCGCAGTTAAAATAAAAAATATTCCCCAATCACCATTTAACCAATCAACAAGGGCGCCAGAGGAGGAGGCCAAAGTTGTTCTACCAGCGGTGCCTATTGATGCTAAGAGCGCATATTGAGTTGCTGTATAGGCTCTGTCTACGAGCATAGATATAAAGGCTACAAAAGCTACTGTTGCAAATGCAGCAGCTATATCATCAAAAATAACTGCAATAGCAAATAAAAATTCCGATTTATCGCTCCAGGCCAATACACTAAATAAAAGGTTTGTACTTGCCATCATTACTCCAGCAAAAAACATTGCTTTTAAAACTCCAGATCTTATTACAAAAAGTCCACCTAAAAGAGTAAACGTCACAGTAGTGATCCAACCTAACGTTTTGGAGTAAATAGCGATATCCGATTTACTAAAACCTATTTCTTTATAAAAAATTATAGACATTCTTCCAAGAAATGCCTCACCCACTTTAAATAAAAAAACAAATCCTAAAATCCCTAGAGCAATTGAAAAGCCATTTTTTTTAAAAAAACTAATAATTGGGCCACTAATTGTTCCAGCAACCCATGTTATCAATTTTGTAAATATATTTTCTTTTTTAAACTGAGATGAAATTAATTTATCATTTTCTTTTTGTTGATTTTGTCTATCTAAATTTCCAGATTCATCAATGAACATTAAGCCAATGTTCATTAAAATTACTAAAATCCCCAAAATTAAGAAAGTTAGTTGCCAATAATTTTCAAATCCAATGTTTTGTAGAATATCTGCTGCAAATAATGATAGTACTCCACCTAACTTGTATCCTGTCCACCAACCGACAACCGCCATTGCTGCCCCTGCAGCCATGGATTTTCCCTCATTTTCACCAATCTGTTCAATTCTTAAAGCATCAACTGTTATATCTTGAGTTGATGATGCTATAGCAATCATTAAGCCTACTGAAACAACTAAAGCTAAATTTTCAGATGGATCGAGTAAACTCCAAAGACCAAGTGAGAGCAAGATGATAATTTGCATCAAAACAATCCATCCTCTTCTGTGACCTAATTTTTTTGTTAAATATGGTATTTGTATTCTATCTATTAAAGGTGCCCATAAATAATTAAATGCATAAACTGCAAAAATTAATCCAGCCCATCCAACAGTTGATCTACTTAATCCATCTTCTTTTAACCATAAACTTAGACTACTTCCAATTAAAACCCATGGAAAACCTGATATTGCACCAAGCAACAAAATTTTGAGCATTCTTTTGTCAAAATAAACCGAGAACATTTCAGACAAAGAGTTTTTTTTAATTTCTATCAAATTTAATTCCTCCAAAAAGATGGTAAAAATAATACAAGGATTGCAAATAATTCCAATCTACCCAAAATCATACCAAAACTTAAAATCCACTTAGATATATCAGGTAGCGATGAAAAATTTCCGTTTGGTCCAATAGTTGAACCTAGGCCAGGTCCTACATTTGAAATAGATGTTGCAGCACCGGAAATTGAAGTAATAAAGTCAAGACCTGTCAAAGATAATAATGCTGTAATTGCAAAAAAAATCACTAGGTACATATAAATGAAAGAGATAATTGACGCAGTAAATTTATCATCAACAGCACTTTGGTTATATTTTAGAATAAAAATTCCCTTAGGATAGATAATTTTTTTTAGTTGATTCAAAACAAATGAATAAAGTATTTGAAATCTAAATATTTTTATACCACAGGTTGTTGAGCCTGCACATCCACCTATAAACATTAAACCTATAAATATAATTAAAGGAAATCCACCCCAGTTATCAAATTGTGCATTTACATATCCAGTTCCTGTTAAAATTGATATTACATTAAATAAAACTGTTCTGAAGTTTAGTTCAGATGATTTATCTAAAAACAAATAAATTGATAAAATCAGAATACTTATTAAGATTATTTTTAAAAAGGTTCTAATCTGAATATCTGAAAAAAAAATTCTTCTATTACCGTTTAAGAATTTGATATAAGCGATAAAAGGTAAACTTCCCAAGATAATAAAAATCATTGCTGAAATTTCTATTGGAAAACTGTTAAAGAAACCAATGGACTCGTTATAGTTTGAAAAACCTCCAGTTGCTATTGTTGTCATAGAATGAGTTATACTGTCAAAAGTATTCATCCCAAGAATTTTATATGATATTGCACATAGTGTAGTGAGACCTGAATAAATATAAATTAATCTCAATGCAATTTCTTTCGATTTAGGAAGAATTTTTTCAGATGAGTCACTGTTAGAAATTTTGAATAATTGCATACCACCAACATTCATTATTGGCATCAAAGTGATCGCCATAACAATTATTCCAATACCACCCAACCATTGAAGAATTGCTCTCCAAAGCAAAATTGCTTTGGGCATCTCCTCTAAATTTGCAATGATTGTTGAACCAGTTGTTGTAATGCCTGACATACTTTCAAAAAAAGCATTAGTGAAAGAAAAATTGACTTCAGAAAAAATTAGAGGAAGTGAGCCAAAAATTGCGATACTTAGCCAAGATAAAGCGGTTAATAAAAAAGCTTGCTGTAAATTTAACTTCTTATCATGATCAAGATTAGATAAAAAAAATAGCGTACCAAAAATAATTGTAATAATTGAGGCGCCAAAAAAAGAAGAGTCAATTTCTTTAAAAAGAAATTGAACAAATATTGGTATCAACATGAAAATTCCAAGAATTATTTGAAGAATTCCAAGAGTAAAAAAAACAGTTTTATAATTAGACATTTTGATAGAACATTATTTTATGGTAAATAAATTTCAACTCTATAAGAATAAGTTAAAGCGTTAATTTAAGATTTTATTTGAATTAATCATGATTAAAAAAGAGAATTTTGATAAAACAAGTGCATGGCCTTTCGTTGAAGCAAAAAAAATGCTTCGGGAAAGAAAATCTTTTATAGAAAAAAAAGGCAAAATAATTCTCCAAACAGGTTATGGTCCTAGTGGCCTTCCACATATAGGAACTTTTGGAGAAGTTGCAAGGACATCTATGATTGTGAATGCCCTAAAACATTTGACTGATTTACCAACCGAAATCATTACTTTTTCAGATGATATGGACGGTCTTAGAAAAGTACCTGACAACGTTCCACAAAAAGAATTATTAGAAAAAAATTTACACAAACCGCTTACTAATGTGCCTGATCCCTTTCAAAAATTTAATAGTTTCGGTGAGCATAATAATGAAATGTTAAAAAAATTTTTAAACAATTTTAAATTTAAGTATAATTTTAGAAGTTCAACAGCACTTTATAAATCAGGTTTCTTTAATTCTTCTCTAGAAGTTATTTTAGAGAATTATGATGGTATAATGAATATAATACTTCCTACACTAGGAAAAGAGAGACAAAAAACTTACAGTCCATTTCTTCCAATTTGTCCAGATACAGGTCATGTTCTAGAAATACCTGTAAAAAATATTGATAAAGAAAAATCTATCATTGTTTTTGATAATAATGGAAAAGATTTGGAAACAAGCATTTATGATGGAAATTGTAAATTACAGTGGAAAGTTGATTGGGCTATGAGATGGTATGCACTAGATGTTGATTTCGAAATGTATGGAAAGGATCTTATAGAGAGCGCAATACTTTCAACAAAAATTATCAAATTGATCGGGAAAACAAATCCGTCAGGGTTTGCATATGAACTATTTTTGGATGAAAAAGGAGAGAAGATCTCAAAATCAAAGGGAAACGGTATCACTATTGATCAATGGTTAGAGTATGCTTCTCCTGAAAGTTTGTCACTGTATATGTATCAAAATCCAAAAAGAGCAAAAAAACTTTACAAAGAAATAGTTTCAAAAACTGTTGATGATTATTTGGATCTGATTGAGAAAGCAAAAAATCAAAACGAGTTGCAGCTACTTATGAATCCTGTATGGCACGTTCATAATAGTTTGGTACCCAAGGAGAATATGATTATGTCATTTTCAATGTTATTAAACTTGGTCGAAACAAGTAATGCTGACAGCAAAGAACTTCTTTGGAAATTTGTTAAAAAATATAAAAAAGACATTTCGGAAAAAGATAATCCTATCTTTGATAATTTAGTAGGCTATGCAATAAAGTACTTTAATGACGTAATAAAATTGAAAAAAAATTATAAAAAACCTAATGGTGAAGAAAAAAAAGCTTTAGAAGCTCTGGTAAAAACTTTAGATAAATGTGACGACAAAATGAAACCAGAAGATATTCAAACAATGATATATTCGACTGGTAAAGAAAATGGTTACACTGAGAACCTTCGGGATTGGTTTAGATTAATTTATGAAGTAGTTTTTGGAGACGAAAATGGACCAAGGATGGGTTTTTTTATAAGTTTTTTTGGTGTGAAAGAAACAAAAGATCTTATATTAAATAAAATTAAATAATGTTTTCAAATTTAAGATCTTTAATTTTTAAATTAGATCCTGAGACGGCTCATAGTTTAGCGATAAAGTCACTAAAATTTAATTTTGTTCCAAATATTTTAGATGATGAAAAAAATAACCCTCTTTTTAGGACAAAATTATTTAATAAAGATATAGAAAATCCAATTGGTATGGCAGCAGGATTTGATAAGAATGCCGAAGTATATAATTCATTGTTCAACTTAGGTTTTGGTTTCGTCGAAGTAGGAACTGTTACACCGTTAGAACAATACGGAAATCCCAAACCTAGAGTTTTTAGACTGGTAGAGGATGAGGCCCTTATAAACAGACTTGGTTTTAATAACCTAGGTTCAAAAAATATTGCAGATCGAATTAAAAAAAATAATCCAACTGGATTACTTGGAATAAATATTGGACCTAATAAAGACTCAGGAGATAGAACAAATGATTATATACAGTGTTTAAAAATATTTAATGGGGTCTCTGATTATATTACTATTAATATTTCCTCACCAAACACTGAAGATTTAAGAAACTTTCATGATCAAAAAAAATTAGATGACCTCTTAAAACTAATAGAAAAAGAGAAGAAAGGTCTTAATTCTAAAACACCTATAGCGGTAAAAGTATCACCAGATATTAATGATGAAGAAATTATGAAAATTTCTGAAGTACTTTTAGATAACAAAATAGAAGCTGCTATTATTTCTAATACATCTGATACAACAAGAGAAAATTTACAAAATACTCAAAGCCATCAAAAAGGAGGGTTATCCGGGAAACCTATTGAGTTAAAGTCTTCAGAGTTGATCAGAAAATTTTATAAAGTTTTAAAAGGCAGAATCAAAATTATAGGTGTAGGTGGCGTGGACTCCGGCAGGTCTGCTTATCAAAAATTTTTAGCAGGGGCTGATTATTTACAACTTTATACAGGCATGGTTTTTAGAGGTCCAAATATTGTTGGACTTATTAAAAAAGAGCTGAAGGAAATATTATTAAAAGATGGCGTAAAAAACTTTAATGAAATAGTAGGAAAAAAGGATTAGAATAATCTAATAAACTTGACGCCATCAATATCTCACTTTATATAGTCGAACAAATTATGACAAAAAAATGCGAATTAACCGGAAAAAATCCAATGAAAGGTCATAACGTTAGTCATGCTAACAATAAGACAAAAAGAAGATTCTTACCTAATTTAAAAAAGGTAAAATTTACTAGTGAACTTTTAAAAAGAAGTTTAAAATTGACAGTTAGTAATGCAGGAGTTAGATCAGTAGATAAAAAAGGCAGTTTCGATGAATTTCTAAAATCTGTAAAAAATAAAAATTTATCTCCTAGATTAAAAAAACTAAAAAAAAGCTTATTAATTAAATCTCCATTTCAAAAAAAAACAGTACAATCTAAAACAGCTTAATGAGTAAATCGTTTTTACTTCTATCATTTTTGATGGGTGTTGTTGTCCTATCTTCTAATTATCTTGTTCAATTTCCAATAAATTATTATGGTTTAAATGAAATATTAACCTATGGAGCTTTTTCTTATCCGATCGCTTTTTTAATTACAGATTTAGCTAACAGATCTTATGGAAAAGGAGTTGCAAGAAAAATTGTATACTTTGGCTTTGTGCTAGGAATTGGTTTTACAGTTTTATTTTCTACTGATTTTGCAGATTTTATATCTATTCGTATAGCTATTGGATCTGGAATTGCATTTTTGACTGCACAGTTATTAGATGTCCAAATATTTGACAGATTAAGAAAAAAAGAATGGTTTGTTGCACCATTAACATCCTCAATGATTGGCTCAACAATCGATACATTTTTATTTTTTTCAATATCATTTTACGGGACTGGTGTGCCATGGCTTACACTTTCGCTCGGAGATTTGATTGTAAAAGTAATAGTAGCTTTGATCATGCTGATACCATTTAGATTACTTTTAAAAACTTTTAAGCCAATTAAGGCCTAAATCAAAAATTTATAGGACAATATTTTATAAGCTAGTTTTGCAACAAGAAAGTTGTATGAATTAAAACCTTTTATAGGGGCTAATTCATTGATGTCAGCACCAACAATGTTCGAATTTTTTGCAGCTATTTTAATTATATTGAGTGTCTCATCCCATAATAATCCACCCGGTTCAGGAGTTCCGGTGGCTGGCATGATACTGGAATCGAATCCATCGACATCAAATGTCAAATAAACTGTCTTATCTTTTATGAGTTTTTTAAATTTTCTTAAATCCCATTTTGACTTATCTTTTGCCCAAAAAATATTTATTCTTGATTTATTCTTTTTTAAAAATGGAATTTCACTTTCTGATATATTTCTGATCCCAAAAGATATTAATGAAGTATTCTTATGGTCTAAGCACCTTCTTATTGCTGATGCATGTGAGAATTTTTCACCATTATAGCTATTTCTTAAATCAGCATGGGCATCGAAATGTAAGAGATAAATTTTTTTATATTTTTTAATAAATGGATATATACATCCAGGTGTAATTGAATGTTCTCCCCCAAACGTGATTGGAAAAAGATTTTTATCTAAAATTTCTTTATTTATATTTGATATTTTCTCGAGAGCTTTTTTGATATTTCTATCAATCTTAAAGGGCTTTAATGTTTTAATCCCAATTTTTTTATAAGGTTCACAATTTAGCTCTTCATCATACAATTCCACTTGATGAGAGGCTTTTATAATTTCTTTAGGTCCGTTTCTGGTGCCACCACCATAACTAACAGTTTTTTCAAGCCCAAATGGGACTACAACAACTTTTTCTTTGAAATTAAATTTATTGTCGACTCCTAAAAATCCATTCTTATTTGATAAATATTTCAATTTTTACTCAAAAATTTTTGTGAATTTTTTCTTATCCCTATTTTTCCACTCACCTTTGTGATAAGCGTCGCTAGCTATTAGGGGTAGTACACTTGTGGCTTCAGCAAATACCATCTGTTCTTTAGTAACATCAACTTTACCCCATGAACTTGCCTCTTTTAATGTCGAACTACTGCATGCACCGTCTCTAGAGTCAGCAACCGTGATTTGTACAGCATATTTGTGCATGTCAACTTCCTTACCTAACAATTCAGCACAAATTACGGTGTCTTGAATAAAATTTTTTGGAACACCACCACCAATCATAAATAAACCTGATCCCTTCGAGCGTATTTTAATTTCAGTCAATTCTCTAAATTCTCTTATGGAGTCGATTGTCATATGTTTTTTAGGATTTTTTTCTTGATGTATAACTAATCCAAATCCAGCACTGGAGTCGGTGAAAGCTGGGCAAAAAATTGGAACATCATTATCGTATGCTGTTTCAATCAAAGAGTCTTTTTTTATAGAATTTTTTTTTAAATATTTACCCATTTCTTTAATAAATTCTCTTGATGTATAGCTTCTAGGCTCCAAGGTATCCGCGATTTCACATATTTTTTTATCACAAATCTGTAACTCATCTTCATCTATGTATGTGTCGTAAATTCTATCGATATAATTTTTTCTTAATTCAGTATCATCTTGGAATTGAGACCCTTGATAGTGTTTAAAACCAAGAGCTTCAAAAAAATCCATATCAATTATTGAAGCGCCAGTCGCCACTATTGCATCAACCATATTGTATTTAACTAAATCTTTATAAATATTCATACAACCCGCAGCAGATGTTGAACCTGCTAATGTTAAAAAAATTGTGCATTCTTTGTCTTTCAACATTTCATTATAAATATTAGCTGCATTAGCCGTTTCTCTTGAAACAAAAGACATTTTTTCCATAGAAGAAATAATTTTTCTAGAGTCGAAAGATGTAATATCAATATGTTCTATAGGTTTTTTTAGGAAATCTTTTTTACTGTTGTGACCAAGATTTTTATTTTCTGACATTAAGCAACTAAAGTAGCTTTGTCTGAATTCTTATCATACATAGACATAATTGGTTTATCCTCAACCTCATAAATCTCATCAGAGTAATAACCATTAAATTGAGTTCTAAAAGTTAAACCATATGATCCTAATTGACCAAGTTCAATATAATCATTTTCTTTAATATTATTTGGAAGTAGGAAGGGACCTTTCATGTAATCCATACTGTCACATGTTGGCCCATAAAAATCAAATGCAGTCATTTTCTTTGAAATAATCTTACTTGAATTTTCTTTAATCAATTTTGATGGAAAAACTATATTAGGTGTTCCAGCATCAAAAAGTGTGCCGTAAGTACCATCATTAATATAAAGTTTTTGTTTTTTTCTTAAATTAACTCTCACAATTGTTGATCCACTTTCTGCAACCAAAGCTCTTCCAGGTTCACAAATTATTTGAGGCATATTCTTTAAATTTAAATTTTCTAAACTTTTTTTAATTTCCTCTAAATAACTCTCTAAAGATAGAGGCACAAGATCAGGATAAATTGTTGGGAAGCCTCCACCGATATTAATATAATCTGGAATTATTTTAGTTTTTTTTATTATATTTCCCATTTCATTAATTCCTTTAGAGTATGAAATTGGATGCATACATTGGGAACCAACATGAAAACTTAAGCCAATTTTTTTTGAATGAAGTTTTGCAAGTCTTAACAGTCCCGAAGCCTCTGAATTTAATGCACCAAATTTTTTTGATAAATCTATTTCAGCATGCTCATTGGAAACAGCAACTCTGATAAATAATTCTAAATCTTTAGCATTGCCGGTTGTT
>CACORD010000005.1 GCA_902629535.1 uncultured Pelagibacteraceae bacterium | reverse complement strand
GGACAAATCATTAAATGAAATAAGAAGTACGTTTCTTAAATACTTCGAGAAAAATGATCATAAGATTGTTGAATCTAGTAATTTAGTTCCAAATAATGATCCAACCCTAATGTTCGCTAATTCAGGAATGGTTCAGTTTAAAAATGTATTTACTGGTTTAGAAAAAAGAGATTATCAAAGAGCTACCACTTCGCAAAAGTGTGTTAGAGCAGGTGGCAAACATAATGATTTAGAAAACGTTGGTTACACACCAAGACACCATACTTTCTTTGAAATGTTGGGAAACTTTTCTTTTGGGGATTATTTTAAAGAAAGAGGAATTGAACTTGCATGGAATTTAATCACTAAAGATTTTGGTTTAGACAAAAATAAGCTTTATGTAACTGTTTTTCATGAAGATGATGAGGCTTTTAATTTCTGGAAGAAAATAGCAGGTTTTAGTGATGACAGAATAATTAGAATTGCAACATCAGATAACTTCTGGTCAATGGGAGAAACCGGTCCATGTGGTCCTTGCTCAGAAATATTTTATGATCATGGTGATCATTTAAAAGGAGGATTGCCAGGAACCAAAGATCAAGATGGAGACCGTTTTATTGAAATATGGAACTTAGTCTTTATGCAGTATGAGCAAGTCTCAAAAGATAAAAGAATAGATTTACCAAAACCATCTGTTGATACTGGAATGGGATTAGAGAGAATTGCAGCTCTTTTACAAGGCACACATGATAATTATCAAACTGATCATTTTAAGAAATTAATAAGTTCAATATCTGAAGTAACAAAAGTTAAACAAGAAGATAAAAATATATCAAGTTTTAGAGTAATTGCTGATCACTTAAGAGCAAGCTCATTTCTCTTAGCTGAGGGTGTTTTACCTTCAAATGAAGGTCGTGGATATGTTTTAAGAAGAATTATGAGAAGAGGAATGAGGCATTCTCATTTGTTAGGATCTAAAGAACCAATTTTTTATAAAATTTTTGACTCGTTAAAAAAGGAGATGTCAGGAAATTATCCGGAGCTTGAAAGATCTCAATCTTTAATCAAGGAAACTTTAAGGATGGAGGAGGAGAAATTTTTAGTTTTACTTGATAGAGGTATCAAAATTTTAAATGATGAAATTGCAAAAATAGACAAAGTTTTACCTGGTGATGTCGCTTTCAAATTATATGACACCTACGGTTTTCCTTTAGATCTCACAGAGGATATCTTAAAGAACAAATCATTGAAAGTTGATAATAAGAAATTTGATGAATTGATGAAAAAAAGCAAAGAGCTTGCTAAAAAGAATTGGAAAGGTTCTGGTGATAGTTCTGAGGAAGCAATTTGGTTTTCAATTAAAGACAAAACTGGTCCAACAGAATTTTTAGGTTATGAGTCTAATCAGTCTGAAGGCGTAGTATTAAATCTAATTAAAGATAACAAAGAGGCAAAATCTTTATCTTCTGGTGAAGAGGGAATGATTATTACAAATCAAACCCCATTTTACGGAGAGTCAGGAGGACAACTTGGCGACAAAGGTACAATTGTTTCTGGTAATTCTGTTTTTGAAGTAGCAGATACGCAAAAAAAACTTGGGGACTTATTTGTTCACTACGGATCTTTAAAAACTGGAGAAATAAAAATCAATGATGTAGTAGAGATGAAAATAGATGTAGAGAGAAGAGATAATTTAAAAGCTTACCATTCAGCTACACACTTACTCCATGAGTCATTAAGAAGGACACTTGGTAAACATGTTATGCAAAAAGGATCATTAGTTGCTCCAGACAGATTAAGATTTGATTTTAGTCATATGAAACCAATTACTGATGAAGAGCTAGTAACTATTGATAAGCTAGTTAATGAATATGTTTCAAATAGTTCTGAAGTAACAACAAGAATTATGACACCAAAAGCTGCAATTGAAAAAGGCGCATTAGCTTTCTTTGGAGAAAAATATGGGGAAGAAGTTCGTGTAGTATCTATGGGTAAGGAAAAAGAGGCATATTTTTCAACAGAGCTGTGTGGAGGAACGCATGTCAAAAATACTGGCGATATTGGAAAATTTAAAACTGTGAGCCAATCGTCTATTGCTGCAGGTGTTAGAAGAGTTGAAGCTCTTAGAGATAAACAACTTGAGGATTTTATTAAGAATAAAGAAAAATTATCAACTTTATCTACTCAAAAAGATGAAGAAACTATTAAAGATTTGTCATCACAAATTATTAAACTTGGAGGCAAACCAAATGTTGATAATAAAGATTTAAAAGAAATCATAAAAAATCTTTCACGACAACTTGAACAACTGAATGTTAGTTTAGTTCTTCAAGATAAAACAAAAAATATTATTAAAGATGATAAAATAAATAATATAAATGTTAGATTTCAAAAAGTTCAAGATTTACCTCCTAAAGATTTAAGAAAATTAGTTGATAATGGAAAAAAAGAATTAGGTGATGGTATTGTAATTGTATTTGCAAGCAGTGAAGATAAGGTTGGCTTAGCAGTCGGTATTACTGAAAAATTAGTCGATAAATATGATGCAGTAAAATTTGCAAAATTAGGATCAGAGATAATTGGTGGAAAAGGTGGCGGGGGTAGAAAAGATTTTGCTCAAGCAGGGGGTCTAGATAAGAGCAAAATTGATGAAGCTTTTGAAAAAATTAAGTCTTTAATTTAATTTCTTTTTTAAATTATTATCTATTTTATCTAGAAATTGATTTGTAGTTAAGTACTTACTTGATGGCCCAACTAATATCGCTAAATCTTTGGTCATAAAACCACTTTCGACACAGCTGATACAAACTTGCTCAATGGTATTAGCAAACTTTATAAGACCTTCATTTCCGTCCAATTTACCTCTGTGAGCTAGACCTCTCGTCCAAGCAAAAATTGAAGCAATAGGATTGGTTGATGTTTCTTTTCCTTGTTGATGCATTCTATAGTGTCTTGTAACCGTTCCGTGGGCTGCCTCAGCTTCCATGACTTTTCCATCAGGGGTTAATAGTGTACTTGTCATTAAACCTAACGAGCCATAACCTTGAGCCATCGTATCAGACTGAACATCACCATCGTAGTTTTTACAAGCCCAAATATATTTTCCACTCCATTTCATTGCGCATGCAACCATGTCATCAATTAGTCGGTGTTCATAGGTAATTTTTTCCTTATCAAATTTTTCTTTAAATTCTTTATTAAACACATCTTCAAATATATCTTTGAAACGACCATCATACTTCTTTAGTATTGTATTTTTTGTTGAAAGATATACTGGCCATTTTTTTATTAGACCGTAGCTAAAACAAGACCTTGCAAAGTCTTCAATAGACTTATCTAAGTTATACATAGAAAGGGCAACACCTGGTCCTGTAAAATTAAATACTTCATATTTAATTTCATCTTTACCATCTTCTGATGTCCACTTAACTTCCATTTTTCCTTTACCTGGAACTTTAAAATCAGTTGCTCTGTACTGATCACCAAAAGCATGTCTACCAATTACTACTGGATCTGACCATGATGGCACTAATTTTGGAATATTAGAGCAAATAATTGGCTCTCTAAAAACCGTTCCCCCTATAATATTTCTTATTGTTCCATTTGGTGATCTCCACATTTTTTTTAACTTAAATTCCTCAACTCGTGCTTCATCAGGAGTGATTGTTGCACATTTTATACCTACGCCAATTTTCTTAATTGCATTAGCAGAATCTATTGTAATTTGGTCATCAGTAGCATCTCTGCTCTTCATGCCTAAATCGTAGTACTCAATTCCGATATCAAGATAGGGAAGGATCAATTTTTTTTTAATGAATTCCCAGATTATTCTGGTCATTTCATCACCATCTAACTCTACAATGGGGTTTTTTACAGTAATTTTGCTCACTTTATTTTATCTTAATAATTGAATTTCGTAATTTTATATACATATTAATGAAAAATTATCAAATGGAAGAACATGTTTAGCAAGATATTTCCAAAAATTCACGCTGAAGGATACAAGTTCCTAGTTATTGCAGGAATTATAACAATCGTATTTTATAGTTTCAGTAATTTTTTAGGTTTAATTGGTTTAGTTTTAACAATCTGGGTTTATTATTTTTTTAGAGATCCTGAAAGAGTAATTATTGATGACAATAATTATCTGGTTAGCCCTGCTGATGGGGAAATTATAAAAGTTGAAGAAGTAGATGGTCCAAAAGAACTAGGCTTAGAAAATAAAAAGTTTAATAAGATTAGCGTATTTATGAATGTGTTTGATTGTCATGTTAATCGAACTCCATGTGCCGGAAAAATCGAGGAAATTTTATATAAGCCTGGAGCGTTTGTTAATGCTTCTCTTGATAAAGCAAGCGAAGACAATGAGAGAAATTATTTTAAAATAAAAGACACAGATAATAATGACATTATAGTAGTTCAAATAGCTGGTCTTGTAGCAAGAAGAATAGTTTGTGAATCTAATAAAGATCAGGAGCTAAAACAAGGTGATAGAATTGGAATGATAAGATTTGGGAGTAGAGCGGATGTATATTATGAAAATTATCAGCCACTAGTAAAAGTTGGTCAAAAAGCTATTTCAGGTGAAACTTTACTAGCTAAAAAATAAAATGGAACAACCTAAAAATAATTTAAAGATTGTAGCAGATAAAAAAAGAGCAAGAATGATTTTGCCAAATATGCTTACCCTAATAGGAGTTTGTATTGGTTTAACATCAATACGATTTGCTTTAGATGGTAAGTTTGAACTTGCAATTATAGCAATTCTCTTCGCAGCTATAATAGACGGCCTTGATGGAAGAATAGCTAGATTAATCAAAGGTACTTCTAAAGTTGGAAAAGAATTAGACTCTCTTACTGATATGATAAGTTTTGGGGTAGCACCTGCATTTATAATGTATTTCTGGAAACTCAATACTTTAGGAAGATTTGGTTGGTTGCTTTGTTTGGTGTATGTAATTTGTGTTGCATTACGTTTAGCAAGGTTCAATATAAATTCAAATCAAGAACCTTCTTGGAGAGATAATTTTTTTGAGGGAGTTCCATCACCAGCTGGTGGAATTTTGGTCTTAACACCTTTGATTATTAGTTTAACTGGTTTTAATCTTATTCAATTAGATTATGATTTAATGGTACCAGTCTTTTTTATTGCAACTTCTTTTTTACTAATTAGTAAATTTCCTAGTTATTCTTTTAAAAAGATAGTGATACCTAGGAAGACAACAATATTTCTTTTATTTGGAATAGTTTTATTTTTTGGTCTTTTATTGATTTATACTTTTAATGTAATTGCAATTAGTGCTGCAATTTATGTCCTTTTACTACCAATAAGTTTTTTTCATTTTCAAAAAATTAAGAAACAACATGAAAATGACAAAATTCAAGACGATGATGACCTTGAAGACGTTCTTTAATGAAAAAAAATGTAATAGTTTCTTTAGCCGATGCTAACTATTTTCCTTTACTAGATGAACTAGTAGATTCAATTAAAAGTTTTAAACAGAGTGAAGATGTTGCCATCTGTATTCTTGATGCAGGATTAAAACAAGATCAGAAAGATAGTTTATCAAAAAAAGTTGATGAAATAAAAAATGCTGAATGGGATATTGAAGTACCTGGTTATAAAGTTAAGGGAAAAGAGTGGTTGAAAAGCCAAGTCTCAAGAGCTTTTTTACCCAAGTACTTTCCTAACTATGAAAAATATTTATGGATTGATTGTGATGCGTGGGTAAATGATTGGAATTGTATAGATCTATATTTTAAGGCTTGTGATGATGGAAAGCTTGGAATTACTCAAACAATTGGCCCAGGATACAAAATTACGTCAAAAGTAAATTGGCTTTTTGGAAAGCTAGCGTTAATTAAATCTCAAAACTTTAAACATGCTGTAAAATCCAAAATTAGTTATGCTGACGCTAGAAAATTAGCTTTCGCACCACATATTAATATTGGAGTCTTTTCACTAGAAAAAGACTCTAAGGGATGGAGTACTTGGCAAAAAAATTTAGAGAAAACTCTAAAAGCAGGTAATATTTTTGGATCTGAGGGTTTAGCAATTAACATGTCTGTTTATATCGATAATTTAGAAACAGAGTTTCTTCCCTTAAATTGTAATTGGATCACAAGTAATTTACTTCCAAAATATGATCAAAAACAAAGCACATTCGTTGAACCCTACTTACCAAATTATAAAATTGGCATAATGCATCTTGCAGCAGGTATTTGGAAAGATGGTAAGGATATGCGAGTGGATAAAAATATTAAAATTGAATTAGAAACTTTAGATAAAAATAAAATACTAAAAAGTTTAAGATATAATACTTAATTGAAAAAAAATAAGATTTCAAAAAATTGGGTAAATAAACAAAGACGGGATACTTATGTTCGTCAATCAAAAGTTGACGGTTACCGAGCTAGGTCGGCCTATAAACTAAAAGAGATAAATGAAAAATTTAGAATATTTAAAGGTGGAATGTCAGTTATAGACATTGGAGCTGCTCCTGGTAGTTGGTCACAGTATGTTGCAAAAGTAGTTAAGAGCGGAAAGATAATCTCTATAGATCTAAAAAAAATGGAAAATATAGAAAATACTTTACAAATTCAGGGTGACTTTACTTCAGTTGATACTCAAGACCAAATTAAAGAATATCTTAAAAAAAAACCTGATGTAGTCATGTCTGATATGGCTGTAAATACTACTGGGATAAAAAATATCGATTCAATTCAAACTGGTGAATTGTGCAAAGAGGCGATGGTTTTTTCAAAGGATGTGATTTCAGAAAAAGGTTTTTTTATTTCAAAAATATTTATGGGCAGTACCTTTAATGAAATTGTCGCACTGGGAAAAAAAATTTTTAAAGAAGTTAAGGTTTTTAAACCTAAATCTAGTAGAAAAGATTCTAAAGAAAGTTTTATAATTTGTAAAAATCTTAGATAGTTTCTTTAAATTTTAAAGGAATCGTATATAAATGATCATGGTTCCTATAAAAGAAGCTCTCACCTTTGATGATGTAACTCTGATGCCTAAGTATTCTGAGATCTTACCCTCAGATGTTGATACTAGCATCAAACTTACAAATTATCTAAAATTAGACATTCCTCTATTATCTTCAGCTATGGACACTGTAACTGAAAGTAAGATGGCCATCGCAATAGCAAAAATGGGTGGAATTGGAGTTATTCATAGAAATTTAGATATAAAAAAACAAATTTTTGAAATTAAAAAAGTAAAAAAACTAAAACTTCTAGTAGGCGCAGCTGTTGGAGCAGGGCCAAGCGAATTTAAAAGAGCAGAGGCAATACTTAAAGAAAAAATTGATATGATTGTTGTTGATACTGCGCATGGACATACGAAAAAGGTTTCAGAAATAATAAAGTTTATCAAAAAAACAAAAGATAAAAAAACTGCACTTTGTGCTGGAAATATTGCAACACCTGCAGCAGCAAAATTTTTGTTAAAGCTTGGTGTTGATGTTATTAAAGTTGGGATTGGACCTGGTTCAATATGTACTACAAGACTAGTTGCAGGTATTGGTGTTCCACAACTAAGTGCAATACTAGAAGTTAGAAATGGAATAAGAAATAAAAATGTAAAAATTATTTCTGATGGTGGAATAAAATATTCTGGTGATTTAGCAAAAGCATTTGCTGCAGGAGCAGATGCAGTTATGATTGGTTCATTGTTTGCGGGAACAGATGAAGCACCAGGAAAATTGATTAAGAGAAATGGTAAACTTTTTAAAAATTTTAGAGGTATGGGCTCAGTCGGTGCTATGAATAAAGGATCTGCTGATAGATACTTCCAATCAAAGCAAAAAGACTCATCAAAATATGTGCCAGAAGGAGTAGAAGGATTTGCAAAATATAAAGGTAAAGTTGATAATATAATTTTTAAATTAATTGGTGGATTAAGATCATCTATGGGATACCTAGGATCAAAACAAATTAAATATTTAAGAGATAAACCACAATTTGTTAAAATAACAAAAGCTGGTTTCTACGAAAGTATGGTCCATAACGTTGATATAGTTAAAAGGGATAATAAATATTAATGAAAAAAATCTTTAAAATAACTGTTATTTTTTATTTCTTAATTAATGTTTCTAATGTCTCTTTAAGCAATGAAAATTTTTTTAATAAAGGACTAGAACTATATAACAAAAAAAAATTTGAAAATGCTAGATTTATGTTTGAGAAGAGTATTGTATTTAATCCAAAACATTCTAACTCGTATTTATATTTAGCCAAAATTTACAATCAGGAAAAAAATCAAAAGAAAGAGGAAAAAAATTTAGAGGCAACTTTATTGATTGAACCAAATAATGAAGAGGCAATGTTAATGTTAATGAAAATAGCATTAGAAAAATCAAACTACTCTAAAGTAAAGAAACTATCAGAAGACTTTGTCAAAGTTTGCAAAAATTTATGTGATGAAAATAAAAGTATCTTAGAGTCTCTAGCAAACTTAGAACCCAAAAATGAGTCTTGATCAAAAATTGAATAAAATTTTAATTGTTGATTTTGGTTCACAATTTACACAGCTAATAGCTAGAAGAATTAGGGAATTAGGAATTTTTTCTGAGATTATAAGTCACAAAAAAATTAATAGCAAAGACATCAATCACACAGTCAAAGGTATTATTTTATCTGGTGGTCCTCTCAATGTTTATCAAATTAATAAATATTCCTTCGATAAAAAGATAATTCAAAAAGGAGTCCCAGTTTTGGGTATTTGTTTTGGTCATCAAATGATATCTAAATTAAATGGTGGAAAAGTAAAACAGTCTAAACATAGAGAGTTTGGTTTAGCTAATATTACAAAAAAAAATAATAGTCTCTTAATTAAAAATCTATTCAAGAAAAAAAAGCAAATAAAAGTTTGGATGAGTCATGCTGATCAAGTTTCAAAATTACCGAAAAATTTTAAGGTAATTGCCTCAAGCCAAAATTCTAAATTTGCAGTAGTTGAAAATAAACTTAAAGATTATTATGGAGTTCAATTTCATCCAGAGGTGACACATACAGAAAATGGAAAAAAACTAATAAGTAATTTTTTATTCTTAATATGTAAAATGAGAAAAAATTGGTCTTCTAAAGATCAAAAAATTAAATTGATAAAAGATGTGAGAGAAATGATTGGAAATAATAAGGTCATTTGTGCCTTATCAGGTGGAGTAGATAGTAGTGTAGTTGCACAATTGTTGAATAAAGCAATTGGTAAAAATTTGCATTGTATTTTTGTTAATACTGGGCTCTTGAGAAAAGATGAAGAAAAACAAGTTATTGCAACATTTAAAAAAAGGCTAAAGATTAATCTTACTTATGTTAATGCTGAGAAAGAGTTTATAAAAAAATTATCAAATGTTTCAGACCCTGAAAAGAAACGAAAAATTATAGGAAATTTATTCATTAAGATATTTGAGCGCTATGCCAAAAAAATAAAAAATGTAAAATTTTTAGCTCAAGGAACTCTTTATCCTGATTTAATAGAAAGCAAATCAGTTACTGGTAGTCAAACATCTAAAATTAAATCTCACCATAATGTTGGAGGTTTACCCAAAAAGATGAAACTTAAACTTGTAGAGCCATTAAAATTTTTATTTAAGGACGAGGTGAGAAAACTCGGATTAGAACTGAAATTGAGTAAAGAAATTATTTCTCGTCATCCTTTCCCAGGACCTGGACTAGCAATACGAATGCCAGGAGCAATAACCAGAGAAAAAATTAATATTTTAAAAGAAGCTGATCACTATTTTATTCAAGCTTTGAGAGATCACAATCTTTATCATAAAATTTGGCAAGCTTATGCAGCATTACTTCCAGTTAAAACAGTTGGAGTAATGGGTGATAATAGGACTTACGAATATTTGTGTTTGCTTAGAGCAATAACGTCTGAGGATGGTATGACAGCAGATTTTTACGAATTTAAAAAATCATTTATACAAGAAATTTCAAATAAAATAGTGAATAGTATTAGAGGGATTAATAGAGTAGTTTACGATATAACTTCGAAACCACCGAGCACAATCGAATTAGAGTAAATGAATAAAAAGATTAAAAAAATTCTTAATAAAAAGAATAAATCAAAGATTATTTGTCTAACAGCTTACTCAAAAAATATCGCTTCAATTCTTGATAAACATTGCGATTTAGTGTTGGTTGGAGACTCATTAGGATCAGTTTTGTATAACTTTAAGTCTACTAGACAAGTGACTTTAGAAACTATGATCAATCACTCTAAAAGCGTCAGACTTGGTATTAAAAAATCATTAATGGTTGTTGATATGCCCTACAACACATATCGAAATCCAAGTGAGGCTTTGAAGAATTCAAAACTAGTTATGAAAGAAACTAAATGTGATGCTGTTAAGTTGGAGGGAGGAAAAAAGATAATTCCTATAGTTAAGAGATTAATAAAAAATAAAATTCCAGTTATGGGCCATGTTGGAATATTACCTCAGACAGATAAGAAATTTACTTTCAAAGGTAAGAAACTTAAGGAAAGGGAGAGGTTGCTAAAAGATAGTAAACTTTTAGAAAATGCTGGAGCCTTTTCAATTGTATTAGAGTGTGTAGAATCGAAATTATCAAAGAAAATTTCTAATCATATTAAAATTCCAACAATAGGAATTGGATCCTCAGTTAATTGTGATGGCCAAGTTTTAGTGATTGATGATTTAACAGGATTAAGTCAAAGTAAATTAAAATTTGTTAAAAAATTTGTTGATATAAAAAAGTTGATTGAAACTGGTGTGAAAAAATTTAAATCCGAAGTATTAAAGAAACAATTTCCTAAAGCTAAACATTCTTTTTCCAAATGAAACTGAATAAGATAGAGCCGAAATTCATAAAAAAAAATAATCCAAGAATAGGTTTAATAACTTTAGCTAGTGATTTTAGAATTGAAAAAGATTTTAATGATATAATTTATGGTAAAAATATAGATTTATATTCAAATAGAATAAATTCTTACAATCCTCTTACTAATGAAACTTTGAGAAAGATGGCAGATGATATTCCAGAAGTGACCAAAAATATTTTACCAGATCAAAAATTAGATTGTGTTGCGTACGGATGTACATCAGGAACTATTGCTGCAGGCTATCAATCAATCTATGAAAAAGTTAATTTAGCAAAACCCAATACAAAAGTAACGACACCGATTACTTCTGCAATTAATGCTCTTAAAACACTAAAGATAAATAAAGTTTCAATATTTACTCCATATACTGATGAAATTAATCAATCAGTTATTAATTATTTCAAAAATGAAAAAATAGAAATTTCTGAACTATCTTATTTTGATATAGCCTCTGATTTGGATATAGGAAAAGTTGATCCACAACATTTATTTGATGTTTTAGTTAAACAAGATTTGTCAAAGAGTGATGCGTTGTTTGTGTCTTGCACAGCACTACCTGTATTATCAATTATCGATGAAATAGAAAAAAAACTAGGCAAGGTTATTTTATCTAGTAATCAAACTTTAATTTGGGATACACTTAAACAAGTGAATAATCAAAATAAGGTTGATGGTTATGGCGTATTATTTAACAGTTAGTTTATGAATTTTTCAATTGAGGAATACAAATCAAGATTAAAAAAAGTTCAAAGATCAATGCAAGATAAAGGTATAGAAATTTTGATTTCACAAGATCCTTCAAATATGAATTATCTTACTGGTTATGATGCGTGGTCTTTCTATTATGCTCAATGTGTGATTGTTCATGCAAATGCTGAAGAACCAATTTGTTTTGTTAGAGATCAAGATGCTGGGGGTGCTTATATAAAAACTTATTTAAAAGATAAAAATATAATTAAGTATCATGAGAAATATATTCATACTTGGCCGCTACATCCCTACGATGCTTTAGTTGATTTAATTAAGGAAAAAAAATGGGATAAATTATCCATAGGTGTTGAGATGGATAGTCATTATTTTACTGCTTATTGTTATGAAAAAATAAAACAAGGATTACCTAATGCAAAATTGTTAGATAGTGAACGATTAGTGAATTGGGTTAGGCTTGTTAAGTCAAACGCAGAAATAGAATATATGAAAGCAGCAGCAAAAATTACTAAATTAGGTATGAAAAAAGCATTTGAGGTTATTAATCCGGGTGTAAGACAATGCGATGCTGTTTCAGAAATATGGTCAACTTTAGTTAAAGGGACCTCGGAATTTGGTGGAGATTACGCTTCAATAGTGCCAATGTTACCAACTGGAAAAGGGACTTCTGCATCGCATTTAACTTGGACCGAGGATAAATTTGTTCAAGGAGAGGCCACAATAATAGAATTATCTGGTGTTAATAAAAAGTATCATTGTCCAATGGCTAGAACAGTTTTACTTGGAAAACCCAATCAAAAAAAGATCGACACGATGGAAAAAACTAATGAAGCACTTCAAGCTGGCATTGATAAAGTTAAAGCAGGAAATACTGCTGATGATGTTGCGCAAGCTTTTTGGAAGATATTAGATAAATATAAAATAGAAAAAACTTCAAGAACTGGTTATTCAATTGGGATAGGTTATCCACCTGATTGGGGTGAACATACTTTAAATATTTCAAAAGGCGACACAACTCTATTACAACCTAATGTTACTTTTCATATGATTGCTGTAATGCAATTTGGAAATTGGGGAGTAGAAGCATCAGAAGCAATTAGAGTCACCGATAAAGGTTCGGAATTATTTTGTAATTTTTCAAGAGAACTTCACGTTAAAAGCTAATTATTAAAGGTTGAAATTTATTCCCACAAATGTTTTAAAGTTGCTTTAATTATGGCCTCAAAAAAAGATTTTGTTAAATTTGATCAAGTCGATAAAAGCTATGACGGAAAAGTTCTAGTAGTTAAGGACCTCCAATTAGATATTGCAGAGGGAGAATTTATTACTATGTTAGGTCCCTCTGGATCTGGTAAAACAACTTGCTTAATGATGTTAGCTGGCTTTGAAACACCTACTAACGGTGAGATTTATTTAGATGGCAAAGCAATATCTAGCATACCTCCTCACAAAAGAGGGATTGGGATGGTATTCCAAAATTATGCTTTATTCCCACATATGACTGTATATGAGAATTTAGCCTTTCCATTAAGAGTGAGAAAAATTCCAAAAGATGAAGCTGATAAAAAAATTGATAAAGCATTATCAATGGTATCCCTACAAGGTTTTGCGGCAAGGATGCCAGGTCAGTTGTCTGGTGGGCAACAACAAAGGGTAGCAGTTGCAAGATCATTGGTGTTTGATCCACAATTAGTTTTAATGGATGAACCTTTAGGAGCTCTCGATAAAAATCTAAGAGAAAGTATGCAATATGAAATTAAACACATTCACGAAAGCATTGGTGTCACTGTTGTCTATGTTACTCATGACCAAAGCGAGGCTTTAACTATGTCTAATCGTATTGCAGTGTTTAATGATGGTAAAGTTCAACAGCTTTCAAGTCCTGATGAATTGTATGAGAAACCTGTAAATTCGTTTGTTGCAGAATTTATAGGAGAAAATAATACTTTTGGTGGAGAAGTTTCTGACATATCAGGTGGAAAGTGTAAAGTTAAATTGGGAAATGCAGAAATACTTGCAAATCCAATTTCTGTAAAAGGTAAAGGAGAGCGGACTACTGTTTCTTTAAGACCTGAACGAGCTTTGATTAATCCAAGTACAGAAATGGACAATCTTTATAAAGGAAAAATTGAAGAAGTTATTTATCATGGTGACCATACAAGATTAAGAATAAATCTTTTGGGCAACCCTGAGTTTATCTTAAAAGTTCCAAATAGTTCATCCAACCTAGATATTAAACTTGGGAACGAAATTAATATTGGATGGAACAGTGATGATGCACGGGCACTTGACCCAAAATAATCAATCCATAATTATTGAATAAGTAGATAAAAAGGCCTGTTGACTCTCTTCACTGAAGTTGTTTTAATTAGTTTTTTAAACGTTTAAACGGAGGAAAAATGAAAAAACTAAGTAAAATATTACTAGCTATTTCTTTTGTACTTTCACTAACTACTTCAGCATTTGCAACTACAGTAACAGCAGTGTCTTGGGGTGGGGCTTATACTGAGTCTCAAAAGTTAGGATATGGTGATCCAACTGCTAAAAAACTAGGCATTAACATTGCTTGGGTTGATTATTCAGGTGGTTTATCAGAAATTAAAGCACAAAAAGAAGCTGGAAAGATCACGTGGGATATAATCGACGTGTTTGCAATGGATACTATCACTGGATGTGATGAAGGATTATTTGTTGAATTTGATTTTGACAAAGACTTCCCGCCAGCTCCAGATGGAACTCCAGCAAGTAAAGATTTCTTTACTGCAATGCCAAGTAAATGTGCTGTAGGAAATATTTTATATTCTTGGAACTACGCTTATAACACTAATAATGTTAAAGGTACTCCAAAGACTATCAAAGATTTCTTTAACACAAAGAAATTCCCTGGAAAAAGAGCTATCTACAAAAGCGCTCTAACTAATTTAGAGATTGCTTTAGCTGCAGATGGTATCAAGCCAGGTAAAGGCGGAGCAAAAATCTACAAAGCTTTAGAAACAGAAAAAGGTGTTGAAAGAGCGATGAACAAGATCAAAAAATTATGTACAGATCCAAAAGGTGGATGTGTATTTTGGTCTGCAGGTGCTCAACCACCAGAACTGTTAGTATCAGGTGAAGTAGTAATGGCTACTGGTTGGAATGGTAGATTCTTCAATGCTGAAATTGGAGAAGGTGCACCAATCAAACAAGTTTGGGATGGCCAAGGTCTTGATTACGAGTATTTCGTACAAGTTAAAGGTGGACCAAACGATGCTAATGGTATGGCTAAAAAAGCTTTAGCTATGATGACTAGTTCTGAAATGTTAGCAGGAAGTGCTAAATACATTGCATATGCTCCTTGGAGAAAATCTTCAATTGGTATTATGGAAAAAGGTGAGCCTTGGTATAAAGATGGTAAGACTAACATGGTACCACAAATGCCAACTGCACCGGCTAACACTAAAAACTACTTCCTAGTAGATCCAATTTTCTGGGCTGATAACGGAACAGAGCTGGGTGAAAAATGGGAAGCTATGAAAGCTGGTCTATAATTTAAGTTTTAAAGAACTTAATTATATATTATAATTTAAGGGCGGTTATTTATAACCGCCCTTTTTATTTATGAGCTCAGAAACAAAACAAATTTTAACTACAGACGGAATACCCTTAGAGGTTAGTCTAAAAAAAGCAGAAAAAAAGAATAAGATCAAAGCTTTCTTGCTGGTTGCACCATTATTATTTTTCTTGATTATTACCTATGTCTTTCCAATAGGAGACATGTTGTTCAGAAGTGTTGACGACAAGATGGTAACTCAGATGCTTCCAAAAACTTTTAAAGCAATGGAAAATTGGGATGGACAAGAGTTGCCAGATGAGGAAGTTTTCGCAGCTTTTCATGAAGATTTTATAAAATTAGTTGAAGATAAACGCGAAGGTAAACTATCTACTCAATTAAATTACACAAAGAATGGATTTAAAAGTATTATTAAAAAATTAAGAAGAAAATCAAAATCATTTGAAGAGGGAAATTATAAAGAACAAATAATGTCAGTACATAAAAGATGGGCTGATGTTGAGTACTGGAGAGCAATTCAAAGAAGGGCACCTGAATTTACAGGTCAAAAATATCTAAAAGGAATGGATATGTATGTAAATGAGGAAGGGAAAATAGTAAGTGTTGAGGAAGATAGACGAATTCATAGAGTGTTGTGGTTAAGAACTTTGGAGATTGCTTTCTTTGTAACGGTCTTTTGTTTTTTGATGGCTTATCCGATTGCCCATTTGTTAGCTACTCTACCTATGAAGTATAGTAACTTATTAATGATATGCGTACTGTTGCCGTTCTGGACTTCATTACTTGTAAGAACTGCTAGCTGGATGATTTTGTTACAACAACAAGGTATCGTAAATGATTTCTTTGTTGGAATAGGATTGGTGGCAGACGATAACAGACCTGAAATGATGTATAATAAGACAGGAAGTTATGTAGCAATGACACAAATCTTGCTGCCATTTATGGTGCTACCGCTATACAGTGTCATGAAAACTATCTCACCAAGCTTAATGAGAGCTGGAAAATCGCTAGGCGGAACACCATTTGTAGCGTTTTGGAAAGTTTATTTCCCACTTACAATCCCAGGAATAGGTGCAGGATGTTTATTAGTGTTCATTTTAGCGATTGGTTATTACATTACACCAGCTTTAGTCGGTGGTGCATCCGGGACTTTAATTAGTAACCAGATTGCCTTTCACATGAAAAGCACCCTTGACTGGAGTTTTGCATCTGCAATGGGATTAATGTTATTGAGTGGAGTATTGGTGATTTATTGGCTTTATAACAAAATAGTTGGAATAGATAATATTAAATTAGGATAATTAGGATGGCTTTACCAAAATATACTGAACCACATTATAGAATTTGGCATTATATCTATTTAACAATTTGTGGTGCAGTTTTCTTTTTTCTTATTGCGCCCTTATTTGTAATCTTTCCATTATCTTTTAACGCGGAGGAATTTTTAAGTTTCTCTGATGGAATGAAACGACTTGATCCAGATGCTTTTTCTTTAAGATGGTATAAAGATATGATCTACGGGACTAAAAATCCTTGGGGATTAGCTGCTAAGAATAGTTTTATTATCGCAATTTTTGCAACAATAGGTTCAGTAATACTAGGAACAGTTGCTGCCTTAGGTTTAAGTAGCAGACATATGCCTTACAAAGGGTTGATAATGGCGGTTTTAATTTCTCCTATGATTGTACCTTTAATTATTTCAGGTGTTGCAATATTTTTCTTTATGGCAAAGGCTGGTTTAGCAGCAACACATACAGGTATTGTTCTTGCTCATATTATTTTAGGAACACCATTTGTTGTTATAACGGTTACCGCTACACTCTCAGGATTTGACCATAGTGTAACAAGAGCTGCTGCAAGTTTGGGTAGTGATCCAGTAAATACCTTTATGAAAATTACTTTACCACTAATTTTACCTGGAGTTATTTCAGGTGGATTATTTGCATTTGTAACCTCTTTTGATGAAGTTGTTGTAGTTTTATTTTTAGCTGGATTAGAAAATACAACTATTCCGATACAAATGTGGACAGGTTTAAGAGAACAATTGAGTCCAACAATTTTAGCTGTTGCGACTTGTTTAATTATACTATCAACATTAATATTAGTAACCGCTGAGCTTTTAAGAAGAAGATCTGAAAGACTCAGAGGTATTAATCGATAGTAAAATAATCTCATGAAAATTAAGAACGTAGTAGTAATTGGATCAGGTACAATGGGCAGTGGTATAGCTGCTCACTTGTGTAATGCTAATATCCCTGTCACACTTTTGGATTTAAAAACCGAGATAAGTCAAAATGCAAGAGAAAGAATCCATAAATCAAGACCACCTTTATTAATTGATAAAACCAAAATTGATAATATTAAAGTTGGAAATATATCTGATGATTTTGATGTGGTTAAAAATGCTGATTGGATTGTCGAGGCAGTGGTTGAGAGAATTGATATAAAACACCAAATTTACGATAAAATTTTTAAAAGTAGGAAAGATGGAGCAATAGTTTCATCAAATACTTCCTCAATTCCAATCAAAGTTTTATCTCAAAATTTAAATAAAGATCAAAAAAAAGATTTTTGTATTACCCATTTTTTTAATCCAGTTAGATATATGGGTCTTCTTGAAATAGTTAAGAATGAAGACAACGATTTAAATAAAATTAATCAATTAAAAGAATTCTGTGAAGTTGAGTTAGGTAAAGGAGCAATCGTTTGTAATGATACCCCTGGTTTCCTTGGAAATAGGGTAGGTGTGTATGCAATGCAAATTGCAATGACTGAAGCATTTAAGATGAAACTTTCTGTGGAGGAAGCAGATGCAATTTTTGGAAGACCTATGGGTATACCTAAAACAGGAGTTTTTGGATTATATGATTTGATTGGTATAGATTTAATGGCAGATGTTTTAAAAAGTTTTATCAAAGAACTTCCAAAATCCGATGAGTTCCATGAGGTTGCTAAAGAAATTCCTTTAGTAAAAAAATTGATTGAAACTGGATATACGGGGAGAAAAGGCAAAGGCGGCTTCTATAGAATGAAGAAGACCGATAGTGGAAAAATTATGGAGGCTATTAATCTTGAAACTGGCGAGTATTCAACAAGTCAAAAAATAGATATTAAGTCCGATAAAGTAGATTTAAAGGCTCTTATTAATAGAAAAGATAAGTATGGAGACTATGCTTGGTCAGTACTATCCAAGATAATAAAATATGCTTCATCTCTAGTTCCTGGAATTACCAAAGAATTTAATGACATAGATGAGGCAATGAGACTTGGATTTAACTGGGCGAAAGGACCTTTTGAGATGTTAGAAGAAATTGGTATTAAAAATTTCTTCGATAAAGTTGATGAATATAAAGGTAATAACTTTTTAGAAAATTTATCTAATTCTAAAGATGAAAATTTTTATGGTGAAAGGCAAAAATATACATCAATTGAAACTTTAGGTAAGATCAAGAAAACTGCCTCAAGCGTTGATGGCAATAGTTCAGCTGCAATTTATAGATTTAATGATTTTAATATTGTTGAGTTTACGACTAAAGCTAATGCACTCGATTATGACTCAATGGATGCACTTAAGAAAGCAACTGATAAACCTTTAATAATAATTAATGAGAGTATGCAATTTTCTGCTGGCGTTAACCTGACCTATACTATGGAATTTGCTAATAAAAATGATTTTAAATCGATAGAAAAATTTATTAAATATTTTCAAGAAACTTGCAAACATCTTAAGTACTCTAAATACCCAGTTATATCTGCACCATCAGGATTAACTTTGGGAGGAGGTTTTGAAGTTTTAGTACAAAGTAATTTCGTAGCCTCACATACAAATATTGTAATCGGATTGGTAGAAACTATTGTTGGATTAATTCCAGCTGGAGGCGGATGTAAAGAAATGCTGGCTAGATGGTTAAATACTGAAGAGGCTAAGAAAGACCCAAAATATGCACCCTTAAAAGTATTTAATATAATTGGCTATGGTAGAACAGCTACGTCTCCAGTTGAGGCAGAACCTTTGAAATACTTATTACCTGAAAATAAAAGAATTATGAATAGAAATAGTTTGCTTGAGGTATCGAAAAAAATTTTAAATGAAAACAAGGACTTTAAAGCACCAAATGAGCTTACATTTAATTTACCTGGTAAAGCAGTTATTGATGATATGAACAAAATTTTAGAAAAACTTTACAATGATAAAGTTATATTAGATCATGGTTTGACTGTAGCAAAAGAATTAGCTCACGTTTTAAGTGGTGGTGAAACTACCAAAGATAAAACTCTTACAGAAGATGATTTGTTTAAATTGGAACTTGATGCTTTTATGAGATTAATTGAAACTAAACAAACTCAAGACAGAATTAAACATACTCTTGCTACCGGTAAACCTTTGGTTAATTAAATAATCTAAGAGTATTTATAAAGTCAGGCCTTAAAACATATTCAGATTTATTTAAATGTTTAATTTTTTCTAAAGCTTCTAAGCCAAATATTACTTTTCCGATGGGTGTGTATTCCCCTTCATACAAAGGTTCATCCTGAAGAATTATAAAAAATTGGCTGTCCTCAGTATCATATTTTAAAGATCGAGCTAATCCTACACTTCCTTTGGTATAGTTAAAATCCTTATCAACTTCAGATTTGATTGTACCTAAACCAGATTTTCCACTTCCAATTTTTCCATAATCAATGTTTCCTTTTTTTCCAAATTCAACATCACCAGCTTGTACAAGTTTATCTTTAATGACCCTATGAAATGCTACATCATCATAGGCATTAGATTTAATCAATGTTTTAAATCTCTCTACTCCATTTGGAGATATTTCTGGATATAATTCTATAATTACATTTCCACACTCAACGTTTAGAATTGCTATGTTATTTGGATTTTCAAAATTAATTTTATCTGGGTCGTAATTCTTAACAAATAAACATTTATCTTTTAGTAAAACAAAAGAGGTAATTGAAAATAAACCTAAAATTACAACAAATAAAAATATTATTTTTTCAGATTTTGATGCTTTTATTTTTTCAATCATAAAATAAAACTTTCATCAATTTTTAAGATTCCTTTTTTGATGAATTCTATCTTTTTTTGAAGAATAGGATCTACTGTTTCAGGTAAATTTCCATACATTAAATGAGAAAATACCTCAGCCATATCCTCAGATGCGGTGGATCGTGAGTATTCAGTAATAAAACCAGCTGTTTTAGAATATGTATCTAAACCTATTTTTTTCGTGCAGGTTGAACATTTTGCATAATTGAACTCTTTAGGATTAAAACTAGACCAAATTTGTTCATTAAATATATCTTTGAAACTATCATTTATTATGTGGAAGACTTCGTGATGTAACACTCTTTCAAAATATCTATCGTTAAATTTTATATCTACAATTAAAGTTTTCATTACATTATCAGGTATCCCAGCAGTATTAATACCTGAGATTGATAAGTCTTCACACATAACAATGTATTTTAAATTTATTTTTTTTAAAAAGTTTTGAGAATATCTATTAAGATTTTTTTCAATAATCTTATATTTTTTATCTAGTTCTTGCTTAGATGATTTAAAACAATTGATATTATTATCAATACCTATTGTAAATGCTTGTTTAGCATTCAAGTATCTTAATTTGTTCTCAGTTTTAAGATTATAAATCTCCAGGTTTGGAATTTTTATTAATTCGTAAATTGTATCTGCTTGGGTTGGAGAAATTAAAAATAAATACAATAAAATGAGCTTTAATAATTTCATAATTAGTATTATTGAAGATATTCCAATTTGTTAGAATGTGATAGAGTTTTTGTGATGAAAAAAAAAAGAAGCAAAGAACCTATTCAACCAGTAAGTGGTACAAAGGTTCCAAGATTTGCGGGCCCATCAACTTTTGCTAGACTACCAGAATTAAGAGATGTTGAGTACTGCGATGTTGCAATAGTCGGAATACCATTCGATGCAGGTACAAGTTACAGACCCGGGGCAAGATTTGGTCCCCAAAGTATTAGACAAGCTTCAAGACATTTAAGAACAAATTATCATCCAAATTATGATGTTGAGCCCTTTAAAGTTCAACAAGTTGCTGATGCTGGTGATATTACTTGTAATCCATTTAATATAGATGAAGCAATTAAGCAAATTGAGGAAGGAGCATTGGATCTTCTCAAAAAAACTGGTGGTATAATTAGTTTAGGCGGAGATCATACAATTGCGTTTCCTTTATTAAAAGCAGTAAATAAAATTAATAATGGTCCTGTTGCTTTAGTTCATTTCGATGCTCATCTTGATACTTGGGATACTTATTTTGGAGCACCTTATACACATGGAACACCTTTTAGAAGAGCACGTGAAGAAAATTTATTCATGGATGATGCTTCAATGCATGTTGGTATTAGAGGTCCATTGTATAGCAGAGAAGATCTTAAAAATGATGAAAGTTTTGGATTTAAGATAATTCATTGTGATGAGTTTCAAACCGAAGGCACTGATAAAATTGCAGAAAGGATAAAAAAAAGAGTGGGAGATAATCCATTATATTTATCAATTGATATTGATGTTTTAGATCCTGCTTTTGCACCTGGCACTGGTACACCAGAAATAGCTGGCATGACCAGTAGAGAAATGGTTAATGTTATTAGAGGCTTGTCTGGTATGAATTTAATCTCTGCAGATGTTGTTGAGGTATCACCTGCTTATGATCATGCTGAGGTAACATCACTTGCAGCTGCTACTATAGTTTATGAGTTAACAAATCTATTTGCAAAAAAGTAAAGAAAGGTTAGTAATCTCCAATGGAAAAAAAAAAAAATTTTTATATTAATGGCAAATGGGTAACTCCAAAAAGTAAAGAAGAAATCAAAGTAATAGATCCTGCAACCGAAGAAAATTGTGCTGTCATAACATTGGGTAATAAAGATGATGTAAATGATGCTGTGAAAGCTGCCAAAAAAGCTTACAGTTCTTGGGCGTTTTCATCAAAAGAGGAGAGAATAAAATTATTAGAAAAACTTTACGAAAATTACAAGAAAAGATGGGCAGATATTGCAAGTGCAATTACAACTGAGATGGGAGCACCAAAAGATTTTGCAACAAAACTTCAAGCTGGAACAGGTGCTGCTCATTTAAAATCATTTATTAGATATCTAAAAAATTTTGAATTTGAAAAACCATTAGGAGAACATGCACCTAATCAAAGACTCATTTATGAACCTAAAGGCGTATGTGCTTTAATAACACCATGGAATTGGCCAATGAACCAGGTCTGCTTAAAAGTAATGCCTGCAATAGCATCTGGTTGCACTATGGTTCTAAAACCTTCTGAATTAGCACCACTATCATCAATGATTTTAGCAGAGTTGATTGATGAAACAAAATTTCCTCCCGGAGTATTTAATTTAATAAACGGTGATGGAGCAACAACTGGAGATGCATTAACAAGTCATCCTGACGTAAATATGATTTCATTTACTGGGTCAACTAGAGCAGGAGCATTAATTTCCCAAAATGCTGCGAAAGATTTTAAAAGAGTTAGTTTAGAACTTGGTGGCAAAGGTGCAAATATAATATTTAAAGATGCTGATCCAGATGCAATAGAAAGAGGTGCTTTGAGATGTTTTAGAAATTCAGGTCAGTCATGTAATGCGCCTACAAGAATGTTAGTTGAAAAATCAATGTATAATGATGCTGTTGAAAGATTAAAGAAGTACACAGAAAATTTTGAGGTTGGTGATCCAAAAAAAGAAGGAGAGCATATAGGCCCAGTTATTTCTGAAACTCAATACAATAAGATACAAACTTTAATTAAGAAAGGTATCGATGAAGGGGCCAAATTAGTAGCTGGAGGCCCAGGTAAACCAGATGGATTAGAAAAAGGTTATTTTGTAAAACCTACTGTATTCGCAGATGTTAATAATAAAATGGAAATAGCAAGAACAGAAATATTTGGACCAGTTTTATCTGTAATGCCTTTTGAAACAGAAGAAGAAGCTATTGAAATTGCAAATGATACTCCTTATGGATTAACAAACTATATTCAAACTACAGATAAAGAAAAAGTAAAAAGAGTTGCTAGAAAACTTAGATCAGGAATGGTTGATGTCAATGGAGCTGGTATTGCTGTTGATGCACCATTTGGTGGCTTCAAACATTCTGGTATTGGAAGAGAGGCTGGGGAACACGGTCTTGAAGAGTTTTTAGAGGTAAAATCTGTTGGGGGATGGAGTTAATTAATAGTAGAATTTTTCTTAATTCCCTCAAGAAATTTTAAACATTTTTTCAGCTCATTAAGTTCAATGAACTCATCAACTTTGTGAGCTTGTTCAATAGAGCCTGGACCACAAACAACTGTACTGATACCGATTTCTTGAAACAATCCAGCTTCAGTTCCAAAGGATACAACTTCTCTTGAATTATCACCAGTTAAACTTGAAACTAATTCACATGCCTCTGAATTTTCTATACGATCGAAACCAGTAACTTCACCTATTATTTCTTTTGTTATTTTTGAATTAGGAAAAACTTTTTTCATTTGTGGTAACAAAACTTCATTCGCATATTTATCTATTTGTTGATTTAGAAAGACACCATCTTCTTTAACAACTGGTCTTGTCTCCCATTCAACTCGACATTTGTCAGCTATAACATTATGAGCTATTCCTCCAAATATACCTCCAACTTGTAATGTCGAAAAAGGAGGATCAAATATTGATTCCTTAGGAGCTCTTTTTTTTAATTGTTCTCTAAGATCTATTAATTTTGTTGCATACTTTGATGCAAATTCTACAGCACTTACACCTTTATGTGGCATCGAGCTATGTCCAGCTAACCCCTCAAAATAAGTAGTATATTCATAACAACCTTTATGTGCATCTATGATTTTCATTTTTGTTGGTTCACCAACAATACAAATTCCATCTTGAATATTTCTTTTTTTAAGTTCCTTAATTAATATTGGAGCACCCAAACATGCTGTTTCTTCATCAAAAGTAAAAGAAAAATGAATATCTCTATTTAGATCAACTTTAGAAAAAACTGGCGCAAACGCTAAAGTACATGCAATAAATCCCTTCATGTCACAGGAACCTCTTCCATAAAGTTTGTCCTCTTTAATTGTTGCTTTAAATGGATCTGTACTCCAACTTTTTGAAACAGGGACTGTATCAGTATGACCAGATAAAATTATTGGTTTAACTCCATTAGACTTTTTTGCTTTTATTGTTGCAAAAAGATTTACTCTTTTTTTTTCATCATCATAAGTTTTAAATGATGTAGCACCTAAATCATTGAGGTATTTTTCACAATAATTAATTAAATCATTGTTATCTTCTCCTGAAATAGTTTTAAATCCAATTAAATCAGATAAAATCTTAATAGAATTCTCGTATAATTTATCTAAATTTACTTCTGTACTCATTAGTAATAATTAATATAAATATCTCATTTATGAAAGAACAAATTACTTACGACATATTTGAGAAAATAGACATTAGACTTGGAACAGTTCTCTCAGTCAAAAAAAATGAAAAAGCTAGAAAACCATCTTTAGTTGTTGAAGTCGATTTTGGAAAAGAAATAGGTGTAAAAACATCATCCGCCCAAATTACTCATTTTTATAACGAAGAAAATTTGGTTGGCAAACAAGTGATTGGTGTTTGTAATTTTCCAGAAAAAAATATTGCAGGTGTAAAATCTCAATTTTTACTTTTAGGCTCAATAGACTCTGAAGGAAAGGTAACATTAGTACACCCCTCGCAACAAGCAGAAAATGGTTTACCTATAGCATAAATATGCATCCAGAATTTTTATCTATGGCACTATTTTGGATTGTAGCTGCTTATACACCAGGACCAAATAACGTTGTGGCATCTTATTCTGGTTTTAATTTTGGAATAAAAAAAACAATCCCACACATTTTTGGAGTTACAATTGGATTTACTTCAGTAGTATTTGCTTTGACAATTGGTTTGGTTAATGTTTTTAAACTATTTCCAATTATTCAAACTATTTTAAAATATCTGGGAAGTTTATTTTTAATATACTTAGCCTATAAAATTAGTTTTTCAAAAGCATCTAGTGAAAAAAAAAATGAAAATCCAATTTCTTTTTTGGATACTTTTATTTTTCAATTTTTAAATCCAAAAGGTGTTTTGATTGGAATTATCATAGTTTCAACGTATGTTGAATATGGAGAAAATTATCTTAATTATGCGACTCAAGTTGTTTTATTTGCCTTTATAGTATCTTTATCTAGCATTACCTTTTGGACATTTGTTGGCAAATATCTTAGAAAATTCGCGACAAATGAGAAATTTATTAAATACTTTAATTATGTTATGTCAGTGCTTCTTCTTTTAAGCATAATTACATTCTATATATAAGATATGAGACCAGGAAATAAAAATTCTTATAAATCATTATCAGACCTAGAGGTTAATGATATCAATTATAAATATTATTCATTAAAAAAAGCTGAATTAAATGGTTTAGAAGGTATTTCAAAACTACCAAAGTCGTTAAAAGTTTTATTGGAAAATCTACTTAGATATGAAGATGATATATCAGTTAATAAAAAACAAATAGAAGCAGTCAAAAACTGGCTTGCTACAAAAAAATCAAAAACTGAAATAGCTTACAGACCAGCTAGAGTTTTACTCCAAGATTATACTGGGATACCAGCAGTAGCTGATTTAGCTGCAATGAGAGAAGCTGTAAAAGAAAAAAATAAAGATCCAAATACAATTAACCCTTTGTCTGCAGTTGATTTGGTCATTGATCACTCTGTTCAAGTTGATCAATCAGCTAAAAAAGATTCATTTGAAAAGAATGTAGATATTGAATTTGAAAGAAATGGTGAGAGATATTCTTTTTTAAAATGGGGTCAAAGTGCTTTTAATAACTTTAGAATTGTTCCTCCAGGTACTGGTATTTGTCACCAGGTTAATTTGGAATATTTATCGAAAGTAGTTTGGTCGGAGGAATATAAAGGAGAAAAATATTTATTCCCTGATACACTTGTTGGAACCGATAGTCATACTACAATGGTAAATGGTTTATCAGTTTTAGGATGGGGTGTTGGTGGAATTGAAGCAGAGGCAGGTATGCTTGGACAGCCAATTTCAATGTTGATTCCTGAAGTTGTTGGATTTGAAGTTACAAAAAAAATGCCTGAAGGTACAACTGCTACAGACTTAGTTTTAACGGTTGTAAAAATGCTTAGAGACAAAGGTGTAGTTGGAAAATTTGTTGAATTTTATGGTGATGGATTAAAAAATTTAACTTTAGCAGATAGAGCAACAATTGCCAATATGGCTCCAGAGTATGGAGCTACATGTGGGTTCTTCCCAATAGATGAAGAAACTTTAAAATATTTAGAATTTTCAGGAAGAGATAAAAAAACAGTGGCAATTGTAGAAAAGTATGCAAAGGAGCAAGGTTTGTGGTCGAGTGATGAAATTGAGTTTACTGATAAAATTTCTTTAGATATGTCCACTGTAGTTCCAACTATTTCAGGTCCTAAAAGACCACAAGATAAAGTTCTTTTAACTGACGCATCAAGTAATTTTAAAAAAGTGTTTAAAGAGGCCACAGATAAAAAAGATTATAAAATTTCAAAGGTAAAAGAAACAGATTATGAAATTAAGGATGGTTCAATATTAATTGCAGCAATTACATCATGCACTAACACTTCCAACCCAAATGTTCTTATTGGAGCCGGACTCCTTGCAAAGAAAGCTATTGAATTAGGATTAAATGTTAAACCATGGGTAAAAACATCTTTAGCTCCTGGGTCTCAAGTAGTAACTGATTATTTAGAGAAAGCAGGTCTGAATACATATTTAGATAAATTAGGATTTAATTTAGTTGGTTATGGATGTACAACTTGTATCGGTAATTCAGGTCCGTTAGCAGAAAATATAGTTGACGCTATTCAAAAAGAAAATTTATATGCAGTCTCTGTTTTATCCGGTAATAGAAATTTTGAAGGAAGAATTTCACCTCATATTAAAGCAAATTATCTAGCCTCACCTCCACTTGTCGTAGCCTATGCTCTTGCAGGTCATATGGAATTTGATTTATTCAAAGATTCATTTGGAAAAGACAAAAACGGTAAAGATATATTTTTAAAAGATATCTGGCCTTCAAATAAAGAAATAGAGGATACGTTGAAGATTTCTCTTAATGCAGATATGTTTGTTAAAAGATATTCAAATGTTTCCGAAGGACCAAAACAATGGCAAGAAATTAAAACAAAGAAGAGTAGTATTTATAATTGGGATGAAAATTCTACCTATGTAAAAAAACCTCCCTTTTTTGAAAATCTTAGTGACGAGCCAGAGGGTTTTAAAGAGATTAAAAATGCAAGACCACTATTAATATTGGGAGATATGGTTACTACAGATCATATTTCGCCAGCTGGCAGTATTCAAAAAGATAGTCCAACGGGAGAGTATTTCATGAATTATCAAATTCTTCCTAAAGACTATAATTCATACGGGTCTAGACGAGGAAATCATGAAGTAATGATGAGAGGCACGTTTGCAAACATAAGAATTAAAAATGAAATGGCCCCAGGAACCGAAGGTGGTTTTACAAAATTATATCCTGAGGAAAAAGTTATGTCAGTTTATGATGCAGTTGTGGAATATAAAAAAAGGGGTACTGATTTAGTTGTAATTGGTGGAAAAGAATATGGAACAGGTTCTTCTCGTGATTGGGCTGCAAAAGGAACTAAATTACTAGGCGTTAAGGTAGTAATTGCTGAGAGTTTTGAAAGAATTCATAGATCTAATTTAATTGGGATGGGGATATTACCACTACAATTTACAGAAAATATGAATAGAAAAAACCTAAATTTATTAGGTTCAGAATTGATTAGTGTAGTAGACATTGAAAAAGGAATTAATCCATCTGATAAAGTAAAAGTTGAGATTAAATATGCATCTGGCGATGTTAAAATAGTAGATACCCTATGTAGAATTGATACTAAAAATGAGTTGGAGTATTATAAAAACGGTGGAATACTTCAATATGTTTTAAGAAATATGATTTAAATATGGATGAGGATATATCAATAATAAATACAAACACAAGAAATGAAAGGATAAAAAATTTTTTTATTCATAATAAAAAAAAAATAATTTCAAGCTTAGGTGTTATCATTATACTTTTAATTAGCTATTTTGCTTTTGGTGAATACCAGGATAGAAAAAAAATAAAGATTTCAGATTCTTTTAATTCAATAACAATTAATTACTCCGAGAATAATAAGGAAAAAACAGCTAAGGATTTAATACAGGTAGTTAATGAAAAAAATTCAACATATTCACCATTATCTTTATATTTTATTATAGATAATGAATTGATTAATGAAAAAAACACAATTAACAAATTATTTGATGTAATCATTGACGAAACCCCATTGGATAAGGAGATAAAAAATTTAAATATATATAAAAAAGCGCTTTATAATTCAGATGACAGCAATGAAAGTGATTTATTGAAAATTCTAAATCCAGTAATAAATTCAGAAAGTATTTGGAAATCTCATGCACTGTATTTAATGGCAGAATATTTTTACTCAAAAAATGAGATGCAAAAATCGAAAGAGTTTTTTAATCAAATCGTAAATTTAGAAAATGCAAATATTGAAATTAAATTAGAGTCTCAAAAAAGACTTAATAGAGATTTAAGTGATTAAAATTTTTAATTTTTTTTTAATAATAATTCTTTGTTTTGGTTGTTCATTAAACAAAAATTCAAAATTTTGGACTAAAGAAACCATTAAAGAAATAGAGGAAAAAAAGTTTGAAGAAATTTTCAGTAATCCGAAAGCCTTAAGCCAGGAACTAAATACTAATATAAATTTAAATTTTAGTACAAGTCCAAAAAAGTCAAAATTATCAAAAAAATTTACTAATAATGATGGTAGAGTGAAATTTGATGGTTCACTAAAAAAATTATCTAAATATAAGTTTTCAAAAATTGAAAATTTTTATCAAACCGAACCAGTCATATCCTTTTACAGAGAAAATATAATTTTTTTTGATGATAAAGGCACAATTTTACAATTCGATAAAGATTCAAGATTAGTCTGGAAAAAAAATTATTATACAAAATCAGAAAAAAAATTAGATCCAATTTTACAATTTGCAAATAATGATCAGTTTTTAGTGGTCGCTGACAATTTAACAAAATACTATCTGTTAAATTTAGATAATGGAGATTTAATTTGGTCTTATAAGAATCCAGCACCATTTAATTCACAAATAAAAATATATAAAGATCGTTTTTTTGTAGTTGATTTTACAAATACTTTAAGGTGCTTTTCTTTAAAAGATGGAAAGGAGTTATGGAATTTTCAAACAGATACACCATTAATTAGATCTCAGAAAAAATTATCAATAGTTATAGTGGAAGAAGTAATTTATTTTAATAATTCTCTGGGTGATATAAGTGCGGTTGATTTAAATAATGGCAGACTACTCTGGCAATTACCCACTCAAAACAATGCAATTTTTGAGTCAGCTTTTTCCTTAGAAACATCAGATATAATAGCAGATGAAAATAACTTATTTTTTTCAAACAATAAAAATCAATTTTTTTCTATTGATATCAAATCTGGAAGTTTTAATTGGGAGACCAATGTAAATTCAAACATAAGACCTACTTTGATTGAAAATTTTTTAATAACAGTTTCTTTAGAGGGCTATTTGATATTAATCGATAAAATTACGGGAAATATTATTAAAATTACGGATGTATTTCAAAATTTTAATCCAAAAAAAAGAAAGGAGATTTTTCCCACAGGGTTTATTGTAGGTACAAAAAATATCTATCTATCAACCAACATCGGAAGAATGTTAGTTGTAGATATCAAATCTGGAAAAACAACCTCAACATTAAAAATTGATAATGATAAGATTTCACGTCCTTTTGTTTTAAATAAAAATTTATATTTAGTAAGGGATAATGCTATAATTAAACTAAATTAATGTTTTTAAAATTATTAGAAAAGTTAGGTAGAAAAAAAGTTGTTTTAGATAGAGGACCATCACACCCAAGATTTGATTTAGCAAAACCTTGGATGAATAGATATTATTTAATTTTCAGACATAGACCTAAATGGTTTCCATTTAATATACTAATTCACGAAATGTTAGCTGATGATCACGGTGATGGAATACACAATCATCTTTTTCCATATATTACAATCGTAATAAAAGGTGGTTACTGGGAAACAACTAAGAATGGAAAATTTTGGAGAAGACCTGGTTATATCGGATTTAGATCTGCCAATGCATATCACAGAGTCGATTTAAAGCCTGGAACTAAACCAATGACTATTTTTATTTCTGGTCCATTTGGCTTGAGGAAAGGTCCAAGATCAGAATATGGTATTGATTTTAAATCAAAAGAAAATTGATGTCAAAAAATCTTGGAGAAGAATTTAGATCATTTTGTAGATCAAAAAATTTAGAAATTAATCAAAATCAAATAGCAATAATTTATGCACTTCAAGATTTTTATGATAAAAATTTTCATTCTTCTATCTTCAATTTTTTTAAAAAAAAAAATTATAAAAAAGGATTTTATCTTCATGGGGGTGTTGGTGTTGGAAAAACAATGATCTTAGATTTTTTTTATGATCTTATTTCTGAAAAAAAACTAAGACTTCACTTTAATGAGTTTATGTTAAATTTTCATGATTTTGTTCATGAAAATAAAAATAAGGGGGATGAAAATATTATTAATTTATTTGTTAAAAATCTTAAATTCAAAGTTTCATTAATTTATTTTGATGAGTTTCAAGTTACCAATATAGTTGATGCTATGATATTAGGTAAATTATTTGATAAGATATTTAGTGAGAATATTAAGATAATTATCACCTCCAATATTCAGATCTCTGAATTATATAAAGATGGTCTCCAGCGAGATCAGTTCAAACCTTTTATTGAGATTATGAAAAAAAAGACATTTGAACATGAGCTGGTAATTGAGGATGATTATAGAAAATCAAAAGAAAATCAAAATGATAGATATTTCTTCCCATTAAACCAAGAAAGTAATTTTAAAATGAATAAATTCTTCAGGATTATTTCAAGGGATAAAAAAAAAACCAATCGAAGTCTTGATATTAAAGGAAGAGAATTTCTAATTGAAGAATTCTATGAAGGAGTTGTTAGATTTACATTTAATGAATTATGCGACAAAAATTTGGGAGCCGAGGATTATCTTGAAATTATTAAAGTTTCTAAATTTATAGTTATTGATCAAATACCAAAGTTTGATGATATAAATTCTAATCAACAACAACGTTTTATAACCTTAATCGATATAATTTATGACAAAAAAATACCAATTGCAGTCACTGCAGAAAAAGGTCTAGATGAATTAACTTCATCTAGATCATTAGAAGAACCATTTAAACGTACAATCAGTCGTCTTTATGAGCTAACATCCTCAAACTTTAATTTATGATACAAAAATTCAACAACTTTAAAATGAATACCAATGGACAAAAATTATACGAATTCACTGATCAAACAATTAATTGGATTAAGAAAAATAAATTTAAAAATGGTATTCTTAACCTAAGTATTCAACACACTAGTGCCTCTTTAATTATCCAAGAAAATGCAGACCCTGATGTTCAAACTGACTTAATCAATTATTTTAATAAAATCGCACCAATGGATAATAAATTATATGTCCATACAACAGAGGGCAAAGATGATATGCCTGCTCACATAAAATCCAGCTTAACTAATAATCAAATTTCTCTAAGTGTTGAAAATGGAGAGTTATTACTTGGAACTTGGCAAGGTATTTATTTATTTGAGCACAGACTAAACCCACAGACTCGAACTATCATTCATCATTTTTTAGGAGAAGTTTAATTTTTTTTTAAACTCTGAAAAGCTTTAAGTGCAGAAGCTCTTGCTTCCTCATGTATCACTATTGGTTTTGGATAATCTTTTCCTACTATTGTATTTATTGCTTCTTGATACTTCATTTCCATTTCCCAGGGTTTGTGAATAAATTTTTGCGGAACTTTGTTTAATTCTGGAATCCATTTTTTTACATATTTTCCCTCTTTATCAAACTTTTCACCTTGTAGAATTGGATTGAAAATTCTGAAATAAGGAGCTGCATCTGCTCCACAACCTGCAACCCACTGCCACTGAGCTACATTATTGGCTTTATTAAAATCAAGTAAACAGTTTCTAAAATGTTTTTCACCCTCGGTCCAATTAATTCTTAAATGTTTTACTAAAAAAGAACCAACTACCATTCTTATTCTGTTGTGCATCCAGCCAGTTTCATATAATTCCCTCATTCCCGCATCCACGATTGGATAACCAGTCATTCCTGATTTCCATGCTTTCAAAAATTTTTCATTTTTTACCCACGGAAATTTATCAAATTCTTTTCTATAATTTCCTTTTAAGAACTCTGGAAAATAATTAATCAAACTATGAGAGAACTCACGCCAACCTAATTCATTAATATATTTCCTATAACCAATACCTTTAGTTTTAATATCACTACATTTTTTCCAAATAGTGCTTACATGAATCTGCCCATGTTTAATATAAGGAGATAATCTAGATGTGCCCTCTATAGACGGATAATCTCTCGCTGTACCGTATTCCTTAATTTTATCATTAATTAAATTGTTGAGAACTTTTTTTGACTCATTTTCTGAGACCTTCCAATAATTCTCAAATTTTTTATACCAATTTTTTTTTGGCAAAATATTTTTAGGTTCAATATAATTTTTAAACAAAGAGATTGTTTTCGCTTTTTTTTTTACAATATAATTTTTACTTGGTGGTAAACCAAGATATTTTTGTTCTGCATTTCTCCAGAATGGTGTGAATACTTTAAAAGGTGTTCCATCATTCTTTGTAACTTCTTGGAATTCATTCAAGATATTCCCTTTAAAATATTTAAATTCAACTTTATTTTTTAAAAAGGAATCTCTAATTTTTTTTCCTTTTGCAATCACATCAGGTTCATAGATCTTATTCCAATATATTGTAATATCATCTTTTTTTTTGATTTTAGAAAATATATCTATTTCATCACCTTCTAATATTTGGAGATTTATTTTGTATTTAGACAATTCTGATTTGAATGTTTCCAAAGATTTAAACAACCACCATTTCTGTGCTTCTCTTTTATTATCAAAATCAGTTTTATTATAAATATATAACGCAATTACATTTTCATGATTTTGTGTGGCATATGATAGAGCAGGGTTGTGATCAATTCTAAAGTCTTCCCTTATCCAAGCTATTGCATTTTTTGTCATATAAATATTATTTTCTTCCTTTAGATATCAGCTGTTTGTAAAGTTTAACATCTGCATTTCCTTCGCATCCAATGACAAGAATGTTGGAATCTGCATTTAAATTTAATGATTTTCTCGCCTTAGGATTGTTAGCTAAACCTATAAGCGCGATAACCCCAGGAGTTGCGCATTCACCTCCTATTATTGATCTATTGCTCAACTTTCTATCTTTTAGCATCGCTGTTGTTTTGGCAACATTCTTGTCAGCAACAGATATACAATAGTTAGAAGTTTTTTTTAATATTTGCCATGGAACTAGTGACATTTCATTACATGACATTCCACCCATAATACTCTCTTTTTTTATTTTTATCTTTTTTAGTTTACTCGCTTTTACACTTTGAAGTACACAATCTGCTCTTTCAGGTTCGACAACAATTATTTTTGGAATTCTTTTAAAATATTTGGCTACTCCAGCAACCACACCTGCTGCTAATCCTCCAACACCAGCTTGAACAAATATGTGTGTTATGTAATGATTTGTCTGTTTTGATATTTCTTTTATCATTATAGAATAACCTGCCATTGTAAGTTGGGGAACTTGCTTATAGTTCTTGGTAGAAACATCCTGAACAATTTGCCAATTATTCTTTTTCGATAGTCTTTTACATTCTTTTAGTGAATTCTCATAATCTCCTTTAACTCTTATAACCTTAGCACCAAATTTTTCTATTTCATGAACTCTTGTTTGGCTTACATATTGACTTACAAAAATTTTACACTTTAAATTTAATCTTTTTGCACCCCAAGCAACAGATCTACCATGATTACCAGCAGTTGCTGATGAAATAACAATATTTTTTTTTCCTTTAGATATTTTTTCTACAGCGTATGCTCCTCCGAGTGCCTTAAAAGACTTTAAGTGAAATCTCTTAGACTCATCTTTATAAAATATATTATTAAATCTTAAATTTTTCTTCAATTTATCAAGTGATAAAAGAGGAGTAGCTTTATAATTTTTCCAACTTGATATTGATCTATAGGCATTCGTCATTAATGCTGATGGAAGATGCTTAAAAACATAATTTCTTTTAAAACTATAATGATTATTTTTTAAAAGTTTTTTAAATTTCCAGCTTTTAAGATCTTTTAAGCTTTTCACTTTAACAATCTAAAGTATTGTCTTTTTCCCACTGGGTAACAGGCCTTTTTTTGTTGAAGTTTTCTTTACTATTGAAATTTTTTACCTCTTGTTTTTTTAGTTTTACGTAACTTTGTATTACATCATTTCCGAAAGCGTCTACAAGAGATTTACTATTTTCAAGCATTTTGATTGCTTGATTCACATCATTTGGAAGCTTTTTTAAATTTGGATATTTCTTATAATCTGTATACATATTGCAGTGCAATGGTTTACCAGGGTTAATCTTTTTATTAATACCTTCCAGGCCAGCAGCAATTATTCCAGATTGAAGTAAGTATGGATTAGCTGAACCATCCATTAATCTTAATTCAAATCTGCCTTGATCAGGAATTCTTATCATATGAGTTCTATTATTTCCTGTATATGAAATACTGCTTGGAGACCATGTTGCACCTGACTTAGTTGGTGGTGCATTGATTCTTCTATAACTATTAATACTTGGATTAAAAAATGCAGATAGTGCCTGGGCATTTTTCATTATTCCACCAAGAAAATTGTAAGCTAATTTGCTTAAACCTAATTTATCTTTTTTATCTAAAAATTTGTTATTTTTTCCATTCCATACTGAAACATGAGCGTGACAACCATTTCCAGTTAAGTTGTGAAAAGGTTTTGGCATGAAGGTAGCTCTCAAGCCATGTTTTTCTGCTAAACTTTTTACCATAAACTTAAAAAAAACATGTCGATCTGCTGTTATTAAACAGTCAGAATAATCCCAATTCATCTCAAATTGACCATTAGCATCTTCGTGATCATTTTGGTACGGCTTCCATCCTAATTGAAGCATGCTGTCGCAAATTTCTTTAATCAAATTGTATCTTCTCATCAAAGCAGATTGATCATAACAAGGTTTAGATTGGATATCTCTTGGATCGGCAATTGATGATCCATCATCAGAAATTAAGAAATATTCACACTCAACACCCGATTTCATTTGTAATTTTTTTTGTGATAATTTTTTAATTTGTTCTTTAAGCATAATTCTTGGAGAAGCTTTTACAGGTTTTCCATCCATATATAAGTCTGATGCTAACCAGCCTATTTCTTTATTCCATGGTAATTGAATTAAACTATTTGGGTCTGGCACGCCAAACATATCACTATCAGCTGGTGTCATATCTAGCCAAGTAGCAAAACCAGCAAAACCAGCACCATTTTTTTGCATTTCACTTATTGCTTGCGCTGGTACAAGCTTAGATCTTAAGACACCAAATAGGTCTACAAAACTTATAAGAAAGTATTTTATTTTTTTTGATTTCGCTATCTGAGATAAATTTTTTGGCATATTTAATCTTAATTATTTAAAAGATGCCTAGCAATCATTTTTTTTCTTTTATTCCTGGTATCCAATTGCTTCCAGCAAGCGGAACTCTTGCCATTGCTGCAGCCTCTACAGTTAAAGCACATAAATCCTCAGGTTCTAGATTATGTAAACTATTTTTACCACATGCTCTTGCAAGCGTTTGAGCTTCTAAAGTCATAACTTTTAAATAATTAGTAAGTTTTTTTCCTGCTTTTTTAGGATCTAATCTTTTCATTAATTTTGGATTTTGAGTAGAAATTCCTGCTGGATCATTCCCTTCATGCCAATCATCATATGCTCCGGCAGTAGTACCAAGTTTTTTATAATCATTTTCCCATTTAGGATCGTTATCTCCTATAGCAATCATAGCAGCACTACCAATTGAAACTGCATCTGCACCTAATGCAAGGGCTTTTGCAACATCAGCTCCATTTCTTATTCCACCTGAAATTACTAATTGTACTTCTCTGTGAACATCTAGATCTTGAAGAGCATCAACCGCAGGTCTTATACATGCTAAGGTAGGTTGTCCCACATTTTCAATAAATACTTCTTGGGTAGCTGCAGTTCCACCTTGCATGCCGTCAAGTACAACCACATCAGCACCAGCTTTAACAGCTAAAGCTGTATCATAATATGGTCTTGCACCTGCAATTTTTATAAAAATAGGAACTTGCCACTTAGTTATCTCTCTTAATTCTAAAATTTTTATTTTAAGATCATCTGGACCAGTCCAGTCAGGATGTCTACACGCGGATCTTTGGTCAACTCCTTTTGGTAATGTTCTCATTTTTGCAACACGGTCATTAATTTTTTGACCTAATAACATTCCTCCGCCTCCAGGTTTTGCACCTTGTCCTATGACTACTTCTATTGCATCTGCTTTTCTTAAATCATCAGGATTCATTCCATATCTTGATGGAAGCAATTGATAAACTAAATACTTTGATTGTCCTCTTTCTTCAGGTGTCATACCGCCATCACCAGTAGTTGTTGATGTGCCAGCTGCACTTGCTCCTCTCCCTAAGGCTTCCTTAGCTGCACCAGATAAGGCTCCAAAACTCATGCCAGCAATAGTAATTGGTATATCAAGTTCCAGTGGTTTTTTTGCATACCTAGTTCCTAGAGTAACATTTGTAGTACACTTCTCTCTATAACCTTCTAGAGGATATCTTGACATTGAAGCCCCTAGAAATAGTAAATCATCAAAATGGGGTAGCTTTCTTTTTGATCCTCCACCCCTAATGTCATAAATACCAGTGGCTGCTGCTCTTCTAATTTCAGAATTTGTGTATTCATCGAAAGTCCAAGATTGTCGAGGATGAGTTTTGTTATTTTTTTTCATAATTAATAATTATTATCAATTTTAAAATTATACAATTTTCTCGCTGAACCGTATCTTTTAAAGCTTTCTGCTTTATGGTTTTTTATTTCAGCATCTTTTAAAAATTTTCTTAACTTATTGATATGTTTCTTATCCATTTTTTTTTCAACACAATCTGCACCCAAAGATTTTACATTTCCTTTAATATAGATATTTGTTTCATATAAACTGTCTCCTAATGCCTCACCAGCATCTCCACAAACTATTAGATTACCAGATTGGGACATGAAACCCGACATATGTCCAACTGAACCTTTTACAATAATATCTGCACCTTTCATTGATATCCCACATCTTGAACTGGCGTCTCCATCAATTATTAAAAGACCTCCGTGTGCTGTTGCACCAGCAGATTGTGAAGCATTCCCCTTAACATGTACTTTTCCAGACATCATATTCTCAGCCACACCCGTTCCAACATTTCCTTCAATTGTAATAGTTGCCTTCTTGTTCATTCCCGCACAATAATAACCTACATGACCTTTAATTGTGACGTTCATTTCTTTGTCTAATCCTGCACAGATTGCATGATTTCCTTCGGGATTGATAATAGTGAAATCCCTTTCATTTGTTTTTCTATCGAGATTTTGCAATTTGTCGTTAACATTTCTTAATTCTAATTTTTTTAAGTCTAGTTCCATTAATTGCCCCAAGAATAAACTACACCCGGTTCCGGCTCAAAAATTTTAGCATTATTTACTTCAGGAAGATGTGCCATGGCTTGAAATTCAGATGCTATAGCTACATAATCATCTGTTTCAGCAATCACCGCTGGTTTACATGCTATTTCATCTCGTAAAACTGCAAAACCATCTTTTGTGCCAGTTATAAAAGTATAAAAACCGTCTAAGTCTTTAAGACTATCTTTAAGAGTTTCTTTCAAATTTTTTTTATTAGAGAGATTATTTGAGATATATCCAGCCGCTACCTCAGTATCGTTTTCTGAATCAAAATTAACTCCATCTTTTTTCAACTTCCTTCTTAGATTATTATGATTAGATAAAGAACCATTATGAACTAAGCATTCATCTTCTCCAGTAGAGTAGGGGTGTGAGCCATCAGTGGTAATCGCACTTTCAGTCGCCATTCTTGTATGACCGATAGCGTGAGAACCAGAGTAGTCATCAAGTTTAAATTTCTTAACAACTTCACTAGGATCTCCAACTTGTTTAAATATCTCAATTGATTTACCGTAACCCACTAAAGCAACATCTTGAAAATGATTTTTAAGAATAGTCAACATTACCTCAGGCTTAAGGGATGTTTTTAAAATGACATGATCAGAATTTTTTTTTAATTCAGCTTCTAAATGTTTATTAATTCTTTCCTCAAAATCTTTAAAATTTAATTCATTAATACATATTGAGTACTTAAATTTCTCCTCTTCTTCTTTTTTATATATCGCAAAGCCTGCACTATCAGGTCCACGCGAACCCATATTAATTAGCATTTTTGATAAAAGGGAACCAAGTGAGTTTTTTAATTTCTCATTTTTTAAATAAATTCCAACTATTCCACACATGATTTTTTTTATTTAATTAAAGATAATAAGAAGTCTTTATAGTAAATAGCATTAACCAAAACAATAATGATTATTGCGGCAAAGACACCATACTTTGCTTTTGGAAAGGCTACACCTCTCATTTTACTTGGTCTTAATTCCTCGTTATTTTTATTTTCTTCTGACATAGAATAAAAAAAGGGCGCTACATTTCTGTAGCGCCCAAATTTTTGTTTTAATTACCAGTCGGTAATATTGCTTTTATGATCATTTGGACCATGTCTTTTTCTTGCCAATCTCTCAAGTTCATCACTTTCAGATTTGGAAGTTAAAACATGCCAACCAACCCATAAAATTATAGCAAGTATAACAAGTATACCTTCACTAGATCCAGCACCAGGGTAAACAGCACCAGCAACTTCTTCAGCTGGTTTGTTTAGGTGATCAATCCAATTTGTAACTGTCGCCATATATTACTCCTTTACCTAGTTGCGGAGGCAACTGCTTTCTCATCCGATTTAGCAGTTTCCATTATTTCATAGTCTAGTCCAGCTATTTCTACTTCACGTGGGATTCGTAATTTCCCTATTCCATTTAGTACTTTAGCTATGACATAGCCTGGTATTAGTCCAAGAACTACGAACATTATTAATGCTCCTAGGAATTGTCCTAATGGGTTAATTGAAGCATATGTTGTTCCATCCCACATAGCACCAACACTGTAACCAGATGCCGGATAACCGTTTAGAACAAAACCACATATTACTAGACCAATAAATCCAGCATAACCATGTACTGCAACAGCACCAACAGCATCATCGATCTTAAACTTACGTTCAACCCAATAATGTAGTTTATATGATATTACAACACCGATCATACCTATGATCATTGCTTGAATTGGATGATACAAGTCATTTCCAGCTGAAGCACATATAATTCCCGCTAGTCCACTTGAGTAAGTCCAGAAAGGATCACCTTTTGCAATCCAATAACCGGCCAATAATCCTCCTGAAAGTGACATCAAGAAGTTAAAAGTGATACCACTAAGTGTAGTAGGGGTCACATATATGTTTGTTGCTGTCCAATAACTTATTCCTTCCATACCATATTCAGGTCCAAGGTCAAAGATTGGTATATTACACGCTGCGTAGAATCCCCAGAAGCCAGTGTAAATTAGAAATAATCCAATTGTAACTAACCAAGGGTTTCTTGGCCCAATGTTTCTTGGTTCACCACTTGATGAGAATTTTCCAATTCTCGGTCCTAAAACCATTAGAACTCCTAAAGCAAATCCACCTGCAATAGCGTGAATTACTCCAGATGCGTAGGCATCATGGTATCCTAAAAGTTTTAACATCCATCCATCGAAGTGCCATCCCCAAGCAGCATCTATTACCCAGAACACAGATCCAATTGCAATGGCTAAAATACCAAATGCAAAGGTTGTTATTCTTTCAATAATTGCTCCTGAAACAATAGATGCAGCAGTCCAAGAAAATAATAAAAAGGCCGCCCAGAATACACCAGAAATATGGTCTCCTAGATTAACAGCCATAAGTTGACTTGTTGCTACATAAAATTTGGCACTAAAAGCCGAGTCATCGGTAATTAGAGCCGTACTTTCATTCATTATTGATGGTGCTAATCCCGGTCCTGTTGGGAAAGCCCAATAAATCCACCAACCAAACAAAAACCACGTTACTGTAACCAATGGTATTAGCATCGTGTTTTTCATAAGAGTATGTTGATGATGTTTGTAACGAGAAGCTCCAACTTCATACATACAGAACCCGACGTGAATTAAAAACATCAGTACCACTGTTACCCAGTAGTAAAATTCTGTAAATATAGTAGTAAGAGCAGCTAACTGATCAGTCATATTCTCTCTCCATATTAGTTTTAAAAAGCCTATAAAATTTTTAAAGAAGAGACAAATAAAAGAATGATAAAAAACGTAATAATGACGTAACGATTAAAATTAAAATCAACTATTGATTGTGTAATTAAAATTTTAGATAAGCTTTTTTCAAATCAACAAGAGGATGTTTGGGAGACATTTGAAATTTAACTAATAGCTCTCTAGCAATCATATCCCTATCCTGCTGATTATTAGGTAACTTTATTGTTTTAGGAATAGTAACCCAGCCATTCGCATTTCTGCAAAAAACTGCGGGTCTATCTTCCTCATAACCCATATGAACGTCTTCCAACCAATTTAAATCATCCCATCCCATTGCTTCAATGTATTTTTTAAGGAATGGAGTTAGCTTAGTATAATCAGGTAAAAGATTTACGTCATATCGATAGCCAATTGACTGACCAATCATTTTTTCTCTAGCAGTTTCTTTCTTTTTGCCTAATTGGCCTTTAATCTCTTTAACTTTAGCTAGCGTTTTACCTTTTTTCTTTGCCATAATAAAAATTATATTTTGTGATAGTTATCGACTCCAACAGTATAATTTGTTCCTGCTAATGGTACCTTAGCTAATGCTGAAGCTTCTGAAGTAAGTGCAGCCAAATCTTCAGGCTCTAAAGAGTGAATATTTGTTTTTCCACACGCTCTAGCTAACAATTGCGCTTCAAGTGTCATTGAGTGAAGATAATTATAAACTCTTATTGCAGCATCATCAGGATTTAATCGTGCTCTAAGTTTTGGATCTTGTGTTGCAACACCGACAGGACATCTACCTGTATGGCAGTGATAACACTCTCCAGCTTTAACACCCATTTCTTTTTCAAAATTTGCCTCTGGTATGTCTTTATTACAATTTAAAGCAATCATGGATCCAGTTCCAATAGCAATTGCATCCGCACCTAATGCAAGAGCTTTAGCCATATCTGCTCCATCTCTTACTCCACCAGCATAAATCAATGTTACTTTTCCTGTTTTTCCAACATCATCAATAGCTCGTCTTGCCTCTCTTATAGCAGCTATTCCAGGAATACCTGTATTTGCAGCAGCAATATGTGGACCTGCACCTGTAGATCCTTCCATACCATCAAGGTAAATTGAATCAGGATCACACTTTGCAGCCATACGGACATCATCATAAACTTTAGAAGCTCCTAACTTTAATTGAATTGGAACTTTGTTTTTTGTTAATTGTCTTAATTCTTCAACTTTTAAAGCCAAGTCATCTGGACCTAGCCAATCAGGATGTCTCGCAGGAGATCTTTGGTCAATACCAGATGGCAATGATCTCATTTCTGCAACTTGATCAGTAACTTTTTGGCCCATTAAATGTCCGCCCATACCTACTTTTTGACCTTGTCCAATAAATACTTCTATTCCATCTGCAAGTTGTGCATGGTGTGGGTTAAATCCGTATCTTGATTGAATACATTGATAGAACCATTTTTCAGAATATCTTCTTTCATCTGGAATCATACCACCTTCACCAGAGCAGGTAGCACTTCCAGCCATTGTAGCTCCACGTGCTAAAGCAGTTTTTGCTTCATAAGATAATGCTCCGAAACTCATTCCAGTGATATATACAGGAATATCTAATTCAATTGGGTTTTCACATCGTGGCCCAATCACAGTTTTAGTTTCACACTTTTCTCTATAACCTTCGATTACAAATCTTGTTAAAGTTCCAGGAAGAAAAACAAGATCGTCAAAAGTTGGAATTTTTTTCATAAGCGCCATTCCACGCATTCTGTATCTTCCTAACTGTGATTTAATATGAATATCGTCTATAACTTCAGGTGTAAAAATTGCGTTATGGCCAAGTAAACTTTTGTTTCTTCCGCCATTGTTATTTAAATGAACATCAGCTTTACCACCGACATTTGCTTTAAGTTTACCGTTACTTTTTTTCTTCTTTTTTTTCTTAGCCATTAAATTGCTCCTTTTTTCTCTGTAGGTTCTAAGTTATCATAATTCCATAGTTTTTTCCCTGCGACTACTTTTGTCATCTTGCTAACATCAAAGTTTGCTCCAATTTCGGCAACTTTTAACTTTCTTTTTAACCAATCTTGATCACTTTTCGTCAATTCTGAAGGGACAGCATCACTTCCGTATGATCCAATTTCACCACCAATGAAAATGGTACCATCATACATAGAATCACCTAGGTTTATCCCAACATCACCTAGGATTATAATTCGACCTCTTTGCATCATAAATCCCGTAAAAGCTCCTGCATCACCACCAATTATGATTGTTCCACCTTTCATATCAATACCTGTTCTAGCTCCAACACTTCCTTTACAAATTAAGTCACCACCTCTTATGGCTGCGCCAAAACATGAACCTGCATTTTTTTCTATAACAACTTTTCCAGCCATTAGATTTTCTGCACAAGACCAACCAACTCTTCCATTAATTCTTACTACTGGCCCATCACAAGATCCTATTCCAAAATATCCCAAACTTCCTTCAAAAATTAAATTTAATTTGTTTAGTATTCCTACTCCCAAACTATGTTTTCCCTGTGGATTTTTAATTACTATTGTTCCGTAACCTTCACTCATTAATCCATCAATTTTTTTGTTTGCTTCAGCTGCTGTCATGTCCTTAACATCAAGATCAGTTCTTTTATTGAAATCAACATCATAGGTTCCAAAGTAGAAAAAATTTTCAGCCTCATCTGGATTAAAAAACTTTTGTTGTGTTCTTCCAGTTAGAACTTCAGTATGCATACCCATTTCTTGGGCTTTAGTTTTTTTTGTTACATTTTTTAAATTTGCCATACTTTAACTTCTCCATCGAAAGGATCATAAGTGTCTATTTCTTGAGGCAGAACAGATCTGATTGCTATCTCTTCCGAACCCATCGCTACCAAATCATCAGACTCGTATAAGACCAAAGGTTTTGCTGCCATTGTGTCTTTAGCCATTCCCAAAGAATTTTTTGTTGCAACAAAATATGTAAAAACCCCATCAAGACCAGATAGAGACTCTTTCATACCTTCTTCAAGAGTCGCGCCACTTCTCATTTTTTCTGCTAAGTAAACTGCTATTAACTCTGAGTCACACTCAGACATAAATCTCATTCCTTTGTTTTCTAGAACTCTTCTGTTGTTCCAATAATTTGTTAATTGGCCATTATGTACTACAGAAACATCACTAAAAGGATATCCCCAGAATGGGTGAGCAGACTTAATATCTACCCCAGATTCTGTAGCCATTCGAGCATGACCTATCGCGTGCGTTCCAATTAATTTATCTAGATTATATCTTTCACAAACCATTTTAGCATTTCCTAAATCTTTAATAACTTCCAAAGATTTACCCATTGATAAAATCTCAACACCAGGAATGCTCTCTATTTTTTGTGAAAACTCTAATAAGTCTTTTTTATTATACTCAATTTCATATCTTAAAGAATAAGGAAGTGTTCTCTCTTCTTTTACAATTTTAGCACCAAGTTCTTTAATACAATCATCAACAACTTTTTTTCTTTCATCATAAACAGATACATCTTCAGCGACTGATGAACTACCTTCACCAACATTTTCACCTATCTTAATCCTTGCAATAAAATTTTTACCGTCGGTGTCTCCATATAGAGCGTAACCAGTTGAATCTTCACCTCTATGTTTTAAGGCTTGTAACATACCTTGCAATTCTGAACCAACGTTAGAAGATTTGTTTCTATGTATTAAACCCGCAATTCCGCACATAAATCTTGCCTCTCTATATATTTAAATTCCTATGGTAAACAATCAAGATAAGTATCAAGATCCCATTGAGTTGTCGCTCCAAGAAATCTTTCCCACTCATCATTCTTATACCAATGAAATACTTTATACATCTCATCTGGCATAGCAGATTTTATTACTTCATCCTCAGCTAATCTTTCTAAAGCCTCACCTAGACTTAAAGGAAGTTTTTTAACATCTTTACCTGCTTTCTGAGCTTCATAAATGTTTCTTGACTCAGGAGCCGCAGGTTTCATCTTGTTTGAAATACCTTCATCACATGCTTTTAATAAAGCTGCACCTAAAAGATAAGGATTATGCATTGAGTCAACTGATCTGTATTCAAATCTTCCAGGAGCCGAAACTCTTAAACCACAAGTTCTATTTTGATATCCCCAATCTGCATAGACAGGTGCCCAAAAACCCTGATCCCATAATCTTCTATACGAGTTTACAGTGGATGAACCTAATGCTGTTAAGGCTGGTAAATGTTTCATAATACCAGCTATTGATTGTAAACCAATTTTTCCAGGTAATTGCATATCTTTAGTGTCAGGCATGAAAGTGTTTGTTCCACCAGAAACATAACTAAAAACCTCCTCTACTCCAGGTAAAGTTTTATGGCCAAGTTTATTTACAGATACTTTTCCACCTTTCCATAAAGACATATTTGTATGACAACCACTTGCAGAAACTCCCATAAATGGTTTTGTCATGAAACACGCTATTAAATTATGTTCTCTTGCAACCTGAGCACATATTTGTCTGTAAGTTGATAATCTATCAGCATTCCTTAGAACGTTATCAAAAGTCCAGTTAAGTTCTAATTGACCAGGAGCATCCTCGTGATCTCCTTGAATCATATCTAAGCCCATCGCATTGGCGTACTCAATAACTTTCATAAATACAGGTCTTAAGGACTCAAACTGATCTATATGATAGCAAAATGGTTTTGAAAATCCTTTTCCAGTCGGTGTTCCATCTGGATTTTTTGTAAGCCACATCATTTCAGGCTCTGTTCCAACTCTTAATTCTAAACCATGTTTATCTTTAAATTCGTCCATGAAAATTCTCAAATTTCCTCTACAATCAGAAGTTAAATGACCACCTGGATTTTCTCTTTCTTCTCTATTTCTAAAACATGTACAAAAAACTCTTCCAATTCTCTTATCCCAAGGAAGTTGAACAAAAGTTTCTGGATCAGGGATACCTACTAGCTCCATCGCCTCAGGTCCATATCCAATATAATTATTGTGTCTATCTAGGAATAAATTAGCCGTAGATCCGTAAACTAATTGAAAACCTTTTTCTGCAGTTCTTTCCCAATGATCTGCAGGAATACCTTTACCGACCACTCTTCCTGTCACTGAAATAAACTGAAAATAAATATAAGTTATTCCTAATTCTTTTATTTTTTCTCGAACTCTTTTTATTAGCTTATCTCTACCAGGTTGGTTTACGTGTTTTTCTAGATCGGTCATGTCTCCCCTCAATGTATTATAATTTATTCAAGCGTAACTGAAAAATTTATTAGTGTCTAGGCTTGAAGTTTAGCTCCAAGGAAACGGACTGTTCGAAGTAGGGTGTAATTCTCCCTTCTCGTAACGGTTGAATCTAAACGGTTTTAATAAATCACTTTCAGTACCAAGAATTTCTTTTGCTACAAGTTCTCCAACGCCAATCATTTTATAGCCATGGTTAGCATCGGCAATCATGTATACGTTTTCAAAAAATCTATCAAAGATTGGAAAAGAGTCTGGTGTCATGCACCCAAGACCACCTGATGGACCTTTTCTATACAAGTCTGATTTTCCCTCAAATCTTTTTTGGCAATGTGCAAGGGCAGAGCACCACATTTCACTAAATGCATCTGTAGTTTGATATTCTGGAGACTCAATTCCATAAGGGTCAACATTCACCTGATCAAAATGTTTTTTTACAATGTAAGGTGATGTTCCCCCTTGAACTCCTAGTCCATCAATATCAGGCTTATAATAAATTCCCCAAATTTTATCTGTAATTAATTTTTTTGTTTTATCTGAATACAATGGTGCAGTTGAGTCTACATGAACTACAGGTGGCTGTTTTCCATCATTTGTTTTTAAGAAATCTGGCTCAACGCCAATAACACCTTCTTGAAGCATCCAATAAGTCCACATGTCAGTTACATGCATTTTACCATCTTTGCCTTTAATGTTTGCTGTTTTAGGTAATTCCAACATATTCCAAAAATCTCTAGCCCATGGTCCTGCCCCAATTACTACTTGTTCACAATCGATTGTACCTTTATCAGTTTCAACTCCTGTAACTGCTTTACTATTACTTCCTCTTTTAAATCCTGTAACTTTTACACCTTTCATTACTTGGACACCATTAGAAGTAGATTTATTTTCTAAAGCTTTAATCGAGTCTTTATTAAAAGCATATCCACCTTTTTTTTCATGAAGGATTGAAGTAATTCCTTGAGCTTGCCAGTCATCAAACATGCCCTTCATATATTTCATACAATCTTTCTCACCTTCTATAAAATCAGATTCATATCCAATTGCTTTTTGTTGTTTATAAATAGTTGCAACGTCTTCATGCATAACCTCTGGTGAAATTTGTAGATAACCAACAGGATTATATTTAAATGCTTTTGGATCACTTTCCCAAACGGAGACTGAGTGAGCCATCAATTCTCTCATTGCTGGTTGAAAATAATTATTTCTAACTACTCCACATGCAATTCCACTTGCTCCAGCTGCAGTATCTTTTTTCTCGAGAACAATAATGTCTCCTGGATTTTTATAAGTTTCAGATAATTTCCAAGCAGTGCTTAAACCGTGGATACCTCCACCGATTATTACTACTTTTGCTTTTGTCGGTAATGACATAGTTAAACTTTATTTTTCGTGCGACTTAAATATATAGTTTTTTATATATATAAAAAATATAAGTAAAACTTGTACAAATATTAAAAACTTAGATGTTTTAGCGTTTCTATATAATTATTGAACTCGTTAATGAAACTTTCACTTGGTTTAATGTGTTTTTTTCTTTGGTCATTTGAGGTTTTTTCTAAAAAGAAAAAACCTTTTTCACAAGCCTCATTTATCATCAAAGCTGACTTTGGACGTGAAGTTTTAAATAGTTTAGTTTTAAGTTCTTCAACAGTAAGATTTTCCTCATATTTATACGCATGCATCACTAAAAGCATCATATGATAATGTGAAGGTGATTTTCTAAAAAAGTAATTACTAGAAGTATGAGAAAGTTTCATTTGATCTTCCCAAAATTCTAGTAAATCCTTCGCTGATTTTGGCATTAAGATCTGACCCTTGTTTTCTTCGGATCAAAATGTGGAAATCCAACTACTTTTGCGGTAATTCTTTTTTGATGACCATCAATTTTACCAACCTCAACTTCAGTTCCTTCATTTGAGTACTGAGCATCGATTCTACATAAAGCTATGTTTTTATTTAAAGTTGTAGATAAACAACCACTAGTTATCACACCTACTTGAGATCTGCCAACATGAACACAATCACCATGTCCAGCTGCCTCTTTACCAATAAGTTCTAGACCCACAAGTTTTTTTTGAGGATTTGCTTTTCTTTCTTTTAAAACCTCTTTACCAATAAAATCTTCCTCTTTAGTTTTTAAAGGAACAGCAAAACCTATTCCAGCTTCAAAAGGATCTTGTTGACCATCAAATTCATTACCAAATAAAATTAAACCAGCTTCAATTCTAAGTTTATCTAAGGCTGCAAATCCAGCTGGAATTAAGCCCTCATTTTTTCCAGCTTCCATAAGTTTATCCCAAACCTCAGAGGCATGACTTGGATGACACCATACTTCATAACCTAGTTCACCAGTATATCCTGTTCTTGATACAATTAATGGAATACCTTGAAGGTTTTCAATTCTACAAATGGTAAATCTGAACCATTCTAGTTCATCTATAGATGGTTGTGTTGGTGGAGTAAAAATTAGTTTTTTTAATATATCTCTACTTTTTGGGCCTTGTATTGATACGTTACTAATTTGATCTGTGGAATTCTTAACATTGACCTTAAAGTTTTTCTTTTTAGCTATTTCTTTAAGCCATTCACCAGCATATTCATCTCCACAAATCCATCTAAAACCAGTTTCACTTAATCTTAACAATGTACCATCATCAAACATCATTCCATTTTCATAACACATTGCAGAATAAACAACTTGACCAACTGCAAGTTTTTTTATGTTTCTTGTTAGTGTGTAGTTCATTAATTCCTCAGCATCAGGACCTATTATTTCAAATTTTCTTAAAGCTGATAAATCAATTAAGACTGCTTTTTCTCTACAAGCGTTGTACTCTTCTACAACTCCATGCTTGGTATAATCATTAGGTAGCCAAAAACCTCTAGCATCAATAAAATTTCTAGTAAGCTTAGAGGTTTTTTCGTGAAAGCCAGAGTTTCTAGTAAGTTTTTTTTCAGAGTCTGTTTTCATTCTAAATGCAAAAGATTTTGAAAATTCTTTTTTTTTGTCATAGGTTCTAACAAAAATATCTGTTGGATTCCATGAATTACATGCATCGATATCACTAGGACAAGCTGTTGTCCCAATGGTTAAATCTTTTAAAGCTCTGAACATTACATAATCCCCAGGCCTTGCGTATGACTCATCTGAAATTACCGAATTTAAACCTGTTGCTGAAGTATTAAAAAATAAATTGATAGCCTGCCATCCTTTTTGTTTTTGAACACCATATTTTGCCATTGCATTATTTAAGTTTTCAGAGCAATTAGGATGACCAAAATAGCCTGCGTCTTCATAATATTTTGAGGTACAAGCTAGATTAAATGTATCATGTTTTCCAACAGTATCTCTTATGACTTCAACTAACGGTTCATGATCGGTGTCATAAAATTTTGAAAATAAACCAGGACCTGGAAAAGTATTTCCCATAAAAGTTCTCGTTGTTTGCCAATCAAGACCCTTTTCAACTTTCTTATCAAGTTTTTTTGTATCGAACGCCACAAAGTCAGAGCATTGTCTACCTGCTGGACTTATTACTTGAATAAAATCTCCCTCTTTAACCTCAAATGAAATTGCAGTTTGTCTCTCAATATTTTCCTCATAATTTGGCTCATAAATAGGATCAGGAATTATTGATAATTCTTTATCATTAACTATTTTATATCTTTTAATGAATATTGTTAAATCGCTTGAAGGATTTTGCTCAGATACCAGCATATTGTTTTGTGGCGCTGCAAAAATAACGTAGCATTTATCTTTGGATTTTATCTTAATTTTTTCACCACTT
>CACORD010000004.1 GCA_902629535.1 uncultured Pelagibacteraceae bacterium | reverse complement strand
GATAATTGTAGTTTATGACGTTACAAATGAAATTTTTGAATGTATTAAAAATCTCCAAAATATAAGAATAATCATCATTGATAATGGGAATTGTGATAAAAAAATCGTAGAACAAATTAGAAAATTAAAAAACATTAAATATATAAAATCAAAAAAAAATCTGGGGTTTGGTAGGGCAAATAATTTTGGATTAAAATATGTTGATACAAAATATACTTTATTGATAAATGCCGACATCAAAACTACAATTAATGATTTAGTAAATCTTGTTAAAACTTTAGAGTCATATCCAAACACTGCAATTGCTGTTCCCTTATTAGTTAATGAGGAAAATAAAAATATAGATCATATCGAAGTATTGCCAGAAATTGCTGATAAATTTCATAATACTAATTCAAATGAAAATAAATTAAATAAAAACCTTTTATTTGGAGATACTTGCATAAGTTTTTGTTGGGCAGCAATTATGCTTTTAAATAATTCAGTAATTAAAAAAACTAAATTATTTGACAAAAAATATTTTCTTTATTGGGAAGATTATGATCTTTGTAGAAAGCTATATAATTTAAAGTTACCTATTATTAAATCATTTTTATCTAGAGCCTATCATTTAAAACATAGCTCAGTTAAAGATAATTTGATTAATCATTTCATTATCCAGATGTTTCATGTTTATTCTTCTTATCTTTATTTCAATTTAGAAAAAAATAATAGAATATTGATAAAAAGATTTTTTATTTATCTATTTAGATTCTTTAGTTATTTGTTAATATTCAACATTAGAAACTCAACAAAAAATCTTGCTAGATTGACAGCAATATTAAAGTATAGATTTAATAAATGAATTTATTTACTAAAGTAATTTATTATCTAAAAAGAATTATTCATCTTTTATTCAAAGAAAATTTTCATAAAAAACTTAAATATGATTGGAACCTTTATCCGAGAAGATATGAGATAATAAATAATTTAATAAAATTTAAAAACTTCAAAGATTATCTTGAAATAGGTTGTTTTAAAAATGAAAATTTTGATAAAATAAACATTTCAAATAAGATTGGCGTAGATCCTATTTCTGGTGGAACCCACAGAGCCTCTAGTGATGATTTTTTTTTAACAAATACTAAAAAATTTGATCTGATATTTATTGATGGTCTTCATACTTACGATCAAGTTAAAAAAGATATCATCAATAGCCTAGAATTTTTGAGAGAAAATGGTGTAATTTTAATACATGATTGTTTGCCAAGAAAAATATGGTACCAAACACCTAATAGAATGTCTTTTACTTGGAATGGCGATGTTTGGAAGGCATTAGTAGAATTCAGAACTAAACCAAACTTAGATGTTTATACTATTTTAGCTGATGAGGGGATCGGGGTAATATTAAAAAGAAAAAATAACAATTTACTCAAAATTAGCACATCTAATTTTCAAAAACTTAAATTTAAAGATTATTTTTATAAACATTCTGAATTTATGAATATTATAAAACATGAAGATTTAAATAAGATCATAAATAATGAAAGTTAGAAACTGTAAGAATCTAATAATTTTAATTTTAAAAAAATTTGGTTTGATTAAAAATCATGCCTTAATTTCAGCTAATGCGTTAGTAAATGCTGAGTTAGTTGGTGCTTATGGTCATGGACTTTCAAGACTTAAAATGTATTGTGATCGGATTTCAAAAAAAGTAATAAATCCCAAACCAAAAATTAAAATTAAAAAAATTACCCAATCAATTTCTCTCATAGATGCTGACAATAGTATAGGGTTTGTTGCAGCAGATGTTGCAATAAAAAAAGCAATATCTAATGCAAAAAAGACAGGTATTGGTCTTGTAGCAGTGAAAAATAGTGGGCATTATGGTTTATCAGGTTATTACGCGGAGCAAGCAGTAAAAAAAAACTTAGTTACAATGATATATACAAATGCTCCACCAGCTATTGCGCCTCATGGAGCGATAAAAAGTTTATTTGGAACTAATCCTATATGTTTTGGAACTCCCAGTGGTTCAAAAGCTCCTTTTATTTTAGACACATCCATTTCAATTATAAATAGAGGTAAAATTAGATTTGCAGCTAAAAATAAACTTAAGCTACCTAGTGGTGTAGCGCTTGATAAATCTGGTAAACTAACTACAGACCCTAACAAAGCTCTTAGGGGTGTTCAATTACCTATAGCAGGATTTAGAGGTTCTGGATTAGCTTGGATGGTTGATATATTAAGTGGCGTTTTAACCGGTGGAAATCATGCAGGCAGAGTTAAAGATCCTTTTGATGATTTTAGTGGTCCCCAAAATATTGGACACTTATTCATAACATTTAAAACAAATTTGTTTGTGAAAGATTATAAAAATAGAATTAAAGATAATATAAAAAATGTTAAAAAATTACCTAAAGTCAAAGGAATAAAAGAAATTATGTACCCAGGGCAAAATAAATATAAAAGGTACACAAAGAACTTAAAAAAAGAGATTAAAATTTCAAAAATTATTAAAAAAGAATTAGAATTTCTTAAAAATTAAAATTAAATCTTATCCAACAACTTACAAAGATTTATAATTTTTTTATGTTCTAAATGTGGATAATTTCCAATATATAATCCATAAAAATGCATATGTTCTGTATTTTTCAGTAACTTGAAATTTTTTTTTAAATTATATGATTTTAAATATGGTTGTCTTAATTGATTACCACCACCCACACTTCCAACTCTATACTCAATTGCATTTTTTTTTAGTACAGAAAGAACCTTGTTAAATAATTTTTTATTTCTTTTTTTAAGTATCAATTGGAATGCATAGTTACTAGATCCTTTTAAATTAAAGTCAGTAAAAAAAATATCTTTCCTTAAATGTTTTATAAATAATCTATGATTTAGATTTCTCGCTTTTATTATTTTATTCAGCCTTTTTAGTTGTTGTAATCCAATTACAGCTGATAATTCATTATTTCTAAGATTAAAACCTTTCGTAAGAAATATAAAATCACTATTTAAATCTTTTAATTTCTTTTTTGTTTTATTGATTAAAATTTCATTTTGAGAGTCTCTGAGTAAACCATGTCCTCTTTTCATTTTAACTAAGGTATCTATTTCTTTTGAATTTGTGCAAATCATGCCACCTTCTATGGTTGTTATGTGGTGAGCATAATAAAAAGAAAAATTTGAGATATTTCCTAAAGATCCTAACTTTTTATTATTAAGCATTGCGCCATGAGACTCACAAACATCTTCTATTAAAAAAATTTTTCTTTTTTTGATAAATTTAAGGAAATTTGAACTTATACCTGAAAAACCCATTGCATGGGTCAAAAAGATTGCTGCAGTCTTCTTATTAATTTTCTTTTTCACTTGCTCTTCATCTAAGGCCAAGTTTTTTAATTTAATATCTACAAATACAGGTTTAAATCCAGCGTTTAAAACTGAAACTACATCTGAATTCCATGTGAAAGCAGGAAGTATTACCTCAGTTTTATTTTTTTTAAGTTCTTTAAGTACGTGAATTGAAATCAAGTTTGCCGAAGACCCTGAGTTAACAAATGTACTATATTTTACTCCAAGCCACTTCGACCATTTTTTTTCAAATTCCTTAACCTTGATTCCATTTGTGAATTTACTTGTTGACTTTATAAAATTTATTAAGGCTTTTTTATCTTCTTGAAGTATATTATTGGACATTAATTGCCAATGGAATTTTTTCATAATTTGCACATTAAATTAATAATTATTATAATCAAATGAATAAGTTAAAATTAATTATGCTCTTTTTTAAAATATCTTATAAACATTAGTCATGCTTTCTAATAAAGAAATTGTCGTTCCAAATAACTTATTAAATTTTGCGAACAAAAATAAAGTGGTTAAAGCAGCTATTGTCAATGCAGGAAAACCTTTGCCGATGCAATCTGTACAAGATGCAGTAAATGAAAATTTAATTGAGCCAATATTTATTGGTAATGAAAAAGAAATTCTAAAGTGTGCTAGTGATTTAAAATGGGATATTTCTAAATATGAAATTATTAATGAACCAGTTGAAAATAATACTGCGAGTATAGCTGCAAAACTTGCGAGTGAAGGAAAAATAAGAATTATCGTCAAAGGACATATTCATACAGATATTTTGATGAAAGAAGTTCTTAAAAGAGAATATAATTTATTAGGAAAAACTAGATTAAGCCACATATGGCATATGACGTTAGACAAAGAAGACAAGCCTTTGATAATAACCGATGGTGCTTTAAATGTGTTGCCAAATGTAAAAACCAAAATGCATATCTTAAAAAATGTAATTAATTTTACTCATAGAATTGGAATTGAAAGACCAAAAATTGCAGTATTGTCTGCCACCGAAGAAGTTTTAGATAGTGTTCCAAGTTCTAAAGAGGCTGAAGAAATTACAAATCTTGCAAAAAAAGAAAACTTAAATGCTGATGTATTTGGACCTCTGGCTTTCGATAATTGTATATCAAAAAAATCTGCGACTATTAAAGGAATTAAAAACAATGTTGCAGGGATTGCTGATGTTTTATTAGTGCCAAGTGTTGAGACAGGTAATGCATTGGTAAAGATGTTGATATATTTTAGTGGTGCATGTGCTGCTGGAGTAGTTGTAGGTGGTAAAGTACCTGTGGTAATAACTAGCCGTTCTGATGAAGCGCCTGCAAGACTAGCTTCAATAGCTGCAGCTGTCGTTGCACTAGATTAAATGTTTCATTGCAATAAAATCTAATATACTTTAAATAAATTAGAAATTTATTTGAAATTATGGCTATTAAATATTTAAAAAAATCACCTAAAACTCCCTCTACTGATGACTCAAAAACAGCAGAGATAGTTAAGAAATTATTAAAAGAAATCGAAGAGTCAAAAGAAGAGGCATGTATAAATCTTACTAAAAAATTTGATGACTATGATGGTGAAATTATTGTTTCGAAAGAAAAAATTGAGAAAATTTCAAAAGAATTAGATCAAAAAACAAAAGATGATATTCAGTTTTCACATGAAAGAGTAAAAAAATTCGCTGAAGCACAACTAAAGAATTATGGCCAAGATTTTGAGGTTGAGCTTTCACCAGGTTTATATGCCGGACAAAAATTAATACCTGTTAACACAGCAGGTTGTTATATACCTGGAGGTAGATACGCTCATATAGCATCTGCTGTTATGAGTGTCACTACAGCGAAAGTTGCTGGAGTTAAAAATATTATTGCATGTAGTCCACCCAAAAAAGATATAGGAGCTCATCCTGCAATTGTTTACACAGCTAATTTATGTGGTGCAGATGTAATTTTAAATTTAGGTGGTGTTCCAGGAATTGCAGCTATGACAAATGGTTTATTTAATAATCCACCAGCTGATATATTGGTAGGTCCAGGTAATCAATTTGTTGCTGAAGCTAAAAGAATTTTATTTGGAAAAGTTGGAATTGATTTATTTGCAGGTCCAACAGAGATTGCTGTTATTGCAGATGATAAGGCTGATGCTGAGATGGTGGCGGTAGACCTAGTAGGTCAAGCTGAACATGGATATAATTCACCTGCTTGGTTGTACACTACAAGTAAAAGGGTTGCTGATGAGGTAATAAAAAGAGTACCAGAATTAATTGCCGAACTTCCTGAAATACCTAGAAAAAGCGCAGAAGCTGCTTGGAGAGATTATGGTGAGGTAATTTTATGTGACACTGATGAAGAAATGGCAACTATCAGTGATGAATATGCGCCTGAACATTTAGAGGTCCAAACACAAAATCTGGAATGGTTTCACAAAAGACTAAAAAATTACGGATCGCTATTTATTGGTGAGGAGACAACTGTTGCTTATGGAGACAAATGTTCTGGAACTAATCATATTTTGCCCACAAAAGGTGCGGGAAGATATACAGGTGGTTTATTCGTTGGTAAATTCATAAAAACTCTAAGTTTTCAGAGAATGACGAAGGAGTCTACTAAATCAGTTGGTGCAGCTTGTGCTCGGATTTCAAGATATGAAGGAATGGAAGCTCATGCTCGAACAGGAGATGTGCGTCTTAGAAAATATGGGTTTTCAAATTAATTCTCAGGTCTAAAAATTAAACACAAACCATTATTACAAAATCTTTTTCCGGTAGAAGAAGGTCCGTCATCAAAAACATGTCCATGATGAACTCCACAATTTGCACAATGATATTCAATTCTTTTCATACCAAATGAAAAATCTATCTTAGTTTTAAATGCTCCTGGTAATGCTTCTGTAAATGAAGGCCAACCAGTGCCACTATCAAATTTTGCGTTTGATGCAAATAATTTTGCTCCACAATTAGCACAATGATAAAAGCCAGCTCTTTTTTCATCTAAAAGTTTGCTTGTAAAAGGTCTTTCAGTGCCCTCATTGAACATTATATCTTTTTGTTCATTTGTAAGCTCAGGGTTAATAATTTTTTTTGCCGCTGAATATAGATATTTATAAGGTAAAAGAAGTAATGAAATAAAAGACGTACCTAAAAGTTTAAGTGTTTGACGTTTATTGAACATTTTTAGATTTTAATTTTATCTAAAAAATTATTACCCCAGTCTTCAGATCCCTCATCTGAACCATCACAGTCTTGTCTATCTAGCATCTTTTGAGCACCTAATTGACTTAATTTTTCGTCAACTTTTTTTCCAGCTCCACAAAAAATATCATGACCCCTATCACCTAAAGCACATACACTATACTTAAGGTTATTGAAATTTTTGTCAGAATTTTTAAGATCATCCCAAAAATCCTCACCATTTGTAGGCAAATCACCTTCGCCAGTAGTAGAAGTAACTATTGCTACATTCTTCATTAATGAAAGATCATTCATTGTAACTTGATTTAACTCTAATTGATTAGTGTCGAAACCCATTGATTTAGCTTTTTCATTTAATTTGTTCGCTACATTTTCAGCTGTTCCAGACATTGATGCCCAGAGAATATTTAATTTATTTTCCATAATAACCTTCTATTTGTTTGAGAAATTTTTTTCTTTATTAGAAATATTTTCTTTTTTTGAGGCTATTTCATTTTCCTCATTATGCTTCTTGGAATTTACTCTATTATCGATAACATTTGCAAAATTATGATTTACATCTCTATGTCCTGCTTCATCATCCCTTATAACTCTAACCACATCTTTTAATGTTGAATGCAGCGGAAGATTCCAATAATTAATTGCAACCTCAGGAGCTGGCTCATCAGGTATTGCGCCACTTTCTAATTCGTGAAGATATTCTGTATAACTAATCACAGCTTCCTCCTCAAAGTATCCAACAATTCGATGCGCGGTTCTTTGAGAAATTAAATAAATTATTGCATAGGTAATAATAAAAATAAACTGTGCAAAAAGAATAATTAGTCTTTCTATAAAAGTTGGCTTAGCGACATGTATAAAAGTCATTAAATGCATTCTTTCATTTTCTGCCTCATCTAATAAAGTTTTAATCCAACCTCTATCATCTTCCATTTTTCTAAGAGATTTTAAGTGCAGTATCATACCTGCAACCATACCAGGAACTGCTGCTATTGTTTCCAAGACAACTGCTCTATGTCCATATCTTTTTTTAAAAAAAGTATCAGCTAGAAATCTTAAAAATTTAGTAAAAGACAATGCAACTTTGTCACTTAAATTTTTAGGTTCAAAATGTTTACTTAAGTTATCCATTCAAGATTTAAATAGCCATTTTATGTAAAATTACTATGCGCTAAAATTGTCTTGAAAAACTGTTATTTATCAAAGTAAATAGATTGTCTCTTTTACAATATAGATTGTTAAAGCTGTCATAAAGACAATTATAAACAAATTTATATATTTCCACGTTTTATTACTTTGAGCGTATCTTGAAAAGTAATTAAACAAATACCCTAATCCAAAAAAGAAAATAAAAGATGCAATTGATGCTCCAACTCCAAAATAAATTTTTTCATCTAAAAGGAAATTTTTCGAAAAATTTCCAAGAAAGAAAACAGTGTCAGAATAAACATGTGCATTTAAATAGGTAAATCCAAGAGTTTTAAGAAAAATTTCTAATTTTGTAAAATCTTTTACATTGCTATCTAAATTTATATTTTTTTGAAAAACTTTTACTTTTGATAAGACAAAATAAATCAAAAAAATAATCAATAGTACATTTAAAACAATCTCTACAAATAAATTGAAATATTGATGAAAAAAATGAAATAAAAATATTCCTAAAAAAATTAATAAAAAATCGGATATGGAACAAACAATACAAACTAAGAATACATATTGTTTTTTTAATCCTTGCTCTATTACAAAAATATTTTGTGCACCTATTGCAAGTATTAAACTTAGTCCTGTTATAAACCCTAAAACTAGATATTCCATCTAATACGTTTTAAGATCTTTTTAATTTAAATTTAATCAGCGTTTGCAGTTAGAGTCTTAATCTCTAAAACATTTTCATTAGGATCTTTTATGAAAAAAGTTTCTTGCTCATATTTTGTGCCCTTGAATCTTAAATAAGGCTCGTCATAATATTTAGCACCTTTTTCCTTCAATCTGTTTTTAAGAGTATCAAAATCCTTTCTTGATAAATGAACACCAAAATGTGGAACTGAAACATTTCCCATATCTACGTCATGTCTTTCATTATCAAGTTTATGTTCGCTCGCATGTAATGTTAATTCATTTCCCCAAAAATCAACATCAGCCCACTCTTGAGCTGAATTATCCAATCTACATCCAAGTGTTTCACTATAAAACTTTTTAGCAGTTTCTAAGTCTCCACATGGTATGGCTAAATGAAAACAATTAGTATTTCTGTACATAATAAATCCTTTAAAAAGTTAATAAAATAACTATATATCCATCAACTTTTGATATCAAGCTTACAAATTTTATGAATGATTATCTACAATCTATAATTGACCGAGACCCTGCGGCAAAGTCTAAATTAAGTTTAATTTTAACTTATCCTGGAGTTAAAGCTATTTTTTTTCATAAGATTGCAAATTTTTTTGCTATTGCAAAATTTGATTTGATTGCAAGAATTATTTCGCAATTATCAAGATTCTTAACAGGAATAGAGATTCATCCTAAAGCAAAAATTGGAAAAAATTTATTTATAGATCATGGCATGGGAGTTGTAATTGGTGAAACATCCGATATCGGGAATAACGTTACTATTTATCACAACGTTACATTAGGAGGAATTGCTCCGAGTATAAATACTAATGATCAAAGAAATACTAAAAGACACCCAACTTTAGAGGACAATGTTGTTATTGGATCTGGTGCTCAAATTTTAGGGCCAATAACAATTGGAAAAAATTCTTTAATTGGAGCTAATGCAGTTGTAACAAAAGATGTGCCAGAAAAATCTATAATGGTTGGAATTCCAGCTAAAAGAGTTGGTGATGCTACTAAAGGATTTAAACCTTACGCTGTTACTGATAAAGAAGAGTAATGTCTGACATTAGAAATACTTTTATAGATTCTATAGGTAATACTCCACTTATAAAACTAAAGGCTGCTTCAGAAATAACAGGATGTAATATTTATGGTAAAGCAGAATTTATGAATCCTGGCGGCTCTGTAAAAGATAGAGCTGCACTTGCTTTGCTTAGAGACGCTCAACAAAAAAAACTTATTGCAAAAGGTGGTATTGTTGTTGAAGGCACTGCCGGTAATACAGGTATTGGTTTAGGACTATTAGGAAATTCATTAGGGTATAAAACAATAATTGTAATGAACGATAATCAAACTCAAGAAAAAAAAGATACAATTAGAAACTTAGGGGCAGAATTAAGATTAGTTCCAGCTAAGCCTTATAAAGATGAAAATAATTTTGTAAAAATTGCTGGGCGTCTAGCAGATGAATTAAGACCAACAAACAATAATGGTGTTGTTTGGGCAAATCAATTTGACAATACCGCAAATGCAAAAGGACATTATGAAGGAACAGGAAAAGAAATCTGGGAACAAACTGATGGAAAAGTTGATGGATTTGTTTGTTCATCAGGCACAGGAGGAACTATTTCAGGTGTAAGTAACGCTCTAAAAGAAAAAAACAAAGATGTAAAAATCTATCTGTCAGATCCAAAAGGGTCAGCACTCTACAATTATATTAAAAATGGCGAGTTAAAATCTGAAGGAGGTTCTATTACTGAAGGAATAGGATCTAGTCGAATAACAAAAAATTTTGAAAATGCAAAAATTGATGATGCATATTCAATTGACGACCATGAGGCATTACCTATTCTTTATGATTTAATTCAAAATGAAGGTTTAAGCTTGGGAACTAGTTGTGGAATTAATATTGCTGGAGCAATTAGATTAGGGAAAGAACTTGGTCCAGGTAAAACAATTGTAACAATCCTGTGCGATAAATCAGATAAATACAACTCAAAGATGTTCAACAAATCATTTTTGAAGGAAAAGAACCTACCTATTCCTAGCTGGTTATAATAACGCATACCAGGCATGTAACAAAACAGTTACATTTTAAAATTAAAATTATTTAACGTTGGGGTATTATGAAAAAAATTATTATAATTTTATCTTTTTTCATTTTCACTTCTGCAAACGCAGGGATGAGTGATAAAGATAAATCAAAAGCATGGGATTGTATAGGCATCTATATGTCTAACTACTTTCTTCCATCAGGTGAAAAATTTGAGTATGGAATGAAAGAAAAATCTATTTCAACTGTAAAAGTTCTAAAAACATATGCTCTTGAAATAGGTATTCCAGAAAAAGATTGGGATGACGGAGTTAATAAATCGGTTGATAAACATTATGGATCTAAATATGACAAAGCTAAAACTGAAAAATGTCATACATTTGTTGAAGCTTTGGTCCCAAATGGAGCTGAAAGAGTAAAAAAAGTAGTTCAAACTTTATATTAAATTATAAAAACAACTAATAAGGAGAAAAAATGAAAAAAATGATAATAACATTATGTCTAGTGCTTTTTACAAGCTCAGCCTATGCTGGTTCTTGCCCTATGATGGCAAAGAACATTGATGACAAAATTAAAAAGGCTCAAGAACTTAGAGATCAAGGTATGGATGCTCACAAGGCAGGTGACCATGCTAAATCTGAGGAGCTTTTAGGTAAAGCTTTAGATCTATTCAAAAGCTAAATAATTTTGTTGAATGTTAAGATAATGTGATGGATTATAACGCTTAACAATGAAAGTGATCTATACAAGAACCATCGGTGTTTATGACAATAAACTTAATGAAGCTATGGAAATTTCTAAGGGACTAGCCGAAGTAAGAAAGAAGCATTATCCTGATCATGAAGTTTATTTTTCGTTTCAAGTCGGTGGAAATCCTAGAACAGTAAGGGAAACTCTTATTGGTGAACAATTTACAGACAAAGCATTTCAGAATGATCAAAATATGTCTGCAGATCCTAAGTTTATAGAACTTCAAAAAAAGATGAAGGATGTTTTTAAAGAAGGAACTATTCAGGACGAAATGAGAGTTATATTTAACGATTGAGGAGGGACAATGGCCGGAGTAGAAGTAAAAACTTTCGATAAAGCAGATGAAGTTAATGAAAAATTTAATAATGCAAAGATCGAGGCAGTCAAAGTTGGAAACCAAAGAGTAATGAAACTTACTTTGCAACCTGGATGGAAATGGTCAAAAGATATCAAACCTACAGTTGGTGGTGATAGCTGTCAGGCAACACATTTAGGTGTAATTGTTTCAGGGGCTGTTTGTGCGAAACATAATGATGGAACTGAACTTACTTATAAAGCTGGGGATGCTTATTCAATTCAGCCTGGACATGATGGTTGGGTAGTAGGAAATGAGCCAGCTGTTGTTTATGAGTTTCACGGAATGTGGGGAGAATAAATGTCTTTATTAAAAAGATATACTGATGCTATTGATAAGAAAGATGAAGCAACAATGAATGAACTTTTACATGATGATTTTAAGTTCACAATGCACAAATCTGGAAATTCTTTAGGAAAAGCAGATGTTATTAAATGGGCAATGAGTGGTGATATTAACCAGGATAAGACAAGAGTTGTATATGAAAATGATGAAGTGGGCGTACACCATTCACTTGTTACATTTAATGATGGAAATGTTGAGGCTGTGATGGCAGTCTATAGATATAAAGATGGAAAAATTGTTAGTTTAGAAACTGGCGCTACTCCTATATCTAAGTAAGTGAAAAAAATTTCGTTTATTTTCTTATTTTTTATATTTTCATCATCATTATTCGCTGATGATAATCACCAAAGAGAGATTGATAAATTATTTATACAATTAAAAAATGCTAATGACTTTGAAAATTCAAAAAAGATAGAAGATAAAATTTGGGATCTTTGGATTACTCATCCATCTAAAAATAGTTTAACAAAGTTGTTAGCAGATGGCTCATCTGCTATGATGGATAATAAACTTGAAGCTGCGTACAATAAATTTACTGAAGTTATTAAACTGGATCCAAATTGGGCAGAAGCCTGGAATAAAAGAGCAACTGTTCTATATTTAATGGGTAAATATGAATTATCTCAAGCCGATATTGATGAAGTGCTTGCAATTGAAGGAAGACATTTTGGTGCACTGACAGGTCAAGGTTTGGTTCAAACTGCCTTAAAAAATTATCAAAAAGCTATTGATAGTTATATTGAAGCTCATAAAGTTCATCCGTTTATGAAGTCTCCTATGATTATGATAGAAAAGCTTCAAATTGAATTACAAAAACAAAGTATATGAAAAATATAGATTTTTATTTTTCAATAGGCAGTACCTATACTTTTTTATCGGTAACAAGAATTCTTGATGTTGAAAAAAAACACCAGGTTAAATTCAATTGGAAACCATTTAGTGTAAGAGCAATCATGAAGGAAATGAATAATATTCCCTTCCCAAAAGATAAAATTAATAAAGTGAATTATATGTGGAGAGACATTGAGCGAAGAGCTGAAGGATATGGTTTTTTTGCAAAAACTCCTGTGCCCTACCCATTGTCAGAGTTTGATTTGGCTAATCAATTAGCAATTCTTGGTTTAGAAAAGGACTGGGGGATTGATTATATCAGACTCACTTACAAAAAATGGTTTCAAGAAGGTAAAGAACCCGCTATAGACCCTGGAATTTCAGAGATATGCAATGAACTTAATCTAAATAAAGACGAAATAATCTCACAAGCTAAAACAAAAGACATTGAGGAAAAATATCATTCTAATACAAATTTTGCTCGAGATAAGAAAATCTTTGGTAGTCCATCGTTTATCATAGATAATGAAATTTTTTGGGGAGATGACAGGATGGAAGATGCTATCAAGTGGCTAAAAAAAAATGTTTCCTAAAAAATACTCAAATATTTTATTTATACTTGTAATGGGGTTTGGCATGAGTTTACTTATGACATTAATTATTACTTATATAAATACTGGTATGGATGAAGAGTATATTGATAGGTTTTTTAAAGCCTGGTCAATAAGTTTACCCATCGCAATAATCGCTGCTCTTCTTGTAGGCCCACCAATTAAAAAAATTGTAGATAAAATCACTAAATAAGAATATCTTAAATTTGTGAGCAACATTATAGCTTTTCTTATTCTCATACTTGCTGTCATCCTAGGAACTACAGCAAATAGTTTTGCTAAAAGTGCTAATGGTTTTACACTTTTGATTCCAAGTTTAATCACAGCAATAACAATTATTGGATGTATGTTTACACTTTCTATTGTTATGAAAACTATACCAGTTGGCATCACCTATGCATCGTTTGCAGGTTTGTGTATTGTAGCTACTTCTATTGTTGGAATATTTAAATTTAATCAAATGCCAGACCTTTTTACAATTATAGGATTAGTATTAATTATTTCAGGAGTCTTAATTGTTAATCTGCTGGGTAAAACAGGATAATTTATGGCAAATTTATCTGGTTATATCTTTTTAGCTTTAGCGATCCTTCTTGGAATAACTTCAAATGGTTTTTTAAAATCAACTAATGGATTTACAATAATTGGGCCAACTATTTTTTGTATCATATCTATAGTTGCTTGTATTTTTTGTTTATCTAAAGCAATGAATATTATCCCAGTTGGTTTTACATACGCAACATATGGAGGTTTAACGATTACTGCAGTAACACTGTTTGGTGTTTTTAAATATCAGCAAATTCCAAACCTTTATGGGATTATTGGAATAAGTTTAATAATTATCGGTGTAATTCTTTTAAATACTTTGGGTAAAACTAGCTAGAAACTGGTTTTAAAATTTTAACCATTTTTTTATGTAAACTATTATTAGCTGAGCAAATAATATTTCCAGCTTTCTTGGCATCATCATTTTTCCAAGTCGATACAATCCCTTTTGCAGCCCCAACAATTGGTATTAAAGCATGAATATCCCAAATTTTATTTCCACATTGAATAACAACATCAAGTTTACCCTCAGCAAAATGAGAATAACTTAAAGCATCCGAGCAGGGAAATTGCATTCTTCTCAAAATTTGAGGAATTTTTTTTTGTTTATTTAGTGACAGGCTGCCGTGAAAAGCTGCTGACAATTTCATTTTGGAATAAGTTGCTTTTTGGTTAACAAGTATTTTCTTTTTCTTTCCATTTTCTGAAACATACGCAGAATTAAAGGAGGTATTAAAATAAAACTTTTTAAGAATTGGAAAATTTGCAAGACCTACGACTGGGTTGCCTTTGTAATTTAAAGATATCAAATTACTCCAAGTTGGATTTCCTATAACAAATGATCGAGTTCCATCTATGGGATCTATAACCCATGAATAATCACTTTTAGTTTTTTTATAGCCAAATTCCTCACCTATAATTTGGTGACTTGGAAACTTTTTTCTAATCTCATTTCTGATAAATCTTTCAAATGCTTTATCTGCAGTTGTCACAGGGTCATAACCGCCTCTGAGTTTATTCGATACTTTAAAAGGTTTGTTTAATTTAGTGTAATAAAATCTTGTTAATTTATTAGCTAAATTCTCAATAAATTTAGAATAAAGTTTATAATCTGATGATTTTAAAATTTGCACAACGCTCTAATACTATTTTATTACTATTGATTAAAGTTAAATTTTAAATAATGATTTAAAATACATGAAATTAGAATTAAAAGATAATAAGGTATTTTTTGAAAGTAACGGCCAAAAAAAAGAAATTCACCCATTTTGGCTGAGGGAAAGAGTAAACGGAGAAAATTTTGTTGATAAGTCTACTCAACAGAGATTATTTGATCCAACTCAATTAGAGGAAAATATTAAAATTAAGGATTTAAGTTTATCCAGTGATTTTTTAGAAATAAAATTTAATGATGGGGTATCAACAAAAATTGCCGTAATTGATATTTTTAAAGAATTCTCAAATATCAACGAAGTAAGACAAATCTATAAAATAAAATGGGACTCTTCATTTAAAGATAAAAATACTTTCGAATTTAAAGAAAATTTATTTGAAACAGATGAAATGTACAAAGCCCTAATTAATTTTTATCAATATGGTTTTGTAATCTTTAAAAATGTACCCACAAAAAATAACTTTATTGTAAATTTTGCAAATTCAATAGGGAGTGTGAGACGTACAAACTTCGGTGAGTTTTTTAATGTAAAATCTAAACCAAATCCAAATGACTTAGCTTACACATCTTTACCTTTAGCTCCTCATACCGATAATCCTTATAGAAATCCTGTGCCATGTATTCAAATACTTCATTGTATTGAAAATGAAGTCACTGGTGGTTTATCAACATTAGTTGACGGTTATACTGTTTCAGAAAAATTAAAAAAAGATTTTCCAGAATATTTTAAAATTTTAACTGAAGTTAAAATACGATTTCAATTTATAGATGAAAGTGTAATTTTAGAGGATTGGGCAGAGATGATACAGTTAGATGAAAATGGAAATTTCAAACAAGTTCGTTTTAGTCCGAGATTAGATTTTGTCCCATTAATAGATAAAGAAAAATTAGATCTATTTTATTCTGCGAGAAAAAAAATATCAGAACTCTATAATTCTGAAAGTTACAGAATAGAGTTTAAACTTCTACCTGGTGATCTTTTAATGATGGATAATTACAGATTACTACATGGAAGAACTACTTATGACGCTAATGAGGGTAATCGTTTTCTTCAAGGTTGTTATATAGATTATGATAGTACAGAAGGAAGGCTTAAGCATTTGAAAAGGAAATTTAATTACTAAGATAAATTTTCTATTTGTTTTTCAGCATCTCTTATTGATTTTTCATAATCTAGAGACATTTGGTCAGCACTTACTACTTCTACTTTTTCTATGCCGAAAAAATTTAAAATAAACTTTAACCATGGAGTGAGAAAATCTTCATTGCTATTTAGTTTTGTTCCACCTGAAGTAATTACTAAATAAGCTTTTTTATTCTTTAATAACCCTTCTCTTCTCCCGTTAGGTTTAAATCTAAAAGTTTCACCTACTCTTGCAGCAAGATCTGACCATGCTTTTAGAGTTGCTGGAGGTCCATAATTATAAATTGGAGCTGATATGATTATAATATCGCTTTCCTTCAATTCTTTTACAAGTGTATCTGATAGTTGAAACATTTTTTTGTGTGTCTCTGTTTGATCCTTTGGATCAATTTTCATTCCAGACTCTGTTAAATTAGATACAAAGACCATCTCATCATTTAGATCTCTATAAATAACTTCATCCCCAGCTTTTTTTATTTTATCCAAAAGTTTTTTTGCCAAAGCTCTTGATGTTGAACCATCTTTTCTAGCACTAGAGTCTATTTGATAAATTTTCATAATCTAATTTAACCAAAATTTTGTAAGAATGGAAAAATATTTAGTAAATAATATCCCAAAGCTTGTAGTTGATTAGTTAATATCAAAATACCAGTTATTAAGAGAATAATTCCTCCTATTTTTGATACTAAATTAATATTTTTTCTAAAGTTTTTTGAAAAAATAAGGAATCTTTGTATTAAATAACCTGACAAAATAAACGGGATAGCTAATCCAATAGAGTAAAAAGATAATAATAATACACCTTGGCTTAAACTTTCCTCAGTTGCTGCTAATACTAAAATAGATCCTAAAATAGGTCCTATACAAGGTGTCCAACCAAATGCAAAAGCCATTCCTATTAATATTGGACTAAAAATACTTTTATTAATATTTGTTTGAATTCTTTTTTCATAATTTAAAAATTTCAAATTTATAATTCCAATTAAATGAAGAGATAAAATAACAATTATTAATCCTGCGGCTATTCTTAATTCGGATGAGTTCTCTAAAAAAATTTGCCCTAGAAATGTTGAAGCTGCACCAAAAATTATAAAAACTATAGAAAAACCAACTGTAAATAAAATTATTGGAAATAGATTGATATTTTTTTTATCAATAAGTTCATTCAATGAACTGCCAGAAATATATGAAATATAACCAGGTATGAGTGGTAAAACACATGGTGATAAAAAACTTATCAATCCAGCACCAAAGGCAATGATTAATTCAATCATTATTTCTCCTTAACAACTTTCAGTTTTTGTTCACCGAGATTATCTACTCTTAAAACCATTTCATCACCATCTTTTAAATAATCTGGTGGTGTCATACCCATTCCTACTCCTGCAGGTGTACCAGTTGTAATAACATCGCCTGGCATTAAAGTTATAAATTGACTGATATGAGAAATTAAGAAATTAAAATTGAATATCATCAAACTGGTATTACCGGTTTGTCTTCTTTTTCCATTAAGATCTAATGATAAATTTAAATTAAATAGATCGCCTATTTCATCTTTTGTTACTAAATAAGGACCCAATGGCCCAAAGGTATCTCCAGATTTTCCTTTTACCCATTGACCACCTCTATCTTTTTGCCATTCTCTTTCACTTATATCATTGCAAATACAGTAGCCTAGTACATAATTTTGAGCTTCATCTTCTTTAACATATTTGGCTTTACTTCCAATAACCATTGCAATTTCAACTTCGTGGTCTAAAGAATTTGAATTTTTTGGTATTACAATATTGTCGTTTGGTCCAACAATACAGTTTGGTGATTTGTTAAAAACAATTGGCTCTTTTGGTGTATTAGAATTTGTTTCCTCGGCATGAGCCATGTAATTTAAACCTATTGCAATAAAATTTGCTGGTTTAATTACACAAGGTCCAATTCTTTTATTAACTTCAATTAATGGGAGAGAATTAAAATCTAGCTTTTTGATTTTATTTAAATTTTCAAAATTTAAATTCTCTGGCGTAAAATCTTTTAAAATATTTGATAAATTTCGAATATTATTATTACTGTCTAGAATTGCTGGTATTTCTTTACCATGCTCACCAACCCGTAAAAGTTTCATCAATTAACCTTTAATACCAAGATGAGTATATTTAATATTAAGATAATCTTTTATTGCCATTGACCCACCTTCACGGCCATAGCCACTTTGCTTAATTCCTCCAAAAGGAGCTTCGGCAATAGCTACCATTGGTGTATTCACGGCAACTGAACCTGTTTCTAATTGTTCCGATGCAAGATGTGCTGTCTCCATTGAGTTGGTGCACACATAACTACATAATCCAAGCTCGTGATTGTTAGCTCTATTAATTACATCGTCAAAAGATTTAAATGACAGCATTGGGACCAATGGTCCAAAAGGTTCTTGTTTCATTATTGTAAAATCATCTTTTACATTATCAAATATTGTAGGTTCATAATAAAAACCTTTATTAAATCCTGATGGTCTTTTTCCACCAAGTAAAACTTTTGCACCCTCTTGTTTAGTTTTTTCGACTAATTCTTCTATTTCGTTAAGTCGCTTTTTTGTAGTTAATGGACCTAATTGAGTTGCAGGATCCATACCATCACCTATTTTCAGTTTCTTCGTTTTCTCAATAAATAAATTTACAAATTCATCTTTTTTCTTCTCGTGAATATAAAATCTGTTTGGAGATATACAAACTTGACCATTGTTTCTAAATTTAGCAGCAATTGCCATATCAGCTGCTTTTTTAATATCAGCATCATCAAATACAATAAAGGGTGAATGACCTGAAAGCTCCATCGTTACTCTTTGAACTTTATCTGCAGCTTGTTTCAAAATTAACTTTCCAACTCTCGATGAACCAGTAATAGAAATCTTTTTCACAATATCTGATGCGATTAATTGTTGTGCTATACTTGGAGGATCTCCTGATAAAAGATTTACTACACCTGCAGGAACTCCACACTCACGGCAAATATCAACCATCGCCATTACTACACCTGGGGTAATAACATCTGGTTTAATTATAACTGAGCAACCCGCTGCTAAAGCTGTAGAAATTTTTCTTGCTGACAATACTGCAGGAAAGTTCCAAGGAGATAAAGCAGCTACAACACCTACTGGTTGGTAGTAAACATGAACCCTTGTATCTTCAAATCTACTTTCAACGGTTTGTCCGTAAATTCTTTTTGTTTCTTCTGCATTCCATTCAAAAATATCTGCAGCTCCATTAATTTCACCTTTAGCTTCTGCTAAAGGTTTGCCAACTTCTAGTGTCATCCATTTTGCTAAAATATCTTGTTTCTCTCTCATTTTATCTGCGATACGTCTAATAATGTAAGATCTTTGCCAAGGTGGTGTTTTTTTCCAAACTTCTAATCCTTTTTCTGCAGATTTTAATGCCCGGTCAACATCTTCTGGTGTAGCTTTAGATGCGTGGCCTATAATTTCCTCATTTGCAGGATTAATAACTTCATATGTTGATTTGTCAGATGATGGACACCATTTTCCATCAATGAATTGGCCAAATTTTTCGTACATAATTTCAATCTAACATTACTATAGGTTGTGTCTACTATGTAATTTTTACACATTAAATATTGCGAGATCGATGATACTCTAAGATTATAAAAAAGGAGTTTAAATGAAAGCATATATAATGGGAAACTACACTGAAAAAGCTTTTCAGGGTTTTTTAAAAGATCCAACAAGTGATAGAAAAGCTGTTGTAGAACAATTAACAAAAGCTATGGGTGGCTCAATGCATAGTATGGATATTGTTAGAGGTTCTTATGATTTTGTAGTTGTTAGTGATGTTCCAAGTTTTGATGACTTTGCAGCAATTAAATTAGTTGTTGAAGCATCAGGTGCTGTAAAAAATTTAACAATGCTTGAGGCGATAGATTTTACTAAAGCTACAACAAAAGCTAGTAAAATTGGTTACAAAGCACCGGGTCAATAATCTTTTAGTATAACTTCCGGTTGCGGACTGGAAGTTATATTAATTTTTTTTTAATTTTGAAGAAAATTTAAGATTTTCTTTATTAAATTGTGAAGAATGTTTTTGGATATAATCATCCATAATTTTTACTTTTTCATCTTCAAATTCAGCAACCTTTCTACTATTTAGATCAACATATAAAGCAAGCACTTCTATAGTTGATGCAAGAAACTTTTTCTCTTTATGAACCATTTCCATTTTATATTGCAGTCTTTTTTTATCATGGTCAAAGTAAACTAAATTAACATCAACCTCGTCATCAACTTTAAGCTCTTGATTGTAAGTAATATTTGACTCTACAATCATAGTGCTTTTGCCAGTTGTTTTTGCTGAATGCTCCCCCATTTTAAATATACTATTTAAAGTGTCTGCTCCATATTTATCAAAGATCAAAAGATAATATGATACGTTCATATGATTATTGTAATCTATCCAATCTTTAATGATTTTTTGAGAACTTAAGTAAACAGACATAAAAGATTAAAAAATAATTAATTTTTCTTTTGGTCGTTATCCACAACCAGACAAATTTCAGATTTTGTCAAAAATCTTTTTCCAGTGCCATTATCTAATGAAAACATTCCACCAATGCCTTTTACTGCATCAATGGTTAAGTCGGTATGTTTCCATTTTTCATATTGGTCATCATTCATGTAAAAAGGCACCCCACCAATTTCTCCAAGTTTCACATCACTTGAGCCAACCATATACTCATTTCTTGGATAACACATTGGTGCGCTTCCATCACAACATCCACCAGACTGGTGAAATAATAGCTCATCACCATGTTGAGCTTTAAGCTCTTCAATTAACTTTAGTGCTGAGTCTGTTGCTTTTACTTTCATAAAAAATATGGCCCGTGATTCCTCACGGGCCATTATATATAAGATTATCTTTAAAAGAAGCCTAATTTCTTTTCACTATAAGACACGTGAAGGTTTTTCACTTGTCTGTAGTGGTTAAGCATCATTTTATGTGTTTCTCTTCCGATACCAGATTGTTTGTATCCACCGAATGCAGCATGTGCAGGATAAGCGTGATAACAGTTAGTCCATACTCTACCAGCTTGTATTTCTCTACCCATTCTGTAAGCGATATTTCCATTTCTAGTCCAAACACCAGCACCTAAACCGTAAAGAGTGTCATTAGCAATTTCTAATGCTTCTGCCTCATCTTTAAATTTAGTTACCGATACAACTGGTCCAAAAATTTCTTCTTGGAAGATACGCATTGAGTTATTACCCTCGAAAATAGTTGGTTCAATGTAGTTTCCTTTTTCTAAACCACTATTGATTTTTGCAACATTTCCACCACATAGAACTTTGGCACCTTCTTTCTTACCTAAATCAAGATAAGATTTGATTTTTTCCATTTGTTCTAATGATGCTTGTGCTCCAATCATTGTTTCCATTTTTAGAGGATTGTCTTGCTTAACAGCTTTTGTTCTAGCAATAGCTTTTTCCATGAACTTGTCATAGATAGACTCTTGAACTAGTACTCTGCTTGGACAAGTACAAACTTCACCCTGGTTTAATGTAAACATAGCAAAACCTTCTAAACATTTATCAAAGAAGTCATCATCTTTTGCCATGACGTCTTCAAAGAAAATATTAGGAGATTTTCCACCTAGCTCTAACGTAATTGGTATTAAGTTTTGAGATGCATATTGCATAATCAATCTACCAGTTGTCGTTTCACCAGTAAAAGCAATCTTTTTGATTCTTTTAGATGATGCTAGTGGTTTACCAGCTTCTAAACCATAACCACTTACAACGTTAACTACTCCTGGAGGTAATAAGTCTCCAATTAGTTCCATAAGTAACATGATTGATGCTGGTGTTTGCTCAGCTGGTTTTAGCACTACACAGTTTCCTGCTGCTAAAGCTGGAGCAAGTTTCCAAGTTGCCATTAATAGTGGAAAGTTCCATGGTATAATTTGTCCAACTACACCTAGTGGTTCAGGAATGTGATAAGAATATTCACTGTTACTGATTTCAGCAACTGAACCTTCTTCTGCTCTGATTACTCCAGCAAAATATCTCCAATGATCTATTACTAGTGGTAAATCAGCAGCCATACATTCTCTTATTGGCTTACCATTGTCTAAACATTCAGCTGTTGCTAATACATTAAGATTTTTCTCAATGACATCTGCAATTTTAAGAAGAATGTTTGATCTTTCCGTAATTGAAGTTTTACCCCAAGTTGGGAAAGCTGCGTGAGCTGCATCCAATGCAGCGTCTACGTCTTTTTCGTTTGAACGTGCAATCGAACAGATTACTTCATTTGAAATCGGAGATGTATTATCAAAATACTTTCCAGATTTTGGCTCTACAAACTTACCGTTTATGTAATTCCCATATTTTGCTTTAAATGGGAATTTTACTTTCAAATGAGAAGTATCTAATACAGATGACACTTTCATAGCTTCTGCACTCATTTTTTTTACTCCTCTTGTTTTTTTTGTTGATTTAAGCTTATTATTTTTTCTAGATATTTTTGAACGTTTCTTAGTCGCAGACTTTTTTGTCCTAACTTTTTTTTTCGTTTTTGTTTTTTTTCTAGATGTTTTGACCAATTTGATTTTTCTTTTCTTGGTCTTTGGCTTAGCTTTTTTCTTTCTTTTAGTAGCCATAACTAATTAAACTAGTAAATTAAGTTTCTGTCTATTTTTATAAAATTTTTTTTACTACTTATGATTGAACAAAATACTATATGTTGTATTAAAAAAAAAATGATCAATATTTGTAGATATTATTAACAATGATTTTTTATTTTTATTTTAGTATAACGAATTTGCCGATTTGATCCTATTGCGGGCTATAACTGCTAAAATGGAAATCCCCAAATAATCAATCTGCAGGCATTTAAGCTATATTGTGCGCCTTGCATAAAGCTTAAGCACTAAAACAGTGAGGATACTATGGATATTAATTTTTTCAAACAAACGAGGATTTTAGATGGTGGTATGGGCCAGGAACTCTTGGCCAGAGGCATGGAACCTAATGGAACTTTATGGAGTGCAAATGCATTACTTCAAGAAAAATATCATCAATTATTATTAGATACTCACTTAGACTTTATAAAGTCTGGTGCTGAAGTAATTGTAACGAATACATTCACAACTAGAAAGATAAGATTAAGAGATAACAATGTAGAAAATAAATATGAATATTTAAATACAAAGGCTGGTGAAATAGCTCAAAAAGCAAAAAAACATTATCCAAAAACTCTTATCGCTGGTGGATTACCTCCTCAATATTTAACTTATGAAGCTGACACAAGGTCTGAAAAGGAAATTAGAGAAAATTTTTGTAGTCAAGCAAAGTTATTAAACCCACATATTGATTTTTTCTATTTTGATGTCCTTAGCAGTGTAAGGGAATTTAAAATTGCTATGGAAAGTATAAAAGAATTTAATAAACCGTTTTTAATAGGAGCTCATATATCAGAAGGTACAAATTTACCAAGTGGTGAAAAAATTTCTGAAATTATTGAAAAGATTAATCACGAAAAATTATTGGGAATAATTTTGTCTTGCATTTCCCCAGAAAATTATGATTTAAATCTTAAAGAAATTAAAAGCTTAAATATTCCATTTGGATTCAAGTTGAATGGTTTTATTAGAACTAATCCTAAACCAAATTACACTGGAGCTTACAATAAAAGCAAAACAGGTAATCCAAATGAATTTCTTGGGGTGAGAAAAGATTTGACCCCAGAAAAAATGCTAGAATTTGCAAAAAGATTTAAAGATGCAGGAGCTACAATAATTGGTGGTTGTTGTGAAACTACACCCTTGCATATTAAAGCTTTTTCTAGACTTAAGTAGTTTTTTTATAATCAGCTTTTCTTACAAAATAAATTCCAACTGAAACAGCTATTAAAGAAATTAATACTTTGGTAGTAATTAATTCTTTTAAAAATATGTAGCTTAAAATTGTTCCAAAAATGGGAATTAAGTACGATACTTGTGATTGGAAAATTAGACCATTATTTACTAAAATTCTAAATCTTAATAACCAAGCAATACCTGTTGAAACAAAACCTAAATAAATTACTGACACAGTTGAGTCTAATCTTGGATTTAGATTCCAGGGTTGTTCTATAAAACTAACAAGTGGTATCAGAATAATTGTTGCCCAAATTAATATAGATCCAGTTACATTTTCATTTTTTTTCTTGCTAATTTTTAAAGTAAGTACACCACCAATCACATAGCAAGTTGAACCTAAAAGTATTAACAAAGCAGATATAAAGTTATTTTCATCGATTAATAAATTATCTGAAAATAAATACAGTATTCCTGAGAATCCTATCAAGATCCCAAATGTTTTAATAAAATTAAATTTTTCATTTGTTGTATAAAAATGTCCAAGCACAGTTGAACTTAACGGTGTAGTGGACATTAAAATTGCAGCTAAATTACTTTGAACTGATTTAACTCCATAAGCTATTAAAAAAAAGGGTGCAACTAAGTTTATGAACCCTATTAAAGCAAACCAATGCCAATCCTTTGAAAAAGCTTCAATTTTTATATCTTTGTAATAACAAAGTAATAAAACTGGTATTGCGCCAAAAAAAACTCTTAAAAATGCAATCGTAACTGGTCCAAATGAATATGTTGCAATCTTGATATTAAAAAATGCAGAAGCCCAAATTAATGCAAGCAAAACTAATAAAAGATAATCTATAATTTTAGGCTGTCTCATTCAGTAATTTCCTCGGTATATCCTTTTGTAATTTTTTGTAAATTGTTGAAATCAATCTCAAATACACAATTTGGGTGACCTGCTGCAGCAAATAGTGCATTAAATCTGTTTAATGACTTGTCTATAAGAATATTGATTTTTTTTAAATGACCAATAGGTGAAACTCCTCCGATAGTATAACCTGTAATATTTTTCACATCCTCAGCGGATGCCATAGACGCATCTTTTATTTTAAGTGTTTTTTTTATTTTATTTAATGATGCCCTTTTATCGCCCGCAACTAGGCATAAAGTGAAATTACTACCAGTTTTAAGAAGTAAACTTTTAATAATTGCCCCTACTTCACAACCTAAAGATGAGGCTGCCTCAAGAGCAGTTCTTGCAGAAGTATCTAAAACAATAATTTTTTGAGCATCATCGAATTCTCGAAGAATTTTTTCAACTCTTTTAACAGGCTCTTTCTCTAATAAAGTCATTATTCAACTTTTAATTGTTAGTTAATTTAGGCATTACATACTAGACTTATGTAAAAAATGCATAGGTGATATTAATTTAAAGAGCATTATTTATCAGTCTTTTTTTGATATTACAACGCCCAGTATTATAAAGGAGAGTTTATGAGTTCTAGTGATGTATTAAAAACTTTAAAAGACAAGGATATTGAATACGTAGATTTAAGATTTACCGATCCAAGGGGAAAACTTCAGCATGTAACCATGGATGCCAAAATGGTTGATGATGAGATGTTGAATGAAGGAATATTTTTTGATGGTTCTTCAATTGCTGGTTGGAAGGCTATTAACGAGTCTGATATGATACTTAAACCAGATACATCAAGAGCAATTGTAGATCCATTTACATCTCATAATACTTTAAATCTTTTTTGTGATGTTCTAGATGCAATAAAAAAAGATCCTTATGAAAGAGATCCTAGAAGCACAGCAAAAAAAGCTGAGGCATACTTACAAAGTTCAGGTATTGGTGATAAAGCATATTTTGGACCAGAGGCAGAGTTTTTCGTATTTGATGACGTGAGATTTAAGAATGATATGAATGAGACTGGATTTAAAATAGATAGCAAAGAAGGTCCTTATAATTCTGGTAGAGAATATGAAAATGGTAACATGGGTCACAGACCTGGAGTTAAAGGTGGTTATTTCCCTGTTCCCCCAGTTGATAGTGAGCAAGATATGAGAAGTGAGTATTTGAAAGCAATGAAAGAGATGGGGATAAAAGTTGAAAAGCATCACCATGAAGTTGCTCCAAGTCAACATGAACTTGGAATGTATTTTGGTACTCTTGTAGATCAAGCAGATAATTTGCAACTTTATAAATACGCAGTTCATATGGTTTCTCACTCATTTGGTAAAACAGCAACTTTTATGCCTAAGCCTGTTAAAGGTGACAATGGTTCGGGGATGCACGTCCACCAATCAATTTGGAAAGGTGATACTGCATTATTCTCTGGTGATAAGTATGCAGGTTTATCCGATACAGCTTTATATTACATAGGTGGAATTTTAAAACATGCTAAAGCGATAAACGCATTTTCAAATGCTACAACGAACAGTTATAAAAGACTAATTCCTGGATTTGAAGCTCCTGTTTTATTAGCTTACTCAGCTAGAAATAGATCAGCATCATGCAGAATTCCAATTACATTAAGTAAAAAAGCAGCTAGATGTGAAATTAGATTTGGTGATGCTGCAGGTAATCCATATTTAACTTTTGCTGCGATGTTAATGGCAGGTTTAGATGGAATTAAAAATAAAATAGATCCAGGTAAATCATTTGATAAAGATCTTTACGCCTTATCTGAAGAGGAAGTTAAAAAAATTCCTACTGTTTGTGGTTCATTAAGAGAAGCAATGGAAAGTCTTGATAAGGATAGAGATTTCTTGAAACAAGGCAATGTTTTTACTGATGATCAAATAGATGCTTACATAGCATTAAAATTTGAAGAAATTCATAACTTTGAACACACACCTCATCCGATAGAGTTTGAGATGTATTACAGTTGTTAAATTTTATTGTCTAGTTGTGGCAATTTTATTTTTGCCAGAACCCTTTTTAACAATGTAATCTTGTGTTCCGTTTGCTCCAGTATCAACAGATTTAATTAGAGATCTAAGAAAACTTTTTCTCTTCTCCTTTTTATCTTCATTCTTGAGCAAATTTCTAAATTCAAAAATGTTCATGAGAAGATAATATCTTATCTATGCGTTTGATGCAATCCTGATATGTCCAAAATAGGACTATACTTTAAATGACTCTCCACAGCCACAACGCTCAGTTTCATTGGGATTATTAAAGACAAAAGATGAGGAAAAATCCTCTTTTTTGTAATCCATTTCTGTACCTAAAAGATACATAACGGCTGCAGAATCAATATAAACTTTTACACCCTTATCCTCAATTACCTCATCGTTAGGGTTAACTTCTTTAGAATATTCCATAACATATGACATTCCTGCACAACCTCCAGATTTAACTGAAACTCTAACACCAATTGCTTTTGTCTCAGCGTTAGACATTATTTCTTTTATTCTTGAAGCTGCATTGTCACTTAATTTTATTATAGGATTCATTATAAATTTAACTCCAATTTAGCAGCATCAGACATCATATCTTTATTCCAGGGAGGATCCCAAACTAATTCAAGATCAACTTCATCAATTTCCTCAACTTGCATCGCGCTTTCTTTTACCTCTTTAGGTAAACTTTCTGCAACTGGACAATTCGGTGTAGTTAATGTCATTTTAATTTTAGCTTTTTTACCAGTAACTTCAATATTGTAAATCAAACCAAGTTCATAAATATTAACTGGGATCTCAGGGTCATAGATTTTTCTAATTTCATCAATTATTTTATCTTTTATATCCATGTTTAATTTTCAGTAGTTATTTCTTTTCCATCATTTTCCATCGCAGATACTAAAGTGTGCCAAGATAAAGTAGCACATTTAACTCTCATTGGATACTGTTTAACTCCAGACAGACACATTAATTTTGTTTTGTCATCTTCTTTTAAAATATTATTCTTAAGTTCAGGATTTTCTTTTATCATTCCTAAAAAATCCTCGATTATTTCTTTTGCTTCATTGTCACTCTTTCCTTTTATCAAATCAGTCATGATTGAAGCTGATGCCATTGATATCGCACATCCACTTCCTTCAAAAGAAATATCTTCTACTTTTCTCTGATCGTTTAATTTCAAATACACATGTACATTATCCCCACATAATGGGTTGTTTCCTTTAGCATCCTTATTAAAATTTTCTGTTTTTCCCAAATTTCTTGGATTCTTTCCATGCTCTAAGATTATTTCTTGATATAATTCTTTTAAGTTCATTTTAAATCAAAAATTTTTTTACAATTATTTATTCCATCGTTTAATTTATCAAGATCATCTTTAGTATTATAAACACCTAAAGATGCTCTCGCACTTGCAGGTATTCCTAGCTTGTCATGAAGTATTTGACAACAATGATGTCCAGCTCTTATAGCAACTCCAGTTTCATCTAAAATAGTTGCAATATCATGTGGATGAACTCCTTCAACAGTAAAAGATAATACTCCTCCTCTTTCTTTTGGGTTTCCAATTAGTTTCACAGAATTATTCTTTTTTAAAATTTCTTGACCATATTCTATAAGTTCTTTTTCATGCTTAACTATATTTTCAATTCCAATACTTTCTAAAAATTTTATTGATTGATCAAATGCAATTACTTGTGCCGTGGCCATTGTTCCAGCCTCATACTTATTTGGAAGTTCACCATAAGAAATTCTATCTTTCTTTACTTCATTTATCATTCCCCCGCCCCCTTGATATGGCGGAAGCTGCTCTAACCATTTCTTTTTTCCATACAAAACTCCAAGTCCAGTTGGCCCGTACATTTTATGACATGAAATCGCATAAAAATCACAATCCAAGTCCTGCATATCTAATTTTAGATGTGGTCCTCCTTGACATCCATCTACTACTACAACAATACCCTTTGAATGAGCTAATTGAGTTATCTCTTTAATTGGTAAAACTGCACCAGTAACATTTGATAAATGAGTTATAGCTATTACTTTTGTTTTATTTGTAATTTCTTTCTCAATATTTTCAATCGGTATGTCTCCATCTTCATTTACTTCTGCAAACTTTATTTTAATATTTTTAGATTTTCTTAAAAAATGCCATGGAACATAATTTGAATGATGCTCTAATTCTGTAATTAAAATTTCATCATTTGGCTCTAAAATTGCCTGGCCAAGAGTATTTGCAACTAAATTAAGAGCCTCAGTAGCACCTTTAGTAAATACAATTTCATTTTTATCTTTGGCATTTATGTACTTTTGAACTGAAGTCCTTGTATTTTCATACAAATTAGTGGCTGCAACTGCCAAATAATGAATACTTCTACCTACATTTGAAAATTGTTTAGAGTAAAAATCATTAATTCTATCTAGAACTACCTTTGGTTTTTGAGATGAATTAGCACTATCCAAATAAACCAAATCATTATTTTGGATTTTTTCATCAAAAATTGGAAATTCTTTTTTAATATTATTTATATTCATTCTTCTAATCCAATAATATTTTTAACTAAATTTCTAATTTCTGAATCTGTTATTTTTTCAACAACATCGAGTAAAAATCCATTTATTAAAAGTTCTTTAGATTGTTGATAGTTTAAACCTCGAGACATTAAATAAAAGATTGAGTTTTCATTTAAACTTCCTGACGCTGATCCGTGGGAGCATTTTACATCATCAGCATAAATTTCTAATTCTGGCTTTGCATTAAACTCAGAGGTTTCATCTAATAATATTGCTTTACTTAACTGATAACCATCTGTTTTTTGAGCTTTGGAGTCTACAAAAATTCTTCCTTGATACGCAGATTTTGAATTTTTTCCAAGTACGCTTTTAATAAGTTGATAACTTTTGGTGTTCTCGACCAAATGATTTATTGTAGATCTAATTTCATGCTGTTGATTTTCTTTTAATGAAAAAACCCCATTAATGAAAGCAGATGAATACTCACCATTTAAATTGCAATTAACTTCATTTTTAAAATAGTCTGAACCAGCAGACAATATAAATGTTTCTGAAATACTATTATCGTCTTGCTCAATATTATTAAATGAGTACTTTAAATTGTTATTTCTAAACTTATCAAGTTTATAATTTTTAAGAATTGAGTATTTTTTTAAATCAAAATTATACAAAATATTCACAAAATTTTTGTCAGTATTATCATTAAAATAGTCAATAAGTCTTAAGCAACTATTTTCCTCTAATCCAAAATTTAAACTTAAATTTACATTTTTTGACTTAATCTTATTATTTGTTGAATGATAGATTATTAAGGGTTTCTTTAAAGAATAATTCTTTTTGATTAAAATTTTATAAACTTTATTAGTGAAAGCATTATTTAAATCAATTAAAGAATTTTCATAATTAAATTTAATATTTTTTCCAATTTCGTCATTTATTTCAATTTGACTTTGATCTTCATAACTAAAATCAATTTTTTCAATTCTACCATTAATAAAAATAATCTTATTGTGCTCTAAACCATCAACAAAAATAGATGGATCAATTTTATTTGGTAATGAGTAATCGTTAAAGAAGCTCAATTCACCAATATTTTTTTTAATAATTTGACTAATATCTAAAAATTTCCAGTCCTCTTGTTTTCTATTTGGAAAGCCGTTTTCAATAAATTTCTTTAAAAAACTTTTTTTTAATTGAATTTCCTTTTCCGAAATTTTTAAAGTCTTTATTATTTTATCAAAATCTAATTGTAATTGCTCATTCATTTAATTAAAGCTTTCATAACCTTTTTTTTCTAACTCAATTGCTAATTCTGGGCCACCAGATCTAATTATTTTTCCATTCATTAAAACATGGACAAAGTCAGGTTTTATGTAATCTAGCAATCTTTGATAATGAGTTATTATCAAAAAAGAATTATTTTTATTTCTTAAAGTATTAACTCCATCGGCTACTATTTTTAAAGCGTCAATATCTAAACCTGAGTCAGTTTCATCTAAAATTGATAATTTTGGAGCCAACATAGACATTTGTAGAATTTCGTTTTTCTTTTTTTCCCCTCCAGAAAAACCAACATTTAATTGTCTATTTAGTTTTTCTTCATCAAATTTTAATTCTTTAGCTTTTTGTTTAACAAGCTTTAAAAATTCAATTGCATCTAATTCTTTTTCTCCACGTGCTTTTCTAATTGCGTTTAATGATGTTTTTAAAAATATGTTTGTATTTACTCCTGGAATTTCTAAAGGATATTGAAAAGCTAAAAATATCCCTTTATGCGCTCTTTCCTCTGTCTCAAGATCAAATAAATTTTTATTCTCAAATAAGACTTCACCTGAAACCTTGTACCCCTTTTTCCCTGATAGTATGTTTGATAATGTGCTTTTTCCTGATCCATTTGGACCCATAATTGCGTGAACTTCACCAGGATTTATGTCTAAGGAAAAACCCTTTAATATTGACTTATTTTCAACGTTTGCATTCAAATTATTTATTTTAAGCATTAACCAACACTCCCCTCTAAGCTAATACCCACAAGTTTCTGAGCTTCTACTGCAAATTCCATTGGTAATTGTTGTAATACTTCCTTACAAAAACCATTTACAATTAGTCCTACAGCTTCCTCAGAATTAAGTCCCCTTTGTTGACAATAATGTAATTGATCTTCGCTAATCTTAGATGTTGTAGCTTCATGTGCAATATTTGAGTCAAAATTTTTATTTCTAATATACGGCACAGTATGTGCACCACATTTATTTCCCATTAACAAAGAATCACATTGTGTGTAATTACTAGAATTTTTAGCTTTTGAATTAATATCTACTAGACCTCTGTAAGTCATGTCAGAGTATCCAGCACTTATACCTTTTGAAATAATCTTACTTTTAGTATTTTTTCCTAAATGAATCATCTTTGTTCCAGTATCTGCTTTTTGATGATTATTTGTTATTGCTATAGAGTAAAATTCACCAATTGAATTATCACCTTTTAATATACAACTTGGATATTTCCATGTTATAGCTGAGCCCGTTTCAACTTGCGTCCAAGAAATCTTAGAATTTTTTCCCTTACATAACCCTCTTTTAGTTACAAAATTATAAATTCCTCCCTTGCCATTTTCATCACCTGGATACCAATTTTGTACAGTTGAATATTTTATTTCTGCATCATCTAAAGCAATTAATTCAACATTCGCAGCATGTAATTGATTTTCATCTCTCATTGGAGCAGTACATCCTTCAAGGTAACTCACATAACTTCCTTCATCGGCAATAATTAAAGTTCTTTCAAATTGTCCTGTTTGAGACGCATTGATTCTAAAATAAGTCGATAGTTCCATAGGGCACTTAACACCTTTTGGAATATAAACAAATGATCCATCTGTAAATACAGCAGAGTTTAGTGTAGCAAAGAAATGATCTGTAACTGGTATTACTGTACCTAAATATTTTTTTACAAGATCAGGATGTTTTTGAATTGCCTCTGACATTGAACAAAAAATTATTCCATGCTTTGTTAATTCACCTTTAAAAGTAGTTGCTACTGAAACAGAATCAAATACAGCATCTACAGCAATTCCGTTTAATCTCGCCTGTTCTTGTAATGGAATTCCAAGTTTTTTATATGTTTCTAAAAGTTTAGGATCAAGTTCGTCTAAACTCTTTGGCTTATCTTTCATACTTTTTGGTGCTGAATAATAGTATAAATCTTGATAATCAATTTTAGGATACTTCGGCTTTTGCCAGTTTGGCTCTTTTAAAAGTTTTAATCTCTCGTAAGCTTTTAATCTAAAGTCTAACATCCATTGTGGTTCCTTTTTAATGTTAGAAATAAACTTTATGACATCTTCGTTTAAGCCTTTTGGAGCTTTAATATTTTCTATATCAGTCGTAAAACCGTATTTATAATCTTTTAATTTTTCTATATCTTTTTCTCTTGTATCCATCTTTAAATTCTTCTCTCGTTATTTTCTTTTACAAGATCTTCTAAACTCTTTTTTTCAAAAAAATCATTAATATGGTTTTCAAGCTCATCCCATAAATTATGAGTTAAACATTTTGTAGATCTGCCATTGCAACCTTTTTTAGAGTCTTTTTTGCACTGAACAGTTTTTACTTTTTCATCTACTGCATCAAAAATATTAGTAAGTTTAATCTCTTTAGCTTTTTTGTTTAATACATAGCCTCCCTGATTTCCTCTTACACTTTGAACAATTTCTTTTTTTTTAAGTTTAGAAAAAATTTGTTCTAGGTAATCAAGTGAGATACCCTGTCTTAGCGATATGTCTCTCAGTGATACCGGGTTTATACTGTCAAACCTTGCGAGATCAACTAAAGCCATTACCGCATATCTGCCTTTAGATGTTAGTTTCATAAAACCTATATTTTACAAGGATATATATAAACCCGACTAAATTAGTCAAGTATCTAACAGAAAAAAACACTAACATTTTGTCACGTACTTATGCTAAACCTAATTTTTTTTTGAGAATAATTATCAATATCAATTATGGATAATAAAATTTTAGAAATATTTATTCCAGGTCCTGCCGGAAGACTCGAAGCAAAATATTTTAAAAGTAAAAAAAGTACTTCACCTATTGCTTTAGTATTACAACCTCATCCTCAATATGGAGGAACAATGAATAATAAAGTTGTTGTAGAAACTTTTCATGCTTTTATGGAGAATGATTTTTCTGTATGTCGAGTAAACTTTAGAGGTGTTGGTAAAAGTGATGGTGAATTTGACAACGGTCAAGGTGAATTAGCTGATGCAGCTGCAGCATTGGATTGGTTAGAAAGAGAAAATTTTGATAATTCACAATGTTGGGTTTCAGGTTTTTCTTTTGGTTCACTTATTGCAATGCAACTATTAATGAGAAGGCCTGAAATAAACAGGTTCATAGCAATTTCACCTCAGCCAAATGTTTATGATTTTTCATTTCTATCTCCATGTCCCTCTTCAGGTCTTATGGTTTATGGAAAAAAAGATGAATTGGTTCCTTTAGAATTTATAAAAGATTTAGATAATAAACTAAGTGCTCAAAAGGGGATAAAAGTGGAGTTTGAAACTATTAATGATGCTAATCATTTTTTTTCAAAAAATGAAACCGAATTAGTAAAATGTCTAAATAAGTATATCAAGAAAGAAACTGCACTTTATTAAAAATTTTTATGTATGTCGCCGCCAGAAATAACTTTTTTACATCTTGTAGTACTTGGAAATGAGATTGGTAGTTTTAGATATGATCTTATAGCTAGATATGCAAAAGCTTGTGACTCAATAAAATTTCCATCAAAATTATAATCGTCTATATCTTTGATAGCTATATTCTTATTTACTAAATAATTTTCAATCGATTTCATCAAAGATTTATTTTTTCTTCCACCTCCACAAAATATATATTGATTAGGAATAACATTATTTTGTTTATCAATTTTCCTCAAACCATCAGCAATTAAATATGCAGTAAATTTTGTTAAAGTCGCGCACCCGTCCTCAAATGATAAACCTTTTACAAATGATGTATCAAAATCTTTTATATCCAATGATGTTTCGTAAGATTTAAACTCAAAATTATCTATTGCTTGATTTAAAATTAGATCATCGACTTTTCCAATATTTGCATTATTTCCATCTCTATCAAATTTTAAATCTTTATTATTTCTGACCCAGTCATCTATCAAACAGTTTCCTGGGCCTACATCGTAAGCAAAAAAGTTTATAGAATTATTGAGACCCTCCTTGATTTGAGTAATATTTGTAATACCTCCGATATTAATTATATTAATTGGCAATTTAAGTTTAAAATTTTTTTGGATAATTTTGGAAATCAATCTATGAAATATTGGTGTAAGTGGAGCACCCTGGCCTCCGAAGTTCAAATCATTTTGTCTAAAGTTATTGATAACAATTTTTTTAAATAAACTAGATAAAAGTCTTCCATCTCCTAATTGCTTTGAAATTTGAATTTTTGGGTCATGAAACACTGTTTGACCGTGGAAACCTATTAAATCAATATCCTCATTAATATCTCCAATTACATCGTTTATTAAATAACTGTTGAATAATGTAAATTTTTTTTCTACATCATCAATTTCTATAGAATGAGTTTTTAAATCTTTAAAATTGCTGATTTTGTCTCTTAAACTGATTAATTGCTTGTAAAGTCCATCATTAAACTCTTTATAAGTGTTATAAATACAGGAAAATTGATCATTGCCATCAGATTTTATGACAGATAAATCTACTCCATCCATTGATGTACCGCTCATCAAACCTATCGAAGTAAATATCTTTTTTTTCATTATTATTTTTTTTTAATAAAATTTGTATATTGTAGAATTATACGCTTATGAATAAATTTTTAAAAGAATTTAAAGATAGAGGTTACTTTTATCAATGTACAGATGAGAATGGGTTATCTTATTTATTCGATAAAAAAAAGATTAAAGCCTACATTGGTTTTGATTGTACAGCTGAAAGTTTACATGTTGGCAGTCTCCTACAAATTATGTGTTTACGAATGCTTCAAAAACATGGGCACCAACCAATTGTATTATTAGGAGGGGGAACCACAAGAATTGGTGACCCATCTGGTAAAGATAAAACACGAAAAATTTTAAGTGAAGATGAAATTGAAAAAAACTCTCAAAATATTAAAAGAATTTTAAAAAAATTTTTAGATACAAGCGACAAAAATATAAAACCAATATTTGTTAATAACTATGAGTGGCTCAAAGGTTTAAATTATATTTCTTTTTTAAGAGATATCGGAAAACATTTTACAATAAATAAAATGTTAACATTTGAAAGTGTAAAAACAAGATTGGATAGAGAGCAATCCCTAAGTTACATGGAATTTAATTATATGATTTTACAAGCTTATGATTTTTTAGAACTTAACAAAAAAGAAAATTGTTCATTACAAATTGGTGGATCTGATCAATGGGGTAATATAGTTAATGGTGTTGATTTAGTAAAAAGACATTCCAACCAACAAACATATGGTTTAACCACTCCTTTAATTACTTTAGCGACTGGTGCTAAAATGGGAAAAACTGAAAATGGAGCAATATGGTTAGATGAAAGATTTTTGTCACCATATGATTATTGGCAATTTTGGAGAAATATAGACGATAGAGATGTATCAAAATTCATGAAGTTTTTCACGGATTTAAGTGTCGATGAAATAGAAAAAATTAAAGAAAAAGATATTAATGAGCAAAAAATTATTTTAGCAAATCAAACCACTTCTATGCTCCATGGTGAACAAGAAGCAAAAAAAAGTGAAGAAACAGCAAAAAAAACTTTTTCAGAAAATTCAATTGGCTCTGCATTACCTTCTATTGCAATTAAAAAAAATCAATTTAATGACAAGTTAACTATTGTTGATCTAATAATTCTTTCCAAGTTAGAAAAATCTAAAAGTGAGATAAGAAGACTAATTAAAGGTAGTGGTGTTAAAATTAATAATCAAGTTATCAATGATGAAAAACTAATAATCAGTGAAAAATTATTTGAAAATGACACAATCAAACTATCCTTGGGAAAAAAAAGACATATTAAAGTTGAAATTAGCTAATTTTTTTTTATTTTTTCAAGAGTTCTAGTAATGAATCTTGGTGTAAGCGTTTTAACAGGATTTACAGTTGTTTTTAATTTTTTTGGTGGACCTTTAATTTTAAAGCTTACACCAAAAACACCCTCTCCAACTTTCTTTCCTACTAAAATATCTCCGAGAAGAGGAATTGAGGATATAGTTCTATTAATTGTAGTTGCTGGTACCATCGTTCCTCTAAGACTAACTAAGCCATCACTTTCGATGTACCCTTCCATTAATAAAGAAATAGCAGGGCCGATAGCATATAGTTCCTCTATTTTCATCAACTCATCCTTGTTTGAAAACTTCATCTCAAAATCTGTAAATCTTATTCCCTCACCAGTTAATAAGTCAGCGATACCTTGAAGAGATGCTAATGTTAACAATTTTGCTAAAGCTGGTACCTCTTGTACTTTAAAATTATCTATTATTAATTTTGAATTAGAAACATTATTTTGTTTAATAGAATGAAAATTTAAATTACCTTCTTCAAAACCTTTTATGAATTTGTATCTATTCACAAAAGGCTTAGCTAAATCAGAATAAAGAGTTGTAATTTTTTCATTTAAAGTAGATCTAATGGTGAAATTAATCCTTTTATTATTAGAAAAATTTCCTAGTAAATTAGCATCAATTACTTCACGGTTGTTAAATGTTAGATATCCATTTAAATCTTCTATTAGATGATCTTTATCAAGAAATGCTTTTTTTATTTCAATATTTAGTCTAAAATTTTTTGAAAAAATTTTTTCACTTTCTGAATTTTTATCAACTTTTAACAAATCATCTATAATTTTAGTGGCATTAAAACTCTTAGAGTCTAATAAGTAATATTTATTTTTTTTCTTAATAGTTAACTCATTTTTAAGTCTGTAATTATCAAAATAATCCAAATTTATTTTGCTTATAGATTTAATTTTATATTTCTTTGATAGCAATAAATTTTTGAATTCAAATTTATTATTTTTTTCTTTTATTGAGATATCCTTCAAATTGATTTCATTAGATAAAAGATTTTTAACCCCGAGAATAACAATTTTTAATTTATTATCTTGATCTTTTTTATAATTCAAAAAATTTAAATGAAATGGATTTTTTTTAATTTCTAATAAGGTGTCGAATTTTAAGTTTGTTTTTGATTTCGAAAAATTATAATTAATATTATCTTTTTCTTTTTGGATAAGAATATTTCCATTGCCAATAATACTTAGTAGATCCTTTTTATATTCAATTTGTATTTGGTGATCTGATAACTCAATTTTCTCATTTAATTCTGGAAAAAACTCTTTCAAATTTTTCGAGCTTATAATTTTAGAACTTTTTAAATTCATTAAGGAATTTATCTTTAAATCATCAATCTTATATTTATTATTTATTTTAAATGAAAAAGTATTTTCTAAATCGAACTCAGCAAACTCAAACTTTACATTTGAAATGTTGTTATTTAATAATTGATTAATTTTCTTTTCATCTAAAACTAAATTTTTATTCTTATTTTTACCTGATATTAGAAATTCATTTTTTTGTTTAATTAGAATTAATTCAGGAAACTTTAAATCATTATTATCATATGATAAATTTATATCTTTAAATTCAAATTTGTTATTTTGAATACTAAAAATAAAATTTATTTTTGATAAATCTATTTTTTTAAAAGGTTTTACTTCGCCATCTTTTACAAATCCTTTTATAATAAAATCATCTTTGATATTACCTTTTTGATCAAATTTAAGATTTATATCTGCTATCAAATATCCCTTTTTCACAAACTTTTCTAATATGAATATTTCTGGATTATCTTCAATTGATCTTACAAATGAAATTAAGTTTTTTATTTCTATAGTCCTAGTATTAATATCTAATTCAGATAAAGAAAATTTTTTATTTATGAATGTCTTTATATCAATATTAGTTTTGACACTTTCTAGTTTAATTAATTTGTTTTTATTCTTAAGATTTGCTCCAATTGTTTTTAAAACTAATTTAAATTTAAAAGGGTCTAAAATGATACTAATTTTATCTAACTCTAATTCTAATTCATTGTTTATTTTTTTAACTTCTTTAGTTATTTGATCATTAAAAGCACTCGTCTTAATACCAATTGTGCTTAGATAAGTAATAAAACCAAAGATTAATAATGATATGAAGATGAAAAATCTAAAAATTATTTTTTTCATTTAATTTGATACAGAGATTTCTCTAAAAAAGCATCGATATCGCCATCTAAAACTTTATCTGGGCTTGTGCTTTCAAAATTTGTCCTATTATCTTTAACTAATCTGTAAGGTTGAAGCACATATGACCTAATTTGATGACCCCACCCTATATCAGATTTTGAAGCTTCATTACTTTGATTTTCTTCATCTTTTTTTTTCATTTCAAAATCGTAAAGTCTTGCTCTTAGCATATTCATACAGGTTTCTTTATTTTTATGTTGAGACCTCTCGTTTTGACATTGTACTACTATTTTTGATGGGATATGAGTTATTCTAACAGCGCTGTCGGTTGTGTTAACATGTTGTCCACCGGCGCCACTTGAGCGATAGGTGTCAATTCTTAAGTCCTTATCTAGTATTTCTATATTCAAGTTATCATCGACGACCGGAAAAACCCAAATACTTGCAAAGCTCGTGTGTCTTCTTGCTCCAGAATCAAAGGGAGATATTCTTACAAGTCTGTGAATTCCAGACTCTTTTTTTAGCCACCCAAACACATAATCCCCCTCAATTTTAATAGTTGAAGATTTAATTCCTGCTTCTTCACCTTTGTGTTCACTTATTAAATTACACTTATAATTCTTGCCATCTGACCACTTCATATACATTCTTCTTAACATATTAGCCCAATCTTGACTTTCTGTGCCACCAGCACCAGCATGAATTTCCACATAGCAATCAAATGAGTCTGCCTCCTTAGATAAAAAACATTTTATTTCATTCTTCTTAACTTTTGATCTCAATTCTCTAATATTTTCCATAACTTCTTTTTTCACATTAAGATTATTCTCTTCTGTAGCCAAAGTATAAAGGTCATCTAAATCTTTAAGTTGAGTAGCTGCGTCTTTGAATGAATTTACTAAATCTTCAAAAAGTTTTTTTTCTTTAATTGTTTTTTGAGAATCTAACTTATCTTGCCAAAAATTGGCATTAAGCATTTTTTTATCAAGATCATCCAGTTTTGAGTAAATCTTATTTTTTTCAAAGATACTCCTTAACTCTTTGGTTAATTTTTTCAATTTCTTTTTTTAAATCTAAATATTTGTCGTCCATTAATAAAACTTTAATATATTATTTGTATCGATTCTATTATTATCAGAATACAATACTTTTCCATTTAAAACATTTTTACTTTTATAAGCCTCAATAATAGTATTTTTTGAATTAAATTTAGCTTTTTCTCCAGTCAACGGATCAACTACCATTAATGTCATATTTTCGGGCACCTTAAATGGCCTAGCTTCAGATTTCTTAACTGACTTTTGAATAAATTCTTTAAAGATTGGCAACGCAGCTTTTGATCCAGTTTCAAATTTACCTAATGGTTTGGGATTATCCATTCCAACATAAACTCCAATCACTAAATTTGACGTAAAGCCAATAAACCATGCATCAGTATTTTCGTTAGTGGTTCCAGTTTTTCCAGCCAAGTTTAATTGTAAATCTCTTAATTTTTTACCAGTTCCTCTTTTTATAACTCCTTCTAATATAGTTGAAACTTGATACGCAGTTTGTTCAGACATTACTTGATTATAATTATCTTCAATTTGAGGATAATCTTTTCCAGTAAATGAAATTTTATCACAATTCATACACTTTCTATTTTCATTATTGATTATTGTATTTCCCTCACTATCTTGAATTCTATCTATTATTATAGGGCTTATTAGTTTTCCACCATTTACAAAAGATGCGTAGGCTGAAGTTAAATTTAAAAGAGTTGTTTCAGCAGATCCAAGAGAAATTGAAAGTAATTCTTCGGGGTTATCATAAATTTTTAAATCTTTAGAAAATTTTGCTACTTTATCTACACCTAAATTTTGAGCGATTCTTACCGTCATTAAGTTTCTTGATTTTTCAAGCCCAACTCTAAGTGTAGAGGGCCCATAAAACTTTTTACCATAATTTTCTGGCTTCCATTTTTTTAAATCAACTCCTTGATCTAAGACTAGAGGTGCATCAAGTACTAAAGATGATGGAGTATATTTATTTTCGAGTGCCAAAGCATAAACGAATGGTTTAAATGCTGAACCAGGCTGTCTTAGTGCTTGAGTAGCTCTATTAAATTCACTTGATTTAAAACTAAATCCTCCACTTAAGGCTAAAACACGTCCAGTGTAAGGGTCCATTACAACGATGCCGCCATTAATTTTTGGAAGTTGTTTAAGACTATAAAAGTTGTCTTTAACTTTCTTAACATATATTAAATCACCAACTTTGAATAAATCTTCAAACTCTTTTTTAGTCCATGAGATTTCATTATATTTTATTAAGCCACTTAATTTATCTACAGTTTTAATTTTGGTTTGAAATTGACCTATTTCTCTAACGATTGCTATTTCCCAATTGATAGAATTCTCTAATTTATATTTTTTATCTATATTTTTATGCCAATTATCATCATATTCTATATTTGTAATTGGTCCACGCCAACCTTTTCTTTGATCATAAGCGATCAAACCATTTCTAAGAGACTCGGTAGCAATTTTTTGTAAGTTTAAGTTGATTGGTGTATTTATATTATATCCTTGTTTATAAACTTTTTCGTAAGTTAGTTTATCTATTATATTTTTTCTAACATCTTCAATATAATACTGTGCATCCTCCAAATAAATTTTTTTCTTTTTTTTTAATTTTATATTTTGATTTTTGTATTTATTATATTTTTCAAGATTTAAAAATCCATTTTGATTTAAATTTTTAAGAACTAGATCTCTTCTAAATTTTGCTAAATCAATATTATTATAAGGGTTATATCTACTAGGTGCTTTTGGTAAAGCTGCTAACAATGCTGCTTCGGAATAATTTAGTTCTTTAATTGACTTATCAAAATACTCTAAACTTGCAGCAGCAACACCGTAAGCTCCACTGCCCAAATATATTTGGTTAAGATATAATTCTAAAATTCTCTCTTTATTTAAAGCTCTTTCGATTCTAAAGGCTAAAATTGCCTCTTTAATTTTTCTGTTAATGCTTACTTCATTAGTTAATAGGAAGTTTTTTGCAACCTGTTGGGTTATTGTAGAAGCTCCCTCGAGTCTTTTTGATGTCATGATATTAGTGATGTTATTAAATGTTGCTCTAAGAACACCTTTTGCATCAACACCAGGATGAGTAAAAAAGTTTTTATCTTCAGCAGACAAAAAGGCATTAATAACGTTTGAGGGAATCGCGCTGTAAGGAACAAAAATTCTTTTTTCCTTCGAAAAATCAGCAACTAAATCCCCATCCCCAGAGTACATTTTGCTTGATACAGGCGGTTTATAATTTTTAAGAAATTTATAATCAGGGATATTGTTAGAAAAAGTCCATAAAATGCTAAAAATAGCAATCACAATTAATAAGGAAATGCTTAATAATACGATAAAAATATTTTTGAGTAACTTTGTCATTTTGATTTAATTATATATAGGAATTTGTTAAAGTTAAGGCACTATAAATAAACAAAATTTTTAAAAAAATGAAAAATCTAAAAGTAATATTATGGAAAAAAATTTATACATTGATGCTTCGCATCCTAATGAAACTAGAGTTGTTCTTAAGTCTAATGACAAAATTGAGGATTATGAATATGAAGGTTCAAAGAACAACCTCATAAAAAACAACATTTATCTTGGAAAAGTAAGTAGAATTGAACCATCTTTACAAGCTGCTTTTGTAGATTTCGGTAGAGAGAGACATGGTTTTTTGTCATTTAACGATATTCAGTCTGACTACTATCAAATTCCAAAAAGTGATCTTGAACTAATTAAGAAAGAGGAAGAAAAATTAAGAGAAGAGTTATCAAAAAAAGTTGAGGAAAAAGAGAATGAGAATTTGGCAGAAGGTAAATTAGAAATTGATGATCCAATTGAAATTGAAAAAAAAGGTGTTGATGAAAAAGAGAAAAATATTGATGACCAAAATAAAAAAATTGAAAATAGAAATAAATTTAAAAGATACAAAATTCAAGAAGTAATCAAGCCTAATCAAGTAATCCTTGTTCAGGTCATAAAAGATGAGAGAGGCCAAAAAGGAGCTGCCTTAAGCACGTTCATTTCAATAGCAGGAAAATACATTGTATTAATGCCAAATACTCCTAAAGGAGGAGGAATTTCAAGAAAAATTTTCAATCCAGTAGATAGAAAAAAGATAAGATCTATCTTAAATGAAATTGAAATACCAAAGGAAATGGGACTGATAGTAAGAACTGCAGGTAGCAATAAAACAAAAAATGAAATTGGACATGATTTAACAACTTTAATCAAATCTTGGAACCAAATAAAGGATAACGCTATTAATGCTATTGCTCCCTCACTAATTCATCAAGAAAGTGAAATTATAAATAGAACTTTAAGAGATATGTATGATGATAAAACTAAAAGTATAATTATAGAGGGAAATGAGGGGTATAAAAAAGCCCAAAACTTTATGAAAATGTTAATGCCTTCTCATGTAAAAAAAATTAAAAAATACAGAGGTAAAATTCCCTTGTTTATCGATGAAGGAATAGAGCAAAAACTTAATCAAATATTTGATACAGAAATAAAATTAAGTTCGGGAGGCTATTTAGTAATTAATCCAACAGAGGCTCTAGTTTCTATCGATATAAACTCAGGAAGTTCTATTAAACAAAAAAATGTCGAAAGCACAGCTTTAGATACCAACTTGGAGGCTGCAGAGGAAATAGCAAGACAAATTAAAATTAGAGATTTATCTGGACTAATCATTATCGATTTTATTGATATGTTAAGTTATGGGAATAGAAGAGCGGTAGAAAGAAGATTAAAAGAGAAGTGTAGATCAGATAGAGCAAGAATTCAGATAGGTAGAATTAGTAATTTTGGATTGTTAGAAATGTCAAGACAAAGATTAAGGGAAAGCGCAGTAAAGTGGAAGGTTGAACTTACAGATGAGTCTTTTGCACAAAAAATATTAAAATTAGTTGAACTAAAAGCTATTATTAATAAAGGGAAATTCATTGAATTAAAAGTATGTGATAAGATATCTGAATTTTTAAAAGAAAACTTCATTGAAGATTTAACTTTCTTCGAAAAAAAAAATAAGATGAAAATAGATATTATTTCAGATAACACTTTAATTATACCTGAGTATATTATTGATATTAAAAATAAATCAAAAAAAACAATTGAGTTAATCGAATATTATGAGAAACTTAAAAGTCTTGACACGATAATAAAAGAAAAAAAGTCAGCCATCGTGAAAATTAAGAAAAAAAAGTATAGAAAAAAAAATTTTTATAAAAAATCTAAATAATTCCTTTTTTTGGAGATGATGGGCTACCCATTAGTTTTCTTTCAATTCTGCCAGATAGAAAGGACTGTCTTCCAGCTATGACAGCATTTCTGAAAGCTTTTGCCATCTCAAAAGGTTTTTTTGCTTTCGCAATAGCTGTGTTAACTAAAACACCATCACATCCTAGTTCCATAGCGATTGTCGCATCAGATGCTTGTCCTAATCCAGCATCTATTATCAAAGGTAATTTTGTTTGATTTCTTATTATTTGAATGTTTACTTTATTCAGAATACCTAAACCAGATCCAATTGGTGCAGCCAGTGGCATAATAGCTGCTGCTCCAACATTTTCTAACCTTTTTGCCATTAGAGGATCATCGTTACAATAAACCATAACCTTAAAACCTTCTTTTGTTAAAATTTCTGTCGATTTAAGAGTTTCTATCATTTCTGGAAAAAGATTTTTTTTGTCACCCAAAACCTCAAGCTTTACCAATTTCCATCCCCCAATTTCTCTTGCAAGTCTAAGCGTTCTCAATGCTTCATCCGAATTAAAACAGCCAGCAGTATTCGGTAAGTAAGTTATTTTTTTTGGATCTATGTAATCCATTAATAAAGGTTTCTTTTTATTAGTAATATTTACTCTTCTAACAGCAACAGTCACAATATCGGCTCCAGATATCTTTATCGCCTTAGCACATTCAGTCATGCTTTTATATTTACCAGTACCTACAATCAATCTTGAATTAAATTTTTTCTTTGAAATTATAAGATTATCTTTTTTCAAAACTAACCACCTCCAATAAAGTGAACAATTTCAATTTTATCATTAACTTTTAAATTGATTTTGTTTAGATTTTTTTTATCTACTATTTCTCTATTTAATTCAATGGCAACTTTTTTCAAAGGGACTTTTAAATTTTTAACTAAGTCAGATAATTTAGTTTTATCATCAATTTTATTTATTTTGCCATTTATTTTTATTTTTATTTTTTTTTTCATCGTATATAAATGTTAAATGAATAATAAGATAATTATAATTAATGGTCCAAATCTTAATCTATTAGGTGAAAGAGAACAATCACAATATGGATCTACAACATTTGAAGAATTAAAAGAAATTTGTTTAAATAAGTCGAAAGAATTAGGTTTAGTAGCTGATTTTTCACAATCTAATATCGAGGGCGAAATAGTTAGCTTAATACAAAACTCTAGAAAAAATTTTGATGGAATTATAATCAATGCTGCAGCTTTTACACATACCTCTGTAGCTATTAGAGATGCGTTAAGTATTTTTAAAAAACCAATAATTGAGTTGCATATTTCAAATATATATAAACGTGAAGAATTTAGACATAAATCTTTAATAAGTGACGTAGTTACAGGTGGTATTTTTGGTTTAGGTGCTGATGGTTATATTTTAGCCATAATTTCAATGCAAAAGCTCTTACAAAATGAAAATTAATAAAAAGATTATTAAAGAACTTAGTGACTATTTAGAAGAATTTAATCTTACTGAGTTAGAATACACCGAGAAAGATACTAAAATTAAAGTATCTAAAAATAATATTTCAGTTAATAACCAAAATATTCCAAGTCCAAAAAATGATGTAAATAATTTAAATATTAATTTATCAGAGCAAACTAAAATAGGAATTGAAGTTAAATCCCCAATTATAGGAACCGCATATCATGCACCTGAACCTGGTGCAAAAAAATTTGTTGAAGTTGGAAAGAAAATTAAAAAGGGTGATACGGTAATGATCGTAGAAGCTATGAAAACTATGAACCATGTACCATCAACCGCAGATGGAGTCGTAAAAGAAATTTGTGTTGAAGATGGTCAGCCTGTTGAATTTGGTCAAAATTTGTTAATTCTTGATTAATGTTTAAAAAAATTTTGATAGCTAACCGTGGAGAGATTGCGGTAAGAATTATAAGAGCCTGTAAAGAATGGGGGATTTCAACTGTAGCCGTTCATTCTGATGTAGATAAAGAAAGTATGCATGTAAGAATGGCAGATGAGAGTGTTTGTATTGGTTCTCACCAACCAGCAAATAGTTATTTAAATATTCCAGCCTTGTTATCTGCGATAGAAATCACAAATGCTGAAGCTGTACACCCTGGTTATGGTTTTCTATCCGAAAATGCTAATTTCGCAAAAGTTCTTGAGGAAAATAATATCAAATTCATTGGAGCCTCCTCAAAACTTATAGAAATGATGGGAGACAAGATACAAGCAAAAAAAATTGCTAAAGAAAATGGTTTACCAGTTATTGAAGGTTCTGATGGTGGAGTTAAAGATGTTAAAGAAGCTAGAGAATTATGTAAAAAAATTGGTTTTCCTGTTCTAATTAAAGCCGCTGGTGGTGGTGGTGGGAAAGGCATGAAGATTGTATATAAAGAAGAGGAATTTGAGACTTTATTTTCAACTGCAAAATCAGAAGCTCAAAAATATTTTGGTAATGATGAAGTTTACATAGAAAAGTTTTTTCAAAATCCTAGACATATTGAAGTTCAAATTTTAGCTGGAAAAAATAGAACTGTTCATCTTCATGAAAGAGATTGTTCTGTTCAAAGAAGGCATCAAAAATTAATTGAGGAAACGCCAAGTCCTATCTTGACTGATGAGATAAGAAAAGATCTTTTTGAAAAAACAGTAAATATGGTCGCAAAAATTGGCTATATGGGTGCTGGGACTGTGGAGTTTATTTATGAAAGTGGAAAATTTTATTTTCTTGAAATGAATACAAGAGTTCAAGTTGAGCACCCAGTAACTGAAATGGTAACAGGTATAGATATAATTAAAGAACAGATTTGGATAGCATTTTCAGGGGAAACAGCTTTGAAACAAAGTGATATAAATCCAAGAGGGCACGCTATAGAATGTAGAATAAATGCAGAAGATGCTAGTAAAAATTTTCAACCATCGCCTGGTTTAATTGGTATGTGTCACCAACCATCAGGTTTTAGAACCAGAGTTGATGGTGCAATATACCAAGGTTACAAAGTCACTCCATACTACGACAGTATGATTTGTAAATTAATTTGTCATGGGAGAAATAGATTAGAAGCTATACAAAGAATGAATAGATCTTTAGATGAGTTTGTAATAGAAGGTATCACAACAACTATACCATTGCATAAAAAATTACTAAATCATAAAAAATTTATTGACTCTGATTTTAATGTCAGTTGGTTGGATAAAGATAAAATACTTTAATAACAGCTAACAAGCCAGATATCATAAACTGGATGATCAAAGGGTGCTATTGAGGGACTTGATGAAAACATCCATCCATTAAAAACAAAAACATTATTTCTATCTTTTTTTGTTAAATCTCTTACTTGAATATATGCCTTTACCTCAGGATTATCATCAAATTTAGAGTCTGTGCATTTAATACTTTTTATTGCTAAATCCTTATAAATAAATTCCTCATCATTGACCAATTTTATCAACTCATTTTTAGAACTTATTTTATCTAATATTTTTATATCAGTATTTTTTCCATTAAGATTAATTTCAGCACTAGTCTTAAATGTTATAAATATGATAAATAGATATATAAATAAAAATAGGTTTAGTTTATTTCCAACTTTTATATTTTTTTTTAGTTGCATCTTTGTTGTTCTTGTTTGGATAATAAGCTGAGTCAGTACCAGTCAAATTTGGTTGGTGAGGTTTTTGCCAATCATGTTTTTCAAACTTATGAATATTTTCAATTTTATTTGGCATAAAATGTATCCAAGAATACCACTCAACTGGAATTTTTGATGCATCAATTTCACTCGCATAAATTACCCACCTTTTTCCTCTTTTACTCTCATAATATTTATTTCCATATTCATCTGATCCAATAAATTTACCAAACAATATTGTTTTGATTCTAGTCCCGAATGTATCGCGATTCCACCAAGTGAAAATTTTTTTTAAGAAAGTCAACATGTAAAATTTTTAAATTCAATTTTTAATTGTATAAATTAAATTAGACTAAAATATGTAAATGTATATAAGTAAAAAGATTCAAAATTCAAATTTAATTTAAGGATTATAAAAAAATGTCAAAATATCTTGTAGAAACTTATTATACATGCACTTTTAAAGTAAATCATTATTTAGATGATATTAATGAGACAGAGCTAAAAAATCTTGAAAAAAGAGACGATGGAAAATTTGAGGTTCTGGATGTAAAATTAGATAATAGAAAGACAAAAAGTCTTGATCATAATAATAAAAAAAATGATCAAAATAAAAAAATTGACTTAATTCAAACTCAAAGCGAAAACAAAAACACAAATGTTGAAAAAATTGTTTCTCAATCTTTTGCAAAATCTGATAATTCTGGAAAAAGATTTAGTATGCCAGATAGAAGAAAAGGTTATATCCAGAAAGCAACTATTGGTGATCATAAAGTTTATTTACATACTGGTGAGTATGAGGATGGTAAAATTGGGGAAATCTTTATAGATACAAGTAAAGAGGGAGAGTTAGTTAAAGCTCTAATGAATAATTTTGCTATCGCTGTTTCGCTTGGTCTTCAATATGGAGTTCCATTAGACGAGTTTGTGAATGCGTTTATAGGTACTAAATTTGAGCCCTCTGGAAAAGTAAACGGTAATGATAGAATCTTAAGTGCCTCTTCAATTTTAGATTATATATTTAGGGAACTTGCAATTTCTTATCTTAACAGAGAAGATTTAGCACATACTCCATCTATAGGTAATTTAGATGTTTCATCTACAGATGAAAAAGGTTCTGATGAACAAAATCAATTACTGAAAATAGTAAAAGATATAACAAGCAAAGGATTTGTCAGAAACAACTACAAAAAAAATCTGGTAGATTTATCAGATGTTAAAATTAGTCTTAAAGGTAAAAAATAATTATTTTTTTCTTTTTAAAGATAAATTTAACTCTTTTAGTTGGTTTTCATTTACAGTAGAAGGTGCATTCATCATCAAATCCTGTGCATTTTGATTCATTGGAAACATTGTAACTTCTCGGATATTTTTTTCGTTTGCTAATAACATAATTATTCTATCAATTCCTGGCGCAATACCTCCATGAGGTGGAGCACCATAACTTAAAGCGTTTATCATTCCACTAAATTTTTGATCAACTTCAGATCTAGAGTAACCTGCAACATCAAATAATTTATACATTAGATCTGGTATATGATTTCTAATCGCACCTGAGGATAATTCTATTCCATTACATACAATATCATATTGATATGCCAGTATTTCTAATGGTTTTTTAAAATTAATTTTGTTGATATCTCCTTGCGGCATAGAAAAAGGATTATGACTGAATTTAATTTTATTTGTTTGATTATCTATTTCATACATTGGATAATCTACAATCCAGCAGAATGCAAAAACGTTTTCATCGATTAAACTTAAATCTTTTGCAATTTTATCTCTAGCTGATGCTGTTATCTTTTCTACTTCCTCTACTTTACCACAAGCAAGAAAAATACTGTCACCTACTTTTGCTTCGGTTTTCATCATTATTTCATTTAGTGAGTCTTTTGAAAAAAATTTTCCTACAGGTCCTTTCGCTGAAATTTCTTTCTCTTTTTCAATTGTAAAGTAAGCGAGTCCTGAAGCTCCTTGTTCTTTAGCCCATTTATCAATATTATCGAAAAAACTTCGCGGTTTATCTTTTGTATTTTTTGTAACAATGCATCTGACTTTAGATCCAGATTTAACTAGTTTCTTAAATATTTCAAAAGAAACATCTTCTCTTAAAAAAATTTCAGTGATATCACTAATAATTAATGGATTTCTTAAATCTGGCTTGTCAGTTCCATATTTTACCATTGACTCTTTAAAAGAGATTCTTGGAAATTGATTAAATAATATTTTTTTATTTGAAAACTTTTTAAAAGTGTTGATAAATAATTCTTCAATTACATTAAACACATCTTCTTGCTCCACAAAAGACATTTCCAGATCTAATTGATAGAACTCACCAGGACTTCTATCGGCTCTTGCATCTTCATCTCTAAAACATGGAGCAATTTGAAAATACTTATCAAAACCAGAGACCATTACTAATTGTTTAAATTGTTGAGGTGCTTGTGGTAATGCATAAAATTTTCCAGGATTTAATCTGCTCGGTACCAAAAAATCTCTTGCTCCTTCAGGGCTTGAGGATGTTAAAATTGGTGTTTGAAATTCTAAAAATCCTAACTTGTTCATCTCATTTCTAATGAATGAAATTACTTTTGATCTCAATATGATATTTTCATGAATTTTTTTTCTTCTTAAATCTAAAAAACGATATTTCAGTCTTATTTCTTCTGCGTACTCACGGTCAGTAAAAACTGGTAAAGGAAGTTCCTTACATTCACCAAGAACTTGAAAATTTTTTATCACTACCTCAATTTCTCCAGTTTCAATATCCTTATTGATTGACTCCTTTGATCTTTTAACAACTTTTCCATCAATTTTAATTACTGTCTCCAGTTGAGTTTTTTCCAATATTTTAAAATTGGAATTTTCTTTATCTATAATGCACTGTGTAATTCCATAATTATCTCTTAAATCTATGAACAAAAGATTTCCATGATCTCGTTTTTTATTTATCCAACCAGAAAGAGTTACTTCATCTCCAACTTTTTCTTTCCTTAATTCATTACATTTATGAGTTCTAAATTTATTCAATTATTCTCCTAAAACTTCTTTTATAATTTTAAAATCAATTGATCTTTTTTTTTTTAAACTTAATTGATCGATCTTATATATGAAATCATATATTTTGCTATATGATCTATCTATTCTTCTAATAATATACTCAATAAATTTCTTATCTATAGAGATTTGTCGATCAGATAAATTTTTTAATATAATAGCAAATATCAACTCATCATCAGGTTTTTCAATATTTAATAAAATAAAATTTTTTGCTCTAGACTTTAAATCTTTAAGGTCGAATGTGATATTAACTACTGGTTTTACTGATGTTATAATAATAAATTTATTTTCTTGTTCAGCTAAATTGAGAAGACTATAAAGTAACTTTTCATTAACATCAGAAGATAAATTTTCAATTATAATGTTTTCATAAATCTTAATTTTTTTTAGATCATCATTTCCTAAATATCTACCATCAAACTTGATCCCTTTGTTTTTTTTTAAAAAAATATTCATTAAATGAGTTTTTCCACAAAGTTTTTCCCCTGACACATTAACAAAGTTTTTCTCCCATTTTGGCCACATGTTTAAAAAATCAAAAACATGTTTGTTACTTTTAGAAAGATAAAAATCCTCATTTTTAAAATTTTTGTCATAATTAAATTTAATTATTGTTTGATCTATGTCCCTCATTCAATCATCCAAACCTTTTTTTGCGTGTTTAAATTATATTCTTTATTTTTCATTATATTAATAAAGTTTTGAACTGTTCCATTAAATAAAACTTCATAAAATACAAATTCTTTATTAAATTTTAATATAGAATAGTCGCTGACTAGATCTATTTCTGTTAGAAATAATTCAAATTTGTTAGATTTTTTCAAATCATCATTTTTGATCTTAATTGTTATAGGAACTTTGATTGAAGTGTTTATTTCATTTATTTTTTTCCAAGTATCCTCAAACAAATTTTTCAAATTTGTTATTAAAAGATTTAAGTCTATCTCATTGTCTATATCTATGTTCTTAAAAGTGTTATTCTTTATTATCTCATTTTTTCCGTTATAAATTTTCGTTAAAATTCTCACTTCATTATTTCCTCTGAAAATAAGTGAAATGATAGAATTTTTTAAAAAATACTTCTTTGTAATCTCATTAAAATCATAAGTTTCAATAATGTCTAATTTTTTTTTTATAAGATTTAGATCTTCGAGATCCTCTGAAGGAAGTAAATAATTAATTAGTTGAAATCGTTTGTTTGTTTCGTTCCAATTATCGTAAATTGGGTTATTTGAAAAAATTGAGATACTTTTTCCATTCTCATTTATTATTATCGGTATAAATAAAAATTTTTCTTTTAAAATTCGTGAGGGAAAAATATTTTTTTTTTCTAGATACTTAAAAATTTTTTTTTTATTAAATGATACACCTAAATTTAAATGATATCTCTGATCTATAAATTTTTCTTCTTTGATAGAAAATGTTTCAATCATACTTTTGATCTCATTAAGTTTGATAGAATCAATTTTTTTAAAATCTGGGGATTTTATTAAAGAATAAATTAATTCAAAAAAAGCATTTTTAAATCCTAAATCAATTACTTTATTTTTATCAAAATTTATTTCAAATGGCTGAGAAATTTCAATATTATCGACTTCAAAAGATTTTGCTCTAACAGCTTCTGTGGAAAAAAAAAATATTATTAAAGCTAGAGTAGAAAAAAAAATATATAAACGTTTGATATAATACATACTTAAATTTAAAATCTATATTAATGAATAAAAATCTCTTTACCTATAAAAAAAGTGGGGTCAATATCAATGCTGCAGATAAATTTATAAGTTTCATATCTAGTATTTCATCAAAGAAAAGAGGCAATAAAAAGAACTCTAATATTGGCGGGTTTGGCTCTATTTCAGATTTACCTAAAGATATAAAGAATCCAAAAATAGTGGCTTGTACTGATGGTGTGGGGACCAAAATCGAGGTCGCAAACATACTAAAAAAATATGACACCATAGGAATAGATCTGGTTGCTATGAGTGTAAATGATTTAATTGTGCAAGGAGCAAAACCTTTATTTTTTTTAGACTACATTTCAATAAATAAAATTGATTTAAAAAAAATGAAATCAATAATTCGAGGAATAGTTAAGGGATGTGATATTTCACAATGTAGTTTGGTTGGTGGTGAGACTGCCGAAATGCCAGATACTTACGAGAAAGGTAAATTTGACATAGCTGGTTTTGCAATTGGAGTTACAGATAAAAAAAAAATACTTAATAAAAATAAAATAAAAAAAGGTGATTTAATCTTGGCTATTCCATCTAGTGGGTTACATTCAAACGGTTATTCACTAGTTAGACATTTATTGAAAGTAAAAAAAATAAATATCAAAAAAAATTCTTTTCTTAAAAAAGAATTAATAAAGCCAACAAGAATCTATGTAAGAGAAATTTTAAATCTTGTAAAAAGAAATTTATTAAATGGTTGTGCTAATATTACTGGTGGTGGACTAGCTGATAATATTAGTAGAGTTATACCCGATAACTTATGTGCAGAAATAGACTTGAATAAGATTAAACCGCTTAAGATTTTTAATTGGCTCAAGAAAAATAAGATTAGTGATAGAGAAATGCTTAAAACTTTTAATTGTGGAGTTGGATTTTGTTTAATAATAAATCCTAATAAAATAAAAAAAATCAATAAATTTTTTTTAAAAAAATATAAACCTTATATAATTGGAAAAATTTCTAAAAATAAAAAAAAAGTAAGTCTTAATGGTAAAGTTAACTGGCTATAAGAAAATTAAGACTGCAGTTTTTATTTCTGGTAAAGGAAGTAATTTAAAATCTTTAATAAAATTTTCAAAAACAAGAAAATCACCAATTACTATTAATTTGATAATCACAAATAACCCTAAAGCTAAAGGTTTAAAGCTGGGTAAAATAAATAAAATAAAAAAAAAATCGTTTAACTTTGAGAATAAAAATAAAATTGAAAATCAGGTGCTTTCTGTTTTGAAAAAGCATGAAATTAAGATGATATGTTTGGCAGGATTTATGAAAATTTTATCTAGAAATTTTATCACTAAATTTAGTGGTAAAATTCTAAATATTCACCCCTCATTACTTCCAAAATATAAAGGATTAAACACTCATCAGAGAGTCTTGAGCAATAACGAAAAATATTCAGGTTGCACTGTTCATTTTGTAAATTCAAAACTTGATTCTGGTAAAATAATACTTCAAAAAAAAGTTAAAATTACAAAAAATGAAACCAAAAAATCTTTAGCAAAAAAAGTATTAGAACAAGAACATAAACTTTATCCAAGAGCTATTTTAAAAGTTTTCAGTCTTTAAAGAAAAAATCAATTTCAATTTTAGCATTTTCAATACTATCTGATCCATGCACAGAATTTTTATCAATTGAAATTCCATATTTTTTTCTTATTGTGCCATCGAGAGCTTCTTTTGGATTTGTAGCTCCCATTAATTCTCTATTTCCTAAAACTGCATTTTCTTTTTCAAGAATCATAACTACTATAGGTCCTGAAGATAAATAATCACATAAATCGTTATAAAACGGTTTAGTTTCGTGAACTTTATAAAATTTTTCAGCCTCTGATTTTTCAATTTGAATTTTTTTTTCTTTTAAAATTAAAAAACCTTTGTTTTTAAACATTTCCTTAATTTCATTTTCAAGATTTCTCTCTACTGCATCAGGTTTTATAATTGATAAGGTTTTCTCGATATTACTCATAATTGTCCTCTATAAGTTTGTTTAACAACCTTACTCCATAGCCTGTTGCACCACCTGAATTCAAAGCCCCACCATATTTAGAAAAAGCCATACCAGCAATATCTAGATGAGCCCAAGGTGTTTTATTTAAAATAAATCTTTGTAAAAACTGAGCAGCAGTAGTTGATCCTGCGCCACCAACATAATTAATATTTTGCATATCAGCATTTTTAGAGTCAATTAATTTGTCATAATTCTTATTTAGAGGCATTCTCCAAACTTTCTCCTCAACATTTTTGCCAGCTTCAATTAATTGTTTAGATAATTTATCATCATTTGAAAATAGTCCTGCATATTCTGAACCAAGTGATACAATAATTGCACCTGTTAAAGTTGCTAAATCTACAATGAACCTTGGCTTAAATTTTTTTTCTGTATAAGTAATTGCATCCGCAAGCACTAATCTTCCCTCAGCATCTGTATTTAATATTTCAACAGTTTTACCACTATAAGACTTAACAATATCTCCAGGTCTTTGCGCGTTACCTCCAGGCATATTTTCCACAAGACCGACAACTCCAACTGCATTTACTTTTGCCTTTCTCAGAGCTAAATTTTTCATTAATCCAACAACGACCGCGGAGCCAGCCATATCATATGTCATGTCTTCCATAAATTTTGCTGGTTTTAAAGATATACCTCCGGTATCAAAACAAACACCTTTCCCAACAAAAGCCAAAGGTCTCGATTTATTTTTTAAACCGTTCCATTCCATAGTTACAAGATATGATCCTCTAATACTTCCTTGACCAACTCCAAGTAAAGTATTCATACCTAATTTTTTTAATTTTTTTTCATCATAGACATTTATTTTCAAACCAAATTTTTTTAATGAATTTATCCTTTTAGCATATTCATCAGGATGTAGTACATTTCCAGGCTCTGACACTAAATCTCTAGCATAAAAAGTACCTTCCTCAATCGCATTGAATTTTGCTTGATCATTTATAGTTGGTATATTTTTACCAAATATATTTAAAACTATATCCTTATTAGTTTTTTTTGATTTATATTTTTCGAACAAGTAAGATTTAAGTTTTATACCGTGCAAAAAATGTCCCACAAAATTTTTTGATTTATTAGTTACTGTATCTGAATTTATAAAAAAATTTAATTTTTTTAATTCCTTTATAATTTTGTAACAATCAGCACCTAAATTTTCTACTTCAGAGTTAGTAACATTCTTTTTTATAGAAACT
>CACORD010000003.1 GCA_902629535.1 uncultured Pelagibacteraceae bacterium | reverse complement strand
TTTTGTTTTTATGATGTTTTTCATAAGTACATAATTGGTAATCCTCTGCCATAAAAAATAGGTGGTCTTTTTTGAAGCGGTCCAAGTATTTTGATGGAAATAATTGATTACCCAGTATAAAAAATAACTTCATAATTAAATATAACTAATAAAATTTTTTATGTCAGAAAAATATCTTATTTTTGGTGCGACAGGATCAATCGGTTCTAGTTTAGCTGAACAATTAGTAAACTCGGGAAATTCAGTTCATTTAGTTGGTAGAAATGAAAGTGAAACTAAAAATATTTCTGAAAAATTAGGTTGTGCATTTACAATAGCTGATGTTTTGCAAGATGGATTTATCGAGAAAGTTAAAAATGATATTTCTGACGTAAAGGGTATCGCATATTGTGTGGGTTCGATTGATTTAAAACCTTTAAGAATGGTAAATGAACAAGATTTTAATAAATGTATGAAATTAAATCTTTATTCAGCAGTCGAGGTTATAAAAGGCTATCAAGATAGTTTAAAAAAAAATAAGGGCTCAGTAGTTTTATTTTCTACAGTTGCTGCTCAAAGAGGTTTTACAAATCATGCAATAATTGCATCCGCAAAAGCTGCTGTTGAAGGATTGACGGTTTCTTTAGCTGCTGAATTCGCTCCGCACATCAGAGTAAATTGTATCGCACCAAGTTTAACAAATTCTAAAATCGCCGAACCTATGTTGAAAAATAAAGCTCTAGCAGAAGGAATTGCTAAAGCTCATCCCTTAAAAAGATTAGGAGAAGGGAAAGATTCTGCTTCTTTAGCTAAATTTCTTATCTCAGATGATAGCTCTTGGGTTACTGGACAGATTATAGCTGTGGACGGAGGGAGATCAAAATTATCTTAGGAAATTATGTTTATTGCAATGAATAGATTTAAAATTGTTTTAGGTAAAGAAAAAGAATTTGAAGATGTTTGGAAAAATAGAGATACACATCTTGATGGTGTAAAGGGTTTCAAAAATTTCAATTTAATTAAGGGTGATACAAATGAAAAATATTCTTTATATTCATCTCATAGCACATGGGATTCAAAAGAAGATTTTATAAATTGGACAAAATCTGAAGCTTTTAGACTTGCCCATAAAAATGCTGCTCAACATAGGGATTTATATTTAGGCCCCCCAGACTTTGAGGGTTTTGACGTAGTATTCTAATTAATATGAAAAGATTTTTCATATTATTTTTTTTTATAGTTTTTTTTCCAAATATTTCTTACGCGAATTATGAATTTCAAAAACTAGTAAACTTAAAGGATCCTTGGGGATCAACTTTTGTTGATGAAAATAATTTAATCATAACAGAAAAAAATGGCTCAATAAAATTATTTAACATCAAATCAAAAAAGATTACAAGTTTAGAACATAATTTGGATATTCTAGAACATGGTCAAGGTGGTTTACTTGATATACTTTATTATAATAATTATATTTATGTATCTTATTCAGAAAATAGAGGAAATTGGAAAACAAGTACCTCTATTGCAAAATCAAAATTTAATAATCAATATTTAAATTTTAAAAATATTTTTCAGGCAAATCCACCAATAGACTCAGGTTATCATTTTGGGTCAAGACTAGCGATTAAAGACGAATATCTTTTTGCATCTGCGGGAGAAAGAGGGAAAGGTATGATTGCACAAGACCCATCTAAACATCCTGGAAGTATTATAAGGATTTATTTAGATGGTGGTATTCCTGAAGATAATCCTAAATATGAAGGCAAATCTAATTGGTTGCCTGAAATTTACCAAATCGGTGTAAGGAATCCTCAAGGATTAACTTTATCACCTTTTGATGGAAAAATTTATATGAGTAACCATGGAGCAAAAGGTGGTGATTGGTTTGGAGAAGTTAAAAAAGGTGAGAATTATGGTTGGAAAATACTTGGGTGGGGTGGAACCAACTATTCTGGTACCAAAATTGGTCCAAAATGGAAACCTGGATTTACTAAAGCGATACATTATTGGGCTCCATCAATCGCCACAAGTGCCATTACCATATACAAGGGCAAAGAATTTAAAGATTGGAATGGGCATGCACTAATAACTTCATTAAAAGATAAATCTCTTAGGAAATTAGTTTTTAAAAATACCAGAGAAGTTGAGGAAGAAATAATTTTTAAAGGTAAAATTGGAAGAATTAGAGATATACAAGTTCACCCTGTAAGTGGAAAAATTTATCTTTTAGCGAACGATAATCTGTGGTTAATGGAGAATAAATAACTTTTAAATATAGTTATTTTTTTTGTATTAAAATTTGAATTAATTAAGATCTTATGGTTTGGGCGATTTTTGCAGTTCTAGCGGCTTTTTTTCAAAATCTAAGAACGTCATTACAAAAAAAATTAAATAAAAATCTTTCAATAGTCGCTTCAACTTACGTAAGATTTGCATTTGCATTACCTTTTGCATTAATAGTGTTTATTTTTAATTTTGGAAATTTTGATATTATTTCAACAGTTTTAAATCAATCTAATTTTTTTTATTATACTTTTCTAGGGTCTGTTATTCAAATAACTTTTACAATAACATTATTGTATCTTTTTAGATTTTCAAATTTTGTAGTTGGTACATCCTTAAGTAAAACAGAAGTAATCCAAATTGCTATTTTTGAATATATAATTTTAAAAGATAAACTAAATTTATTTGGGGTATTGGGAATAATCATAGCTACAATTGGTGTTATTATGATTTCCATAAAAGATTTAAGATTATTTTTTAAAAATTTTTTTTCAAAAGTTACACTAATTGGATTAGGAGCAGGTCTTCTTTTGGGTCTCAGTGTTGTTTATTTTAGGGCAGCAGCTTTATCACTGGAAAATTTTTCTTCAAATTTTGATAAGGCATTTATGACTGTTTTCTTTGCTCTAATTATTCAAACCACGATGATTACCATTTATCTTATAATTTTTGAACGATCAGAATTTAAAAAGTTTCTTGAAAATAAATTTGAAATTTGTTTAGCAGGATTATCTGGTTTTTTAGCTACATTGTCATGGTTTTTTGCTTTTACTTTAATACAAGCATCTTTTGTAAGAGCTTTGGGTCAAATTGAAATTTTCTTTAGCTATGTATCTTCAAAATATCTTTTTAAAGAAAAAATAACCTTTATTGAAATTTTAGGGGTCTTAACATTTATAGCTGGGGCAACTATATTATTACTTACAAAAACAAATTAACTCTTTAATTATCTAATAACTTATTTTTTGCTTTTTCAAATTCTTCTTGGGTCAATGCACCACTTTCTCTTAATGTATTAAGTTTCTCTAACTCCTCACTTAAAGATTTATTGGTGTTAGGCTCCTCAATGTTATCATCTATTTCATTCTCATCTTTATTCGCTTGGTTAGCTTGTTTTGCACTAACACCACTCATGATAGCTCTCGTGCCTAGATATAAAACAAAAAATAAAATAGGAATTACCAGTCCAAAAAAAATTAATTTTTCCATTATTTAGTCTTCATCCTCTTCTCTCCAATTTTTTTCATACATAAGCCATGCTGCGTATATAACCGAAAATGTACCCACTATCATACCATAATCAAACCCTGTTTGTTGATCATATAAGTACCATCCCAATTGGGTTGCTCCGATGGTAGGGACTGTTAAGATTAAAAATATAATTGCAATTCTGTAGGGATATTTAGGTTTCTTCACAATATTAAAGTACCAAAAAATCTGGTCGGTTGTAACTTTAAAGTTGCGATCTTTTGAAACACTCTACAGTATTTTTTAACAAACAAGCAATGGTCATTGGCCCAACTCCACCTGGTACTGGTGTTAGAGCTTTAGCATTTTTTGAAACTTCATCAAATGCAACATCGCCAACAATACCTTTTTCTGTTTTATTAATTCCAACGTCAATTACGATTGTATCTTTTTTAACCCAATCTCCTTTAACAAGTTCAGGAATACCTACTGCAGCAATAATAATATCTGCTTCTAAACATTCAGCCTTGAGATCTTTTGTTTTTGAGTGGGTAATTGTGACAGTACAATTTTCTTTTAGAAGAAGTTGAGTCATTGGTTTTCCATTAAGATTAGATCTTCCAACTACAACTGCTTTTTTTCCACTTAAGTTTGGCTCAATTTTTTTAATCAAAAGATAACATCCTAAAGGTGTACATGGCACAGAACTTTCATAACCTGAGGAAAGATTACCGACATTCATAGGATGAAATCCATCAACGTCTTTAGATGGATGAATGGCTTCAATAATTTTTTGTTTATCTATATGATTTGGCAGAGGTAACTGAACTAAAATACCTGAAACACTTTTATCCTTATTTAATTCATCTATCTTTTCTAAAATAACTTTTTCTTCTACGGAATCTGGATACTTAATAACATCAGACTTTAAACCAACTTCTTTTGCTGATTTTTCTTTGTTCCTTACGTATATTTGACTTGGGGTAAGATCTCCAATCAAAATAACTGTTAAACCTGGAACTTTATTATATTTATTTTTTAGTTCAGTTACTTCTTGTTTAAGTTCCTCTCTTAATTCAGCTGCTGCTTTTTTTCCGTCAATTAGAATCATAAGTATTAAAATATTAATGGTGCGATGTAGAGCTTCATACACATTTCTATAAACCAAATCAATAGAAGTAATATAATTGGTGAGATATCTAAGGATCCTAAATTAGGTAAAAAACGTCTAATTTTATTAAGTATAGGATCTGTTAAACGATAAGTTAATTCTAAAATTGAATAAACAAGTCTATTTTGTGTATTTAAAACATTGAAGGCAACTAACCAACTCACGATTACATTCGCTATTACAACATAAGAATAAAGCTTTAATATTTGTAAAGCTAAATAAAAGATGGCTATCATTTTTTTTCTATATAAATGGAAGAACTAGGAAATGCAAAAGACGCTTTGTTTTTTTCAACAATTTTTTTTATTTCAATTGCTAATTTCTCTTTTACAGATAACCACTCATTCCAACTATCTGATTTGGTAAAACAACGAACATACATATCAATTGAACTATCAGAGAATTTGTCAACTCTTACTGCAATTCCTATACCAGTATTGAAGTCTTCACTTTTTTGAATGTGATCTTCAATTTCATTTCTTATCGTTTTTAATTGATCTACTGTTGTGTCATATTGTAAAGTTATAATCCAACTGATTAACCAATTAGAAGTTTCACTAACATTGACAACCGCGTTTTCAGCAAATTGAAAATTTGGAATTATTGCTAGTGATTTATCAAACTTTCTAATTGTCGTTGATCTAAATCCTATTTTTTCGACTATACCCTCTATAATTCCCTCTACCAATATCCAATCACCTATTTTAAATCTTTTTTCAACTAGAACTAAAATGCCTGAAATCAAATTTTTAAATAAATCCTGTGCACCTAAAGCCACAGCAACACCAAACAAACCAAGACCAGCAATAATTGGTCCTATCTTTATTCCCCACAGTTCTAATACTGCGGCTAGACCTAAAATAAAAATCAGTATTTTTAATGATTTTATTATCCAGCCAATTAACTCTCTCGTTAAAAGTTTATCAAGCCCACTTAAAATATAGGATACAGGTTCAATAATTTGATGTATTACCCAAAAAATTAAAATTGTTATTAAAGTTCTATTAATTGTGTCAACAACTTCTCTACCTTCAATTGAAAAAGTCATATAGTAACTTGCTATAAAAAAACCTAAAACAATCGGTAAAAATCTTGCTGGTCCAATTAATGCCGATACAAAAGTATCATCTAATTTATTGGTAGTTCTTTTTGAAATTATCTCTAATTTTTTAATAATAAGTTTACTAATTAATCCTCTAAAAATTAAAAAGATTAAAAATATTCCAATACCAATTAATATTTGAAAAATATCTACACCTAATATTCCTCTATTCCAGACTGATAAAAAGACCTCAGAAAAATTATTTATTATTTCCATAGTTAAATTTTATATAACAAAAATTCCTCTTCTCCAGGATTAAAAAGAAATATCTTTTTCCATTTAATTTCATTTAATTTAGCTGAGGTTTTTTCACCTATACACATCAAATTGGTACTCATCCAAAGACTTTCTAGCTTATTAAATTTTATAAAATTTAGAAAACTTGATGCACTATTTTGTGAATAAACGTAAACCATATCAGGCATATCGAGCTTCAACTTATTGATAAAATCATTATCAAATTTCTCATTATGTACAGTTTCATAGTTTATCAATCTTTCAACCTCATATCCCTCATTTTTAAGCTGATTATCAAGGTCCACTGAAATGTTTTCTCCACTTACATAAATTAATTTACCTTCTGTTTTATCAAAATTCTGTAATATTAATTCTTTTAAATTTAGAACGTTTCCTTCTGCTGCAATTGTATTAGAAAAACCATGACCTCTCGCTTCTTTTTCAGTTGAATTTCCTACGCAAAAACATTTTATTTTTTTATCTAACCCGTTTAAGTTTAAAAATTTCACAGCATTAGAACTTGTAAAAACAATACCCCTAAATTTAGAAAGGTTTATTTTTTCATGAAGAATCTTTTTAATAGATAATAAAGGTAAATGTGAAACCTTATGACCAAGAGTCTGAAACTTAACAATCATTTCAGAACAATCTTCTAGAGGTCTGGTTAACAGAATATGCATTTTACTTTTTATAAGAATTATTTGATTTTGTTTTTAAAATTTGACCTATCTCATTTCCGAGTTCTCTAAAATTTTTTAAACTGTCAGATTTTTTTTCATAAAATCTTTGTGAACCATCTAATGAAAAAAGTTCAGCTTCCACTGTAATTTTGTTTTCATCTATTTTAGAATGAATACCAACAGCTGTTTCACAATCTCCTTCTAAAATTTTTAAAATATTTCTTTCTGCATGTGCTCTTTTATAAGTCTCTTTGTGATTAATTTTTTTTAACATTGTGATCATATCTTTATCATCTTCTCTACACTGTATAGCAATTATACCTTGTCCTGCACTTGGAATTATTTCCTCAATAGAAAAAATTTCTGAAATTTTATCCTCTAATTTCAAGTGTTTTATTCCGGCATAAGACAAAATTATTGCATCATATTCACCATTCATTAATTTTTTTATTCTAGTGTCAACATTTCCCCTTATAAGTTTACAATTAAAATCGGACCTAATTTTTTTTATTTGAAACTGGCGTCTATATGAGGATGTTCCAATAACTGCATTCTGTTTTAAATCTTTAAATTTTTTATCTCCATTAATTATTATAATCTCTCTCGCGTCAGTTCTTTCGAGAAATGCATCAGTTAAAAGACCCTTTGTCTCAATTGCCGGCATGTCTTTAAGTGCATGGACTGCGATATCAATATTATTTTTTTGGAGCTCTTGTTCAATACTGCTTGAAAACAAACCTTTACCACCAACTTCAGATAATCTCATATCTTGTATTTCATCTCCTTTGGTTGAAATTTTTTCAATAAATACATCTTCATCAACAAAATTAGTTACCTCAATAATTTTGTCTTTTACTTTTTGAGCATATAATAATGCTAACTTGCTTCCTCGAGATCCAATCTTTATTTTCTTTTTCATAAAAAAATCATTTCTTACTTGTATTGGGATTGTACAATTATTAAAAACTATTTGAATGAATAAAAAACCCTTAATTCTAGGAATTGAAACCAGCTGTGATGAAACTGCAGCATCCTTAATATCAGAAAATGAGGAAGGAATACCAATAATTCTATCTAATGTTATTTCTAGCCAAACAGAGGTTCATAAAGAATTCGGTGGGGTTGTTCCTGAACTTGCCGCTAGATCACATTTAGAAAAAATTGATTGGATCGTCAAAAAAGCTTTGGACGAAAGTGGGAAAAAAATAGATGAAATAGATGCAGTTGCCGTGACGGCTGGACCTGGATTAATTGTTTGTTTATCAGTTGGATTAAGTTTTGGTAAAACTTTTGCTAATTTAATTAAAAAACCATTTATTGCAGTTAATCATTTAGAAGGTCATGCTTTGAGTCCTAGAATAAATTCAGGATTAGATTATCCGTATTTATTTTTATTGATTTCGGGTGGACATTCACAGTTTTTAAATGTTCAAGGACTTGGAAATTATAAACGATTAGGCACAACCATAGATGATGCTTTAGGTGAAGCATTTGATAAAACCGCAAAATTATTGGGAATAGAGTTTCCTGGTGGACCTAAAATTGAACTTTTTGCTGATAAAGGAAATCCTGAAAGATATGAATTACCAAAACCAATCATCAATAGAGGGGGTTGTAACTTATCATTTGCAGGCTTGAAAACTGCAGTGTTAAAAATATCAAAAGAAATAAAGACAGAACAAGATAGATTTGATTTGGCGGCCTCTTTTCAAAAAACTATAGTAGAAATCTTACACAAAAAAACTAAAATTGCCTTTTTAGAGTTTGAAAAACAAAATAATCTTAAAAAGAAAATTTTTGTTATAGCTGGTGGTGTTGCAGCTAACAAAAAAATTCGGTCAATGTTAATTAATCTTTGTAAAGAAAAAAATTATGAAAGCATATTTCCTTCGATAGAACTCTGTGGTGATAATGCTGCAATGATAGGAATGGTAGGTTTGGAAAAATTTAAATTAAATCAATTCAATGATCTAGATTATCCAGCAAAACCGAGATGGGCATTGGATGAAAAAGCTAATTTCTTAAAAGGAGCAGGTGTAAAATTATAATGCAATATTGGTTACTTAAATCCGAACCTGATGTTTGGTCAATAGATCAACAAGAAAAAGCTGGTAAAAAAGGAGCGCCCTGGGATGGTGTAAGAAATTATCAAGCAGCTAAGAATCTTAAAAATATGAAAAAAGGTGATCAATGTTTTTTTTATCACTCAAATATTGGTAAAGAAATTGTTGGAATTGTTGAAGTTGTGAAAGAATATTACATTGATAAAACAGACAAATCTGGACGGTTTGTTGCGGTAACTGTTAGTTTTTTAAAAAAACTTGATAATCCAGTATCTTTAGAAAAGATTAAAAAAAATAAGGATTTAAGCCATTTATCTTTAATAAAACAAAGTAGATTATCTGTAATGCCTATTGACTCTAAAAGCTGGAAGATTTTAAATAAAATGGGTAAATATTAATAAATATGCCAAAAAAAAAGAAATCAAAAAAAAGAAAAGCGAAAAAGACTAAGAAAAAAAAATCTTCAAAAATAAGAAGAAAAATAAAAAAAGTCTCTAAAACTAAAAAAATCTCAACCAAAAAATCTGGTAAAAAAAATATAGATAAAAAATTATCTAATGATGAAATTATTAAAACTAAACCTGAATGGATAAAAAGAGGTTTAGCAAATAAATCTCAATATCAAAAAAAATATTCTGAATCAATTAAAAATAATAATTCATTTTGGAAAAAAGAGGGAAAAAGAATTACTTGGATAAGGCCTTACAAAAAAATTAAAGACATTAAATATAGTAAAGACGAGGTAAGAATTAAGTGGTTTGAAGACGGCACTCTAAATGCATCTGCTAACTGTATTGATCGTCATTTAAAAGATAAAAAAGATAAGACTGCGATTATATGGGTTGGAGATGATCCAAAAGATACTCAAAAAATTTCTTACAAACAATTACATCAAAAAGTTTCAAAAGCTGCTAATGGTCTAAAAAAACTGGGGATACAAAAAGGTGATCGTGTCACTATTTATCTGACGATGATACCTGAATTAGCAATCCTGATGTTAGCTTGTGCAAGAATAGGTGCCATCCATTCAATAATTTTTGGTGGTTTTTCTGCAGAATCGATTTCGGGAAGAGTAAATGATTGTAAATCAGAATATATAATTACTGCTGATGAAGGAGTGAGAGGAGGCAAGACTATTCCTTTAAAAGCGACAACTGATGAAGCTTTATCTAATTGCCCAGATGTTAAAAAATGTATTGTAGTGAAGAGAACTGGTAATTATGTTTATTGGGAGCAAGGTCGAGATGTTTGGTATCATGACTTAATTAAAGATGTCCCAAGTCATTGTGAACCTGAAGAAATGAATGCGGAAGATCCTTTGTTTATTCTTTATACATCAGGATCAACAGGTAAACCAAAAGGAGTTTTGCATACCACTGGAGGATATATGGTTTATGCCTCTATGACTCATCAATATATTTTTAATTATAAGCCAAATGACATTTATTGGTGTACAGCAGACATTGGATGGGTAACTGGTCATAGTTATATAATTTATGGACCGTTAGCTAATGGTGCGACCACTATTATGTTTGAAGGTGTTCCAAATTATCCTGATAGCTCAAGGTGGTGGCAAATAGTAGATAAGTATAAAGTAAATACTTTTTATACAGCTCCAACAGCCATAAGAGCTTTGATGAGAGAGGGTGATGGGCCTGTTAATAAAACTTCTAGAAAATCTTTAAAATTATTAGGAACTGTTGGAGAACCCATAAATCCGGAGGCATGGATGTGGTATTACAAAACTGTTGGAAATTCAAAATGTCCAATAGTCGATACGTGGTGGCAGACAGAAACAGGGGGAATTCTAATAGCACCACAAACTGGTGCGATTCCGCTAAAACCTGGTTCAGCGACAAAACCTTTTTATGGAATTAAACCGGTATTAGTAAATAAAGATGGAAAAGAAATAAAAGGTGAGGGTGAGGGTAGACTCTGTATAGCTCAATCTTGGCCTGGTCAAATGAGAACTGTATATGGCGACCATCAAAGATTTATTGATACATATTTTTCACAGTTTGACGGAAAATACTTTACTGGAGACGGATGTAAAAGAGACAAAGACGGTTACTATTGGATAACTGGCAGAGTGGATGATGTAATTATTGTTTCTGGACATAACCTTGGTACTGCTGAAATTGAAAGTGCTTTTGTAGCGCATCCAAAAGTAGCTGAGGCTGCTGTCGTCGGATATCCTCATGACATTAAAGGCAATGGTTTATATTGTTATGTCACTCTCAATGCAGGTGAAAGTGAGACAGGCGATTTAGATAGGGAACTAAAACTTTGGGTAAGAAAGCAAATAGGACCTTTGGCAACACCAGATTTAATTCATTTTACCCCAGGCCTTCCAAAAACAAGATCTGGAAAAATAATGAGAAGAATTTTACGAAAGATTGCTGCAAACGAGCATGGACAACTAGGTGATACTACTACTCTAGCTGATCCAGGTGTGGTTGATAGTTTAGTTGAAAATAGAAAAAATACTTAAAACTTTATTCTTTCATTAAATTCTTTTTTAATAACATCCCATTTTAAAATTACTGAATTGAGAACTATTTTTCGATCTAGGTTTTTTAAATCTTCTGCAATTGGTGCCCACTCAAATAATGAAAGAGCACTAGGGTTAAATGGAAGATCATTATAATGATTATCCCAATTTATTTTTTGCAATCTTTCATCAAAACTTTTTTTAGCTTTTTCTATAATGTCGATCGGCATTTTATTTGAAGTTTCGTCATCTAAGATCTTTAGAAAAACCTCTTTCGCTTTTTCAGTTTCTTGGTAATTGAAATTTGCTTTTAGTTTTGAAAATGTAAAAAAGGTGAGATCTTGAAGAGCAACCGCATAAATGTTCCACTTAGCTAAGTTAACTGAGTTCATAAATGTATCATTTTCGAAATGAAGAACATACCTGGTACCCATCCTCGTTTTTAGATAACCATAAAGAGTAACCTGGCTCACCCAAGCAGATTTTGTTTGTATAAAAGTTTCAAGCTCATCTAGGTTGCTAATTTTCCCCTTAGGGATGAAAACTTTGAACATGGCGAAAAGATAAGTCTTAAAATCATGCCAACTTAGGTCTCTCCACGTTAATTTGTATTTCACCATAAAAAACCCTATTTTTGACACTTATAACTAGAAAACGCTAGTAAATTTACCAATTTTAACACTTTAATTCTATTGGATAATGGTTATGGTTTTGGCCAGTTATAACTAAAAAGAGAGAGGTATAAATGTCAAAACAAGAACAACATTGGGAAAAATCCAAAGGTTTGCTAATGGTTACCTTAGCAATTTGGTTTGTTTTCTCAATTGGCATCTTCCTGTTCGGGGCTGAAATGAACGAGGTTACGGGACCATTTGGTTATCCGCTAACTTATTGGTTCACTTGTCAAGGTTCTCTTGGAATTTTCGTAATACTAATTTTCTGGTTTGCGAATAGACAAGAAAAAATCGATGAAGAGTTCGGCTTTAGTGAAAGAGGAGATGACTAATGATTAAAGGTAATTTTATAGACAATTTACCTAAAGTTTATGGAATCTATACAGGTGGTTTTTTAGCTTTCATAATCATTATGTCAATTGGAGAGCAGATGGGTATGACAGCGAAAGTAATTGGTATTTGTTTCGTTGCCTTCACAGTAGCCATCTATGCTATAATTGGTTATCTATCACGTACAGCACAAGCTGATGCGTATTACGTAGCTGGAAGACAAGTACCAACCGTGTTCAACGGAATGGCGACTGCAGCGGACTGGATGTCTGGTGCATCATTCGTTGCAATGGCAGGTGGTATTTACTTTAAAGGTTACGGTTATATGGCACTGCTTGTAGGTTGGACTGGTGGATATGTATTAGTTGCATCACTATTAGCACCTTACTTAAGAAAATTTGGCTGTTATACAGTCCCAGATTTTATTGGTACAAGATATGGTGGTAATTTAAGTAGATTCATGGCAGTAGTAGTTTTAACTGTTGCTTCATTTACTTATGTGACTGCACAAATTAACGCCACAGGTACAATTGCATCTGTTGCACTTGATATTCCATTCCAATACGCTGTGTACGTTGGACTAGTAAGTATCTTACTTTGTTCAATGCTTGGGGGTATGAGAGGAGTAACTTGGACACAGGTAGCGCAATATATCGTACTTATCATAGCTTACTTATTACCAGTATTCTGGATCAGTAACAAAATGGGTGCGGGTTTCTTCCCTCACTTCATGTTAGCTGATGAAGTTTCTAGAATAGCTGAATTAGAGGCTCAGTTTGGTTTTGTTAAAAACTCTGCTGAAAATCTAAAAGAAGTGCCAAAAGGTTTGGCTGGAATAACTAAAGCTCACTCAGCGGTGAACGCAACACCTTGGGCATTTATTTCATTAGCGTTAGCGATGATGATGGGAACAGCTTCATTGCCTCACGTTATGATGAGATATTTTACTACTCCAAGTGTTAAAGCAGCTAGAAAATCTGTAGGTTGGTCATTATTCTTTATCTTCCTACTTTATTCTTCTGCTCCAATGTTAGCGACACTATCTAAGTTGTCATTGATTGATCCATCACTACCTACAGGTATTATTGGTAAATCAATTTCAGAAGTTCAAGCGATAGATTGGTATCAAAACTGGAACCAAGCAAACTTAATGTTTGTAAGCGACTTTAACGGAAATGGAACTCTTGAGTTAAATGAGTTTTTCATGGGTGGTAAAGCCGTTGTGTTAGCAACGCCAGAAATAGCTGGATTACCATATGTAATTTCAGGTCTCGTTGCTGCTGGAGGTATGGCCGCTGCCATGTCAACAGCCGATGGTTTGATTTTAGCAATTGCAAACGCAATCTCACACGATGTTTACTATAAGATCATCGATCCAAAAGCTGAGACTGCGAAGAGACTAGTTGTTGCAAGGGTATTACTTGTAGTAATTGGTTTTGCAGGAGCAACAATCGCAGCTCTTGAGATCCAAGGTATTTTAGGTTCAGTAATCTGGGCTTTTGACTTTGCGATGTCAGGACTATTCTTCCCACTAGTACTTGGTGTATGGTGGAAGAGAGCTAACAAAGAAGGTGCTATAGCTGGTATGTTCTTAGGATTAGTTTCTGGTGCTGCTTACCTAGTCTGGGTAAGAACAGGTGGAAGTGGATTCTTAGGTATTACTCAGTTAACATTTGGTATCTTTGGTTCAGCTGTCAGCTTAGTAGCTATGGTTGTAGTCAGTTTAATGACTCAAGCACCTAATGCTGCAACGCAGAGAATGGTTGATGAGGTTCGTGTACCAGCAGGTAAATCGATCCTTGGCAAACAACACTAAATAATTTTTTAAGGGGCGATTAATTTCGCCCCTTTTAATTTCAATCTTTTTCCAATATAAATTTCGAAATGTCAGCTAACTTTCATCCATTAGTTTATATAATTGACTATATTCTTGGTGTGATCATGTGGACGTTAATTGGGAGAGTAGCAATGAATATTTTTCAAAGAGAAGATTCTCAGTTTTTTTTTATGAAAGTTTTTGTTAAATTTACAAATCCTCTCATCAATTTATTTAAACCCATAACTCCATCTTTTATAATACAACCAATTGTGCCTCTTTATGTAGCATGGTTTTTCTTTATGATTAGGTTTTACTTTATGCCATGGGTTTTAGGATACTCAGTAATGGGAATGCTCTCTTTTCCTTTAGAAAGTGAAATTTCAAGACAAATTTATCAATTTTTTAATTAAATAAAATTTTAAAATTTGGTACTAGTAAATTTGTTTATTAATGAAAAAAATACAAATTTCACCATCTATCTTATCTGCCGACTTTAGCCAATTGGGCTTTGAAATTAAAAGGTTAGAGGATGCAGGTGCAGATATGATACATGTGGATGTCATGGACGGTCACTTTGTTCCAAATTTGACTATTGGACCACCCGTGATTAAAGCCCTTAGAAAACACACAAACTTAATATTTGATGTGCATCTAATGATTTCACCGGTCCATAAATATATCAAAGATTTTGCAAATGCTGGTTCAGATATAATCACAATACATCCTGAAGCAACTGATAATTTAAAAGAGTCAATCAACCAAATTAAAAATTTGGGGAAAAAGGTTGGGGTATCATTAAACCCAGATACCGAGATAAGTGTAATTGAAAAAGAATTAGAAAATATAGACCTAATATTGGTAATGAGTGTATATCCAGGTTTTGGTGGTCAAAAATTTATTCCTGACGTCATTAAAAAAATTGAACTTTTAAAAAAAATAAAAGACGATAAAAATTATAAGTACGACATTGAAGTAGATGGAGGAATAAATTTTTCAAATTCAAAAGATGTAATAAACGCAGGTGCTAACATTCTTGTGTCAGGAACGACAATATTTAAAGAAAACAACGGAAACATTAAAAAAAATATAGAAACACTTAAAGAAGTGTAGAATGCTGTTAGATGAATTTTTTAAAACTTTAAATGATTTTACAGAAACAATAAAAAAAAAATTCAGAGGTATTTATCAAAATTCAAGTTTATACGAAAAAAAAATTTCTAAAACTTTTGATAATGAGTTCATATATAAACCAAGTCCTCATTTACTTTCATCGATAATCAAATATCAAAATAAGAAATCTAAAATTGAAGATTTTGAATTAGAAACAATTTGGAACAGTAAAATTAAACCTAAAGATTTTGAAAAATTGAATAATTTTTTTTGGCTTTTTAGCCTTGATTTAAAATCTTCAAAAAAATCAGTTCAAGAAATTATCTTAAATTGGATTAATAAAAACAATAAATTTAAAAAAAAAAGTTGGGAATTTAATATTACAGCTAAAAGAATAATTTCATGGTTATCTAACCATCAACTTTCTTATAAAGAAAGTAATAAAGAGTACAGATCAATGTTTGATCACATGATTCAAAAACAAGCAAATCATTTAATAAACGAAATAAAAAACTCTAAAGATTTAGAAAACAAAATAATTGGTTGCTCTGCAATAATTTTGACAGGATTATGTTATAAAATTGAGAAAAATTATTTGAATATTGGTTTAAATTTTCTAAAAAAAGTTACTAATTCCTCAATTGATAACCAAGGTTTTACGAACTCACGGAACATAAAACAGTTAATTTTTTTTTTAAAATATTTTATAATTATTAGAGAATGGTTTAAAGAATCTCAAATTAAAGTTCCAGAATACATAGAAGAAAATATTTATTATCTAGGACAAAGTTATGCTTTCATAAGACAAAATATAAATGCAGATCTTTTGTTTAATGGTAATAATAAGTCTAATACACAAGATTTCGATCATTACTTAAAAAGACTTGGTTATAAATTTAAAAATGAAAATAAAGACTGTGGTGGTTACATAATTTTAAAGAATAAAAAAATTTGCCTAGCAATGGACGCAGGATCTTCCCCAAATACTAAATATACTCAGGATTACCAATCGGGCGCTCTTTCATTTGAAATAATTTCTAACGGAAAGAAACTTATAACCAATTGTGGTTATTACAAAAAAAATAATCAAAATCTTAATGAAATATCAAAATCTTCAGCTGCACACAGCACTTTAATAATTGATGATAATTCCTCATGTAAATTTGCAAAAAAGAAAGATAAGTTAATTTTAAAAACAGGTTTAAAAATCACTCAAAAAAATTCTGTTTGTGAGAAAAATTATTGGAAAATCAATGCTGCTCATGATGGATATTTAAAAAAATTTAAATCAATCCATGAGAGAAATATTGAATTTTTTCCTGAACAAATGAAATTTGTTGGAAATGATAAAATTATTAGAAAAAAAAATAATTATAATTTCAAGTTTGATATTCGATTTCATTTAGAACCAAATATTAAATTAATGAAAACTCAAGATAATAAATCCATTTTAATAGAATTAGAGGATGAGGGTTGGAAATTTACGTGTGATAATTATGAAATTAATATTGATAATGGATTATACTTCGGTAATAAAAATTCATATATTGAGAACCAAAATATTTTTATATCTGGAATATTAAATAATAATGAAGAGAATATTAAATGGGAAATTAAAAAGATATAATGAGAAAAATTAAATCAGCTTTTATATCATTATCTGATAAATCTAATCTAAAACCTTTATTACAAGAATTGAATAGAAATAATATCAAAATAATTAGTTCTGGTGGAACATTTAAAGTGATTAAGAAACTTAAATTCAAATGTTTAAATGTCTCAGATTTTACAGGATTTAAGGAAATACTTAATGGAAGAGTTAAAACTTTACATCCAAAAATACATGCTGGAATTTTAAACAAAAGGAGTAACAAATCTCACTCGAGTGATATTAAAAAAAATAATTTTGAGAATATTGATTTAGTAATTGTAAATTTTTATCCATTTGAAAAAACGATTGAACAGACAAAAAACCATTCAAAAATAATTGAAAATATTGATATTGGTGGACCAACTTTGGTCAGAGCTGCTGCCAAAAATTATAATGATGTAACTGTGATAACTTCTACCGATCAATATTCAGAACTTATAAATGAGTTGAAAAAAAATAAAGGTAGTACCTCTCTAAAATTTAGAGAAAAAATGTCTAGGTTAGCTTTTAGCGAGACAGCCTATTATGATGCCGTAATTTCAAATTATTTCAATAAATTTAACAATATCAATTTCCCTAAAAGAAAAATTCTTTACACTAATTTAATACAAAATCTAAGGTATGGAGAAAATCCTCACCAACTGGGTGCTTTTTATTCTCAAAATAGAAAAAATAAATTAGAGCAAATACATGGAAAAACTTTGAGTTATAATAATTACAATGATATTTTTGCTGCAATTACTATTTCAAAATCATTACCAAAAAATATCGGTACAGTTATTGTTAAACATGGAAATCCTTGTGGTGTCTCAGCTTTGAAAAATAATTTAGATAGTTATAAATCTGCGTTAGAGACCGATCCAATAAGTGCATTTGGTGGTATTGTTTCGTGTAACTATAAGGTTACTCAAAAACTCGCATTAATGCTAAATAAAATTTTTCTTGAAGTAATTGTGGCCAATGGTTTTGATAAAAAAGCTCTTAAAATATTAAAATCGAAAAAAAATCTTAGGCTGATAGACTCCTCAAAAATTTCATTCAGTGAAGTATGGAAATTCAACTCTTTAGATAATTTTACACTTATGCAATCAGAAGATAAAAAGGTTTTTTCAAAGAAGGATTTTAGAATTGTTTCAAAAAGACAACCAAGTAAATCACAGTTTGATAATTTAATGTTTGCATTTAATGTTTGTCGATACACAAAATCAAATGCCATCGTCCTTGCTAGTAATAAATCCACTATTGGCATTGGTTCAGGACAACCTAGTAGATTAGATAGTTGTGAGATTGCAATAAATAAAATGAATAAGTTTTCAAAAATCAAAAATGAAATTGTAGCTGCATCAGATGCTTTTTTCCCATTTGTTGATGGAATAGAAAAATTAGTTCAGTCTGGAGCTAGTGCAATAGTTCAGCCTGCTGGATCGATAAAAGATAAAGAAATTATAAAATTTGCAAACGAGACAAATACTATTTTGGTTTTTTCAAAGACTCGTCATTTTATGCATTAATTATATTATCAATTTTAGCAGCTAATATAAAATCGTTTTCAGATAAACCCTCTATCGCATGAGTTGTAATATTAATCTTAGCATAACCCCATCCAAAAATAATATCTGGATGATGCCCCTCTTCCTCAGAGACTTTTCCAACTTCATTAACAAATTTTTGACTTTCTAAAAAATTTTTAAATTCAAATTTCTTTTCTAAAAGATAAACTTTTTTATCGTTTTGAATAATATCCCAGCCATCAACTTTTTTTTGATATTTATGAATTTCAGAAATATCAAAAGCTTTAACACCTCCCTCACAAGGAACACATTTTTTTTCTAATAAATCATTCATAATTTAATGGAGCGGGCAAAGGGGGTCGAACCCTCGACCTTCTCGTTGGCAACGAGACGCTCTACCACTGAGCTATGCCCGCAAAACAATATTAATATAAAGAATGTAAATTCTTATTTCAAGAAATTTTAATTATAAATAATTCAGTTCATCTAAATTTTTTTGAAAAATATTATTTATTTTTTCAATAAATTTGTTGTCAAAATTTTTTTGCCAATCATTTTTAGGTCCTAAATGAAAAAAAGGTATTATTTTTTTATCTTTACGTGCAATAATTGACTCGCTAAATCCTTTATTTTCCTCAATCTTTTTAAGATTTTCAAATGATGTGCTTTTAACTGCATTTTTAGCTTTATCCCTATTAAAACCACTTTTATTATTTATTAACTCATCTATGAATTCCACAATTTCCTTAAATACAAAAAAAGTTTCTTTTAATAAATCCTCATATTTTAAAAATTTGATTGGAATTATTCTATTATTTTTCCACGATTGGTAATTTTTTTCCCATGAACTGATAAATTGATAGTCACTATAATCATTTGTTTTTTTAAAATCGTAGGTAAAATTTTTTTCATCTTGCATCACATTCAAAGCTTTATCATGATCTATTTGGAAATGCCTAGACATAGAGTCTAGAACATTTCTTGGATCTCGAACAATATATATACAACCAAGTGTATTTTTTTTATTTGTAAAATCATTTTGACCTAATTTTACTAGAGCGCTATGAGTTTTTAAAAATTTTACCTTTTTATCCATGTTCATTTTTTCTTGAGCAGGAATCCAATATCTTGCACTATCACCAGGTTTACTTAGATCAAAATTGAAACCTTCAAGACTTTTTTTTACTGGGAATTGTTGAATATTTTGTAAGTTTCGATCTCCTGTAAAAAAACCATCATCAGAGTAATAATAAGCACTTATTAATGCTCTTAACCAGGTGTTTCCATTTTTAGGGTAAGATGAAAGCCAAATTATCATTTATTTAATCTTTTAAAAATTAATATAATTTATATTATATAGTTAATAAAATTATGGATCTCCCAAAAAAAATACCTATTTTTCCACTGAGTAATTTTATCATTTTTCCAAAAACTACAGTGCCTTTAAACATTTTTGAACCTAGATATGTGGAAATGGTTAATGACAGTATGAAATCAAATAAATTTATTGGGATGGTGCAACCAAAAACTTTAAAAAATTTAGATAATTCAAAAATTCCTGTACTTCATAAAATCGGTTGCTTAGGTAAAATAACTAGCTTTAAAGAAACAAGCGACGGTAGATATCTTATCGAATTAAAAGGAGTAATCAGATTTGAGATCAAAAAGGAAATAAACTCAGGTAACAAATACAGAGAGGTTGAAATAAATTATGATAATTTTTTACATGATTTAGGTGAAAAAAAAGAGGACCTTAAATTTTCAGATTTAGAACTAATCTTTAAAGATTTTAAAACATTGTTTGAGAGGAGAGGTTTCATAATAAATTGGAGAGCATTAGAAAAACAAAGTTTAGATGAAACAATAAATGCTCTAGCAATGACCTCACCGTTTAGTTTAGAAGAAAAACAAGTTCTACTGGAAGCCAAAAATTTAAATACAAGAAAAACTAAAATTGCAGAGATATTAAATACTTACACTTACGATGAATTCGAAAACACAACTCTACAGTAAATTAAACTTGTAAACCTTCGTCTGCTATTTTTTTAAAATAGTCGTTTATATATTTATTTTTTCCGATGTATTTTATAGACGTATCTATCAAATTATTCTTGATTTTATTTTCAGAATTAAAATACTCATAAATGAAATCTATTCCCTCAGAAAAAACAAAATTTCCAGTTTTTGTTTTATTTTGAAATTCAATACATACACTTTGATCTAGAGCCAAACCAAGTTCTATCCTTTTATCAATTACATCCAATAATTTTTTTATATCCCTTAAGGACATGTTAAAACCTTGACCAGCCAATGGATGAAGTTTATGCAATAGATCGCCGAAAGCTAATATATTTGATTTATAATAATTTCTTAGACTAAATGATTTTAATTCAAATTTTGAAATTCTATTGATCTTTTTAATTTCAAAATTTGAATTAAACTTGTTGATAAGCTTGTTTATATCTAAATTTGGTTCATCGTCTTGAGTCCTCATAGAATAAACAATTGAAGTTTTATTTTTTGAAATCGGTAAAAAGGCCATAGGGCCTTTTTTTGTAAAAATTTGAATTGCAGTATTATTAAGTACTAAATTTTTATGTTCAACAATTGTTGTAAAGGCATAACTATCATATTTTTTTTCAAATTTTTTTGAGAAAAATTTTTTTGTAATTGAATGATTAGGATCACAATTTATAATTAGGTCATAATCAAGGTTAATTAATTTTTTAAACGGAACGTCTTTTTTTGCTTTGTAGTACTTGATTTTATTTAATTCAGAATTTAATTGACTATATAGACGAAAATTATTGATAATTGAAAAGAGATGGTTGTTTGGCTCTTCAAATCCAATTAATTCTTTTTCCCCTGAGTTTTCAGAAAAAATTTTTATCTTTTTTATTGGCCATAAAATTTTATTAATTTTTGAAATATTATTATTAAAAAAATTTATATTTGACTTAGAAATTCCAATAGTACGAGTTTTATCGAGGTTAATATTTTTATTTTTGTAAAAAATATCAACAAATATCTCTTTATTAACTAACGCTTTTGCCAAAGTTAAGCTAGTTAAGCTGTTTCCAATTATACAAATTTTCATAATAAATTTAATTTTAACAAGAAAAATTAGATGATACAAAGTGATTAATTTGATTCAGTTATATGAATATAAATAAAATCATTAATTCAGCTTTTGTTTTTATTGCAAAAAGATTATCTGAAATATTTGGTGTTTTAATCTCTATATCTGGTTTACTCCTATTTGTTTCTTTAATTTCTTATTCACCAGAAGATCCAAATTTTATATTTCCAGAAAATATGGAAATTAAAAATTGGTTAGGTTTTAGAGGGAGTTATATTTCAGACCTTTTTTTTCAATCTGTCGGATTAACATCTTTTTTATTCTCGTTTACACTAATTTTCACAGGTATAAACATCTTTTCAAATCAAGATTTTTTTTTAATAATTGAGAATACTTTTTATTCGATATTATATCTACTATTTGGCTCTCTTTTTTTTAGTTATTTTTATAACACTGCTTTTGCTCTATTCATTAATGGTAATGGAGGTTTTATTGGAACCTATCTAAGTGACAATATATTCAAAAGTTTAATTAATTTTAATGAAATTATATCTTACTATTTCTTAATCATTTTAATTTCAGTACTTTTCTTATTAAGTATTAATTTTAGACTGAATAAAACTTTTATTTTCTTTAAAAAAATTAAGTCATATTTAAATAAAAAACAAAAAAACTATACGGATAAAAGTGAAGTAATTAATGAGTATATTCCACAAGAAGAAATTAAAAACTTAATTCAAGAAGACTTACCTTTTATTAAAGCTGAAGAGATAAATAAAAGGGATAAATTAAAATTTAATTTACCATCTTTAGATTTACTCAAAGTTCCTTCAAAAAAGGAAAGAGAGAATTCAGAAAAAAATCAATTCAGCGATCCAGATTTTTTAGAAAAAATATTGTTAGATTTTGGTGTAAACGGAAAAATAAAAAAAATCAGTCATGGACCAGTAGTTACTCTAAATGAATTTGAGCCTGCGGCTGGAGTAAAAGTATCAAAGATAATTAATCTTTCAGATGACATAGCTAGAAATACGAGCTCAGAGTCGGCAAGAATTTCTACTATTCCTGGTAGTAATACAGTGGGAATTGAACTCCCAAATACTGCTAGAGAAAATGTATATTTGAGTGAAATTTTAAATAACTCTGATTTTAAAAAAAAAGATGTAAAATTACCTATTGCGTTAGGTAAAAGTATTTCTGGTAATCCAATAGTGGGAGACTTATCATCAATGCCTCACTTGCTGATTGCAGGAACAACTGGATCAGGAAAATCTGTTTGTATAAATACAATTATATTATCTCTTCTTTACAGACACACTCCAGAGAAATGTAAATTTATTTTAATAGATCCTAAAATGTTAGAACTATCAACTTATGAAGGAGTCCCTCATTTATTATGTCCAGTAATTACTGAAGCTAAAAAAGCTGCTTCAGTTTTGGGTTGGGTAGTTAAAGAAATGGAGAGTAGATATAGATTAATGACTAGGGAGGGTGTGAGAAACATTGATGGATATAATACCAAGCACAAACTTCCAATGCCTTACATAGTTGTCGTGGTTGATGAGATGTCAGATTTGATGCTAGTGGCTGGAAAAGAAATTGAAAATTATATCCAAAAATTGTCACAAATGGCTAGAGCTGCAGGTATACACATTATCATGGCTACTCAAAGACCAAGCGTCGATGTTATAACGGGCACTATAAAAGCAAATTTTCCTACTCGTATATCATTCCAAGTAACTTCTAAAATAGACAGTAGAACAATTTTAGGAGAACAGGGTGCTGAACAATTATTAGGAAAGGGTGACATGCTTTATATGTCGTCAGCTAATAGAATTATAAGAATACATGCTCCATTTGTATCTGATAATGAGATCGAAAAAATTAATAATTCTCTGAGATCTCAAGCAGAACCTGATTATGTTGATGAAATCTTAAATTTTGCCGATGAAAAGGAAATTGGAGATAGCTCAAAAAATCTTAACGATAAAGATGAACTTTATCAAACTGCACTAGAAATAATTAAATCTGAAGGCAAAGCATCTACATCTTTTTTACAGAGGAAACTTCAAATTGGATATAATCGTGCAGCAAGAATTATTGATATGATGGAAGCAGAAGGAGTTGTGAGCAAGGCTAATCATGTTGGAAAACGTGATGTTCTTTAATGAGAAACAAATTAATAATTTTATATTTATTTTTTTCAATCGTTGATGCCTCAGCATCTATCAAAGAAAAGATAGTTCAAAATTTAAAAGCTACTGAAAATTTAACATTTAATTTCGAGCAAAATGTCAATGGCAAAACTGAAAATGGCTATTGTGCATTATCATACCCTAAAAAAATTTTTTGTAGATATAATTTGAAAAATAATAAAATTTTAGTTTCTAATGGAAAGTCAATAGTTATAAAAACTACAAATAGTTATTATCTTTATCCGCTTGAAAGAACACCATTAAATTTAATACTTAATAGAAATTTTTTAGTGAATAAAATCAAGAGTTTAAATGAAAGAATCTTAGATAATAAATTTGTAAATTTTCAATTTTCTGAAGCTGATTTTCAAGTAAATATATTCTTTGATTATAAAACTCTTAATCTAATAGGATGGCAAACTACCGATATCTATCAAAATCTTAGTATCACCTTCTTAGCTTCTGTTAAAAAAAACCAAAAATTAGATAACAGTTTATTTATTCTGCCTAAACAAAATTAAATTAAAATCGACTCGGTTTTATAAACTCTCATACCCCTTGAAATGTAATTATTTAAAGCATGTTTATGATCTAAAGAACATGTGTGCACCCACACTCGCTTGGTAGTGTTTAAAAAAGAGTTTTTAATAGCTGAAGTTAGAAGAAACGAACCTAATTTTTTATTTTGATATTCTTTAAGCAAACCTAAATAAGCAATTTCTGTCTCCTTTTTTTCCTGGTGAAAAATTAGTTCAAAATAACCAGCAATATCATTTGCTTTTTTAAGAATATAAGTTTTTACCTTTTGATCAGAAATATATTCCATCCACTGTTTATCTGTCCAAACTAATCGATCCGTCCATCGATGTTCTTTGCCAATATTTTTATAAAAAAACTTATTTATTTGAAAATCTGTTGGATCACTAAGATCAATTAAGCAGTCATCTGGAGAAAATTTTGATTTTTTTAAGTCTTGAAGTGAATTGATTTCTAAGTAATTTCTTTCAACTTTAGTGCTCACTCCACCATCTTACCGACTTTTTCACCCCCAAACAAATGAAAATGCAAATGAGGCACTTCTTGACCCCCATGTTCAGAAATATTTGCTAAAGCTCTATAACCTTTGCCTGTATCTACTGATATTCCAAGTTTTTTTGTAACTATGTTTATACCTTTTAACAAACCAACCATTTCCTCTGAAGATGCTTTTTCGCTAAAATGATCAAGATCAATATATTTCCCTTTAGGTATTACTAGGGCATGAATTTTTTTTTGTGGGTTAATATCATAAAATGATAAAACAAACTCATCTTCATAAATTTTGTTACATGGAATTTCTCCACGTAAAATTTTAGCAAAAATATTATTTTCATCGTAAATCATTTAGATTTTTCCAGGACTGACTTAACAGTATCTCCCATCACAGATGGATTTTTTGATATAGTTACTCCACATTCCTTTAAAATCTCGACTTTCTCTATTGCGCTTTCTCCATAAGCTGAAACTATTGCACCTGCATGACCCATAACTCTTCCTTTGGGTGCGGTTAATCCGGCAATATATCCAATTACAGGTTTTTTCATGTTCTCTTTTGCAAACTCACCTGCAGCAACTTCTTGGGGGCCACCAATTTCTCCAATCATTAAAATCACGTCAGTTTCATCATCAGTCTCAAATTTTTCAATTATATCTCTAAATGAACTTCCATTAATAGGATCTCCACCAATACCAACACTTGTTGAAATTCCTATATTTAAATTCTTTAATTGTTGTGCTGCTTCATATCCTAATGTTCCAGATCGACTTATAATTCCAACTCTTCCTTCCTTATAAATGTGACCAGGCATTATTCCTAACATTGATTTCCCTGGGCTAATAATTCCAGCACAATTAGGTCCAACCAATGTCATTTTTTCAGTTCTTGAATATCTTCTCATATATCTTTTGATCTTAATCATATCGTGTGATGGAATACCGTCTACTATAGCTACACAAGTTTTAATTCCCGCATCAGCTGCCTCCATTGCAGAGTCTGCTGCAAAAGCTGGTGGCACAAACAATATTGATGCTGTTGCTCCAGTATTTTTTACAGCATCTTTAACAGTATCAAAGACAGGTCTATCTAAATGTTTTTGGCCACCTTTACCGGGTGTAACACCACCTACTACATTTGAACCATATTTAATCATCTCTTCAGCATGGAAAGTTCCCATTTTTCCTGTGAAGCCTTGAATAATTATTTTTGTATCTTTGTGAATTATTACAGACATTTTATTTTAATGCCGCTACAGCTTTGTTAGCAGCCTCCTCTAAAGTACTAGCCTCTATATAATTCAATTTACTTTCTTTTAAAATCTTATTGCCTTTTTCAACATTTGTTCCAGCAAGTCTAATTACTAATGGTACTTTAATTTCTATTTTTTCTAATGCTTGGACTATTCCCTCGGCTACCCAATCACATCGATTTATTCCTGCAAAAATGTTTACAAGAATTACTTTTACTTTCTTATCCATTGTAATAAGTCTAAATGCTTTTACTATTTTTTCAGGTGTCGCTCCTCCACCGACATCAAGAAAGTTAGCGGGTTCCCCTCCTGCCAATTTAATCATATCCATTGATGCCATTGCTAATCCAGCACCATTAATTATGTTTCCAATATTCCCGTCTAAGCTAACATAATTTAAACCTCTGTCAGAGGCATAAACTTCTTTATCATCCTCTTGAGTTTTGTCTCTTAATTCTGACACTTTATCTCTTCTGAACATAGCATTATTGTCAAAACTCATCTTGCAGTCTAATGCCAATATTTGTTTTTGTTTTGAAATTACTAATGGGTTTACCTCAACCATTGTTGCATCTAATTCACTGAATGCTTTTGCGCAACCTATTATCGTTTCTGATACCCTTCTAACTAATTCTGGTTCTATTCCTAATCCAAAAGCTAGTTCTCTTGCTTGAAAATCTTGTATACCAACAGCTACTTCTATTTTAGATCTGATAATTGAATCAGGTTTTTCTTTGGCAATCTCTTCTACGCTCATTCCACCTTCTGTTGAAGCTACAATCATTATGCTTTCAGAGCTTCTGTCAAAAACTAATCCTAAGTATAATTCTTTTTCAATATCTGTTGCCTCTTCAATATAAATCCTATTTACAATTTTACCTTGAGGACCTGTTTGATTAGTTACTAATTTTTTTCCTAAAAGTTTGTCTGTTGCTTGAGCAACTTCTAGGGGCGAATTACAAACGATTACCCCTCCAGCTTTTCCTCTTGCACCAGAATGAATTTGTGCTTTAACAACCCATTTTGATCCACCAATTTCTCTGGCTTTGTTTTCTGCTGTCTCTGGACTATAAACTATACCTCCTCTTGGAATTGTAACTCCAAAACTTGCTAAAATTTCTTTTGCTTGATATTCGTGGATATCCATATTTATTTATTATTTATTAATTTATCTATATTTACAATATTTTCTGCCATTCTTGCTGATGCAGCATCAATCATTCTTCCATCAAGTTGAGCCGCTCCCTTTCCCTCTTTAGCAGCCTTTTCAAGCTCTTCTAAAATTCTTTTTGCTTTATTCACTTCTGACTCTGGTGGAGAAAATACTTTATTTGCTAATTCAATTTGTGAAGGATGGATTGCCCATTTTCCCTCTATTCCGATGGCTGCTCCTCTTTTTGCAGCCGCAACATATGCATCAGGATCATTAAAATCTCCAAATGGTCCATCAATTGCTCTTAGACCGTATGCCCTACAAGTCATAACTAGTTCTGATAATCCGTGATGCCATTGATCTCCCGGGTAATCTGGATTGAGCCCTCCTATCACAACAGTTCTTGCTCTCAAACTTGCTGCATAATCTGCAACACCAAAGTGTAAAGCCTCAAGTCTCTCACTTGATTTTGCTATTTCCTTAATATTGGACATGCCTAAAGCTGTTTCAATCAAGCATTCAATTCCAATTTTATTCTTAATTTTTTTATGTGTCTCAATTTGAGTTAACAAGCAATCAACCATGTAAACGTCGCTATCTGTTCCTGCTTTAGGTACAAGAATTGTATCTACATTTTTTCCAGCTTGTTCAACTATTTCTACTAAATCACTATACATGTAATGAGTATCTAAACTATTTATTCTCACTGAAATTGTTTTACCTTTTTCCCTCCAGTTCATTTCATTTAAAGCTTTTATTACATTTGCTCTTGCTGAAACTTTATCGTTTGGAGAGACTGCATCTTCTAAATCTAAAAAGATGTAATCCGCATCTGAATTTAGAGCCTTCTCAAACATTTTTGGAGATGACCCTGGAACTGCTAGTTCACTTCTTTGCAGTCTTGATTTTGCGGGTTTATAGAATTTGTGGCTCATTTTTTTTTAGGCAGTATATATTTTCTAAACTAGGAATATACTTATTCTTTTTATTAATATTTTTGATAAAAATTTTGAGCTTTGCTAGTTTTTTAAAACCCCATATTTACTGAATTTATACCAAGCTCTCTCATGGAAGTAATATAAGAACATTTTTGTTAAAACTTCTATCCCAGCAATAGTTCCAGCCCAATCAAATTTTCCAGTTATTAACCATGCTATTAAGAATGTATCTAAACTAGCTATTATTCTCCAAGTTATAGTTTTTGCTAAATGTCTTTTTTTTTCGACGTGCTTCATAATTGCCTCTCTAATTTATTTTTTTCTTTTATTTAGTTCCGCAATTACATCTTCTATCTTAACATTATTTGCCTCTAAAAACATAATTAAATGATAAAAAACATCAGCTGCCTCATGAATTTTATTAGAATTTTGCTCAATAGCTTCTATTAACTCTTGAACTTCCTCTAAAACTTTTTCTTTGGCTAAATTTTTATCTTTTAAAAGTTTATTAGTATAAGACCCTTCTACTGGATTTTTTTTTCTTTCTCTAGCAAGTGAAATAAGTTCTTCTATAACTTTAAGCATGTTAGATTCTAACAGGTATATCTTTTGAAGCCAAATATTCCTTCGCTTCATTAATTGAATATGTTCCATAATGAAATATTGAAGCTGCAAGAACTGCGCTAGCTCCAGAATTAATACCATCAACTAAATGGTCTAATGTTCCAACACCCCCTGACGCTATGACCGGAATATTAACATTTGATGTAATTTTTTTCATTAACTCAATATCATATCCTGATTTAGTTCCATCTTTATCCATTGATGTAACTAGCAATTCTCCTGCTCCACTATCTTCCATTTGTTTTGCATATTTAAGCGCATCAATACCACTATTGTTTCTTCCGCCATGGGTAAACACTTCCCACTTTTCTCCATTTTTTTTTGCATCGATCGCAACTACAATACATTGAGAACCAAATTTTTTTGAACTATCTACAACAACTTTTGAATTTTCAACTGCTGCAGTATTTATTGAAACTTTATCAGCACCACAGTTAAGTAATTTGTTAATATCTTCAACGCTTCTAACACCGCCTCCCACAGTTAAAGGAACGAAACATTTTTTTGATGTTTTTTTAACTACATCATAAATAGTATCTCTATTTTCATTCGAAGCAGTAATATCTAAAAAACAAATTTCATCTGCTCCACCATCACTATAAATTTTAGCTTGCTCTACAGGGTCTCCTGCATCTTTAAGATCAACAAAGTTAATACCTTTTACAACTCGACCATTTTTAACATCTAGACAAGGTATTATTCTATTTTTAAGCATTTTCAAAAAAACATTCTATATAAAAAATTTACACTCACAAAACTCATTATGATAACTAGAAGATAGAGACTAATATAATCAATAGGCTTCATTTAATTTATTTCCATCGCTAAATCCTCTAATTTAATATCGCCATCATAAATTGCTTTTCCAACTATAATGCCCTCAATGTTATTTAAACTTTTAGCTTTTTTAATATCATTTATTGATGAAACCCCACCAGATATAATTACTGGGCAACTTGATATCTCTGCAACTCTTGACGTTTCATCAAAATTTGGACTTTGTTTCATACCATCTCGATTTATATCAGTATAAATCAACCTACTAACACCGTAATTGTTAACTTCTTTTAAATAATCTAAAGTCAATTGATTAGAATTTTCCTTCCACCCAGATATTGATAAATACCCATCTTTAGCATCTAAACCTAGGGCAATTTTATTTGGAAACTTTTCACACGCCTCTTTTAAAAAATTTTTGTCTTTAATAGCAGCACTTCCTAAGATTACTTTCTCAACACCAGCATCGATATATTTTTGAATACTATTAGAGTTTCTAATTCCACCTCCTACTTCAATCTTTAAATTAAATTTACCAACTATATCCTTAATAATATCCAAATTTACTGTTTCGCCAGTTAAAGCTCCATCTAAATCAACTATATGTAAATTTTTAAATCCATGATCTTTATATTTACCCGCTTGTTCAATTGGAGACATATTGTACTCAGTTTTATTATCAAAATCTCCCTTAATTAATCTTACACACTTTTTATCTTTAATATCTATTGCAGGAAATATTTTCATTTATAAACTTATAAAATTATCAATTATTTTTAGACCTATCTTATCACTCTTCTCAGGATGAAATTGGGTTCCAAAGATATTTTCTTTTTCAACAGAGCAAACAATATTTGATGAATAATCTGTTGTTGCTGAAACAACTTTTTTATCATTAGGCAAAAATTCATAGCTATGTACAAAGTACATATGAGAATTATTTTCTATATCTTTAAAAATTTTACTATCTTTGACAATATTGATTTGGTTCCAGCCAATATGAGGAAGTTTAAATTTTCCGCCTTGATTATCTATTTTTGAAACCTTGCCTGAAATCCAGCCCAATCCTTTAGTTTCTGTTTCTTCATAACCAATATCGGCAAACATTTGTAAACCAACACAAATTCCAAGAAGAGGTTTTTTATTAATTATTGTAAATTCATTAAGTGTATCTGAAAGACCATCAATATTATTCAGTGCTTCAACGCAGGTTTTAAATGAGCCCTGCCCGGGTAAAACCACTTTATCACTTGATTTAATCTTATTTAAATCTGAGGTTACTTCGATATTTACCTTTTCTTTGGCAACTTCTTTAAAAGAGTTTATTACCGAGCTTATATTGCCCGAGTTGTAATCAACAATTGTAACTTTCATTAATCTTATAATGAGCCTTTAGTAGAAGGAATTGATTTACTATTCCTAGGGTCTATTTCTAATGCAGCTCTTAATGATCTTGCAAGTCCTTTAAAGCAAGACTCAATAATGTGGTGACTATTATCACCATAAATATTTTCAACGTGTAAAGTAATTCCTGCTGCTTGGGAAAAAGCCTGAAACCACTCTTTAAAAAGTTCTGTATCCATCTCACCAAGTTTTTCAACTTTTAAATTTACTTTCCAAATTAAATAGGGACGATTTGAAATATCAATTGCAACACGTGATAACGTTTCATCCATAGGGATCATTGCGTGAGCATATCTTCTAATTCCAACAGATTTCTTTAACGCTTTTTTCAAGGCCTCACCAATTGCAATGCCGGTATCCTCAGTGGTATGATGAAGATCAATGTGAGTATCTCCTTTGGCTTTTATACTCATATCAATCGATGAGTGCTTAGATAATTGTTCAAGCATGTGGTTTAAAAAACCTATTCCTGTGTCAATTTTGTATTTACCTTTGCCGTCAATATTTAAATCAACACTAATGCTTGTTTCTTTTGTTTTCCTGCTTATTTTGCCTTTACGCTTCATAATTAAAAACAGGTATACATATATTATTCAATTATGGCAATAATACTAAACCTAGGCTTGAACTATCAAATTTAATATCCATTTATAAGCTATGACAACGATTGTATTAGTTAGAAAAAACAATGAAGTGGTTGTAGCTGGCGACGGACAAGTGAGCATGGGAAATACTGTTGTAAAAAGCACTGCTTCAAAAGTCAGAAAAATTGAAAAGAGAGATGTAGTAGCAGGTTTTGCTGGATCAACAGCTGATGCTTTAACATTGTTTGAGAGATTAGAAGGAAAATTAGAAAAACATGCTGGTAACTTATCTAGGGCTGCTGTTGAGTTAGCTAAAGATTGGAGAACGGACAAATATTTAAGAAGACTAGAGGCACTAATGGCCGTTGGTGACAAAAATAATAGTTATATTATTTCAGGAACTGGTGATGTTCTAGAGCCTGAAGGAGATGTTATTGGTATTGGTTCTGGTGGCAATTATGCATTAGCTGCAGGGAAAGTTTTAATGGAAAGTAATATATCAGCAGAAGAAGTTGCAAAAAAAGCTATAAAAGTTGCAGCAGATATCTGTGTATTTACAAATGAAAATGTTAAAGTTGAAAAGATATAATGGATAAATCAAACGTAACTCAATTACATCCTAAAGGTGATCAACAAAAAGAAGAGGCTTCTTTAGTAAGCTCCTTGTCACCAAGAGAAATTGTTTCAGAATTAGACAGATTTGTTGTTGGTCAAAATAAAGCTAAAAGAGCAGTTGCTGTTGCTTTAAGAAATAGATGGAGAAGACAAGCTTTAAAAGGTGAAATGAGAAATGAAGTTTTACCTAAAAATATTTTAATGATTGGACCAACAGGTGTTGGAAAAACAGAAATTTCAAGAAGACTTTCTAAATTAGCAGAAGCTCCTTTTGTAAAAGTTGAAGCAACTAGATTTACTGAAGTGGGTTATGTTGGAAGAGATGTAGAGCAAATTGTCAGAGATTTGATTGAAATAGCAATTGCAATGGAAAAAGTTAAAAAAAGAAAAGAGGTCTATGCAAAAGCTCAGAAGTTAGCCGAAGAAAAAGTCTTAGATGCTTTGGTTGGAAAAAAAGCAAGTACGGCTACAAGAGAAAGCTTTAGAAAAAGACTTAGAGACGGAGATTTAGATAATAACGAGATAGAAATAGCTGTCAGCGAAAGTGGTGGTAATAGCACATCTTTTGAAATTCCTGGAATGCCGGGTGCCAATGTAGGAATGATTAATATTGGAGAAATGCTTGGAAAATCTATGGGCAAGCAGGAAAAAAAGAAAAAAATGACAGTAAAAGAGTCTCACGAGATTTTAATAAATGATGAGTCTGACAAGTTAATCGAACAAGATAAAATAATTAAAGCTGCAAAAATTTCCACAGAGAATAATGGAATAGTTTTTTTAGATGAAATAGATAAAATTTCTGGAAGAACTGACAGAGTTGGAGGAGATGTCTCTAGAGAAGGTGTGCAGAGAGACTTGTTACCTTTAATTGAAGGTACAACTGTTAATACAAAATATGGACCTATAAAAACCGATCATATATTATTTATTGCATCCGGCGCTTTCCAATTGGCCAAGCCTTCTGATTTACTTCCTGAGTTACAAGGTAGACTACCAATAAGAGTTGAGCTAGAGGCTTTATCAAGTGAAGATTTCAAAAGAATTCTTAAAGAACCTGATTTTAGTTTGATTAAACAATATGTAGCTTTGTTAAAGACTGAGAATGTTGAGCTTGAGTTTACTGAAGATGGGATTGATGCAATCGCTAATATCGCTTCTGAGGTAAATGCAACTGTTGAGAATATAGGTGCTAGAAGATTGCACACAATAATAGAAAAAATCCTTGATGAAATAAGTTTTACGGCAACTGATAGGTCTGGTGAAAAAATCTCAATAAATAAAGAATATATAAATAAAAACCTTGATAATCTTGTTAAAGATACGGACTTATCAAAATTTATTTTATAATTTTTTTTTTAAAAAAATATAAAATGCCCCACTGCCACCATCTTCAATTTCTGCATTAGCTATACTTTTTATTTTTGACATTAAGCTGGGATTACTTTTAATAAAGTCAGGAACAGAATTTTTTAAAATACCAAATTTCTTTGAAATATATGGATCTTTATCATTTTGGGAATGTAATCCTTTGCCAGTAACTATTATAACTTTTGAGACTTTTTGATCAAAACAATCAATTATAAAACTTTCAACTTTTTTATTTGCTTCATCAAGTGTGTAACCATGAAGATCTAATGATTTGGTGATATAAAATTTATTTTCTTTTTTTTCTAAATCTTTATTAGGTAACTTTTCTTTTTGCTCTAAAAAATTTTCCCAATCTTTTTGATCTTTATCTGAAATATTACTTGTCAATTACGTAAGAGTGTCAACTAATTGCCAATTTGGATTATTAGTGCTTGTATCTCTTGAAAATACCCAAGTATCATAAATCTTCTTAATCTTTTCTGGATCTCCAGAAACTATTTTTTTATCTTTATCCCTAATACAAGTTATTACTTCGGCTACAAATTCTACAGTTACCTGTAAAATTTTTCCTAAATACTTGTGCTCTTTTATATTCGCTGAATTAACCCCAATAAAAGTAATTTCGGCGAGATGACCTCTCTTACCTCTCTCTTTAAGCGCGGTATTAAATTGATCATAAATTTTATTGCTTAATAGAGGCTTGCTTGTAGTCAATTTATTATCACTATCGCCAAAGTCTGTAATAATAGTTTCGTATGCTATTTGAGCACCTTTTAAAAATTCTTTTTTTGCATTCTCATCAAAGTCAATTTTTTTATTTATTTTTATTTCAGGGTTTATATTTTTTAAAATTTCCTCAAACTGAGGTGAGGCTTTTCCATCGAAACCTGTTCTTTTTCCTAGAATTCCTCTAAGTCTTAAAAAAATAAAGCCAGCAATCATTGCTAATAAAATAATATCGATGTATTCGAAACTATAATTCATATATTAAACTTAATTACTATGTTGATTAATTTCAACTAACAATTACATTAAAGACAAATGAACACAGTACTTTTAGCTGTTATTTTAATCCCAATTGTAGAGATTTACCTTTTTATAAAAATTGGGTCTCAGATAGGTGCTTTCAGCACCATATTCTTGGTATTTTTTACTGCAATTGTGGGTGTGTACTATGCCAGATACGAAGGGATTAACACTCTTAGATCTGGAATGATGCAAATAATTAAAAATCAAATTCCGGCCCTCGAATTAATTTCTGGTGCTGCAATAGCGTTTGCAGCTGCTCTGTTAATCATACCGGGATTTGCAACTGATTTAATTGGTTTCCTCTTAATCATCCCAATAACACGAAAGTTAATATTAGGAAAACTAAACAAAAAATTTGAAAACAAAGAGGTAAAAAAGAATGATTTTATTGAAGGAGAGTTTGAAGATATAGAAGATGATAATGACAGAAAAATTTAAAATTTTAGCAAAATACATTAAAGATATGTCTAGCGAAACACCAGATGTTGAAACTTACTTATCTGCTGGAAATAATATGAGTAAATATCAATTAGATATTGATATCAAATCAATAGCTCTAAAAAATAAAATGATCGAGATAAATATAACATTAAAATTTCAACACAAAGATACTCAAGTCAAAAAATCTCATTTTGAAATTGTATACGCAGTAGCTATAAAAATTGATGAGTCCATAAAAGAAAAAAAAGATCTAGAAAAAATTGTTCTTTGTGACGTGCCTAATTCGGTTTATCCAGATTTAGAAAAGTCATTTTTAGATATGATGCATAATTCTGGATATCCTAATATCAAATTAGAAAAAAAAATAGATTTTACAAAACTTTATTTAGAGAGATTTAATTAATAAAAGTTTTTTTTAAGAGAAGTCTTAAGATAAATTTGATGATTTTTAAGCTCCTCAGAGGATGGTTTAATAACTTTTGTAGAGTAGATAACTTTTCCAGTATTTAATTTTGAAAACTCTTCCTCTTTTTTTTTAAAATTTAAGGTTGGTTCTTTTTGATCTATCAAATTTATATATACTTTAGATAATAAATCGCAGTCAATAAGCGCAGTATGTTGGACCCTTTTGGAATTATCTATTCTATATCTCTTACATAAAGCATCCAAACTTACTTGAGATCCTGGAAATTTATTTCTAGCCAGTGATACTGTATCTACTACTTCATTATCAATTTTTTTTTTTCCAATGATTTTAAGTTCATTATTTAAATGAGATAAATCAAATTCTGCGTTATGAATTATTAATCTTTTATCTTTAATAAATTTTAGAAAATCATCAGCTATTTCCCTAAATTTCATTTTGTCTGATAAAAAACTATCTGAATATCCATGCACTTCAAAAGCTTTCTCATCCACTTTTCTTTCGGGATTTAAATAGCAATGAAATTTATTTTTTGTTGGTATTAAATTATCTAACTCAATGCACCCAATTTCTACAATTCTATGTCCCTCTTTAACCGAAATACCTGTTGTTTCTGTGTCTAAAACTATTTCTTTCATACTAAATCTTTTATGATTTCCTTAACTCTAACTTTAACAGAGTTTTTGAAATTGTTCTTAATTATAAATTGAGACTTTTTCTTTTTTAAAACAAGTGAAAGTTGTATTCTTTTAAAACTGTTAAATATTTTATCATTAAAATTTTTTCTTTTTTTTAATCTTTTTAAAGCTTCTGATTTCCTAGATTGAACAAATATTAATATATCTTTTTTTTTATTAATTTTGTTCTCTAATAAAAGAGGAACATCTAAGACTACAAACTTCTTATGTTTGTTTTTTTTTAAAAAATAATTCATTTTTTTTCTAACTTCATAATGAACAATTTTAATAATTTTTTTTAAATTTTTCTTATTAGATAAAATTGCATCAATAATTTCTTTTTTTTTTACAGGAAAAATATCAAAGTAATTTGGAAGTTCTTTTTTTAATTTTTGAAAAACTTTTCTGTTATTTTTATAAATTTTTGCGACCTCTAAATCAGCATTGAATACAGGATAACCAAAACATTTAGCTATATAAGTTTTACCAGATCCAATATCACCTAAAATACCTATTCTTTTCATGTATCTAAAAAATTTCTCAAATCATCATTAATTTCTGGTTGAATTTTGTGCCATAGTTTAAATGCTTCAAGAGCTTGATAAATAAACATCATCTTACCATTTGAAACCTTACAGCCTAAGCTTTTTCCAGTTTTTAAAAAATTAGTTTCTTTTGGATTGTAAATTACATCGTAAAAAAGCTTTTCGTTATTTATATTATTAAAATTCAATTCTATATTATCTTCTTTGCTCAAACCTAAACTTGTAGCATTAATAATCATATCAAATTCTGGTTGATCTCCCCAGTCAACTACACTGATGTTTGAAAAATATTTTTTTAAATTTTCAGCTTTATGCTTAGTTCTATTACTTACTATAATTTTCGAAACACCTAACTTTTCTAATGCATAAATTATTGAAGGTACCACTCCTCCAGCTCCTAAAATAAATACTATTTTATTAAGAGGATTAAATTGAGTTTCATTTAAACTTAGTTCAAAACCTTTTATGTCAGTGTTGTGACCTACTAGTTTTTTGTCATGTATATATATAGTGTTAACAGATTGGGTAATCTTTGACTCTTCGCTCAACGTATCCAGAAAAGGAATTATCTCATTTTTAAAAGGAACAGTAACATTAATTCCATCTAATTTATTGTCTTTAATTTCTGAAATAACCTTTTGTATCTCGCTTTTAATTATTTTTCTTTTATCATAATTTGCATCTATATTATTTTTTTCAAACCAATAGTTGTGTAATTTAGGTGAAAGAGAATGATCAATAGGATTTCCAATTACCAGATATTTTTTCATTAATAATTATTTAAATATTTTTTAATTTTTTCAACAGGAAGTCCCATAATTGTATTTTCATTGCCTTCAATACTTGAAAACAGTTTTCTTCCCTCTCCTTCTATTTGATATACATTGTAAGCATATAACGCTTCATCTGAAATTTTTTCTAAATAATTTTTTAATTCATCATCTGTCATTTTTTTCATTGTTAAAGTTGCTTTGTCTGAATAATTCCAAACCATAGCGCCATTTTTAGAAATACAAACCGAGCTAATTAAAAAATGTTTTTTACCATTAAGTTTTTTTAGTATTACTAAAGCCTCTTGTCTACTATTTGGTTTCGAAATTAGTTCACCATCTAAGTCTATTACGCTATCAGCCCCCAGAACTAAATTGTCTTTTTCAGTAATGCTCACTTTGTTTGCTTTTAATTCAGCTAGGTTTTTAGATATGATTTGTGGTGAAGCATTTTCTTTTAATAAACTTGTTTTTATAATGTCTTCGTCAATATTGGAGTGCCTAACTTCATTCAAAATACTGTGCTCATCAAGTATCTTTTTTCTTACCTTGCTTTTTGAGGCTAGAATGATCTTAAACATTTTTTTTGTAAATTTCGTAAATTTTTATAATTGAGGCAGCTGTTTCCTCAACTGATTTTCTTGTTACGTCAATTGTTGGCCATTTATACTTCTTAAAAGTATTTCTTGCAGCCTCAACTTCTTTTTTTACCAAATCCAAATTTGTATATTGTTTGTTTGTATTTTCTCTAAGAGAGTTCATTCTGTTTTTTCTAATTTCAACTAGTCTTTCTGGCTCAGTGTTTAGACCCACGACACATGCTATTTTAGGATTTCTTTTTAAAATTTCTGGCAATGATTTGTCATTTACTAAAGGAATGTTAGAAGTTTTAAACCCCTTATTTGCTAAAAAAATTGAGGTAGGTGTTTTACTAGTCCTGCTTACACCCAGCAATATTATATCTGATTTTTTGATTTCTTTAATTAAATTTCCATCATCATGATTCATTGTGAATTGAATCGCTTCAATTTTTTCATAATACTCTTCGTCTAAAGCATATTGACCACTGGGTTGATGAGATGCTTTTTGGTTCAAGAGCTTTGAAAAGCTTAAAATTAGATCTCCCAAAATACCAAAACAAGGTATTTTTTTTTCATCACTCGTTTTAGCTAAATACTTGGCTAAATTGCTATCAACTATAGAATATAATATTATAGCATTTTTATTTTTCTCAGCGTTTTCTAAAATCTTTAAAATTTGATTAGCAGTTCTGGTAAAAGAATAAGTATGTATTTTATAATTGATATTTTTAAATTGAGCTTTAATTGCTGTAAATATTCGGTCTAGTGTTTCCCCCGTAGCGTCAGATATTAAATAAATTTGATATGAATTATTCATGTATTAATATTGTATAAGTTTGTATTGCTTTTATCATATTGCAATTTCTACATATTTTTAAATTTTTGCTGTAAAACAAGGCTTTAATTCACAAAATTAAACATGTTAATAAAAATTTTGGTTGTAATGTTAATATTTATATTAAGCTTCAATTTTTCACGTATATTTATTAAATTTTAACTTCTAAATGTTAACTAATTGTTAATAAAATGTTTAAAAAATTAAATCAACATAGTTCACAGGCTATACTAATACTAATACTAAATATATTTAATAATTAATATGTCCCCTTTAGAAAAAGTAATATTAGACAAATCAACTAATATTAATCCCATATGGATAATGAGACAAGCAGGAAGGTATTTACCTGAGTTTAGAGAAATAAGAAAAGCAAATCCTGATTTTATTAAACTATGTCTAAATGAAAAACTATCTACTGAAATAACTCTTCAACCATTGATGAGATTTGACTTGGATGCAGCAATAATTTTTTCAGATATCTTAATGTTACCGTATGGATTAAGTCAAAAAGTAGAATTTAAGAAAGGAATTGGGCCAATATTAGGTGATTTAAATTTAAAAAATATCTCGAATTTATCTGAAAAAGATTTTGTTGAGAAAGTTAATCCAGTTTATAAATTAATAAATTTAGTAAAAAATAACGAAATTACCAAAAATAAAAGCACCCTAGGATTTGTTGGTGCTCCGTGGACTCTTTTAGTCTACATGATAAATCAAAAGTCTCCTAAATTGGGTTTAAAAAAAAATTTTTTTGATGATCAAAATTTAATTGATAAAACTTTAGTGATTATTGAAAAGTTTTTAAAAATACATATTAAAAATCAAATTAATAGTGGTGCACAAATTATTCAAATTTTTGATAGTTGGGCAGGTTTATTAGAGAATAATGATTTATACAAATATATTTATGAGCCTACATCAAATTTAGTTGAATACATTAAATCTCTTAATGTTCCTGTAATATGCTTCCCAAGAGGTATAAAAAAATATAAAAATTTTTGTGAAGCTGTTAAACCTAGTGCTATTTGCATTGATTATGAAGTAGACCCCAAAGAAATAGAGAGAACTATAAAAATTCCCGTACAAGGAGGATTAGATCCTAAGATACTGCTTTCAGATAAAGAAAATTTGAAAAAAGAGACAAAAAAATACCTAGATATATTTAAAGATCATCCTTATATCTTTAACTTAGGACATGGCATTCTACCAAAGACAAAGCCTAGTATGATGGATTACTTAGTAAAATTAGTAAAAGATTATTAGTATGGAATACACACACCCAAAAAGAAAAACCAAAGTTGTCTTTGTTCAGCTTGGATCGCCTTCTGAGCCAACAACAAAAGCTTTAAGAAAATACCTTCGCAAATTTTTAGGAGATCCAAGAGTAATTGACATAAACCCTTGGCTCTGGAAAATAATCTTAAATTGTTTTGTGTTGCCTTTTAGGCCACAAAAGTCCGCTAAGCTTTATGCGAGAATTTGGGACGGTAAGAGCTTTCCATTGATCACAAATACAAGAGATTTCACAAAAAATGTTAGCGAAGAACTAAAAAAAATTGATCCCGAAGGATACGTTGAAGTAAATTATGCATTTCTTTTGTCTCCCCCATATGTAAACGAAGTTTATGATAGTTGGGAAGAAGATCTCAAAAATGGAGTTGGAGCAACGAAGCTTCTCGTAATACCAATGTTCCCTCAATATTCTGAAAGCACAATAGCTTCAGGCATAGACGCGCTAGCTAAAGAATTATCTAAAAGAGTAAAGATACCAACATTTGAAGTAATAACAAATTTTCATAGAACCCACGCGTTTATCGATAACTCGGTAAAACAAGTTGACTCAAAATTAAAGGAGCTAATCAACCAAGGTAAAAAAATTGACAGTTTAATAATAACTTTTCATGGAATGCAAAAAAGAAGAATTGTTAACAAGGGAGATGATTATTATCGTCATTGTTATGAAACGTTTTGTTTAATTACAAAAAACCTTAAACACATCAACCCAGAGCAATGCATGATGAGCTTTCAAAGTCGTTTTGGATCTGAAGAATGGATAACACCTTACACCGAAGATGTGGTCAAAAAATTAATATCTGAGGGAAAAAAAGAAATAGCGATTTATTCTCCAAGCTTTGTTGCGGATTGCTTAGAAACTACCGATGAACTAGGTCATGAGCTAGTCAATGAAGCAAAAGAAATGGGCGGCAATATTTATCCTGTGGAATGTCTAAATACAAATGAAAACTGGTGTAAAGATTTTGCGAAATATACATTTGTACAAGCAGAAGGCTCGGCCCAAGATAAAGAGAATATTGAATACCAGCTTGATAAAAAATATTATCAAAAAATGCCACAACAAGTAATGAATAAATCTTAGCATTTTAGAAATGCCTAATACTTTAATAATTTATTCGAGCACCGACGGACATACAAAAACAATCTGTAGAAGATTAACAAATTCTTTAAAACATGGTGGCGAGATTAAAATCACATCATTAGAAAAAGTAAAAAAATTTGATTTATATGAATTTAATAAAATCATTATAGGTGCCAGTATAAGGTATGGAAAACATTCTAGGGAACTTTATAAATTTGTTGATTTAAATAAAGATGTATTAAACCAAAAACAAAGTGTTTTTTTTTCAGTAAATGTAGTTGCAAGAAAACCAGAAAAAAGCATGCCAGAAACCAATCCCTACATTAAAAAATTTTTAAAAATTTCTAAATGGAAGCCAAAAAAAATAGGAGTCTTTGCGGGCAAAGTAGATTATCCAAATTATAGTTTTTTCGACAAGTATATTATCAAACTAATAATGTTTATAACAAACGGCCCAACAGATACTTCTCAATGTTATGAATTTACAGATTGGTCAAAAGTAGATAAATTTGCTAAAGAATTGAGTTAAAGGGATCTAAAAAGCGTTAAAATTCAAGGTTATTTTTTAAATTTAAGTAAAACTCTTGTAAAAGTTGTAATAGTATATATATTAGTGTCATTATTAAGTCCTTAATAATTTTTTTAATCATGAACATTCAAGAATTAAAATTAAAATCATCTGAACAGCTTATTACTCAAGCAGAAGAACTTGGAATTGAGAATGCTAGTACTCTTAGAAAACAAGAGATTCTTTTTGCTATCCTCAAAAAAGTTGCTGAAAAAGAGGAAATTACAGGAGCTGGTGTTTTACAATTACTTCAAGATGGATTTGGTTTTTTAAGAGCAATGGAGTCTAATTATCTTCCAGGACCTGATGATATTTATGTTAGTCCGAGTCAAATTAGAAAATTTGGTCTAAGGACGGGAGATACAGTTGAAGGTCCCGTAAGAGCGCCAAAAGAAGGCGAGAGATATTTTGCTCTTTTACAAGTAAGTAAAATTAATTTTGAAGAGCCAGACAAATCTAGACATAAAATAGCTTTTGATAACTTAACTCCTTTATATCCTGACAAACAATTAGTTATGGAAGTTGAGATGACAAAACCTGATAAAAAGCAGGATCTAACACCAAGATTAATAGATTTAGTGAGTCCTATAGGAAAGGGACAAAGATCTATAATTATTTCACCTCCTAAGGCTGGAAAAACAATGATTTTACAAAGTATAGCTAACTCAATAGCTAAAAATTATCCAGAATGTTATCTAATAGTTTTACTTATTGACGAGCGGCCAGAAGAGGTCACCGACATGCAAAGAACTGTAAAAGGTGAGGTAATAAGTTCTACCTTTGATGAGCCTGCACAAAGGCACGTGGCGGTAGCAGAGATGGTCATTGAAAAAGCTAAAAGATTAACGGAACATAAAAAAGATGTTGTAATACTTTTAGACTCAATAACTAGATTAGGAAGAGCGTATAACGCCGTAATTCCTAGTTCTGGAAAAGTTTTAACTGGTGGTGTTGACGCAAATGCATTGCAAAGACCAAAGAGATTTTTTGGTGCAGCAAGAAATATTGAGGAAGGTGGATCTTTAACAATCATATCTACAGCTTTAATAGATACAGGAAGTAGAATGGATGAAGTAATTTTTGAGGAGTTTAAAGGAACTGGTAATAGCGAAACGGTTCTTGATAGAAAAATTGCTGATAAAAGAATTTATCCAGCTATAGACATAACTAAATCTGGAACAAGAAGAGAAGAATTACTGTTTGATAAAAACGATTTACAGAAAATGAATGTTCTTAGAAGGATTATAGCTCCGATGGGCACAATGGATGCAATTGAATTTATAAGCTCAAAATTAAAGGACACAAAAAATAATTCAGAGTTCTTTAATTCAATGAATAAACCCACATAATTTTTTTTCATTATTTTTGAATTAAAGTTATACTAATTAGATGACTATTTACGCCTTATCGTCCGGCCCAGGCGTGTCTGGGGTTGCAGTTATAAGAATTTCAGGTCCTGAAACTGCAAAAGCATTAAAAAAACTTACAAATAAAGAAATTCCAAAGCCAAGAGTGGCAACCCTTCGAAAAATAAACAATATCAACAATTCTGAGCTTATTGATGAAGGAATAATAATATGGTTTCCAGGCCCTAAGAGCTACACAGGAGAGGATATGGCAGAGATTCATGTACATGGCGGGAAAGCAGTAGTTATGTCTGTTCAAAATGAAATTTCAAAAATTAAAAATTGTAGATTAGCCGAGGCAGGTGAATTTACGAAACTGGCTTTTCAAAATGGTAAAATAAATTTATTAAAGGCAGAGAGTATAGCTGACCTAATCTCTGCAGAAACCGAAATTCAGAGATTGCAAGCTGTAAAAATGATGAAAGGAAAATCTTCAGAAAAATTTAATGAATTGAGAGAAAAATTATTAAAAATTTTGTCATTTGTTGAGGCAAAAATAGATTTTCCAGAGGAAGATTTGCCAGAAGAAAATTTAAAAAAAATAAAAGAAGATTCATCTAATGTCTTAACTGAGATTAAGAAAATTTTAGATGATCAAAAAGTTGGTGAGATAATTCGTGAAGGTTTTAAGATTGCAATTGTAGGTCCAACCAATGCCGGTAAGTCTAGTCTATTAAATAATTTATCAAACAGGGAAGTTGCTATAGTTTCTGAAATTGCTGGTACCACAAGAGACGTTGTTGAAACACATCTAAATATAGATGGTTATTCAGTTATAATTTCCGATACAGCGGGCATAAGAGATTCCAAGGATGAAATTGAAAAAAAAGGAATAAAATTATCATTAAAAAAAGCTGAAAATGCTGATCTAAAACTAGTAGTGGTGGATGCTAAAAGTATTGATTTTAGGGGATTTTTGAATGATTTATTAAAAAAAGACGCAATTCTAGTTATTAATAAATCAGATCTCTTGAAAGAAAAATTACACCCTGAAGTCTCCAAATTTAATCATGTTTTGATTTCACTAAAAGACAATCTAAATATAGATAAATTAATTTCTAAAATAAAAAATCACTTAGAAAATAAATTTATATCAGAAGAAGATATCTTAATAACAAGAGAAAGGCATAGACAACATTTGCTACAGTGTGTTGAACATTTGAAAAATTTTTCAGACAAAAATGATAAAAAAGATTTTGATAAGGGTGCTGAGGATTTAAGATTAGCCACAAGACAATTAGGTATGATTGTTGGAAAAGTCGATGTTGAGGAGATATTAGGCAGTATTTTCAATGATTTTTGCATTGGTAAATAATAGCGTGTTTATGAGGCTTTTTTGAAGTTTTTATCGATTTCTGTTGGTAAATAAGACCTTTTTAAAAAAAAACAGAAATCTTGTAAATATCCTAATCGAATATAAATTTAGTTCATGAAAAAAGATTTGCAATTTGATGTAGTTGTTATTGGCGGTGGTCATGCTGGATGTGAAGCTGCAGCGGCTTCAGCAAGACTTGGCGTAAATACCGCTTTGTTTACACATAACAAAAATACAATCGGAGAAATGTCATGCAATCCAGCCATAGGTGGTCTAGGTAAAGGTCACTTGGTTAGAGAAATAGATGCTTTAGATGGAGTTATGGGAGAGGTTGCCGACAAGTCTGGAATACAATTCAGATTATTAAATAGAAGTAGAGGACCTGCTGTAAGAGGACCACGAACTCAGTCTGACAGATCATTATATCGTAAATATATGCAAGAAAAACTCGTAAACTACTGTAATTTAAGCATTTTTTCAGATCCTGTAGTTAGTTTTATTTTTGAGAATAACCAAATAAGTGGGTTTATAACACTTAAAGGCAATAAAGTGAGTTGTAACAAGTTAATCTTAACAACAGGCACTTTTTTGAATGGTTTGATACACATAGGTGATGAAAGAACTCCTGCAGGGCGATTTAATGAAAAACCGAGTACAGGTTTAAGTGAACAATTAGAAAAGTATGATTTCAAAATCGGAAGATTAAAAACAGGCACACCTCCTAGATTAGATTCTAGAACAATTAATTTTCAAAATTTGGAAAAACAGTTTGCCGATGAAGATCCATATTTTTTTTCCTTTCTGACCAAAAAAAATTTAAATAAGCAGGTTTCTTGTTCGATGACTTATACAAACAAAACGGTTCATAAAATAATTGAAAAGAATTTATCTAAAAGTGCAATGTACTCTGGTAGCATACAAGGTGTTGGTCCTAGATATTGTCCCTCTATTGAGGACAAAATAGTAAAATTTGCTGATAAGACGAGACATCAAATATTTTTAGAGCCTGAAGGCCTAAATGATCATACTATTTACCCTAATGGTATATCTACATCTCTACCTGAGGTTGTGCAATATGAAATACTCAATAATATCAGTGGTTTAGAGAATGTAAAGGTAATTAGACCAGGATATGCTATTGAATATGATTATATTGACCCGAGAGAGCTCTTTTTAACACTGGAGACAAAAAAAATAAAAGATCTTTACCTCGCTGGTCAAATTAATGGAACTACAGGTTATGAGGAAGCTGCTGCTCAAGGTCTTATAGCGGGAATTAATGCTGCTCTTTCTTTAAAGAATATGGAACCTTTTATTTTGGATAGATCTGATGCTTATATTGGCGTTATGATAGATGACTTAGTTACCAAAGGTGTTGCTGAGCCTTATAGAATGTTTACGTCTCGAGCTGAATATAGACTAAGTCTCAGGTCAGATAATGCAGACTTAAGGCTTTCCCATAAAGGAATTAAAATTGGTTTAATAGCAGAAAATAGAAAACAACTGTTTGAGGAGAAATTTAATAAATTAAGCAAAATATCTTTACAAATGTCTAATTTAAACATTTCACCTTCTAAGGCAGATAAATTTGGAATAAAAATAGCAAAAGACGGTGTTTTTAGATCAGCAGAGGAAATTCTTACCCAAAAAACTGTTGATATGACAAAAATAAGGAATATTTGGCCTGAAATTGCCGATTATGGGAAAGAAATTGATGAGCAGGTTGAGATTAACTCCCACTACAGAGGATATTTAAAGAAACAAAAAGCTGATATTCTAGCTTTTAAACGAGATGAAAATTTAACAATTCCTGATAATATTGATTATGATCAATTTTCAGGCCTCTCTAATGAAGTAAAAGCCAAATTTAAGGAAATAAGACCCAAAACAATGGGTCAGGCCCTAAGAATCGATGGAATAACTCCTGCAGCCGTATATATTTTGTTGTCACACGTCAAAAGAAAGTCTATTAAGCATATAGCTTAATGGATAACCTAATTTTAAATTCTTATTCCAAAATTTCCAATTTGAATGTTTCACGTGAAACTTGTAATGAGCTTGAGAGTTTAATTACGATGATACAGGAAAAAAATCAAAGAATTAACATTATAAGTAAAAAAATGTATGAAAAAGAGGCAATAAGAGAGCGCCATATAATAGATTCTGCGCAAATTATTGATTTTGTTGATTTAAATTGCAATACAACCTCAGATTTAGGCACAGGGGGTGGAATGCCTGGATTAATAGTGGCTGTAGTGATGAAAAAAATTAAAAATGACATGAAAGTAAACCTTTACGAAAAAAGCTACCACAAATGTGTTTTCCTGAGAGAAGTTTCAAAAAAATTAAATTTAAATACAGAAGTAATTCAGAAAGATATTTTTTCACTTAAAAATATTGAAACTGGAACAATTATGTCTAGGGCGTTTAAGCCAATGCCTGTCATTTTAAACTTGGTTAATGAAAATTTTATAAAATATAAAAATATTATTTTTTTTATGGGAAGTAGTGGAAGAAAAATTCTTAATGAAACACTTCAAGAATGGGATTTAGATTATGAAGAAAAAAAAAGTTTAACGAGCAACGACTCATTTATATTAAATATCAAAAAAATTAAAAAAAAAATTTCATGAAAATTATTTCAATTATAAATCAAAAGGGTGGGGTTGGAAAAACAACAACTGTAATTAATTTAGCATCTGCGTTATCTCAACTTGGTAAAAAAATTTTAGTTATTGATTTAGATCCCCAAGGAAATGCTACTACAGGATTAGGATTATCCAATACCTCTCAATCTGATCAGACAATTTATGGAATTCTTAATGGCACAATGTCAATTCCAAACGTAATTAAAAAAACAGACTTTCAAAATCTTGATTTAATATCATCCAATGTAGATTTGTCCGGATTAGAGGTTGAGACTGCTGGTGATAGTGATAGAGCCTTTATACTTAAGGCCAAATTAACCTCGTATTTAAATGATTCTAGAGGATTATATGATTATATTCTCATAGATTGTCCTCCTTCTTTGAGTCTCCTAACTGTAATGGCCTTGGTGTCATCTAACTCACTGCTTGTGCCATTACAAACAGAATTTTTTGCTTTAGAGGGACTTACCCAGCTAATGAAGACGATTGAGAGAATTAAAACCAATTTAAATCCTGAATTAGAAATTCAGGGCATACTTTTAACTATGTATGATCGAAGAAATAAACTTTCGTCACAGGTTGAACAAGAAGCGAGGGATTATTTTAAAGATAAAGTTTATCAAACGGTAATACCTCGAAACGTAAGATTATCCGAAGCGCCATCTCATGGTATTCCAGTTTTGATTTATGATAAAAATTGTCCAGGTAGCAAATCTTATTACAGCTTTACTGATGAGTTCATGGCACAAGAAAATAAAGTTGGGAGCGCAGCGTAATGAATAAAATAAAAAAAGGGCTTGGCAGAGGATTATCATCCTTAATCGGTGAAACAAAGGTTGAAAATAAAACAAATAATCTAAGTTTAGCTGAGATAGTTCCGAACAAATATCAACCAAGAAAAAATTTTGACGAAGAAAACTTAAATGATTTAGTTAATTCAATAAAAGAACGTGGTGTTATTCAGCCAATTATAGTTAGAAAATCTAGTACGAACAATTCTAAATATGAGATTATAGCCGGAGAAAGAAGATGGTTGGCTGCACAAAAAGCAGGACTTCATGAAATTCCTGTGGTTGTTACAGACGCAGATGATCTAAAATCTTTAGAATTTGCAATTGTTGAAAATGTTCAGAGACATGACCTAAATCCCTTAGAGGAAGCACAAGGCTATAAAAGATTGATAGATGAATTTGCATATGATCAAGATAAAGTATCAAAATTTATAGGTAAGAGTAGAAGCTATATTTCTAACTCATTAAGATTACTTAATTTACCTAAAGAAGTTCTTGATTTTGTAGAACAGAAAAAGATTACTGCTGGTCATGCAAAAATATTGGTAGGTCTCGAAAATGCAACATTTTTAGCGAATAAATTTATAGAGAAAAAACTATCTGTCAGGCAAGCAGAAAATTTAGTTAAAATATTCAGAAAAACAAAAAAAAATACCTCTAGCAAAGAGGATTCAAATATCCGAGATTTAGAGAATTCTATATCTGAAAAAATTGGTCTTAGTGTTTCTATTAAAAATAATAAAAACAATAAAGGCACAATATCATTTTATTACAAAGAGCTTGATCAATTAAACAAGATAATTGATATAATTAAGTCTGGATATTAGTTTCTCTAAATTTATCCAAAATCATATTGTTAATGATTTGATTAGAAATCTGAGGATTTTTTTTAATCATACTTTCAGTATTGTTTAGATCCACAATAAAACTTTCAATATCATTTAATTTCCATAGTTTGATTTGTTGCTTAATTATATTTTTATCCTTCCAGAATATTGGAGGTTTAAATGAGTTAATTATCTGATCAATGTTACCATCCTCTTTTAAATTTAATCTAAGCTTTCTTAATCTTTTTAATTTATTTAAAAAAGTTCTTAAAATTAAAATATTATCCTCACTAGATGGAATATTTTCATTAAGAATGTTTAGAGTTCTTCTTTTGTTTTTGCTTAAACAATTATCAACTAATTCTGCGGCAGTATAATTTTCACTTAGGTTTGTTAATTTTGATATGTCACTTAAATCAACTTTCTTATTTTGAGAAAATAATACTATTTTTTGTAGTTCATTTTTAAGAGAAATCCTGTTGCCTTGAGATCTTTCAATTATCAAATTTAAATGTTCTTGTGATAAACTTATCTTATTTTCATTTAAAATTTTTTTTGCAATAGTGATTAGTGTTTGGGGTGTATCTTCATAAAAGGGAACAATCATAAGGTTTTCCCCTTTTTCAAAAAAATTTCTAATTTTAGATTTTTTATCTAATTTTTTTGCTATTAAAATTATGATTATATCTTCAACTTTTGTCTCTAAATTTTCTTGAATTAAACCCAGTATTTTGTCTGAGACATCAGAAATTATTATTAATTTTTCTTTTTCAAAAAAAGATTTTGAATACAAATTTTCTAAAAAAATTCTTGTATCAGCAAGTATGTCTTTTTCTGAGTAGTTATATGTATTTTCTTTGGTAAAATTCTTAAAGTTACTTTCTATTGTATCTAATTTTTGTCCATCATTTTCACCATAAAATAAGTAGTAATTAATCTTATTCTTAAATTTTGCTAATTCATAAAATTTAGAGATCATTTCTTATTATATTAAGGTAAATATTTATATCTTGTAAAATTTGTGAAATCATATTTTTCTCTAAATTTAATTTATATTGACTCAATTCAAATTTATTATTCATCGAATTGTATGTTGTTTCCTTTATAAATTTCTTTGAAAAGATTTTGTTATTTTCCTTACTTTCTAAATTCAAATTTACCTCTATAAGCATTTTATAGGTTGATATATTTCCCTTTTTGTCTTTAGAAGCTACGCTCTCTTTTTTTGAGCCAATAAGGTTAAGATCATAAATATTGTCTGATTTATTATTTTTTAATCTTTCGATACCTTTAGTTATAGATCTACCTAGTTTTTTATCGCCTGAATAACTAATTATATCTAGTCTAATTTTTGAGTTTTGATCTGTTTGATAAATAGGCGTATATCCGCAGCTAAGCAAAAAAAAGAAAATAAATATGTATTTTAAGTTTTTCATTATTCTTTAATAATAAAGTTAATTAATTTATTTTCTACATATATTGTTTTAATAATCTCTTTATTATCAAGATATTTTTTTATCTGTGGATCATTTTTTATATCTTTTACCAAAGTGTCTTTATCTAAAGCTTTGCTCACAGAAAATACTTTTCTTTTCCTTCCGTTTACTTGTGTAACTATATTAACAACCTCCTCTTCTAAATATTTTTTATTTATTTTAGGCCATCTAATTTCACTAACTTTTTGCTTTAATTTTTCAAGACATTCATTTGAGAAATGAGGTAATATTGGATTAATTACTTTTAATATATTTGTGTAATTTTCATAAAAATTACTACCCCAGTCCTTTTTGTTAGTTTGCTGATTGTAAAAAGTATAGATTTTATGTATTGAAGCTATAACCACGTTAAAGCCAAATCTGTCCAAATCTTTTTCAAGTTTTTCAATTATTTGATTGTTAAATTTTTCTAAATTTTCATCAAAAAAAGAAAACTTATTCTGGTTTTCAAGTATTTTTTTGTTAAGTATCCAAAATTTTTGTAAAAATTTAAACGACGCACTAATTCCAGTATCGGACCACTGTATATCTTTTTCAGGAGGGCTATCTGATAAAATAAATAATCTTACTGCATCTGCCCCATACATTTTTATTATTTTCTCAGGGTCAATAGTGTTTTTTTTCGATTTTGACATCGACTCTGAAGGACCAACTATAACCTTTTTTGAAGGGTTGTTATTTAAATAAAAATTTTTGCCGTCTTTTGTGGAAACGTCTTCTGGGAAAAGCCAGTTGTTGTTTTCATCTTTGTAAGTTTCATGACAAACCATTCCTTGAGTAAATAAACCTTTAAAAGGCTCTTGAAGTCTTGTCTTTTCATTATTTAAGCTGATAGCTTTCATAAAAAAGCGTGAGTATAGAAGATGTAATATCGCATGCTCAACACCGCCAATATATTGATCAACTGGCATCCAATAATCAATATCATCAACATCAAATGGCTCATTGTTAGCTTTCGCTGAGCAAAATCTTAAGAAGTACCAGGATGAGTCAACAAATGTGTCCAAGGTATCTGTTTCTCTAACACATTTTTTTCCATTAATAGTTATTTTTTTCCATTCTTGATGAGCGCTAAGCGGATTCCCGTTTGTATTTAAATCAATGCTACTTGGAAGTTTTACAGGTAAATCTTTCTCAGGGATTTTGATAACATTGTGGTTTTCATCGTATGCAATTGGTATAGGACAGCCCCAATATCTTTGTCTTGAAATACCCCAATCTTTTAATCTAAAGTTTGTTTTTCTTTTTCCTAAATTTTTGTTTTCTAAAATTTTAATTGTTTCGTCAATAGATTTTTCGGGTACTTTTAAGCCATTTAAAAATTCTGAGTTAATTATTACTCCAGATCCAGTGTAGGCTTCCTCATTTACTTTAAAATCATCTGTCTCATTGTCAGGTTTAACGACCGTTTTTATCTCAAGATTATATTTTTTTGCAAAATCGAAATCTCGCTGATCATGCGCTGGACATCCAAAAACAGCTCCAAATCCATAATCCATCAAGACAAAATTTGCAAAATATACTGGAACTTTAGACTTATTATCCAATGGATTTATCGCTGTTAGCTCAGTTTTAAAACCAATTTTGGACGCCTGAGCAATAGACTCTTCGGTGGTTCCAGTTTTGGAACACTCATTTTTAAATTCAATAAAATCTTTTTTAGTTTCGTAGTATTTTGATAGCGGATGATCAACTGATAATGCTAAAAAAGAAAAACCAAATAATGTATCCGGTCTTGTAGTATAACATTTAATAGATTTGATATCCTTAGAACCTTCAATCTGAAAATCTATCTCACAACCAAAAGATTTCCCAATCCAGTTTTTTTGCATTGTTTTTACTTTATCTGGCCAATTATCAAGATTATCTAAGTCTTTTAAGAGATTTTCAGAAAAATGTGAGATCTTAAAAAACCACTGATTTAATTTTTTTCTCTCAACTACAGCTCCTGACCTCCAACCTTTGCCGTCAATAACTTGTTCATTAGCTAAAACTGTTTTGTCTATGGGGTCCCAATTAACATAACTCTCTTTTCTGTAAACAAGACCTTTGTCGTAAAGATCTAAAAATATTTTTTGTTGGTGTTTGTAATATTCAGGCGAACATGTTGATATTTCTCTATCCCAATCAATTGATAACCCAAGCATCTTTAATTGATTTTTCATCGTTTGAATATTTTTTTCAGTCCAGACTTTTGGATTAAGGTTATTTTGTTTTGCTGCATTTTCTGCTGGTAGACCAAATGAATCCCATCCCATAGGATGAAGAACATTATAACCTTTTAAAGTTTTGTATCTGGATAACACATCACCCAGTGCATAATTTCTTACATGACCCATATGAATTTTTCCAGACGGATATGGAAACATTTCTAAACAATAAAATTTTTTTTTATTTTTATTAATATTTGATTTGAAAGTTTTATTTTCGAACCAATATTTCTGCCACTTTTCCTCTACTAACTTAAAATTATATCTTTCCACAATTGATATGAATTACTTGCTCGGGCCTTTAATTATCATCTCTGTTCTCTCCCTGTTTCATTTGACCCATAGGATAAGGATTCTCTTTTCTACGTTTAGCAAGCATTTCTTTTTCATATTTTGCAGCTTTTTTTAAGATGCTTAAATTCAAATTACCAGCTAAATCATTATTATTTTTACTGATTGAACAATTAGTTAAATTTTGTGAACACTTTTTTAAAAAAATATCAATGTCTAATGCATCAGATCTAATTTCGTTAGATAAAAATCGTACTGATATTTTAACTGACTCATTTGGAGAATTATTTTCGCTATACCAATCTGTAATGACTATGCCCCCGCTATAATTAGCTGAAACTAATGGCATAAAATCTAAGGTATCGAGTGTAGCTTGCCAAAGCGGATTTGAACTAGCAAAGTCATATGTAGTTCCACTCTTATTTCCACCAAAAACTCTAAAACCTCTACCTTCTTCAATGTTTTTCTTTACTCTCTCTCTAGGATCTGGAGGAAAATCCTTTGCACTTACTTTTTTGGGTTTAATAGCATTACACGCTGATTGCGTTAAAAGAATTACCATTGAAAAAATAATTAATAATTGTCGTGAGTAGATCATTTTAAAGTATTATATTTATGTATTAGCACAAAATGCCAAGTTTAGAATTAGAATATATCTAAGACTAAAAATTCCTCTATTTTAGTGAAAAAAAGTGATGTAAAAATACAACACTAACATAATTTATAGTTAGAAATTGAAATATCTTCTAAGAATTAAGCGTTTTTTTGTTAAAAAATACCCTGTTTATAATTAATTATAAAAAGGAGTAAATTTATGAACAATTTGAAAAAAGTAGGATTAACTGCTTTAGCTACTACTCTAGTTACTTCAGCATCAGTTGCTGGTGAGCTAAGTGTTTCAGGTAGTGCGGCGTTATCTTACACAGGTCTTTCAAGCGCTTCAGGAACTAACCCGTGGGCAATGGGTGACAGTGTTAAGTTCAATGGCGGTGGAGACTTAGACAATGGTATGACTGTATCAGTTTACTACGAGTTAGATGGTGGTACTTATGATGACTACAATCTAAAACTTGGTATGGGTGATGCAGGAACTTTATCTTTCTCAGGTGCATCAAGCTCAGGAAGTGGTGTTGATAAACTTAAAGATATTGTACCAAATGCTTATACACCAGTGTACGAAGCAACAGACGCTACAGACGATGGTTTGATTGATGCTTCAGGAAACACTCAAACTGGTCAGTGGGGATACGATGTAACTGTTGGTGATGTTGCATTATCAGCATCTTACAACCCAAAACCAGGAACTGCTGCAGCTCCACAAGAAGCTGAAACTGGTTATGCAATTGTATACAGTGGCTTAATGGATGGTTTAGAGTTAAGTGCTGGTATGTTTGACGATGGTGATAATGCAGAAAACGAAACTTATGGTGCTAAATACACTATGGGTTCAGTAACTGCTGCATATCAAATCACTAAAGTTGACTACACTGCAACTACTTCAACTGACCAAGATGCACAACACTACGGTATCTCTGTCGCGATAAATGAAAATTTATCAGTATCAGCTGGTAGACAAGAAATCGAGTTTGATGGTGCTGCTGATGATGAAGTAAATACAGGTCTTGGTGGATCATACACAATGGGATCAATCTCAATGAAGTATGGTTTAAACAGCTTGGAGTCTAAAGGTGGTTCAAATACTGCTGAAGACATCGATGCTTCAATTTTTAGCGTATCATTTGCGTTCTAATAAATTGATAGTTTAATTTAAAAGGCCCCTAAATTTAGGGGCCTTTTTTTTTACTCAAAATAAGAAATTCCCGCAAAACCAAAAGGCCTGATCAATTTTAACTTTTTGATATTTTTCTCATTAATTCCACCCAAAGAAATATCTTTCATTTTGGTCGTTTTTCTTAAATTTAAATATTTGTAAATATCTAACTGTTTATTTGTTTTATCTTTAAATAGTGGAGACAAGAATATTTCATCAACATTCTGACGTTCTTTAATCTTAATCTCTCTCAAGTTATGTGCCGAACCCAAAATTTTAAATTTTGTTTTTAATATATTAGATTTCAACATTAAATCCTTATTATTTGATGATATATATAAACCGTCAGCTTTTATCTTATTTGCTAATTTAATATTATTATTTATGTAAAGCTTCCTATTGTTATTATTACAAAAATTGCGTAATTCTATTAAGGTTTTTATTGGTGTTTCTTTGTTTTTATTTCTCCAAATTAAAGATATATTTTTATCTAAATTTTTTAAGAGAGAATAATTAATTTCACTTATAAAATAATACATTTTTAAATTATTTATATGCATCATACCCAAAAGAATTTAATTGAAATTAAAGAAAAAATTAAGGACAAAATTAATAATCTTAATTTATCCCAATATAATCCTAAAATAATTGCTGTATCAAAAACTTTTTCTGAACAAGATATTTTACCTCTAATAGAATATGGTCATGCTGAATTTGGTGAAAATAAAGTTCAAGAAGCACAATTAAAATGGTCAAAGATTAAAGAGAAACATAATAATTTTAAATTACACATGTTAGGCAAGTTACAAACTAATAAAGTTAAAAACGCAGTCGAGATATTTGATTATATACATTCTCTAGATAATTTAAAACTTGCTAATAAAATCTCAAATGAGTTACAAAAAAAAGCAAAAGAAATCAAAATTTTTATTCAAGTTAATTTAGGTGGTGAAAGTCAAAAATCAGGTATTCATCCATCGGATTTAGAATCTTTTTATAAGCGATGTGTTGAATTGAATTTGAATATAATTGGAACAATGTGCATACCGCCAGATAATCAGGATCCAAAACCTTTTTTTAAAAATTTACTTGCATTAAATCGGAAAATAAATCTTTCTGAACTAAGTATGGGAATGTCCAATGATTATTTAGATGCTTTAGAATATAAATCGACATTTTTGAGAATCGGAACTGGAATATTTGGGCAAAGAACTAAGTAATTTTTATTTTTGAATTCTTATTAATTAATTTGTTTATGATCAAAAAATCATTTTTCTGAACTGCAATGCAACCTTTTGTAGGTGAGTAGTTTTTTGTTAAATGTAGAAAAATTGCACTTCCTCTGTTCTTATACGTTTTTTTGTAATTATATTTCACTAGAATAAATAAATCATACTTACTGTCCTTTCGAAAAAGTTTTTCATGACTTATTTTTAAATTTTTTCTAATTCTTATTAATCTATTATAAAATTTACTTTTTGGATCATCACACCAACCCATATTTTTTTTGATAATAATTGTTTTAAGTTTAGAAGTGAATTTTTTAACTCTATCTCTCCTGTAGTAAATTTCACCTAACTTAAAAGTACCGATTGGCGTTTTACTATCCCCCTCCTTTTTATGTCTACTAAAGCCTTTCCTTCCTATTGAGCATTTAAACTTAAAGTCATTAATTAAAAGTGTCTCTTTATTTTTGATAATAATTGTCATATTTTGTAAAAATGAATTCAAAAACTTTAATTATTTTTGAATACAAAATTTTATTTGAAATATTAAACGAAATTAGTGAAAGTTTAAATTTTAAAATAATCCAATGTCATGAAAATGAATATAACAATATTCAATTTGATCCTAAAGTTGATTATCTCGTTGTCTCTAGAAAAAAATTGAAGAGCATAAAAAATCTACTTGTTTTAGATAATAGACCCATAAAAGTGAATAAATTTATAGAAATAGTAAACATTAATTTTTTAAAAAATAAATTTTTAAAACAATCAAATATTAAAATTGGAAAATATAATTTAGATTTAAATTCTAGAGTGATCTCTTTAAAAGATAAAAATTTAGATTTAACAGAACGAGAAACAAATTTGATAATTTTTATTCATGATAAAAAAGATGTAAGTGTAAAAGATTTACAACAAAGTGTTTGGGACTATTCTCCAGATTTAGAGACTCATACAGTAGAAACTCATATTTATAGATTAAGAAAAAAAATGAACGAAGTTTTTGGTGATGAAAATTTTATAATAAATAATGATAAGGGTTATTCAATTTATTAAATTCTTGCACCGATAATTTGGATAACTTTTGAGGATAATTCTGTACCTTTAATAAGACATTCTTTTGTTCTAAAATTATTTATGACACCGTGTAAATACCCTGCTGCAAAAAGGTCGCCAGCTCCAGTTAAATCTTTAATTTTTAAGCTAGACTTAGCTTCAACTTCCTCAACATGACCTCCATTAATTGAAACTGCACCTTTTGAACCACGCGTAATAATGATATTTTTCTTTAATTCTTTTGAAAATGAAATAGCTTCACCAAAAGTTTTAGCTTCGATTAAAGATAAAATCTCTTGTTCATTTGCAAAAATAATATCTATCTTATTTTTTACTAAATCTAAAAAATGGGGTTTATGTCTCTCAACACAAAATTGGTCAGATAAAGACATAGCAACTTTTTTTGAATGAGTGATAGCTTTATCAAAAGCTTTTTTAGGATTTCCTTCATCCCACAAATAACCTTCTAAAAAAATTATTTCTGCGTTCGCAATCTCCTCTTTTTTAATATCATTATCATCAATTTTTCCTGCAATCCCTAAATAAGTGCACATTGTTCTTTCAGAGTCTGGTGTAATTAAAATTAAGCAAGAACCTGTTGGTATCTCCTCTTTTTTTTTTTTATAAAAATATTTTACCATTTCTTTTCTCATTCCATCTTCATATTTTTGACCTAATTCATCGTCATTAATTTTTCCAATAAATCCAACTTTATTTCCTAATTGCGATAAACCTACGATAGAGTTAGCCACAGAGCCACCCGAAACAGTTTCTTCTATCTTTAATGATGTAAGTAAATTTTTAAATTCTATTTCATCAACAAGTTTCATGGTACTTTTTGTGAGTGAATGCTTAATTAAGAATTCATCTGTTACTTTACAAAGTACATCAACAATGGCGTTACCTATACCTAATATTTTCATTAAGGCTTTTTTGCAATAAATGGTTTTTTTCGATTAGGATAGCAAGAAGTACAAATTTTACAACTTAATCCATAACAATCTCTTGCCTTACAATATTCCCTACCATAATATATTATTTGTAAATGTAATTTGTTCCAATGTTTTTTAGGAAATAATCTTTTTAAATCATTTTCTGTTTGAACAACATTTTTTCCATTTGTTAACCCCCATCTTTGGGCCAATCTATGGATGTGGGTATCGATAGGAAAAGCGGGATACCCAAAACCTTGGGACATTACCACGCTAGCAGTTTTGTGTCCTACACCTGGTAATTTTTCAAGTTCCTCAAAAGTCTTTGGTACTTTACCCTTATAATCTTTGACCAATATTTTTGACAAATTATAAATACTCTTTGCTTTTATTCTGAAAATACCAATTTTTTTAATTAAAGTTTCAATTTTTTTTCTTCCTAATTTAACAAAGTGTTCTGGTTTGTGATATTTCGGATAAATATTTTTAGTTACATTATTTACATTAACATCTGTACATTGAGCAGAAAGAAGAACAGATATTAACAGAGTAAATACATTTCGACTTTTTAAAGGGACTTTGATACTTGGATATGTTTTATTTAGTATCCTAAGTATTATTTTTGCTCTTTGAATTTCATTCATTATTTGAAATTCATTAAGTCTCTCATCGAATATAATCCAGGTTTTTTCTTTATTAACCAATTAGCAGCTGCAAGCGCACCCTCAGAATAGAGTGCTCTATCAAATGCCTCATGATTAAGTCTTATTATTTCTTTCCCACTGGAAAATAAAACTTCATGTTCACCAATAATCTTGCCTTTTCTTATTGAATTAAAATTTATTCTTTTTCCGTAAGGAAATTTTTTTTTATTAAGATATTTCTTACCCATAATTGTGTAAAAATTTTTATTTTTTCCTATCGCAATTCCCTGACCTAACATTAATGCTGTACCAGAAGGGTGATCTTTTTTAAATTTATGATGAACTTCAAAAACTTTACTTAGAAAATTATTACCTAGAGATTTGGATGTAATCTCAGTTAAATACATCAAAAGATTAATTCCAAGACTCATATTTCCAGCTTTAAGAATTGGAATTTTTTTTGAAATTTTTTTTATTATATTCTCCTCTTTTAAAGTGAAACCTGTAGTCCCAATTATCACTCTTTTTTTTTGTTTGGCAGCAATATTAAGAACTTCAAGTGTGCATTTTGGAACTGTAAAATCTATTATAACATCACTTTTTTTAAAGGCTTCAGAAGTATTTAATTTTGGTAAAATACCTAGGATTTTTTTTCTTTGTAACTTATTTTCCGTGAGACTATTTATTTTAAATCTTTTATCTTTACTTGCAGATTTAATTAATTGCTGCCCCATTCTACCCAGACATCCAGTGATTGATAAGTTTATTCTTTTAGTTTTCATATTGAAAAAATTTCAAGTCATCTTTATAATATTCATTCATCTCATTAATTGTGCTTTCATCAAGATTTTTCTTCCAGTTATTTTCTGGTCCTTGATAAAAAAATTTTATTTTTCTATTGTCTTTCAAAGAATATACATTTTCACCAAACTTACCCGCATTTTCTATACTTTGAAGACTTTTAAAGCTAGTCGTATCAATAGCATTGTTAAGTTTTTTTTGATCAATTTTATTATCAAATCTCATTAAAGTATTAACAAAAATCACAAGTTTTTCAAAAGTCTGAATTGGATTGTTAACCATGTCCTCGTACTTAATTATTAATTTTCGAAAAGACTTGTTACTTAACCATGATCGATAATTAATTCTCCAAGAGTTAACAATATTTGTTTTTGCATAGTTTTTTAAATGCGGATAGTCTTCTAATACTTTATTTTCATCTTGCATAAACTTTAAGGCTTGATCATAAGTATCTAAATCGTTATGATTTTTTACTGAAGTTATAACATTTCGAGGATCTCTTATTATATAGATAACTCCAAGAGAATATTCAGGCTTAGCAAAATCATTTCCAAAGGCAGTAATCAAAGAATTGTGAGTCTTTAAAAATTTTACTTTTTTTTGGTCACATATATCTTTTTGTGACTTCTCCCAATGTTTATGAATTTCACCTTGTTTAACTTTTTCTTTGAAAAATTGTTTATTTGGATAATCCTCAATTAAATTTAATTTGTTTATATCAAAAGTTCCATTTTCACAAAAATAATAAGCAGTAATAAAAGATCTGACCCAAGTGTTACCACTTTTTGGATATGAAGCAATCCAGATAATCATAGATATATTTATTAAACTAGGTATTAATTATTTCAACTTAAATATTTTATGAAGAACTATGATTAAATATCTTAACTTTTCCAAAAATCTTTTGCTTTTTGAAAAAATTTTTTGATACTTGGGTTAGATTTATCATTCTCTATTTCTCTAAATTTTTCCAAAAGACTTCTTTGTTCTTTGTTTAAATACACTGGAACTTCGGTTTTAATTTGTACATATAAATCTCCAAAATCTCCTCTACGCATAAAAGGCATACCTTTCCCTTTCAATCTAAATTGTTTACCATCTTGAGTTCCATCAGGTATTTTTATTTTTGCTTTTTTACCATCTATTGTTGGTATTTCTATCGTTGTACCAAGTGCAGCGTCTGCTATTGAAATTGGAAACTCGAAGAATAAATTCACATCTGATCTTTTAAATAACTCATGAGATTTTACATTTATAAATAAATATAAATCACCACTAGCACCACCCCTAGTTCCTGCCTCACCTTTTCCAGCAAGTCTAATTCTTGTCCCGTCATCAACCCCTTTTGGTATTGTGACAGATACTTTTTTTGAAGTTTGAGTGTTTCCTCGACCGTTACAGTCTGAACAAGGATTGGTAATTTCTTCTCCACTTCCAGCACATTGAGGACAAGTTTGCTGAACTGTAAAAAAACCTTGATTAGATCTTACCCTACCGTTTCCTCCGCAGTAAGTACATCTATCAGGACTAGACCCAGGTTTAGATCCATTTCCCTTACAAGTGCTACATTTCTCAGATGTCGAAAATTGTATATTTTGCTTCTTCCCTGTGAAAGCTTCTTCTAATGTAATCGATAAATCATATCTTAGATCTGATCCTCTATTGTTTGAATTTCTTCCTCTAGAGCTTCTTCTCCCACCTCCAAAATCTCCAAAAAAATCCTCAAAAATGTCTGAAAAATCTGCACCACTGAATCCTCCAAAACCTCCAAATCCACCTTGCCCGCCACCGCCATTTTCAAAGGCAGCATGACCAAAGTTATCATAATTCTCTTTTTTTGATTTATCGGAAAGAATACCGTAAGCCTCACTAGCTTCCTTAAATTTTTCTTCGGCTCCCTTATCGCCTGGATTTTTATCTGGATGATATTTTACAGCTAACTTTCTATACGCAGATTTTAACTCTTCAGGGGATGCGCTTTTATTTACACCGAGGACGTCATAATAATCTCTTTTTGCCATTTATATACCTCGGAAGATAAATGTATGTTAAGCGCTCTTTTCTTTATTCTCGTCTTTTACTTCCTCAAAATCAGCATCAACAACATTATCCTCTTTTTTTCCTTTATCGTCTTTACCATCATCTTTATTAGAATCTGGTTTTGTATTTTGTTGTGATTTATATATTGCTTCTCCAAGTTTCATTGAGGCTTGAACTAGTGTCTCAGTTTTTTTCTTGATATCATCTGTGTTTTCACCTTTAAGAGCTTCTTTTAATTGACCCGAAGCATCTTCAATAGCTTTTTTGTCAGCTTCAGATACTTTAGAACCGTGCTCTTTAAGGTTTTTATCTGTAGAATGAATTAAGGTATCTGCTTGATTTCTTACATCTACAGACTCTCTTTTCTTTTTATCAGCCTCTTTGTTTGCCTCAGCATCTTTTACCATTTTCTCAATTTCTTCGTCACTTAAACCACCTGAAGCTTGAATTTGGATTTTTTGTTCTTTACCTGTGCCTTTATCCTTGGCAGAGACATTAACAATTCCATTTGCATCGATATCAAATGTAACTTCAATTTGAGGAACACCTCTAGGAGCTGGTGCAATTCCAACAAGTTCGAAGTTCCCTAAAACTTTATTATCAGTTGCCATCTCTCTTTCACCTTGCAACACTCTAATTGAAACAGCGGGTTGATTATCTTCAGCGGTTGAGAATACCTGGCTTTTTTTAGTAGGTATTGTCGTGTTTTTTTCGATTAATTTTGTAGAAACACCTCCTAAAGTCTCAATACCTAAAGAAAGAGGCGTTACATCTAATAATAATACATCTTTAACATCTCCTTGCAGCACACCAGCTTGAATTGCAGCACCCATTGCTACAACTTCATCTGGGTTCACACTTTTATTAGGTTCTTTTCCAAAGAAATTTTTTACTTCTTCAATAACTTTAGGCATTCTAGTCATTCCTCCAACCATAACTACCTCATCAATTTCATTTGCAGAAACACCTGCATCTTTCAAAGCTGTTTTACATGGAGGCATTGTTTTAGCTATAAGATCTTCTACCAATGCTTCAAGCTTTGCTCGAGTGAGTTTTAGATTGATATGTTTTGGACCAGTTTTGTCAGCTGTGATAAATGGTAAATTTATATCGGTTTGTTCTGCTGAAGATAATTCAATTTTAGCTTTCTCTGCTGCTTCTTTTAATCTCTGAAGAGCGAGTTTATCCGATTTTAAATCTATGCCATTATCTTTTTTGAATTCAGCAATTAAATATTCAACCACAGAATTATCAAAATCTTCTCCACCTAAAAATGTATCTCCGTTAGTTGATTTGACCTCAAAAACTCCATCACCAAGTTCAAGTATTGAAACATCAAATGTTCCACCACCTAAGTCATAAACTGCAATTTTCTTATTTTGTTTTTTATCTAAACCATAAGCTAATGATGCAGCAGTAGGTTCATTTATAATTCTTAAAACTTCTAGACCTGCAATTTTTCCAGCATCTTTTGTTGCCTGTCTTTGAGCATCATTAAAGTAGGCTGGAACGGTAATTACTGCTTTTGTAACAGCTTGGCCTAAATATTTTTCTGCCGTTTCTTTCATCTTTTGTAAAATAAAAGCTGAAATTTGAGAA
>CACORD010000002.1 GCA_902629535.1 uncultured Pelagibacteraceae bacterium | reverse complement strand
AACAAATAATTAATTTTGATCTTAATTTAGTTTACACTTTAATATTTTTGGCTCTTTTTCCAAGCATTGGTTCTTATTATTGTTGGGCCGGAGCTGTATCCATTATTGGTGCAAATAGAGCAGGTATTTCATTATCATTAATACCTTTGTTTAGTTCAATTATGGCGATATTAATTTATGGGGAAGTATTTAAACTTTTTCATTTGATTGGAGCAATTTTAATTATATTAGGTTTATTTTTATCAAATAAGGAAATAAAAAATGCTTAAAGTAGCTATTTTAGACGATTATCAAAATATTTCTCACCAATTTGTTGATATTGAAAAATTAGCTGGAAAATATGAAATCAAAATTTTTAGTGAGCCATTTGAGGATGAAGCAGATGCGCTTGATAAATTATCTGAATTTGAAGCTTTATTAATTATGAGAGAAAGAACACCAATTACAAAAAACCTAATAGAAAATCTGACTAAATTAAAATTTATAATTACAAGTGGCTTAAAAAATAAGTCAATCGATCTCGCTTCTGCTAAAAAAAGAAAAATAATTGTCAGTGGAACTGAAAGTAATATAAATCCAACACCTGAATTAACCTGGGCTTTAATACTTGGATTAGCAAGAAACCTTAAAGAAGAAATTGACAATATGTATCAAGGATATTGGCAGTCTACTATCGGAGTAGAATTGAAAGGAAAAATACTTGGTTTGATTGGTCTTGGGAAGGTTGGATCTCAAGTTGCAAAAATTGGAAAAGCATTTGGTATGCAAGTAATGGCCTGGAGTGAAAATCTAAATTTAGATAATTGTAAGGAATTGGATGTTTTACCTTGTAGTAAAGAAGATTTAATTAAGAACTCAGATTTTTTATCTATTCATGTCCAAGGTGGTGAGAGATACAAAAACTGTATTACAATTAAAGAAATGGACAAAATGAAAAAGACTGCTTTTTTGATCAACACTTCAAGAGGACCGATAATTAACGAGGATGATTTAATAATTGCATTATCCACAAATGAAATAGCTGGAGCCGGTTTAGACGTTTATGAAAAGGAACCTTTACCTGAAAATAATAAACTCAGATTTTTACCAAATGTATTATTAACTCCTCATATTGGATATGTGACCGCTGAAAATTATCAAATTTATTACAGTCAAATGATTGAGTCTTTGGAAGCTTGTGTAAACGGCAAACCAATACGTGTCATTGAATAAAAATGGAATTACCAGTAGTTAACCATAAAGATTATTTTGCAAAAATTGGTGATGATCATAAATTTCCAATAAACAAATTTGGTGATCTTGCAGATTATTTAATAAGCAAAAAAATTGTAAAAAAATTTCATGAACCATATCCCTGTTCAGTAGAAACTTTAAAGAGAGCTCATTCAGAGGAATATATTAATCACATTAAAAATAAAACTTTAGATGAAATTGGTATTAAAAAGATAGGATTTCCATTAGTTGATAGCGTAGTTCAAAGATCTTTTATAGCAACTGGTGGTACAGTATTAGCCTCTAAGTTAGCAATTAATTATGGTGTGGCTTGCAACACTGCAGGCGGTAGTCATCATGCAAATTACCAAGGCGGTGCTGGTTATTGTGTTTTTAATGATGTGGCAGTGGCGTCACAATATTTATTAGATAGAGGGTTAGCTGGAAAAATCTTAATTGTAGATTTAGATGTTCATCAAGGAAATGGTAATTCAGATATATTTAAAGATAATAGAAGTGTTTTTACTTTTAGTATGCATTCAAAATCAAATTACCCTGCAAAAAAATCTGTTAGTGACTGTGATGTAGAGCTCGAAAACGACTTAGATGATAAAGAATATTTAAAGATACTAAAATTTTATTTAAATCAATTAAATCAAGAAAATTTTGATTTTGTTTTTTATATAGCAGGAGTTGATATTCATTTTAATGATAGACTTGGAAAACTAAAAATTTCTGATGAGGGAGTTAAAAAAAGAGATGAAATTGTAACAGAGAATTTTTTTTCTAAAGGAATACCTCTTTGTGGTGTCTTGGGTGGTGGGTATAATAAAGACGCTAAAAAGCTAGTAGAATTACATTCTTATTTACATCAATCATGTGCTAAATTAGTTTAATGGTATGAGCAAAAAGAACTCAAATTTAACTGCAGAACAAAAATTAGTTATGTTTGAAGATGGTACTGAACCACCAGGTTCAAGCGAGTTAAATAATGAAAAGCGAGAGGGAAGTTATCATTGTGCAAATTGTGATGTAAAATTATTTAACTCAAAAACTAAGTATGAAAGTGGGTCAGGTTGGCCATCATTTTATCAATCACTGCCGGATGTATTTGAGACTAAAACTGACCATTTAATAGGTTATGCAAGAACAGAGTATCACTGTAAAAACTGCAATGCCCATCACGGACATATTTTTGATGATGGACCTTTGCCAACTGGAAAAAGATATTGCAATAATGGTGTATGTCTAGTTTTTAAAGAGACCAAATAATTTAAATTAAAATGAGTAAAATTAAATTTATTTTTTATTTAATTTTAGTTTTTATTGCATACAAAGGTTTTGTTGCATTTAAAGAATTTGAGATTGGTGTTGATAATCGAGTAGCAGAAATAGAAGAGAAAGCAGATTTTCAGAAAGAAGGTGAAGTTATAGGTCTCATGATGTATTTAGGTGATCCTCCAAGATTAACAGAACATTTGTACACGGAAAATAGATCGAAATGTTTGGAAATGAAACAAATAGCAGAAGAAAGTTCGTTTGCTTATTATGAATGTGCAAGAGTTAATGCAGTAATAAGTGGTAAAAAGATTGTGAGTATAATTGAGGAGCTTGAAGTAATCCAATAATTAGTAATTTAAATGTTCAATTATTTTAAGAAAATACTTGTATTATTTTTAATCTTTAATCTAACTTTTGTTAGTTCAGCACAAGCTTCTGCAACCTTTGTAGATAGTTTTGATGTTAGTGCTCAAGATGCTACTCCAAGGGGTCTTGCTTTTAACAATGATGGAACCAAGATGTTTGTGGTAGGTGATACTGGTAATGAAATAAATTCATATACATTATCGACAGGTTTTGATTTATCAACTGCAACTTTCAATGACATAAATGGAGATGGATCAGGTTTTGATATTAGTGATCAAGAAACTACTCCTCAATATATTTAATTTAATAATGATGGAACCAAGATGTTTGTCTCAGGTAATAGTGGTCATGATATAAATTTATATACATTATCGACAGGTTTTGATTTATCAACTGCAACTTTCAATGACATAAATGGAGATGGATCAGGTTTTGACGTTAGTGATCAAGATGAAGCTACTAGAGGTTTTGCTTTCAACAATGACGGAACGATAATGTATTACATAGGTAATACTGATAATGAGATATTTTTATATACATTATCGACAGGTTTTGATTTATCAACTGTAACCCATGTAGGAATTTTTGATATTAGTGATCAAGAGACCAATCCTCAAGGTATAGCTTTTAATACAACTGGAACTAAAATGTTTATAGTAGGTAATAATGGTAATGATATAAATGAATATACTTTAAGCTGTGCTTTTAAAGTTACTAGCTCAGGAAAATGTGAAGACCCACCAAAAATTAAAGATGTAAGAGGTATAAATGATTCACAAATTAATACTGCTAAAAAGTTTGCTAAAGATACAAGAGTGGCTACTTTTAAAAGACTAGATATATTAAGAGCAAATAAATACCAAACGAGCGCTCAAAGAATAGAGTTGCTCTTTCAAAATGAATTATTTAAGAAAGTATCGAATAATGTTGCAAGTTCTACTCAAGCTAAATTCAATCCAATTCAAAAGTTAGATCAAATTTTACCTAATGACTGGGAAGCATGGACTGAAGGTAGTATTAGTTTTGGAAAAATTGGTGAGACTTCCTTAAGCTCTGCACAAGATATAGATGGATTTGGTATAACTGTAGGTGCCGATAAAAAAATGGATGAAGACCAAATATCAGGAGTAGCTGTAAGAGTGGGTAACACTGATGTTGATGTTGGAACCTTTGGTTCTGCAGTTGACACTAATGCTTTAAGTTTATCTGTTTATGGGATTAATAGTTTAGAAGACAAGAATTTTTTAAAACATGTTTTTGGAGTTAGTTATTTAGATAGTGATATCGTAAGGAAAGACGAAGGAAACACTAACACTCATACTGGTGACCGCCAAGGTAAGCAAGTTTTTGGTTCACTTGATATTGGTAGAGAATATGAAGACGGTGACTTAACTATTAGTTCAATAGGTAGTATTGATGGAAGTTATACAGCGCTTCAGAGCTATACTGAAAGTGGCACTAATGCTATTAGCTATAATGATCAAGCTATTAAATCTTTAATGGCTTCTTTAGGTGTACTAATTGATAGAGATATTAATTTAGAAAACTCAAATGTACAAATAACGTGAACTAAAGTTAATAGCGGTAGAGTAAATTTTTTTTTCTTTAAAAGAGTTGAATAAACCCCCCAGGTAAGCACACCTCCTATCATTATTAAATCACCTTTATTAAAATTGAGTGAAAGTAAAACATCTAGTTTAAGTTTAGTAATGATAGTTAAGATTCCACAAGCTGAAATAATAAGCCCTAAAATTTGAAATTTATTAGTTTTTTCAATTTTAAATAAAAAACAAAGTAAAATTATTATGGCTGGGATAGCAGTATTAAAAAGAGATGCATTAATTACCTGGGTATGTATTAGAGACAAGTAGGTAAATGAATTAAATAAACCAACGCTTGTTAATCCTAAAAAAAATAACAAAGGTAAATTATTTAAAATTGTATCTTTATATTTAATTATTTCTTTATAAGTAAAGGGTAATAAAATAATCCAAACAAGTGACCAGCGAAAAAATACCAGAGTTAAAGGAGGAATTTCTGACAAAAAAGCGTACTTTCCTATCATAAAATTTCCAGCCCAAAATAAAGATGCACATACCAGCATTATATATGCTTTGGTATTCTGCATTTTACTAATTGAATCTTGTTGAGCTATAAGGGGCTAAATTTAAATTAGTGTTTTCTTTAGCTATCATTCCAGAAACAATCTTTCCAGATATTGGTCCTAATGTCCATCCTAAATGATGGTGACCAAAACAATAGAATACATTTTTATGATTTTTTGATGGACCCATAACTGGCAAAAAATCAGGTAATGTTGGTCTAAATCCTAACCATTCATCTTCATGATCTGGTAAATCTCCCAGCATGTATTTTGCATTATTAATCAAATTTTTAATACGAGATTTTGATAAAGGATTTTTCAATCCACCAAACTCTACAGTACCTACAACTCTTAATCCTTGTTCCATTGGAGTAATTCCAAATCCTCGATTTGAAAAAATAACTGGTCTTTGTAAAAGATGGTCGCAATCTTTAAAGTGAACATGATAACCACGCTCGGTATCTAAAGGTATTTTCTCATCTAAATTATCAGTTAATTTTTTTGAAAAGGCTCCACAGGCTACCACCACTTTATCAAATAAAAATTTTTCAGTTTCCGTTTTTAATATTGGTTGTTCATCTTGAAAGTCTATACTTTTAACATCCGTTTTTTTAAATTGGCCGCCCTTCTTAAGAAATAAATCAAAAAATTTAAGCAAAATTTTTTTTGGGTTCCTTGCATGTCTCGCGTAAGGATAATAAACACCGGCATGATAAAAAGGTTTTATATTAGGCTCAAGATCGTGAATTTCTTTTTTATTTACAAGTTGTTGCTGAACTCCTAGTTCCTTCCTAACATTAATCTCCAATTCTCTACTTTTTAAATCTTGATCGTTCCAAATGTATAAAATACCTTTGTTTTCAACTAAACCTTCAATATCGATTTCATCAAATAATTCGTCATAGGCAGGTAAGGCTAAATCTAAAATTTGATGCATATTTTTTGCAGTGTGCATCATTTTATTTTTTGTGGTGTTTAATATAAATTTCATAAACCATGGGATCATTTTTGGTACATAATTCCATTTAAGTGCAAGAGGTCCTGTTGAGCTCATTAACATTGCAGGAACATCTAATAAAATGTCAGTTCTATTTAAAGATAATGAAGCATAGGGAGAAAAATGACCAGCATTTCCATAAGATGCTACAGGGCTTCCTGGATTTTCTCTATCAAATATCGTTACATCAAAACCTTTTTTCTGCAAAAATAAAGCATTAGAAATTCCTTGAATACCAGCTCCAACTATACCTATCTTAAGTTTATTCATCAGAAGACTATATAATGAAATATTAATTAAGATTAAGCGACAAATTATACTTATGCAATGGATTGTTGGCTATGAGTTTTGGCACTCATCACAATTCCAAACCCTATCATCGTGGCTAACATTGATGAACCACCATACGACATTATGGGCAGTGGTGAACCTACAATAGGAAGTAGACCTAGAACCATACTCATATTTATTACAATATATATAAAAATTGATGTTCCAAAGCTGTAACAAAATAATTTTGCAAAATAACTTCTAGAAAGCGCACCTATTCTGATAACGCGGTAAATTATAATACTATAAATTAAAAGTAACAAAACTGACCCTATAAAACCAAATTCTTCTGAAAAAAGCGTAAATATAAAGTCTGTATGTTTCTCTGGAAGAAATTCTAGATAACTTTGTGTTCCTTTTAAAAAACCTTTACCAGTAAAACCTCCTGATCCAACTGCAATTTTAGATTGGATTATTTGATAACCAGCTCCTAAAGGGTCCCTATCTGGATTAAGAAAAGTTAGCACTCTAAGTTTTTGATAAGGTTTTAGAAAAGAAATGATAATTGGCAATGAAATGATTGATAATAAACAAGAGTAAAAAAAATATTTATGATTTAATCCAGCAAACCACAATACAACAATTCCACTGATTGCAATAAGTAATGAAGTACCTAAATCTGGTTGTATAATTACTAAACTCATTGGAACAAAAATAATTATTAAAGAAAAACAAATACTATAAAAAGAGTTAACATGTTGAGATTTCATTCTATGAAAATATTTCGCAAGACATAAAATAATAAAAATTTTCATTAATTCAGATGGCTGAATATTCAAAAAATATAAATCAATCCATCGTTTAGATCCTGATGCAGTAATACCAAAATTTATAGTCCAAATTAACATTCCTAAAATAACTGCGTAGGATAAATAACCAAGAGAAAACCAAAATTTTATATTAATGAACGAAATCACAAGCATCATTGAAAAGAAAACAACAAATTTTATGAAGTGACTTCTTGTATGAAATAAAACTTCACCTCCATCAGTAGAGTACATTGTTGCAAGACTGATAAATCCGAGAATGAGAAGACATGATAAAAGGATATAATCTAAATTTCCAAATTTTTGGAAAAAACCATTTTTGTTATTAAATCTTCTATATTGGTACATTAGATATCCAAATATTTTTTGTTGTCGTAATTTTTTCTTATTTCATGTCTATCAACAATCATTTTAAATAATTCTTTAGCTAATGGGGCTGCAACAGTTCCTCCAGAGCCACCATGTTCTATAATTATGCTTAACGCATACCTTGGTCTTTGATAAGGCCCAAAAGCTACATATAAAGCATGATCTCTCTCTTCATAAGGAATTTGAAATGTTTTAAGATCTAACTCACGATCTCGTTCAGTTATTTTCTTGACCTGTGAAGTTCCAGTTTTACCAGCAAATCGATATTTAGGATCATCCAAACGAGATCTATAAGAAGTTCCTCTTACTTCATTTGTTGAACTAAACATGGCATCTTGAACAATCTTAATATTTCGAGACTTTTTATATAATGGAGTAAACTTATCTGCATATTGATTGTCATCATTTGCCACTATTTTAGGATAAATTTTGTATCCACCATTTGCTATTTGAGCAGTCATCAAACATAATTGTATTGGAGTTGTTTGAATAAATCCTTGGCCAATACCAGTAATTATTGTTTCACCAAGCACCCAATTTCTTCCTAATGCATTTTTTTTCCATTCTGTATTAGGAACCAAACCCATCTTTTCATTATCGAATATATCTTTAAAAACTTTCTGCCCCAATCCAAATTTTTTTGCAGTAACGCTTAATCGATCTACACCTAATCGCCTTGCAACCTCATAAAAATATGTATCACAAGATTGTTTCATCGCTTCTCTTAAATTTACAAATCCGTGTCCTTCTTTCTTCCAACAATGATAGGTTTGCCCATACAATTCTAAAGGATTTTTGTGTCCTTTACACTGAACTGTAAAATCTGGTTTGATAATTTCATTTTCTAAAGCGGATAAGGCAACTATAGGTTTTATGGTTGATCCTGGTGAGTAATTTCCTGATAATGATTTATTTACTAGAGGTTTCATTGGATTGTTTCTTATCAATTGCCATTCATCTTGACTTATTCCAAAGACAAAAGAGTTGGGATCAAAGGACGGGGAAGAATGCATTGCAATTATTGCACCCGTATAAATATCCATAACGCATATAGATCCTGCTTTTTCTTTTAGTAACTCATTGGTTAATTCTTGAATTTTTGTATCTATTGTAAGTTTGATTGTTTGTCCCTTATCTCCTTTTTGAAATGCTAATTGACTAATCCTTCTACCATAAGCGTTAACCTCATATCGCTCTACAGAATTTGATCCAATTAATTTTTGTTCAAATGATTTTTCTAAACCTGTTTTTCCAACTTTTAATCCAGGTACAAATTTTTCTTTTATATTTTCATTTGTTAGAAGGTCATTTTCATTAGCCTGGCTTACATAACCCAAAACATGAGTGAAATTTTCTTTATACGGGTAATCTCTTGATATTGAGATGACTGGTTTAACACCATTAAGATCATAAAGGTGATTATTAATTTTGGAAAATTTTTCCCAACTTAAATTATCTGCTACAATTAATGTTTCCCAAGGTTTTATTTCATTCTTTTTTTTTACAATTTTTTTAAATTGTTTTTCACTTAATTCCAATAATTCTTTCACACGATAAATTACGTATCTAAAATCCTCCACCTCCTCTGGTATGATATGGAGTTGGTAAGCCTCAAAGTTTCCAGCAATCGTGTTTCCAAAATAGTCTTGAAATTCTCCTCTGATAGGGGGTAATTTCCATTCTCGAATTCTATTTTTATCAGATAGTGTTAAGTATTTTTTATTCTCTTTAACTTGTAAAAAAAATAATCTACTAACTATTCCACCTAGAATGATAATTTTAGCTGTTGCAAGAATAAACATTCTTCGATTTAACGAATTTAACTTAGTTGCGCTGTCGCTTATACTAATCATCTAAACTTTTTAAATACCTCTTAAAAAAGATTGAAAATATTATGTAAAATAAAAACGTAAAGAAATTATTTACAATGAAAAGTGTAATATCCAGTTCATAAGAAAAAAACAAAAATAAAACTGAAAAATTGATTGAATTTATCAAACTAATGATAAACAAAAAATAGAACCAATCTTTTATTAAATTTGGACTAATTGTTATATTCCTAAGATAAGTGGCAAATATACAAATTAAGATATATGACATAGAACTTATGCCTAAGGGTAAACCAACAACTGTATCATTAAATAACCCTGCTAAAAAAACTAAAAAGTAATCAAATCGCTGATATGCTTTTAAAGCAAAATAAAAAATTAATATAAATGGAAAATTAAATGAAAAATAATCAATGTTTAAATAATTAAAATCAAATTCATTAAATACAGATATAAATAAAGCAAGAATTGGTAACCAAGTATATATCTTATACAGTAAATTTTTCTTTTGAAATCTAATCACTTATCTTTCCTTTTCTCATAATACATCTTTTATATTCTTCAGTGCCTACTTGAAAACCTGTGCTAAATAGTTTTTTTGATTGACATCTCGAACTGTAGATTAAATTTAATCTTAAAAATTCTAGCTCTTCTTGATCTAAATTATGCTGTTGAATAACACTTTTTTGATATTCATTTTCTGACTTTAATATTTCAATTTGTTTAGTTAAATCGTTAGTTAAAGTATTTAATTCTTTATTTTCCTCTAAAAATTTAGTGTTACTATCTTCTAAAATTTGCAATTCATCACTTATTAAGTCTAATTTTATTTGCTCAGTATTTGAGGACACTTGTGTTTGATCATTTGCTTTAGTTTCAACAGGTGTGGGGATTAACTCATCAATCTCTGCAAAAACATATTTTAGTTGACTAAAATCACTATAAAAGTTGATCAAAATTTTTTCATTTTCATCTTTTAAATCAATCGTTCCGACAGGAATTCCACTTTTGAAAATTGAGCCAGTTCCTGATGTATATGCAATGCCTTGACCATCGATTTTGTTTATCAGATCGTTTTTAATATATTTAATTTCACCTTTTTTATCTCCATTACCAACAACAATTGCTTGAACATTTCCGGGTGTAATAGAAACAGGAATATTTGAATTTAAATCAGTTAATAACAATACTCTTGAATTTGTATAATTTACTTCAATGACCCGTCCAACAAGATAACTTCGGTCATAAATATTTGTTCCTATTTTTATTTTTTCCTTACTACCTTTGTTGATAATAATTGATCTTAAAAAAGGACTCTCGTGATCAACAATCACCTTTGCTAAAATCTTATTTGAAGTAATGGTATAACCGTCAATAAGACTTTTGAGTTCCTCATTTTCACTTTTAATAATTTTTGTTGAGATATTTTCAGATTTTAATTGATCTAATTCCTCTTTGGTTTGTTTATATTCTTTATAAAAATTAGTGTATTCATTTAAATTTACATAAGAAGATTTGATAAGATTTTCTGGGATCGAAACTATAAATGAAGATCGATAGACAATTTCTTTTATTACTGACTTTGTTACAGTTATCGCCTTGAAATTAAAACTAGATAAAATAATTATAACAATTGAAAAAAAAACTAAAGTTAATAAGGAAAATTTTTGTTTTGTACTTTTATTTAAAAAAGCAGATCTAATCGCTATTATAAAATCATCTCTGCTTTCGGCCATCTTTCTTAATATTCAGTCAGCATCGTAGAGAATGTTTGTTCTTGATCCAGAGCTTTACCAGTTCCAATAGCAACACACGACAATGGGTCCTCAGCGATATGTACTGGTAATCCTGTTTCTTTAGAAAATCTTCTATCTATATTTTTTAATAAAGCTCCACCTCCTGTCAAAGTAAGGCCCATATCAACAAGGTCTGCCGACAATTCTGGTGGTGTAGCCTCTAGGGCATCTTTAATACCATTGACCATCTCTCTTAAAATACCATCTAATGCCTCTGCTGTATCTTCTTCAGTAATATTGACTTCTTTTGGAGTTCCCGATCTTAAATCTCTACCTTTGACAGCATAAGTATTATTATTTGATGGAATAGCGGTACCAATTTCTTTTTTAATTTTTTCAGCTGTGCTATCCCCTATCATAAGGTTATATTCTTTTCTCATATAGTTAACTAGAGCTCCGTCCATAGCATCACCTGCAACTCTTAGAGATTTTGAATAAACTAAACCGCCTAATGACATAACAGCAATCTCACTTGTTCCACCACCGATATCAACTACCATTGATCCTGTTGCCTCTGATATTGGTAAACCTGCACCAATTGCTGCAGCTATAGGCTCCTCAATTAATTGAACTCTTCTAGCACCTGCCGCCAAAGCACTGTCTTGAATTGCTTTTCTCTCAACTGGAGTAGAACCAGTAGGTACACAAATTAATATTCTTGGATTGGCAAATGTTCTGCCTTTATGAACTTTTTTAATGAAATGTTTGATCATTTCTTCAGTGACTATAAAATCAGCAATAACACCGTCTCTCAAAGGTCGAATTGCACTAATATTTCCAGGTGTTCTACCCAACATGGTTTTTGCCTCATCCCCTACAGCTAAAACTTGTTTTTTTCCAGTTTGCTCTACAATTGCTACAACAGATGGCTCATTTAAAACTACACCTTGTCCTTTAACTACAACTAATGTGTTGGCAGTTCCAAGATCGATAGCCATGTCTTGGCTCCATATTTTTTTAACACTATCAAATATTCCCATTATATACTCTCCTTCAATTTTTTTGGTTCGATGTTTTTATACAGAGATTTTTTTTCTCTCTTAATAAGCATTTTGTTTAAAGCATTTAAATAAGCATTTGCCGATGCTACTAAAGTATCTGTGTCAGCTGACTGACCCACTGTAGTTCTATCATTTTCCTCAATCTTTACACTTACAGTAGCTTGGGCATCAGTTCCTTCTGTAACTGCATGAACTTGATAAAGAGACAATTTTACATCATGAGGATAAAGTTCCTTAATACATTTGAATATGGCATCAACTGGACCATCACCAGTTTGAGAAGTCTTTTTAACTTCTCCAAAAACATCTAAAGTCATGTCAGCCCTTTGAGGCTCACCAGTTCCAGCAAATACTTTTAATGATTTTAAGTTAATTGCATTTATCTTATTATCAATAATTAAACTATCATCGACTAATGCAACAATGTCTTCATCGTAAATATGTTTTTTCTTATCAGCTAAAATTTTAAATTTTCCAAAAGCTGCTTGGACAACATCATCTGTAACATCCGCATATCCTAAGTCACTTAATTTATCTTTAAATGCATGTCGTCCAGAATGTTTTCCCATTACTAAAGATGTTTTTTTAACACCAACACTTTCTGGGGTCATTATTTCATAAGTCTCTCTATTTTTTAACATTCCATCTTGATGAATTCCTGATTCATGAGCAAAAGCATTTTTTCCAACGATTGCTTTATTAAATTGAACAGGAAAACCTGTAGCATTAGATACAATTTTAGATGCTTTGCTAATTAGTTCAGTTTTAATTCCAGTTTCATAAGGTAATAAGTCATCTCGTGTTTTTATAGCCATCACAATTTCCTCAAGTGCTGCATTACCAGCTCTTTCACCTATTCCATTTATAGTACATTCAATTTGTCTAACTCCTGCTGATAAACCTGACAAAGCATTAGCAACTGCTAAGCCTAAATCATTATGACAGTGCGCAGAAATGATAGCTTTATCAATATTAGGTACATTGTTTTTTATTGATGTGATAGTTTTTGCAAATTCTTCAGGTATAGAATAGCCAACCGTATCAGGAATATTAATTGTTGTTGCACCACATTTAATGGCAAGTTCTATTGTTTTATACATAAATTCTAAATTTGTTCTTGTGCCATCCTCACACGACCACTCAACGTCATCTGTAAATTTTTTAGCATAAGTAACACTTTCTTTTATAGCGCCTAAAACTTGTTCATCCGTCATATTAAGTTTGTGTTTCATATGAACTGGACTTGTTGAAATAAATGTATGAATACGAAATCTTTTTGCAAATTTTAAAGACTCATGACAAGCGTCTATATCTTTTTTTGTAGCTCTTGCTAAACCGCAAGGAATTGAATTTTTTACACTTTTACTGATTGCACTTACAGCTTCAAAGTCACCAGGCGACGATATTGGAAAACCCGCCTCAATTATATCAATTCCCATTTCATCAAAAACTCTTGAAATCTGAATTTTTTCCTCAACACTCATAGAAGCGCCTGGTGATTGTTCACCATCTCTCATAGTTGTGTCGAAAATAAATACTTTATCTTTCTCAGCCATATAAATACTTTTAGTGATCGAAATATACAACCTATCGTTTAGATTGCAAAATAAAATAATTATTTTAGCCCAATTTGGATGAATATTTTACTTCTTATCGCTATCTACTAATTTCTTCTTACCAATCCAAGGCATCATGGCTCTTAGTTTTGTGCCAACTGTTTCTATTGAGTGCTTTGCCAATTCCTCTCTGGTCTTAAGAAAATTCTTCTGACCATTTTTACACTCATCCATCCATTGTTTGGTAAACTTTCCAGATTGAATATCCTCTAATACTTCTCTCATTCTTTTCTTAGTTTCATCTTTATTTATAATTCTTGGTCCTGAAACATATTCACCGTACTCTGCAGTATTCGAAATTGAGTAATTCATATTTGCGATCCCACCCTCATAGATAAGATCAACAATTAATTTAACCTCATGTAAGCACTCGAAATACGCCATCTCTGGCTCATATCCAGCTTCAACTAATGTTTCGTAACCATTTTTAATTAATTCTACAAGTCCTCCACAAAGTACCGTTTGTTCTCCAAATAAATCTGTTTCACATTCATCTTTAAAAGTTGTCTCAATAATTCCAGATCTTCCACCTCCAATAGCTGACGCGTATGAAAGAGCTAAATCTCTTGCTTTACCTGTGCCATCTTGATGAACTGCCATCAAACAAGGAACTCCGCCTCCTTTTTCAAATTCACTTCTTACAAGGTGTCCAGGTCCTTTAGGAGCGACCATAAATACATCTAAATCTTTTCTCGCTTTGATTAAATCATAATGAATATTTAAACCATGAGCAAAAGCTAAACTTGTACCCTCTTTTATTCTTTGTTCTATATGATTCTTGTATATTGTTGCTTGAAGTTCATCAGGTGTTAGAATCATACAAACATCTGCCCATTCCGCTGCATCTGATAGGTTCATTACCTTTAAACCTTTTGACTCGGCCTTTGCTTTACTTGACGAACCATCTCTTAAAGCAACAACTACTTCTTTTACCCCACTATCTTTTAAGTTAAGAGCATGAGCATGCCCTTGGCTTCCATAACCGAAAATTGCAACTTTTTTATCTTTAATTAAGTTTACATCAGCGTCTTTTTCATAGAACATTTTCATTTTTTCTTCTCCTTTATAAATTTATTTAAATGTTTCAGCACCTCTGGTCATTGCTATTGCCCCAGTCCTTGAAGTGCTAGTAAGACCATAGGGTTTTAATTTTTTACTCATTTTATCAATATCTCTTCTCAAAGCGGTTATTTGCACAACCACTGATTTATTTGTTTTATCTAAAATTACAGGGTTAAATTTTTTGCATTCCTTTAAACACTTTTCTATCTTTTTTTTCTTAGCAACGATCTTTAGTAATGCCATCTCTTTAAAAATTACCTTTTTATCTTCTCTCTTAAAATCTGCAACCTTATGAACTGGAACTAGTTTCTTTAGTTGAAGTTTTATTTGATCTATAACTTGAGGTGTTCCTGTAGTTACTATTGTAATTCTTGAAATATTTTTTGCTGCATCAACTTCAGCAACAGCTAAAGACTCAATGTTATAACCTCTGCCAGAAAATAATCCGACAACTCTCGCCAATACACCAGCTTCATTATCAACCCAAACAACAAATATATGAGTATCCAATTTACCTTTTTTAGTGGGTATGCTGTAAGCTGACTTTGGAGAAGGCATTAAACTAATGATTTCCCTTTTCCAGTAATCTTATTCTCCTCTTTATCATTTGGACCTAGAATCATTTGATTATGAGGCTTTCCAGATGGTATCATTGGAAAACAATTTTCATTGGGATCTACATGACAATCAAATATTACCGGTCCTTTATAATCAAGCATCTCTTGAATTTTATCATCTAAATCATTGGGATTATCAGCTTTAATACCTTTGCATCCATAGGCCTCAGCTAATTTAACAAAATCAGGTAATGCCTCTGAATAACTTTCTGAATAGTTTTTTTCATGAAGAAGTTCTTGCCATTGTCTGACCATCCCCATGTACTGGTTATTTAAAATAAATATTTTGATAGGTAAATTATATTGAACTGCTGTAGACATTTCTTGCATTGTCATTAACACTGATGCCTCACCTGCAATATCGATTACAAGTTTATCTGGATGAGCAATTTGAACACCTACTGCAGCTGGAAGGCCATATCCCATGGTTCCAAGACCACCTGATGTCATCCATCTGTTAGGTTTATTAAATTTATAATGTTGGGCGGCCCACATTTGATGCTGACCTACCTCAGTTGTAATAAATGTGTCTTGATTTTTTGTTAATTCATATAATCTTTTTACAGCATGTTGAGGTTTGATCTCCTTATCACTATTAATAAAGCCCAAAGAGTCTTTTGTTCTCCATTTTTGAATTTGTTCCCACCATTTTGAAATTCTTTGCTTGTTTGAATCTTTTAATCCATTTTGTTTTTTATTTATCTTTTTAATAGCTGATTTTATCACTTCATTAACATCTCCAACTATTGCAAGATCTACTTTGATTATTTTATTTATTGATGATGGATCAATATCAATATGAATTTTTTTTGATTTCGGTGAAAACTCATCTATCTTACCTGTAATTCTATCATCGAATCTTGCTCCAATGTTAATTAACAAATCACAATCGTGCATTGCATTGTTAGCTTCATAAGTTCCATGCATACCTAGCATTCCAATAAATTGATTATCATCTCCTGGAAATGCACCTAAACCTTGTAGAGTTGATGTGATTGGAAATCCAATTAATCGTACAAATTCTTTTAAAGTTTCACTAGCCTCAGGACCTGAATTTATTACTCCACCCCCTGTATAAACAACTGGTTTCTTTGCTTTCGAAATTAAATCAATCAATTGATCAATTTCATTTTGAGAAAACTTATTATGTATTTTTCCATTTAATTTTTTTTCTTTTTTAAATTTTGAATAGTTAGTTTTTGCAAATTGTATATCTTTAGGAATATCAATTAACACAGGTCCAGGTCTTCCTGTTGTCGCAACTTTAAAAGCCTCATGCATAACTTTTGATAAGTCTTTAATGTCTTTAACTAACCAATTATGTTTTGTACAAGGTCTTGTAATTCCTGTCGTATCACACTCTTGGAATGCATCGGTGCCTATCAAGTGAGTAGGTACTTGACCAGAGATACAAACTAAAGGAACTGAGTCCATATACGCATCGGTTAATGCTGTAACAACATTAGTAGCACCTGGTCCAGATGTGACTAAAACTACTCCAGGTTTGCCTGATGATCTTGCATACCCTTCTGCAGCGTGACCTGCTCCTTGCTCATGTCTTACAAGTATATGCTTTATTGATGAATGATTTTTAAGCTCATCATAAATTGGTAAAACTGCTCCACCTGGATAACCAAAAATATATTCAACCTCTTGATCTTCAAGACATTTAAATACAATTTCTGCACCGGTATATAATTTAGACATTCAGGCAATCTAGCTGAAGTTGTGCTAATTGGTCAAGGCTAAGTAGAGAATATCTAAATTTTTTTTAAGAGGTTATCCAAACCATCTGGATTAACTTTATTCCAATCTTTCATATTTCCTCGGGCCCAGGTGCTCTGTCTTTTGGCATATTGCCTAGTCTTTATTGATATTTTCTCAATTAATTGTTCTGTTTTAATTTTTTCTTGAAGATATTGCTTAATCTCACTAATTCCGATTGCTTTACTAAGGCTTTTATTCTTTGGAATTCTCAATTTGATAAATTTTTTAACCTCTAAAATTGCGCCTGATTTAATCATGTTTTCAGATCTTTTATTTATTCTCTCTATTAAATCTTTTCTTGGAAAATCGATATAAATTTTAAAAAAATCATTATGTGCATAATCTGACTTAGTATTTTTAAACCAACTAATCATAGATTTTTTTGTAAATAGTTTAATTTCATATGCTCTAATAGATCTTTGCACATCAGAGGAATTAATTCGATCTTTAATTAAAGGATCTATCTTTAATAGTTTAATGAAAAATTTTTTTTGCCCCAATTTTTCATGTAAATTTCTAACTTTGTTTCTAAAATTGGTTGGAATTTTTGGAATATTGACTAAGCCATCTGTCAAAGCTTTGAAATATAGCCCAGTACCTCCAACAAGTATTGGAATTTTTTTTATTTTTTTACAGTGTAAAATTTTGTCATTAACTAATTTTAACCAATCTCCAGTAGAGAAATTTTTTTTTCCACTTTGAAATCCGTACAAATAATGTTTGATTTTTTGTTGGTCTTGTTTAAATGGTCTTGCTGTTAAAATCTTTAATTCTTTATAAACTTGCATACTATCAGCATTTATAATCTGACCTTTAATTTTTTTAGCTAATTTGATTGCAAATAAAGATTTTCCAGAAGCAGTGGGTCCATAAATTAAAATAATTTTGGATTTAAAATCCATAAATTAATCTAATTTAACACCTATATATCTTTTCTGATTTTGGCTGTTATAGATTACAAGTAAAACAGTTTTTTGATTACTATTTAGAACTTGATTAAGAGATTGATTTAAGTCTTTAACTGTTCGTATTTTTTTCTTTTGAGCTTCTAAAATAATACTATTTACTTCTATTGAACCAATTAAAGGACTATTTTTTTCAATACTTGTGATAACTAATCCACTAGTTTGGTTTGGTAAATTTCTAGATTTAATATCCTGATCAGAAAGTTTTCTTACTTTAATTTTAAGGCTTTCAATTAAAGTTTCTTCTGGTGTTTCTTCTTTTTTTTTGGAAATCTTAAAATCTTCTGATGTTTCTAATCTGCCAAGTGTAATGGTTTTGGTAATTTCTTTTTTATTTCTCCAGATTTTAACTTTTACTTTTTTTCCTACTTCAGTTCTTGCAACAATAGTAGGAAGCTCCTTCATTTGTCCTATTCTTTCACCATTAAATTCTAAAATAATGTCTCCACTTTTAACGCCAGCCTTTTCTGATGGACTATTTGGTGCAACACTTGCTACTAAAGCTCCTCTTGGTTCATCTAGTTTTTCCACATCGGCAATTTCTTTTGTTACATCTTGGATTCTTACTCCAAGCCATCCTCTTTTTGTTTCTCCAAATTCAATTAATTGATCTATAACTATTTTTGCACTATTAGAAGGTATCGAAAAACCAATTCCCACATTTCCACTTCTTCCTAGAATGGCGGTATTAATTCCAATTACATCACCATTCATATCAAATAGAGGACCACCGGAATTTCCAGAATTAATAGATGCATCTGTTTGAATATAATCCTCGTATCTAGATAATCCTATTGAGCGGTTTCTTGCAGAAATAATACCTGAGGTTACAGTGCCACCTAAACCAAATGGGTTACCAATTGCAATTACCCAATCACCTATTCTTGCCTTATCTGAGTCTCCAAATTTAACTGGCAAAAACTTTTCATTAGAGTCTATTTTTAATACAGCAATATCTGAAAGTGGATCCGCACCAATAACCTTTGCGTTGAACTTCTTTTCACCGTTCACTTGTACCACAATATCCTCTGCACCATCAATTACATGATTATTGGTTACCACTATCCCATTTTTATCTATGATAAATCCTGAGCCTAAAGCTGAAGATTGCCTTTCTTGAGGTGTTCCAAATTCTTTGAACATATCCCCAAAAGGAGATCCTGGAGGAAATTGAAAATTTGGAAATGGATTGCTTCTTGTTACTACAGTCTGAGTTGTTGATATATTAACAACTGATGGCATTAACTTTTCTGCTAAATCAGCAAAAGAATTAGGAATATTCTGAGAGTTTGATAGCGTTGAATAGCTCAGAACAAATATTAAAGATAAAAAAATAGTTTTAAGTCTGTTCATTTTAACTTTTTGAGTAATAAATTATTATAAATCCTAATATAGCAAAAATTAATCCAGCGGTTCTTAATTGGCCATCTTTGATTAATTCTAACTTTTTTAACATATTCTTCATTTTTGATGGAAATAAGGCATATAAAATTCCTTCAATAAATAAGAATAGACCAAATGCAATGATCAATTCTTTCATTAAATCTTACTCAGTTTGCTGCTTGATATTCCCAAAAAATTTAAAGAACTCACTGTCGGGAGATAAAATCAAAGATGTTTCTCCACCTATTAAAGCTTTTTCATAAGCTTGCATAGCTCTATAAAACGCAAAGAATTCTGGATCTTGTCCAAATGCAGCAGCGAAGATATTATTTCTTTTACCATCTCCTTCACCTTTCATAATCTCAGATTTCTTTTGAGCCTCAGCTAAAATTACAGTTACTTCTTTATCAGCAGTTGATGTAATTGTAACTGCCATTTCAGCTCCTCTTGCTCTAAATTCTTTTGCTTCTCTCTCCCTTTCAGTCTGCATTCTTCTAAATATTGCATCACTGTTTGCTTGGGGGAGATCTGCTCTTTTAATTCTTACATCAACTATTTTTATTCCAAAATTTTCAGCTTCATTATTTACACCCTCTTGAATTAAAGCCATTTGTTTTGTTCTATCTTCTGAAAGCAAGGTTTGAAGTTCTTGTCGTCCAAGAACATTTCTTATTCTTGAGTTTATAATAGTAGCTAATCTTGATCTTGCTACTCGCTCGTTTCCAACTGAGATATAAAACTTAAGAGGATCTACTATTTGAAATCTCGCAAAAGCGTCAACTATTAATCTTTTTTGATCCGATGCAATTACTTCTTCTGGAGGTGTATCTAAATTAAGTATTCTTTTATCTAAAAACACAACGTTTTGAATAAAAGGTAGTTTAAAATTTAATCCAGGTTTTAAAATTATTCTTTTTGGATCACCAAATTGTAGAACAATTGCTTGATTAACTTCTTTAACTATAAAAATCGAGAAGAATGCAATCGCTGCTAAAGCAACAATAATTCCAGCGGTAATTTTTCCAGCATTCATATTAATTTGTCACCTTCTTTTTTTGCAATTCAGGTAATGGTAAATAAGGCACTACACCTGAACCTGCATTTTTTTCAATTATAACTTTATCAATATCAGCTAAAACTTTTTCCATTGTTTCTAGATACATTCTTTCTTGTGTTACAGATTTTGCATTTTTATATTCATTATAGATTGCTAAGAATCTGCTTGCTTCACCTTCAGCTTTCGCCACAACTTCTTTTTTGTAAGCTTCAGCAGCTTGTAAAATTTTTTCTGCTTCCCCTCGGGCTCTTGGGATTACATCATTTGCATAAGCCTCTGCTTCATTTTTTGATCTTTCCATATCAGCTCTTGCAGCCTGTACGTCTCTAAATGCATCAATTACTTGATCAGGTGGATCGGCTTTTTGTGTTTGTACTTGAGTAATTTGAATACCGCTTGTGTATTCATCTAAAATCTTTTGAATGATTTCTTGCGTGTCTGTCTCAATGACTGATCTTCCCTCAGTTAAAATAGGTTGAATATCAGATCTTGCAATTACTTCTCTCATTGCTGTCTCTGCCGCTGCTTTAACTGTTCCCTCTGGGTCTTGTATTTTAAATAAAAAGTTTCCGGCATCTTTAATAACCCAGAAAACTGAGAAATCGATGTTAACTATATTTTCGTCTCCCGTAAGCATCAAGCTTTCTTGCGGAACATCTGCTACTCCACCTTGAGATGTAAAACCACTATCTCTCTCAGATCTAAAGCCAATATCTATTCTATTAACTTTCGTAACTTTTGGAGTTAATACAGATTCTACTGGAAACGGTATATGGTAATTTAATCCTGGTTGAGTTGTTTTAATAAATTTACCAAATCTTAAAACTACACCCTGTTCGTCTGGTAAAACTCTATAAAGTCCACTTGCTAACCAAATGAAACCTAAAATAATTAAAACTAAAACGGCTTGCTTGCCGCCTGAAGAACTACCACCTGGTAAAAATTTCTTAATCTTTTCTTGAAGCTCACTTATAATTTTATCTATATTTGGGGGAGTTGGGCCTCGGCCAGAGCCGTTTCCGCCTCCGCCACCACTTCCTCCTGGGGGTGATCCCCAAGGACTTCCTCCACTTTGTCTGAAATCATCTGGCATATGGCAATCTATATAATGTCTTTATAAGGAAAAACAAGTTAAGATCCAATCATGCCAAAGGAAAAACCAGAATTAAGTGACGCAATGAGAGATAAAATGAGTAGAAAATTGCCTGAGAAAAATCCAATTAAAGGCACAAAGTTTACTATTGCTATTTCTAGTGCAAAAGGAGGTGTTGGAAAATCCACTTTTGCAACAAATTTAGCTTTAGCTCTTAAAACAATAGGCTGCAAAGTTGGATTATTAGATGCAGACATCTATGGTCCCTCTATTCCTAAAATGCTGGGGATTAATGAAAAACCAAAAAGTGATGGACAAAAATTAGATCCAGTAGTCAAGTATGATATTCAGTGTATGTCCATTGGTTTTTTAACTGATCAACAAACACCTATGATTTGGCGAGGACCAATGGTGACAAGCGCAATTCGAACTTTTACACAAAAAGTTAGTTGGAAAGACCTAGATTTTATAATTATTGATATGCCTCCTGGAACTGGTGATACCCAACTTACTTTTTCCCAAGAAATAAAGATGGATGGAGCAATTATAGTTTCGACTCCTCAAGAAGTTGCGCTTTTAGATGTAAAAAGAGGAATTAAAATGTTTGATAAGCTTGGAGTAAAAATTTTAGGTTTAGTAGATAATATGTCTTACTTTATTGGGGATGATAATAAAAAATATAATATTTTTGGAGAAGGTGGAGTTAAAAATACTGCTAAAGAATTTAATAAAGAATTTTTAGGAGAAATTCCAATTAACCCAAAGGTTGGTACGTCAGGTGATAAAGGGAAACCAATAGTTGAAGAAGATCCAGATAACCAAATATCAAAAATTTATATAGATTTTGCCAAAAAGATTAAATCAACTTATCTTTAAGATCAAAAGCTTCCATTAATTCATTCCATTCTCTTTTGGATAGTCCAGAGTCTTCCATAGAAATATTTTCACCCTTGATGAGTTTTTGAATAATTACTTTTCCTTTAGCAGATACTTCTGTTCCGCCAACCCTATAATCCATAAAAGCCTCATAGGTTATTGGAACCCATTTTTTTAGCGTATCTAACATAATATCTGCATAAACTCTAATTTCATATTGTGCATGATGGTCTGCTCTTAATCTTAAAAAATTCATAAGATTTAATAAATCTGTTTTCCAATACCATTGAGTATAAGTGTTTAAAGTCAAATTCATTCTTGCAAGCTCTCTTGCTAACCCTTTTTTGTTTTCGTCAATAGTAGATCCATCATATCTTTCATTAAGCATTGTTTCATAATTTATATATGTTCGTTCTGCATCATTTTTTAAAAGTTCTAAAACTTCATTTGCTTGTTCACCCTCAAGAACATCCCCTCTACCTTGTCTATTAGATGTTGATTGAGCTGCAAGATTTTCTCTTGAAGGCAAATAAAATTCTTTGTCCAAAATCGAATACCTTGCGGAATATTCATTTACATTTGCAGTTCTGTGTCTAATCCATTGACGAGCAATAAAAATTGGCAGTTTGATATGATATTTAATTTCACACATCTCGAATGGTGTACTATGCCAATGACGCATTAAGTATTTAATTAACCCTGCATCTGTAGAAACCTGTTTAGTACCTTTGCCATACGAAACTCTAGCTGATTGTACAATTGAAGTATCATCTCCCATATAATCAACAACTCTTACAAAACCATGATCAAGAGCAGGCAACGCCTCATAAAGAATTTTTTCAAGTTCGGGTGAAGTAACTCTTTTCGTTGAATTGCTTTGTGATTGTTGATTTTTTATATCTTCTTGTTGTTCTTTAGTTAATTTCATGAATGTTATTGAATCTCTTGCATTTCCTTTTATATTAATAAGGTTGGATTTCCAACTATGACGATAAACGAATTTCGTAATAACCATTGCGGACGTGGGGGCAGTACCCACCACCTCCACCATTTACAACTTATGGGGGTGAACTAGATTCGACGAGTGACTAAAGGCTATTCTTTCGTCCGGAATTGTTCCTCCGTAAAGGGCTAATTTATAATTGCTAACGAAAGTTACGCACTTGCTGCTTAATTAACTTTGTTAATTAAGTAAACGGGGTTTTGGGGCACCTGGCAACAGAACGCCCCTTCTCATTTGTTAATTTAGTTTGCAGTACCACCGTAATTTAAAAAATACAACTGAGTGACTCGGCCTGTATTCGGAATAAATAAATTTTAATTATTTTAATCCACTCGGCCAATTATCTATAGTTACATGCAGAGAACCACCGCCCTTTAGTACATGTGGACTATAACCATGGCTTGCTTCAGCATTGGAAATTATTTTACCATTAAATAGATGGTAGTTTATTCCAACAAGTGCAACTGCAATAATTGTTAATATAAATTTAGTATATCTGTCCATAATTTTTCCTTTAAGTTAATCATTGAGACTATCAAATTTGGCAAACTGTTACGAGTCGATTTCGACTCGGAATTGACTCGGAATTGACTCGGAATTATTCTATAATTTTACTAATTTAAAAATTGACGATTGTTGCAATATAAGGATTATTGAAACAAAGTTCGGGGCACCTGGCAACAGAACGCCCCCTAAAAGATTATGAAAAAAATTATAAATCGTTTTCTAGAAATATTTGGTTACAGAGTCTCAAAAATTAAAACTTATAATTTTCATCATATTTTTAAAAAATTTGAAAAGAGTCATAATAATGTAATAATTGACGTTGGTAGCAATCGAGGACAATCAATTGAAGATTTTTTGAAAATTTACACTAACTACGAAATTCATTGTTTTGAACCATTGAATAATCTCCATGAGGAATTAAAAGATAAATACAATGATAACAGGAATATTTATTTAAATAATTATGCATTGGGAGATGAAAATAAAGATAGTAAATTTTTTAAATATCATAATGATGTAAATTCAAGTTTTAACAAACCTATTAGTGGATCCAATTGGGAAAAAAAGAAAAAAAGAATTTTCAATAAAGAAAATTTAATTAAAGAAGAGTTACGGGTAAAAATTTTAAAATTAGATGACTATTTCAAAATTAATAACCTTAACTTTATTGATTTATTAAAGATAGATACTCAAGGTTACGAAGATAAAATATTGAATGGATCAACTGAAATCTTGAAATCTAATAAGATAAATTTTATTCAATTAGAATTTATTATGGGAAATCAATATGAAAACAGATTGAATATAATTGATTATGAAAATCATTTAATTAAGAATAATTTTAGACTTTATGGCATAAATCAAAAAGGAGATTTGTTAACAAAAAGTGATATATGTTTAGATTTACTGTATGCAAATTCTAATAACATACCTGTGAAGTAAAAAAAGATGATAAAGTCAAATACCTATCACCTTAAAATAAATTACCGAGTAATATCACTTCAAAAATTTTTTTAAATTAGGTTTAAAATAACCTGGTCCCTTCATTACTTTACCTAGCTCATTATAAATTGGTTTGCCATTTTGATCTAATTTACTCATATTTGAATTTTGAACTTCGTCAAAACACTTATCAAGATTAATACCAAAGGCGTGTCCTGCACCATAAGTAACGTAAAGAATATCAGTTAGTGCATCTGCAATTTCGACTAAATCTTTTTTATTCATTGCATTTTCTAACTCATCAAACTCTTCTTTTATAAGACTTAATCTCAATTTGTTTATTTTATCGCTACTCAAAGATGGTCTTAATTTTACTTCTTGACCAAAAGTTTTCATAAAAGTACCAACTTTCTCAAAATTTGTCATTTTGCTCCTGTAAGTTATTGAGTTTTTAATATATAAATAAACATTAACTATCAATGAAATTTCGTAAAGAATTTGACAGTATCGGGTCAATAAAAGTACCGAATGATAAATATTGGGGTGCATCAACCCAAAGATCAAAAAAATATTTTGACATAGGAGAATTTTTAGTAAGACCTAGATTAATTAAATCTATTGCTATTATAAAAAAAGCAGCTGCAAAAGTTCATTTAAAAGAGAAACAAATTTTGCCTAAAATTTGTAGAGCAATAATTTCTGCATCAAATGAAGTTATTTCAGGAAAACTAGATGAAAATTTTCCATTGAAAGTTTGGCAAACAGGATCTGGCACACAAACAAACATGAATGTAAATGAAGTGATAGCTAACAGAGCTATAGAGATTTTAGGAGGAAAAAAGGGTTCAAAAAAACCAGTCCATCCTAATGATCACGTGAACAAATCACAGTCTACTAACGATGTTTTCCCAACTGCAATGCATATAGCTATAGCTATTGAAACAAAGAATAAATTACTTCCTTCCCTAAAGCTACTCAATAAAGTACTTAAAAAAAAAGTTTCAGCGTTTAAAAATATTATAAAAGTTGGAAGAACACATCTTCAAGATGCAACACCTCTTTCCTTAGGACAAGAATTCTCAGGCTATCAATCTCAAATTGAGGATAGTATTAATAGAATTAGTAAAGCATTGAATGAAATATATTCTCTTGCACAAGGTGGAACTGCTGTTGGAACTGGAATTAACAGTAAAAAAAACTTTGATAAGAAAATAATTAATGAGATTAAAAAAATTACTAAATTACCATTTAAACCCACAAAAAATAAGTTTGCGGCTTTAGCAGCACATGATGAAATAGTGAATTTTTCTGGAACATTAAATACAACCGCAGTGAGTTTAATGAAAATAGCTAATGACATAAGATTTTTAGGATCTGGTCCTAGAGCAGGTTATGGAGAACTCGTACTTCCTGCAAACGAACCTGGCTCTTCTATAATGCCTGGAAAAGTTAATCCTACACAATCAGAGGCAGTTACAATGGTTTGTGTCAAAGTAATTGGAAATCATAATGGAATTACAATGGCTGGTTCACATGGACATTTTGAGTTAAATGTATTTAAACCTTTGATTGCTCACAATATTTTACAATCTATTGATTTATTATCAGATAGTATCAAAAATTTCTCAATTTTTTGTGTCAAAGGCATTAAAGCAGATAAGTCTAAAATAAAAGAATACCTGGATAATTCTTTAATGCTTGTAACAGCACTTGCACCTTTTATTGGATACGACAATTCAGCCAAAATAGCTAAATTAGCTCTCAAAAATAAAACAACTTTAAGACAAGAGGCTATCAAATCAAAACTGATAAACGAAAAAGATTACGATAGAATTGTTAACCCAAAAAAAATGATTTATCCAGCGTAAATCTTAAAAAAATCTTTAACAAAATTTCTAAAAGTTACTTTATTAAATAAATTATTTTCTTTTTTATTATAATCTTCGATAAAGGAATTTATCTTTTTATTTGATTTATCATCTACTACTAAATTATTTAGATAAATTTTACTTTCATTGAAATCATAAACAAAATCAGCTTTAATTTGATTAAAGACATTTCTATAATTTCTCTTAATCTGAAAATATCTAAAAAATTTCTCCACATCATTGAAATCAAATATTATCTCACCAATAAGTTTTTTTTCATTTTTTTCATTCACAAATTCAATATCTTTAGATCTCAGTGAAACTGATTCATTCCATTTTACATCAAAATCATTAGCAGTTATTCTGTTATCACCCAAAACAACTTTCAAATTCAAATTTTTAAAATAATCAAATTTTTCTACTTTGTTTATTTTAATATTGAAAACAGCATTTAAATTTGGGTTGTATAATAGATCAGTGTTAAGAAGGTCATATATTAAAGTATCATTGTTAAATATTTTCTTTTGACTAACATAGTCAAAGCTTAAATCTGAATAAAAGTAAAATGGTTTAAAATTTAACGAACCATTGAATTTTTTATTTTTAGATAAAAAATTTAATGTTTTATTTTTAATTTTGTAATTGAATGAATTTTTTTTATTAAAAAATAAAATGTCAAAAAAGCCATTTATATCATTGCCACTATGCTCAATAGATGTTTTAGTATCAAGTCGAATCTTTCTTGAACTTAGTTCAATTAGTTTCTTTTCATCAAAATCATTTCTACTTACACTTAATTTTAATGGTATATTAAAAATTTCAAATTCAGAATTTAATTTTTGTAGTAGATTTTTATTATCATAAATAAAGTTGATTTTTTGAATTTTCGATAAAAATAATAAATCTTCACTACTATCCCTAAAAAATAGTTTATTTTTTTTAAATTTTATTTTATTTTCCATTTTTAAATTGTTTAAAATTTTCTTAAAGAAGAGGATATTATCTAAATTTGTATTAAATTCTGTATTTTTAAAAATTAAATCCTTAACCTTTAATTTTTTTAGTGAAAAAAAATTATTAAATGAAATATAAAACTTTACATACTTAGACACTCCTAAAATATCATCTTTAAATAAAATATTTAAATCCTTTGTATAAAAATAGGGTTGAGGAAAAAGTCCATAATTTATTTTTTTATCAAATTTAATATCAATGTCATATTGATCTGAAATTTGGTCAATAAGAATTCTTTTTATTTCATCTTTATTATAAAATGCGGGTATAAAAAAATAAGAAAAAAATAATACAACTATTAAAGCGATAGATATGGAAAATTTGGAGTTTAAATAATAAAGTTTTTTCTTGTTCTGATTGAATTTTTTAAGATTTTTGAATTTATCAAAAAAACTCTCAATCCTATTATCAAGGTGAATTAATTTTTTCTTTAAGGGTAATTGTCTGTTAGATTGAGATTTAGATCTATCTATTTCAGTAAAAAAACTTTCTATAATTTTATTTATTGGTAATAATATTTTTCTCAATTTTTTTTTATAAAAGTTTAAATTAAACATAAATTGTTGAGACTTATAATTAAATTATTCAAATGGTAAACTCTGATTATCTAAAAAATCTCAATGATGCTCAAAAAAAAGCTGTATTATCTTTAGAGGGGCCATTATTGATAGTTGCAGGTGCCGGGTCTGGTAAAACAAAGGTTTTAACCAGTAGAATTGCTCATATCATTAAAACTAAAAATGCTTTTCCAAACCAAATTCTTGCAGTCACATTTACAAACAAAGCTGCTAAGGAAATGCACAGCAGAGTCAGTAAAATTTTGGGTTCATCAGCAGTTGGACTTTCTTGGTTAGGAACATTTCATTCAATTTGTGCAAAACTATTGAGAAAACATGCACCTGCCGTAAACTTAAAATCAAATTTTACAATTATTGATAGTGATGATCAAATAAGGCTTATAAAAAATATTTGTAAAGCTGAAAACATAGACGTTAAACAACTTGCCCCAAGGTATATTATCGCAATAATTGATAAATGGAAAAATAAAGGTTTATATCCTGACGAAGTAAATATAAATAAAAAAGATATATATGAAAAAACTATTTTACCGGTATATAAAATTTACCAGCAAAAGTTAGTTGAATTAAATGCCTGCGATTTTGGAGATCTGATTCTTCATTCAGTAAAAATTTTAGAAAAAAATAAAGATATAAGAGAAATTTATTGTAAAAATTTTAAGTACATTCTTGTCGATGAATATCAAGATACAAACTATATCCAAAGTAAATGGTTAAATCTATTAGCAGAAAGAAATAGGAACTTATGCTGCGTAGGCGATGATGACCAGTCAATTTATAGTTGGAGAGGTGCAGAAATAAAAAATTTTTTAGAATTTGATAAAATTTACAAAGATACAAAAGTAATAAGACTTGAACAAAATTATAGATCTACAGAAAATATTTTAACAGTTGCTTCCTCTTTGATCTCTAATAATGAAAATAGAGTTGGTAAAACATTAAAATCAACAATGGAAGCAGGAGATTTGATACAGTTAAATTGCTTTAAAAATGGGAAAGATGAAGCTATTGGAGTATCAGATGAAGTAGAAAAAATAAAAAAAGATTTTTCACTTAATAATATTGCTATCTTAGTCAGAGCAATTTTTCAAACTAGAGAATTTGAGGAAAGATTTTTAAAAATAGGCATGCCATATAGAATTTTGGGTGGAATTAAGTTTTATGAAAGAGCTGAAATAAAAGATAGTGTAGCTTATTTAAGACTAATTTATCAAGATAAAGATGATTTAGCATTTGAGAGAATTGTGAATAATCCAAAGAGATCTGTTGGGGAAAGTACTATTAAAACAATTCATGAATTTTCTAAAACTAGTAAATTAAGTTTAGAAAATTCGTCAAGAAAGATGATAGAAAAAAATTTGATAAAACCTAAGGCAAAAATCGGTTTAAATATATTTTTAGATTTGATTTCCAAATGGCGTAATGATCTTAACATCAAAAAAATAAATCATGTGAAATTGTTAGAAATTGTTCTAGATGAGTCTGGATATTCTGCAATGTTAAAAAATAAAAAAGATCTTGAAAATGAAAATCGTCTTGAAAATATTAAAGAATTATTAAGTGCAATGAAAGAATTTGATAATCTAGAAAGTTTTTTAGATCATGTCTCCTTAGCTACATCTATTGATCAAGATTGGGAAGGTGAAAAAATCAACATGATGACAATGCATGCAGCAAAAGGTTTAGAGTTTGATGTTGTTTTTTTACCAGGATGGGAAGAGGGTTTGTTTCCGCATCAGAAATCGATAGAAGAAAAAGGACAGAATGGTCTGGAGGAGGAAAGGAGACTAGCATATGTTGGTATCACTAGAGCCAAAAAAAAAGCAATTATTTCATTCTCAATGAATAGATTTTATCAAGGGGATTGGATAGATAGTATGGCATCTAGATTTATTGAGGAACTTCCAGAAGATAATTTGGAAAAAAATTCATTTTTTGACGATAATACAAATACATTTGATGAATTTGAATTTAATCAAGATGTTGAACTAGATGACGAATCCAAAAGAAGTCCTGGTTGGATAAGATATCAAAAAAGAATCAAATGATAAGATCAAGAATAAGAAGATTAAAAGACCAGTTTATAAAATATAATTTAGATGGCTATGTAATCCCAAAAAACGATGAGTTTTTTTCTGAATATTCAAACAAAGATAGATTGGGCTTTATTTCAAATTTTAAAGGGTCAGCAGGATACGCAATAATTTTAAAAAATAAAAATTATCTTTTTGTTGATGGAAGATATACCATTCAAGCTAAAATTGAGAGTGGGAAAAATTTTAGAATTATTGACTATAAAGAAATTCGAGATATAAAAATATTTAAAAACTTAAATTTAGGAATAGATCCGAAATTATTCACATCAGATCAGATTAAAAAATTTTTCTTGAAGAATAACAGGGTAAAAATTATAAATAAAAACCTGGTTGATAATATTTTTAAAGCAAAACAAAAGAAAATTATTCCTTTTTACTCCCTTGACACAAAAGTAACTGGTGAAAATCATTCTCAAAAAATACAAAAAATATTATCATTTTTAAGAAAAGAGAGATTAGATTACATATTTATTTCTGCTCCAGAAAATGTAGCATGGTTATTGAATATCAGAGGTTACGATAGTCCAACAAGTCCAATACCAAACTGTCATTTAGTAATAGGTAAAAAAAGAGAAATTTATTTAATTGTAAATAAAAAAAAATCGAAAAATCTTGTAAAAGAAAAAAAATTAAAAAAAAACCAAATTATCGAATTTAAAAATTTTCCTAATTTTTTTAAAAAATTAAATGGGAAAAATATTTTAGTAGATAGAAAAACGTGTTCTATCTATTTTGAACAAATCTTAAAAAAAAGATTAAAAATTATAAAAAAAGAAGATCCAATTTATCTTTTAAAATCAATTAAGAATAAAATTGAAATTGATAATATGGTAAATGCACACTTAATAGATGGAGTTGCATTAACAAAATTTATTTTTTGGTTAAAGAGCAAAAAAAAATTAAATATCACTGAAGTCGATGCCCAAAATAAATTAGAATATTTTAGAAAACAGAACTCAAATTATTTATTTCCAAGTTTCGATACTATATCAGGTAGTGGTAAAAATGGAGCAATTGTTCACTATAGAGCAACAAAAAATAATACAAAACTTTTAAAAAAAAATGAACTATTCCTCTGTGACTCTGGAGGACAATATAAATTTGGCACAACAGATGTTACAAGAACTATTTGTTTCAAAAATCAAAATAGAAAAATAAAAGATATTTTTACTAATGTTTTGAAAGGACACATTGCTGTCGTTAATACCGATCTCAATAAAAAAAAAACTGGGAGATTAATAGATATTGAGGCTAGGAAATTTCTTGTGAAAAATAATCAGGATTATAACCATGGAACCGGGCACGGTGTTGGTTTTTTCTTAAATGTTCATGAAGGTCCTCAAGCTATTTCAAAACAAAATTCAGTCAAAATTCAAAATGGAATGATACTAAGTAATGAGCCTGGATATTATAAACAAGGTAAATTTGGAATACGTATTGAAAACTTAATTTATGCGAAAAAAGTTAAAAATAAGTTAATTTTTGAAAATTTGACTTTGGTACCAATAGAAAAAGATTTAATCAATTTTAAACTATTAACAAAAAAAGAAAGGGATTATATATTTAAATACCATTTTGAAGTTTATTCAAAGTTATCTCCGTTACTTAATAAAAAGGAAAAGAAGTGGTTAGCTAGCTTTATTTAAGCATTTCTAGCCAAGATGACTGATCTAAAATTTTTACTTTCAATCTTTTTGCGGCATCAATTTTTCTATTTGTAGGTTTTTCTCCAACTATTAAATAATTAAGCTTCTTTGTAACATTGCTAACAATTGATCCTGAATTTTGTTCTATCAAAGATTTTGCTTCTGAACGACTCATGCTTGAAAGTTTACCAGTAAACATAAAAGTTTTGTTACTGAAAATACCATCAGTTTTTTGGTTTTCAGCATTTTTCACTATGATTACTTTTTCTAGGTTTTCTAAAACATGTAAATTTGTACTATTTTTAAAAAAATTTTTTATTGAATTAATCTGAGTCTCACCAATTCCATCAATATTAATCAAATTATCAAAATTATTTTTTTTTGATAAAGAGATAAAATTTTTTAATGATTTTAAATTTTTTGTTATAATTTTGGCATTTTCTAAACCTATATGTCTAATACCCAGAGCGTAAATAAATTTTTCAAAAGAAATTGTTTTTTTTTGGTTAATTGAATATTTCAAATTTGCCACTGATTGCTTTCCCCATCCTTCTAAATTTTCTATTTTAGTATAATCAAGCTTAAATATATCATGGGGAAATTTTATTAGATTTAAATTCCAAAAATTTTCAACAATTTTTTTCCCAAAGCCATCAATATTAAAAGCCTCTTTTGATACAAAATGTTTTATCTTTTCTATCGCCATTTTTTCACATTCATAACCCTCACTTGAGCATCTTCTAACTGCATCTTCTTTTTTTGTTGTGAAATTAAAGTCTTTTACAGTTTTGGATCCACAAGATGGACAATTTTTCGGAAAATTAAATTTTTTTGAATCTTTAGATCTCAATTTTAAATCTACTGAAATTACATGAGGTATAACATCTCCCGCTCTTTCAATTAAAACTGTGTCTCCAATTCTTATATCTTTTCGGTTTATTTCCTCTTCATTATGTAAAGTTGCATTTGAAACAACAACACCTCCAATATTAACTGGTCTTATTTTTGCTACTGGTGTTAAAGCACCAGTTCTACCAATTTGAATTTCAATGTTTTCAATTTTCGAAATACTACTGTTAGCAGAAAATTTATGTGCGATAGCCCATCGCGGAGCATTTGCAACATTTCCCAATCTTTTTTGCAATGTGAAGTTATTTACCTTATAAACAATTCCATCAATATCAAAATCTATTTGATCTCTTTTTTTTTCGATTTCATTATAATTTTTCATTAAATCTTTTGTTGTTTTAATGGTTTTATTTAAAGGATTTGTTTTAAAACCCCATTCCTTTAACTTTTTTAAAAAATCTTCTTGAGAGGACACTTTCAATCCTCTCTCATAACCAAAAGTATAAGCAATAAATTTCAGAGGAATCTTTTGAGTTTCTTTGGGATCTTTTTGTCTTAAAGAACCAGAGGCAGCATTTCTCGGATTTGCAAATTTATCTTTTAAATCTCTAAAATCGCTATTTTGAATAAATACTTCCCCCCTTATATCTAGCTCCTTAGGAAAATCTTTAAATTGTAATTCATGTGGTATATCTTTAATTGTTTTTAAATTTTCTGTTATATCTTCCCCCTCTTTTCCATCGCCTCTGGATAGGCCAGTTAAAAATTTTCCATCTTTATAAAATAATGATGCTGATATTCCGTCAATTTTGGGCTCTGCACTATATTCAATATTTAATCCTTTTTCATTATTCAAAAAATTGAAGATTTTTTTTTCAAAATTTATTAGATCTTCCTCAGTAAATGCGTTGCCCAAAGACAGCATTGGTGTTTTATGTTTAACTTTTTTAAAGATTTTAGATGGTTTAAATCCAACAGAATTTGATGGGGAACTCTTATGTTTTAAGAAATTATATTTTTTTTCTAAATCAATTATTTCTGATTTTAATTTATCAAATTTAAAATCATCAACTAACGGATTATTTAGATTATAATAGTGTTTGTTATATTTTTGAAATAACTTAATTTTTTTAAGATATTTTTGATTAATTTTTTCATCAACCATATTAAAAAAGATCTTTTATTTTGCTTAAAATTTTACTTTTCTCTTTTTTAGTTTTAGGAATTGTTACTTTGTATTTTTTATTAAAAATTTTGTAAGTTTCCGCATACCACTCACCAGAATTGTAATTATAACCTAATAAAGACGCATACTTAAGCGACTCCTCCTCCATACCTAATTTAAAATAAATTTCTACCAGTCTATGGATTGCTTCTTCCACATGTACGGTAGTTTCATAATTTTCTAATACATTTTTAAATCTGTTTAGTGCAGGTATCCACTTTTTTTTTTTAACATAATGCCTTCCTATATAAACTTCTTTTGCTGCTAATACATCATTAATTAGATCAATCTTAAATCTAGCATCATAAGCATAATCAGTTTCAGGATAATTTTTAATAATAAAATTAAGTTCTTTTTTAGAAAGAGTTAAAGGAGCTAAATCTTTTTTTTCTCCCTCAATTGTTTCATAATAACACATTGCTAACAAATAATGAGCATAAGCAATATTTTTATCATTCGGGTAAGTATTAAAGAATCTCTTTAAGTTTTGAATGGCTAAAGAATAATAATCTTGCATATAATAAGAATATGATGCCATTAAAACTGACTTAGATGCCCATTGCGATTGAGGAAATAAAATTTCAGCCTCTAAAAATTTTTTACCGGCTGCATAATAGTCACCCATTTCTAGTAAATTCATTCCCTCCTCATAAGCTGAAATCATTTCAACTTTTTGATTTGTCTCTTTTATTAACTTGATTTTCTCAGGCTCTTTACTACATGCAAACAATGTTACTAAAGAGAAAAGTACTATTATTATTTTATTTTTTAACATCCATGCAAGTATACATAGTTAAAAAAAAATTATAAAGATGAATATTAAATTAAGCTATTGATCTTAGTAAACTTCTATTGATTAATGTATGAGGAAGTGTTCTCTCTTGAATTTCAATGATGGAAAAATTATCTTTGTTGGCAAATACATCTCTTAATAAATTGTTTGTTAAATAATGGCCTCCTTGCGAGCATTTAATACTAGCGATCATTCGATACCCACTTGTAAAAAGATCACCAATGCAATCAAGTATTTTATGATTCACAAATTCTTTTGAATTTCTCAAACCATCTGTATTAAGCACATCTTCACCCTTCACAACAACTGCATTATCTAAACTGCCACCTTTTGCTAAACCTTTTTTCTTTATTGCTTCAATATCCTCATATAAACAAAAAGTTCTCGAATTGAAGATTTCAGTAAGATCATCTTCATAAACATTTATTTTATTTCTTTGATCACCAATAATTTTATTTTGATACTTAAGTTGAAAATCAATATCTAAACTTAACTTTGATGGCTCAATTGATATAAACTTATCTTTATTTCTAAATTCTATTTTTTTATTTATCTTAATAATTTTTATCGGTTTATCAGAGGACATTAATCCAACAGATAATATTTTTTCTATAAACTGTTTAGCTGAACCGTCTAAAATTGGCACCTCTTCATTATCAATTTCAATTAAAACATTATCAATTCCGATTCCAAATAATGCTCCCATCAAATGCTCTATTGTTGACACGCTCACGCCAGAGTTATTGCTTATTGTAGTGTTTAAAGCGGTGTTACTAACGTTTGTAAAATTTGGGTATATTAAATTGTTTTCTTTTAAATCAACTCTTTTAAATACAATTCCTGTATCAGGATCAGATGGTTTAATACAAATTTTTACCTGTTTTCCACTATGAAGTCCTATATCAGTGAATGATACAGCTTCTTTTATAGTTTTTTGATTTAAAAGCGACACTGAAAACTTTTAATTCACAAAAACTTGATTTTAAAAACAACAAATATTACGAGAAAATACAAATCATTTGAAAAATTCAAAAAATTTCTCAAAAAAACCTCTATTTTTGGGATTTTTGTTAGTTATAGACACTTCATTTTCATTAAGTCCAAGCATGACTTTTTGAGCAATTTCATAAATATTTTTACTTTTATCACTTGAAAAACCTTTTAAATAAGAATGACTAAATACCCTGTCTACAGATATTTTATACTCACTCAACAATTTTTTAATATTTTTTAACACATAATCGGGCAAACAGACAAAGCTTAAATCAATTGATAAATTTTTACATTTTTTTTTATCAGGAAATATATTGTAATAATTATTATCAATATAAAATTGATCAATTTTTATGTGTAAAATATCTACATCTTTTAGTGTATCTTTGCAATAACTCCTAGCATCTACCAATAGTTCATTCACTATCTTTGTATCTAATGAAATTATATCTGCTTTATTTTTAATTGAAAAATTAACTGTATAAATATTTTTGTAATCAATTATTAGGTGAACAGTTTCTATAAATTTTTTAAGGCTTTTTTCTATTTCAATAATATTTTTTTTTAAAAAGTCACCTAAAGCTATATAATTAATCTCCTTTGTATCATTAATATGAGTATCTTTATAAACTTTTTCAAAAAGAATTTCATTTTTTAAATCAGTAACAGTAAGAATAAATTTATTTGGAGTAACTGAAATAAATGTTTGAAAATTTAAATTATTTTGCATTTAATATTATTTGACCCTTTTGACGAAAATCAATCGTTCTTTTATCATTGAAATTTTTTTCTTTGGACAAACGTATAAACAAATTTAAAACTTCACTTATATTTTCTCTAGGTAATTTAATCAAATATCCTTTTGAAGTTTCTATATCCCATCTTTTTGATTTATAGTAATATAAATTTAATATCTGGTTAAATTCAAAATTTGAATCATCAATATTCTTTTTAAATTTTAAAAATTCACTCATATTCAAATCTCCAAAAACGTATGGCAATTTAGCTATTGATTTATTTTTCTTTATTAATTTACCATTTTTACCAATATAGAAATCTTCACCATCTTTCTTTGTAACCGCTAAAAATTGAGTTTTCTTAATATCAACAATTAAAGTAGATGGATAATTTTTAAATATACTTAACTCTTCGATTACATTATCAGAAAAAATGTTTTTTTTTATTTCAAACTGATTAATAAAAAAGATATTTTTGGATTTTAAACTTTCAATTACGTTCTTAACTTGATTACTTTGATTTAAATTAAATCCTGAAATTTTAATTCGTTCAATTTTGGGTAGTCTTAGATTTATAATTGAATTATTATTTACTGTGACTAATAAAAAAAATAAACATAAGTAAATAATAACTTTTTTACTTATTAATTGATGCATCTTCTAAGATTAATTTAATTAAGTTTATAAAACTGATACCAACATAGGAGGATATTTCAGGTACTAATGATAGTTTAGTCATACCAGGCTGGGTATTAATTTCTAAAAGATAGAATTTCCCATTATAAAATTTAAAGTCTGACCTAGTAACACCCCTGCATCCAATCAATTTGTGAGCTTTAAGTGTTATATTCATAAGTTTACTGTAATCCTTTTTAGATAAATCAACAGGGATAATATGTTCTGTCTTAGCTTTGGAATTATATTTTGCCTGATAATCATAAAATTTTCTCTTTGGTTTTAATTCAATTGCACCAAGTTTTTTTTTACCAATTATCGCAGCTTGTATTTCACGACCTGGTATAAATTGCTCAATTAGAACTTTTTTATAGTCTTTTAATAGTTTTAATTTACTGAAAAGATTTCTTCTTGTACAAATAAAGACATTTACACTAGATCCCTCATTAATTGGTTTAATCACAACAGGAAAACCTAATTTTTTATTAATTTCAGAAGTTAGTTTTTTGTTTGTTTTATTAAAGGTATATAAAAAATATTTTGGTGTTAAAATTTTATTTTTTTTAAAAATTCTTTTTGAGATTTCTTTATCCATTGCTTTGGCAGATGAAATAACACCGGAATGTGTATAGGGAATACCAATTGTCTCTAATATTGATTGAATATATCCATCTTCACCAAACTGTCCATGCAGAGCATTAAAAATGATGTGTGGTCTAAAATTTTTAGTTATAGATAAAAAATTTTTATCTGGTTCACATATTTTTACAACATAACTATTCTTTCTAAGTTCATTAGCAACTTGTTTTCCTGTATCTATACTAATAATTCTCTCTTTTGAGATACCACCTGAAATTATCAAAATTTTTTTTTTCAAACTATTCCAATATTTTAATTTCATTATCTAGTTTAACACCAGTTTTTTCAAAAACTTTTTGTGATACAAAGTCAATTAGTTTTTTCATATCTTTAAAAGTAGCATTTCCTTTGTTAACAAAAAAATTTGAATGTTTATTAGAAATACATGCGTCTCCAAATTTAGTATCCAGTGAAACTGACTCTCTTATTAGTTCCCAAACTTTTTTATTTGTTTGGTTTACCGGGTTTTTAAAAGTGCTTCCACTAGTCTTAATTTTAGTTGGTTGATTTTTTTCCTTTTCTATTTTCATTTTTAAAATCTCGCTATTAATTTTTTGGACATCACTTTTTATCCCTTTAAACGATGCACTTAAAAAAATTAAATCCTCAGGAATATCATTATTTCTATACTCAAAATTAATTTTTTTTGAAGGTATTGTAATTAAATTACCTCTGTTATCTATTGCTTGGATCGATATAAGAATATCTTTAAATTCTTTACCAAAACAACCTGCGTTCATTCTTATTCCCCCTCCAATAGAACCTGGGATGCAAGACAAAAACTCAAATCCACTTAAATTATTTTGAGCTGCGAATTCTGATAATTTTTTGTCTAAAACTGCACTTCCAGATATTATGACATCCTCTCTTAACAATGAGATTCTACTAAAGTTTTTACTTAGTTTAATTACAACTCCATCAAAAGTGTCATCTGAAATCAAAGTGTTTGACCCTGCCCCAATAATAAAAATTCTTTCTTGATTATTTAACAATTGGAGAAATTTTACTAAATCTTTTAAATTATCTGCTCTAAAAAAAACTTTTGATTTACCACCAATATTAAACCAATTCTTTTTTTTAAGATCTTGATCAAAAACCACATTATTTCCAAAATCCTTCAGTAAATCTTTTAGTTGATTTTTTTGCATTACATTAATTCTGGTAACTTTTTTATCCAATTTGAAATTGAACCAGCTCCCATCCCAATTACAATCTTATTTCCATACATATTTTTTTTTAGAAATTTTGCTAATTGAATATTGTTATTCACTAAAAATAATTTTACTTTAGAATTTTTTATAATTTCTTTTGCAAAATTATTATAACTAAATCCCAACTTCATTTTCTCACCAGCAGTATAAATTGGACAAAGAATAACAATGTCTGCGTCTTTAAAAGACTCAGAGAATTCCTTTCTTAAATCTTTTAATCTTGAAATTCTATGTGGTTGAAAAATACAAACTTTTTCACACTTGTTATAAACATTTTTCACACCTTCTAAGACAGATCTTATTTCTGTAGGATGATGTGCATAATCATCATAAAAATCAATTTTATTATATGAAAAAATTTTATTAAATCTTCTTTGTACTCCCTTAAAATTTATCAAACCTTTTTTTATATTAGAGGGTGAGATACCAACTGTAAAAGCAACTGCTATTGCTGCTGTAGAATTTCTAATATTGTGAATTCCTAGTAATGGAATTTTAAAGTTTTTCAAAACTAATTTCTTTTTATTTGGCAATCTTACAAATAAATCAAATTTTGAGTATTGTTTCTCTTGTTTTATATTTTTTATAAGAAAATTAGCATTTGATTTTGTTCCATAAGTATAAAAATTTTTATTTTTGACAGACCTAATTAGTTCATTGTTAATTTTATCATCAACACATATAAATGATTTTCCAAATGATGGAACTTTTTTAATAAATTTCAAGAAATAGTTTTTCAAATCTTTAATAGATTTATAAAAATCCATGTGCTCTCTATCTACATTTGTTATAATTGAATATGTTGGCGAAATATGAATAAAACTTCCATCGGACTCATCTGCTTCAAGGATCGACCAATCACTTTTACCAAGTTTCGCAGTGCCTTTAATTGAATTTATAATCCCACCATTTATTATAGTCGGATCTAATTTTGTTTTTTCAAAAATTGAACTTACCAAGGATGTTGTTGTTGTTTTACCATGCGATCCTACTACAACAATATTTTTCATTAAAGAAACAAGATTCGCCAACATTTTTCCCCTCTTAATAATAGGTAATTTTTTTCTTTGAGCCTCAATAAGCTCTGGATTATTTCTTTTTATAGCAGAGGAGATTACAACAATTGTTACATCTTTTATGTTTTGCTTTTTATGACCGATAAATATTTTAACATTATTTTTTTTTAGTTTTTCGATATTTTTGTTTATAGCAATGTCGCTTCCTTGAATTTTGAAACCTTTTGCCTTCATAATCAATGCGAGACCACTCATACCTATTCCACCAATACCTATGAAATGGATAATTTCCTTTTTAGCTAATTCAATTTTCATTAATAGTTTCCAATATTTTTTGGTTTATATCATTCCATGAGTTTTGGAAATTATGTTTTTCTAAATTATTTTTTTTTATATTGTACTCAGACTTATTCATAATTATATGATCTAAAAATTTTTCTAAATTAACCTCATTAAAGTCTTTTTGACTCATAATCCAACAGCAACCTAAATTTTGATAAAAATTTGCATTTTCAAATTGATGATTATCTTTTGCTGAAACTAGAGGGATTGTTAAAAATGGTTTATTCATAATTGATAATTCTGCTAAAGTAGATGCGCCAGCACGAGTAATACATAAGTCTGATTGACTAATCAAATCTACTAAATTTTCCTCAAAATCAAAAATGATATTTTCAATTTCAGCCTCATCATAAATATTCTTTAAATTATTAGTATTACTTTTATGAGTTTGTTGGATAATTTTAATTTTATTTTTTTTTGACAAATTTATGATAACATTTTTTACTATATTATCAAAAATCTTTGCACCTTGACTACCACCAACAACTAAAAGACAGAATACTTTATTTTCTGTTTTAATCTCTTTTTTCACATAAAAACTTTTTTTAACTAGTGGAGATATTATTTTAATTTTATATTTGAGTTTTTCAGGAAAGTTTTTTAAGTTTCTTGTATAAGTAAAAATTTTGTTACAAAAACTTAAAAAGAGTCTATTTGCTCTACCTAAAACAATATTGGGTTCTAGTAAGTATATCTTTATTCCTAATAATTTTGCACCAATACAAACAGGTAATGACATATATCCTCCTGTTGAAAAAACAATATCTATCTTATTTTTTTTTAATAATAAGACTGTTTTAATCACTAAAAAAATTACTTTGAGTATTTTAAATATAAAAAATATATTCAGATTAAATTTAGGAGTATTTATCAAAAAAATATCGTTTTTTTTATCATCTAGATATTTCAACCCTCTTAAATCAGTAGAAATAAAAATATTAAAATTTGATTGCAAATGTTCACGTAGAATTTTTGCTGGCACTACATGTCCTCCCGATCCTCCAGTTGAGATTAAAATATTTTTCATTTAATTGTTTTTCTTTTCGTTAAATTCAAAATCATACCAGACATAATAGAAATACTTATAATCGATGATCCCCCATAACTTAAAAACGGTAAAGTCATTCCTGTAGTTGGGAATAATCTAATATTTACTCCTATGTGAATCATTGCTTGCATAAGTATTAAACTAACAGATCCAGTTAGTATTAACTTGATCGTTTTATCATTTTCATTGTAAACTTTTTTCAGAACTGAAAATATTAATACTAGGTAGGTCAACAAAATTAACATTATTAAAATTACTCCAAACTCTTCTGAAATTACTGAAATAATGTAGTCAGTATGAGCTTCAGGGACTCTGTTTTTTAATGTTCCTTCTCCAATACCTTTCCCAAAGAAACCTCCACTTACTATAGCTTCTAATGCTTTGTCTGATTGAAAGTTATGAGTACCCGTTTCGGGATTAAAAAAAGAAAATAATCTATCTTTAATATATTTAAATTGTGGAAAGAAACTAATGATGAATACCATGCCAGTTAAAGAAATTAAAAAAACTAGGCTCAAAAAAAATATACTAATACCAGAAATAAAAATCAAAACTAACCAACTAAAACCAATTAAAAGAGTTTGACCAATATCTGGTTGAAGTATCAAAAGACCCGATATCAACAAAGTTAATAAAAAAGATAAGAAGTATTTCAAATTAAAATTAGTATATTTTTGAGAGCAAATTATCATACTTATTACTACTATTAAAAAAGGCTTTACAAACTCGATAGGCTGTATTCTTGGCAGGATCGGTAAATCAATCCATCTTTTTGAACCTTTAATCTCTACTCCAATTATGGGAACAAGTAATAACAAAACTAATGATAAGCAGAAAAATATTACAGAAATTCTAAATATTTCTTTTTCAGGTATAAAAGAAAGAAAAAAAATCAAAAAGAAGCCAAAAAAAACAAAGACTAAATGTTTAAAAAAAAAGAAATATGTATTCGTATCTAATTTATCTGATGCAATTAGAGAAGTTGATACAAGTGAGAAAAATAAACCCACCAAAAATAAAAGTAAGATCAATGATAAAATAGGTTTATCAATACTTTTCCACCACTGATAAAAAGAAATATAGCTAAATAATTTTTCTTTCATTCAAATGTCTTTTTATTAATTCATTAAAATATAAGCCTCTTTCCTCAAAATTTTTAAAACTATCAAATGAGGCGGAAGCTGGACTAAATAGGATCGTGTTATTTGAATGTTTTTTTTTAAGAATATTCTTAAAAATTGTTGATAGTGCAAGATTTAAATTTTTAAACTTTTTAAACTTTGTCTTTTCCTTTAAATCTTTTGAGAATTTTTTAAAGTATTTACCAAAGACATAAATCTTAATATTTTTAAAATATCTTTTTGATAATAATAATTTATCATCTTTTTTTGGAATACCGCCAATTAACCAATGAATATTTTCATACATTTCTAATAATTCTTTTGAAGAAGAATAACTTGTTGATTTAGAATCATTAATTATGATTAATTTATTTTTGTTATAAATAATTTTCTGTCTATAATTCAATCCTTTAAATTTATTAACGCTTTTGAATAATTGATTTGATTTTATATTAAATCTTTTAATTACTTCTAAAACAAAAGATAGATTTGCCTGATTTGATCTTGATAAAAAATATTTATTTCTAATTTTTTTCAAAAGATGTTTATTTAATTTTGTATCTACATTTACTAATTTTAACTTTAGTTTTTTTTCTTTAATTCTTTTTTGTATTAAATGATCGTTTTTATTAACAAATCCAATTGCTCCTCTTTTTTGATTATTGAAAATTTTAAATTTTGCTCTTATATAATTATTCAGATTGCCGTGTCTCTCTAAGTGATCTGGAGCAATATTAAGGATAGCAGCAAATTTTGATGAAAAAATTTTACTATATTCTAGTTGGTAAGACGAAGCCTCAATTACAAAAATTGTTTTTTTTGAAATCTTTTTAATAGATAGAATTGGCGTACCAATGTTTCCTACTAATCGAACATCTTTTTTTTGATCTTTAAGGATATCATACAAAAGTTTGCAAGTAGTAGATTTACCGTTTGTACCAGTAATTGTAATGGAGATATTTTTATTAAATGCGTAAAAAACATCTAGATCTGTATAAATATCTTTTTTTTTTTTCTTGAGTAAATTTTTTAATTTACATTTTTTTATATCAATTCCTGGACTTAATATTATTAAATCAAATTTAATATTAAATAATTCTTTAAATTTGAGAATTTTTTTTTTAAAAGACTTATTAATTTTAAGGCTAAGATTGTCATCAAACAAATATACTTCGTTTTTATTTTTTAAAAAATTAAACGACGAAAGACCACTTTTTCCTAATCCATAAATTAAAATTTTTTTATTGAAGAAAATTTGTGAATTTTCACTCATTATCTTAATTTTAATGTAGCTAGTCCAATCATTGCTAAAATTATAGAAATTATCCAAAATCTAATTACAACTGTTGACTCGGGCCAGCCTTTCTTTTCAAAATGATGGTGAATTGGCGCCATTTTAAAAACTCTTTTACCTGTAATTTTAAATGATATTACTTGCACAATCACTGAAACAGCCTCAAGAACAAATAGACCTCCTGTAATTGCTAAAACTATCTCATGTTTTGTTATTATACCAACTGCTCCTAGGGAGCCACCCAAAGATAAAGATCCAGTATCTCCCATAAAAATTTTTGCTGGAGGTGCGTTGAACCATAAAAAACCTAAACAAGAGCCAATGATAGCTCCACAAAATATTGAAACTTCTCCAGTTCCTTCTATGTATGGAATTTGTAAATAATTTGAAAATACAACATTTCCAGTGACATAACTTATAAATGCAAAACAAGCTGCAACAAGTATAACAGGCACTGTTGCTAACCCATCTAATCCATCAGTGAGATTTACGGCATTCGATGAACCAATAATTACAAATATTGAAAAAGGTATAAAAAACCATCCAAGATTAATGATAAGGTTTTTAAAAAAAGGAAAGTACAGATTAGTTAAATCTTGATAGTCATTAAAGTAAACATAAAAACTAACACCAATTATTGCTAGTATTATTTGAAAGGTTAATTTTAACTTTGATGAGATACCTGAAGAGTTACTGTACTTTATTTTTTTATAATCATCGAATGCTCCTAGTAGACCAAAAGAAATTGCGATATATACACAAAATAGGACATTTAAATTTGATAAATCGGCCCAAAATAATACTGATATCAACAAACCAAACAAAATAATTACTCCACCCATAGTAGGAGTTCCAATTTTTTTAACTATATGATCTTCCGGACCATCATCTCGGATAGGGTTTAAAATCTTTTGTTTTGAAAAAAATTTTATAAAAGATCCTCCAATGATTAAAACAATAATCAACGAAGTAAAAAAAGATAAACCAGTCCTAAATGTCAGGTATTTGAAAACATTCAAAAAACTAAACGTGTCAACAAAATTAAGTAAAAATTGATAAAGCATTTAATTTAACCTTTTTAGGTTATTTGCTATACTATTGAAACCTGTCGCATTTGAGGCTTTAATCATTAAATAATCATTATTATTTAAATCTTTCTTAATAAATTCAAATATTTTCAATTTATTTAATAAAATTCTTCCTCTTTTTACTTTAGTAATATTGTTAAATATTTCTTTGACCATTTTTCCCATAACAAATACTTTATCAATATTAGTCTTATTAATTAAAGGAGCTATTGATCGGTGAAGTTTTTTTGAATGTGCTCCAAGTTCCATCATATCTCCAAGCAAAAGATATTTACGATATTTTTTTGTGTCAATATTATCATAATTCTTTAAAGCTGATTTTAAAGATAGAGGATTAGAATTATAACTTTCATCAATTAAATTAATTTTTTTGTTACCAATCTTTACAATAGAACGATCCCCTCTTCCTGCCGGACTTCTGAAATCTAAGAAAATTTTTTCATTTAATTTAAGTACATTTTTATAAATACTAATTACACTTAAAGCACCTAAAATATTATAAATATTATTTTGGAAATTATTAGATATTATAAAATGTTTAAACGTATCATTTATTTTAACTTTAATTTTAAATACTTTTTTAACTTTTTTTATATTTAGTAACTTAACATTTGCTTTTTTACTTTTAATCCCAAAAGAAATCACATTAATATTTTTATTATAGGCAATTTTTTTATGTAATTTGAAAAAACTATCATCTGCATTCAAGACAACGAAACCATTAGGTAATATATTTTTAATTATCTCTGCTTTAGCTAAAGCTATTTGTTTGATATTTTTGAAATTTTTTGCATGTGCATAATTAATATTGGTTATTAAGCCAACATTCGGTTTTATAATATTTGTCAGACTATCAATCTCACCTTTTTTATCCATGCCAGCCTCTAAAATTCCAAATTCATCACTATGTCTTAAATTAAGTAAACTTAAGGGTACTCCAAATTTATTGTTATATGATTTTGGAGAAATGCTAACACTAGAAAACTTTCTTAATACATTGCCTAATAATTCTTTAAGAGTAGTTTTCCCACAACTTCCTGTAATAGCTATTATATTTGTATCGATATTTTTTCTAAATACTTTTGAAATTTCAGTCATAAATTTTAATGTATTTGTGACTTTTATCTGACGTTTACTATCAAATTTATTTTGAATTTTATTTACTACAACTAATGATGCTTTATTTTTAAATGCCTCTGCAATGAATTTGTTTCCGTCATTTTTTTTTCCTCTAATAGCAAAAAAAATATCATTCTTGTTTACTTCTTTGGAGTTGATTCTTGCTTTATCTACTTTTATCAAAGGAATTTTATTTTTGATTTTAGATACTTCTTTAATAATATTTATCTTTAAGTTTTTTGATAAGTTTATATTTTTAAGATTAATACAATCTAAAATAATTTTTTTATCTGAAAAGTAAATTTTCTTTTTACCAAAATCTTGTGTTTTTTCATGACCTTTTCCAGCAACTAACAAGATATCACCTGTATTTAAATTTTTGATAGCTTCAGATATAGCTTTTTTTCTGTCAGGTATTTCTTTTATGAAAGTATTCTGAATACCTTTTTTAATATCATTTCTAATTTTTCGTGGATCTTCAAATCTAGGATTATCGTCAGTTAAATAAATTTCGTTAGAATAATCACTTGCAATTTTTCCCATTTTGTACCTTTTATTTTGATCCCTATTTCCTCCACAACCAAAAAGTAAAATTATTTTTTTATTTGGAAATTGCTCTTTAAGGTTTGAAAGGCATATTCTTAGTGCATCTGGTGTATGTGCATAATCAAGTATTACTTTAGACTTATTTTTGATTTTACCTATTTTTTCAAATCTTCCATCTATTGGTTTAAGTTTTGATAATACATTTAAAATCTTGATTAAACTTAAATTGCTATTTTTTGCTGCAATAATTGCCATTAAAATATTTTTTAATTGTATTTTTCCAATAAGATTTAAATTTACTTCTCTCGTTAGATTATTGTATTTTATCTTTAATATTTGTTTCTCACCTCTAAAAATATGAGATAAGATTTGAAATTGATTTTTGCTACTATTTAAAGTCTGCAAGCTTAACTTTCTAGAAATTGAAATTTTTTTTATTCTTTTAAATTCTGGTATTGTTTCATCTGTTATTACATTTCCTTTTTTTTTTATCAAATTTTCAAATAAGTACTGTTTTGCCTTAAAATATTCTTTAAAATCTTTATGATAATCTAGATGATCTTGAGATAAATTTGTGAATATACCTGATGAAAACTTTAAACCATCTAACCTATGTTGACTTAGACCATGGCTAGATGCTTCCATAATTACATTATTAATTTTTTGAGATTTTAATTTAGATAATATTTGTCCTACTCGAATTGGATCTATTGTAGTATTTGGCAAATTTTGCCTAATATTTTTTGATTTTACGCCTAATGTACCAATTGAGGCGACTTTTATCTTATTAAGTTTCAATAATTGAAAATAAAAATCTGAAACAGATGATTTTCCATTTGTTCCAGTTACAGCAATTAAATTATTTGGTTTATTCTTGTAAATTTTAAAAGCGATTTCTGCTAAAAGTTTTCTTATATTTTTAGTATGAATAAATAAAACTCCTTTTTGAAAATTTGTAATTCTTTTCTCGCTGATAATAATTTTAGAGCCCTTTTTAATTGCAGTAGAAATAAATTTATTTCCATCAAAACGGTTTCCTTTTATGGCAAAAAAAATATTATCTTTTTTAATATTTTTTGAATTGAATGAAATTCCTGAGAAAAAAATTTTTTTTTTACTACTATTTATATCGGTAAAATAATTGCCTAATAACATTGTTAATTAACTTCTGTGTATTTTGTGGCTAAAATAGGCCCAATCTTTTCTATAATTTGACCAACAACTTCAACCGAAGTCCAACCTGCAGTATTAAAAGGAGTTCCTTTGTATTTTATTCCTGATCCATCTCTGTAATTATAAACATACTCACTATTTGTTTTAGGCTCATCCAGCATTACAACTAGGCTATATTTGGGATTTGAGGAAGGAAATACGGATGCAAAAGTATTAATTTTTTTTTGAGAGTATCCACCCTCTAAGGTTTTTTCAGCAGTGCCAGTTTTTCCTGCAACTTCATAACCTTCCACGTCAGCTAATGTTGCGGTTCCTTCCTTTGTGTTTACAATTTTTCTCAATATGGTAACAAGATTTTTTGAAACATTTTCCTCTAAAATTCTCTTTCCTTTAGTATATTTTTCTTTTTTTATAAGAGTAGGATTAATCTTAAACCCTCCATTAGTGATAGTGGAGTAAGCACTAGTTAATTGTAAAATTGTAGTGGTAATCCCATGTCCATATGAGGTAGTCGCGAGCTTACATTTTCCCCAATTAAAGGATATCGGTCTACCTATTTCCTCTATGTCAAATTTTATTGAGTTAATTAAGTCGAGATCATTTAAAAAATTTTTATATTTTTCAATCCCAATTAATTGGCCGATTCTTACCGAACCTATGTTGCCTGAGCGGATAAGTATTTCCTCAGCAGTTAAGTTGGAGGGAATTTTTTTGTCGTATTCACTTATTTTATTTTTTCCACAAGTAATACTTTTTTCTAAATTTTTAAATTCAGTATTTGGCTCTATTATCTTTTCATTTAAGGCTGCTGCCAAAGTAAAAGTTTTAAAAACAGAACCTAATTCATAAACACCTTTAGTTGCTCTATTAATATAATTCACGTCTGTAATATTTTGTCTTCGGTTTGGGTCAAAATCAGGCAGCGAAATAATCGATAATATCTCACCATTATTAATATCCATTAAAATTGAGGCACTACCTTTAGTTTTAAATATCTTATTAAACCTTATTAACTCTTCTCTTATTAGGAATTGAATATCTTTATCGACAGTAAGTTGAATAGATTTATCGTTTTTTTTTAAATCTAAATCTAACGATTTCTCTAACCCAGAAATTCCTAAGTTATCATCATCTATTTGTCCAATTATATGACTAAATAAATTTTTTTGAGGATAAACTCTCGTAAGATTTTCATGTGGTTTTATCGATTTATCACCCAACATCATAATTTTCTCATAGTTCTCCTCTGAAATTTTTTTTTCAAACCAAAAAAATTTATCTTTTAAAAGTTTGGAATTGATTAATTCAAAATCTTTATCAGGAAAAATATATTTTAGATTAAGTAACAATTTTTTTTTATCTATCGCTTCAATTGGATTTATTCCAATATCAATAGAATTAACAGTTTTTGCTAAAAAATGATTATTTCGGTCTAAGATATTTGCTCTCTGAATTTTATTAAAAGAGTTATAATTCTTTGAAATTTTGGAATTTAAATCTCTAGATCCCAAATGAGTAAGATGAATACAATAAATTACAGAAATAAGAAAAAAAATAAAAAAAATAAATGCAACTCTATTAAATCTAATATCAAAGTTTTTTTTGTTGTTTTTAAATTCAAATTCTTCTTTGTTTTCTTGGAGAATAAACTTCATATTATTATTTTTCGTTATCTATAATTTTGACATCGTTTGAAATGATTTTTTCTCTTGTAAAGTCAATAATTTCAATTTCATTTATACTCTTTTGGGTCAACTTATTTTCAAAATAAAGATTTTGATAACTAATAAGATTTTCTGGAGAGCTTAAATAATCGAATTCAAGTTTAACATTATCTAATTCTAAATTTAAATCTGATATATTCTCTTTTAAACTAAACAATTCCTCATCAATTTTCTTAGTAGAATTTTTTATAAAGGAGGTAATTATAATAAGTGAAAAAATTAAACTAATAGTTAGAATTTTTTTCATAAGTTAAGTCCAAGATTTTCAATTTCTATTAAATCTTTAAATTTGTCTAAAATATCGGTTTTAAAATCATAAAAATTTTCCTTTTTTATTAAGCACCTTAATTTTGCGGACCTAGAAGGAGGGTTTTCTTTTAGTTCTTGATTTGATGGTACTATTGGTTTTTTTTGATGTAATTTAAATAAAATTTCTTCTTGTATTTCTTCAGGTTGGTATCTAGATACACTTTTATGTTCTGAAAGACTTCTAAAGAAATATTTTACAATTTTATCTTCTAAAGAATGAAAAGTTACAATAACCAAAAAACCATCTTTTTTTAAAACTTTAGCTGCTTGGATCATTCCATGAATTAACTCGCTTATTTCTTTGTTAACAAAAATTCTTAATGCCTGGAAAACTTTAGTTGCAGAATGAATTTTTTTATTATTTCCTTTTTTTGATTTTTCAATAATTTTTACTAAATGAGGGGTATCTATTTCTTTTAACAATCTGTCTTTAAGAATATTCTTAACGATTAATTTTGCATCTCTTTCATCGCCAAAAGATTTGAAAATTTTAATAAGACTTTCTCCATCTAATTTATTTATTGCTTCTTTAGCTGAAAATTCATTTAAACCCATTCTCATATCTAATGATCCACTAGAGTTAAAGGATAATCCTTTTTTTGGATCTTTAATTTGTGTAAATGAATAACCTAAATCAAATATTACACCTCTTATATTTTCATTTTTGAGTTTTAAATTTCTTAATTTACTAAAATTTAAATTCTTAAAGATAAATCGGTCTGGAAATTCTTTTTCAATTTTTTTTGCAACTTTTAAACTTTCAGAATCTCTGTCAATTCCAATAACCTTATTGTCTATATTTTTAAGAATTTCTCGAGTGTAACCACCTTGACCAAAAGTACAGTCAATAAATGTGCCACCATATTGAGGGGTAATAATGCTAATAATTTCTCTTAGCAGTACTGGATAATGTTTAATTTTATCCTGTACTATGGTGGCTTCCATTTATTTTCTCGAAGACCATTAATTTTTTTGTCTTCTTAAAAATGCGGGTATTTCTAAATCATCTTCTTGATCTTCATCATCTGATATTAAGAGTTCATTGGGCGAGGGTGTTTCAGCTTCAGAACTAAATAGGTCTGGTGCATCATTTTCAACACCAAATTCTTTTAGGTCATGGCCTGAATTATCTTCTGGTGTCTCATCATTAATTGCCTCTTTTGTGAACGAGGTCTCGTCATCTTGAGCAGTATTTTGAATAACACTCTCTACCTCTTGATTTTTAAGAAGTTCTTCATGATATTGATTATTTATTTCATCTACATTTTCATTGGCAACTGCTTCATGAGAATTTTCTGTAGTTATTTCATTTTCTAATTTTAATGCATTCGCACCACTTGAAATTGGTGTTCCAGTCGAAAAATTAAAAGACGTATTAGATCCTAAATTTGAAAAATCAGAATATCCAGGGTTTCTATTTTGTATCCGATGAACCATATTTATAACTGATTTTGTCTCAGGTTGTTGGCCATCTAAAGAAGTAGCTACAATTGAGACTCTAATTTTACCTTCAAGAGATGGGTCAGTTATAGCACCGATAATTACCTCTGCATCTGCTTCTACTTCTGACCTAATTTTATTAACTACTTCATCCACTTCAAATAATTTAAGATCTTTACCGCCAGTTATATTTACCAACAGTCCTTTTGCGCCTTTTAAAGTGTAGTCATCTATTAATGGATTACTAATTGCCATTTCAGTAGCTTTCATAGCTCTACCTTCACCCTCTGCTTCCCCTGTGCCCATCATAGCTTTGCCCATAGATGCCATGACCGTTTCAACGTCAGCAAAATCAAGATTTATAATACCAGGTCTAACCATTAAATCTGTAACACTTTGAACACCGTGCATTAAAACATTATTAGAAAGATTGAAGGATTCCTCAAATGTAGTTTGTTCATTTGCAATCTTAAACAAGTTTTGATTAGGAATAACTATAATAGTATCTACATGTTTTCTAAGTTCCTCAAGACCAATTTGTGCCCTTCTCATTCTTGATGGTCCTTCATATAAAAATGGTAATGTCACTACCCCTACTGTCAAAATATTTAATTCCTTAGCAGCTCGAGCAATTACATGTGCGGCGCCAGTACCTGTTCCACCGCCCATTCCAGCAGCTATGAAAACCATATTTGCGCCTTGTAAAACGTTTATAATTTCATTTAAAGACTCATCCGCAGCAGCCTGCCCAATATCAATTTTTGCTCCTGCACCTAAGCCTTTAGTTAAATTTAAACCGATTTGAATTTTTAATTTTGCTTTACTATGTTTCAAATCTTGAGCATCAGTGTTAACTGCAATAAATTCTACTCCTTGCATTCCATTTTCAATCATTTCATTAATTGCATTCCCACCTGCTCCACCAACTCCCATTACTAAAAGTCTTGGTTGTAACTCTTTTATCTCTGGTGCTTTAAAATTAATTGTCATTTTTCCCCCTCTATTTATATTTATTATTTATTTAATTGGCTCTCCCATTTAAGACTTGCACGATTCAAATTTGCTTTTTTTCTTGCAGTTAACTTAAATTTTTCAAATATTGTTGGTTCCCATATTTGGAAAGTCTTACCTTGGCCAACAAAAACCATACTATTCTTAATTTTTGCGTGTTTTAATAATTTTGTGGTTAGTGAGATTCTTCCTTCGCTGTCAAATTGTAAATTTATACTTTCAGATAATATTGAAGTAGCAAAAAAATCTCTTTTTTCTTCGAAAGGATTTAGCGAGTCTATTGCACTTGAAATTTTTTCAATTCTATCTTGTGGCCATGCTTCTATTGATTGATTATTAAATGATGGATAACATATAACCCCATTATACCCTAAATTAGATAAATAAGATCTAAAACTAGCTGGCACTGATACCCTTCCTTTTTTGTCTATCTTGTTCTCGTAAGTAGATAAAAACATAAGCCATAAAATCCTTAATTCCCTTTATATGGGAATATATGGGATATTATGGGTTTTTATTACAACTGTCAATAGACTCAATTTGAAGTTTAATTAACTTCAGCTTAATTTATTTAAATGCCTTTATTAGAGTAATTTTTTGTTAAGAAAGCTGCCAGATAAACTGTAAGCCGGGTTCTGTCATTTAAACCTATCATTTATCTAGGTTTGAGATCTCTCTCAAACTCAAGCGACTAACCCTGATGACTAGCCAAGGATGGCTTTTAGTTTTCAACAATGTCACCTCTACTTAGTCTTGCTCCCAGTGGGGTTTTCCAGCGTTCATTGTTACCAATAGAACCGGTGTGCTCTTACCACACCTTTTCACCCTTGCCATGTTATGGCGGTTTATTTTCTGTGGCACTGTCCCTAGGGTTTCCCCCGCCAGGTATTACCTGGCACTGTATCCTTGCGGAGCCCGGACTTTCCTCTTAAATTACTTAAAGCGATAAGTCATTTATCTGGCAAGGCAAATTTATATTAAATTGGTTTTTTTTCAACGATAATAATCAAGATTTCAATAAATTCTTACTAATTTCTAAGCATTCTTGATCGGAAATTCCATTTATCAAGTCTTGTCTAAACCGCCTTTGAAAAGCTTTAATTAATATCCTTTTTTGGGAATTAAGGTTTTTTTTTGAAATTTTATGATATCCAATTTTATTTAAATTTTTTACAAAATTACTTTCTTCAAATAAATTTAGTTTAACTAATCTTTTTTTTTTAAGTTTTTTTTCATCCAAATTATGCCAAAGAGATAGTTTAGATTTTGCTAGTTCTTTCCAAGGAAACTTTTCTCCAGGATCTTTTTTTCGATCTGGAGAAATGTCAGAATGACCTAAAACATTTTTTAAATTAACAGTGTATTTTTTTATTAGATACTCTAATAATTTTTTAGTTGAAATAATTTGTTTTCGAGAAAAATTTTCATATTTATTATTGTGACCAGAGTTTTGTATTTCAACACCAATTGAGTATCTATTAAGAGACTTAAAGTTTTTCCAACTTGACTTACCAGCGTGCCAAGCTTCATAAAGTGGAGGAACTAAATTTAATACAAAACCATTTTTTTTTATAAAGTAATGTGCGCTAACTTTTGATTTGATGTTACAAAGTCTATTTATAGCTGATAATTGATTATTCATACCAGTATAGTGGAGGATAATAAATTTAATATTTTTTTTAGATCTTTTTCCTGGATTAAAATTAGGTGAATAATTTAGTGATATTTTAGGCCACATTTAAGCTACAATAATGATTAATTCTTATTTTAATTTATTTAACATTGTAATATACAGAACATTAAATGTTTAAGAAAATTATACTAATTTTAATTACAACTTTTACGTTAATCGTGAATGTTCACGCTGGTTCTGACGGAGAGATTGTTTTAAAAAAGAATGAACCATCTGAAATCAAAGATTGTTCAGAAACTTTTAACAAAGCATCCTTTGCTCTTAATCAAGGTTTAGATAAAATTATTTTTAAACCAGTTTCAAGTGTTTACAGAGTTTTGCCTTCTCCAATTAAAACAGGGGTAAGTAATTCATTAAATAATTTATCAAATGTTGTAACTATACCTAACAATATTTTACAGGGCGATTTTGCTTTGGCTGGGATAAATTCAGGAAGATTTTTAATTAATACAACTGTTGGTATTTTGGGTCTTGTTGATGTTGCAACTTATCTTGGATTTAATGAATATGTAAAAGAGGATTATGGACAAAGTTTAGCCTCTCATGGTGTTGGGCCTGGTTGCTATTTAGTATTACCTGTCTTAGGTCCGACGACAGCGAGAGATACCATAGCCTCTTTAACGAACTTTATTGGTGGAGATGCTTGGTATAATGTGACTGTGAAAAACGACACTCATTATTTCAAAGATATTGACTATTATGCATCTAGGGTAACTGCTGGCGTAGATTTTAGAGCAAAAAATTTTGACTCAATTGAAAATTTAGAAAAAAATTCGTTAGATTTTTATGCCTCGGTTAAAAGTCTTTATTTACAAGATAGACAACAAAGAATCTTGAATAGTAAGAAAATTATTGAAACTCAAGATGATAGCGATTGGGAAGAAATAGAAACACAATAATTTCATTCATAAATTATGAAAAGAAAATTATTAGTATCATTGGTTATTTTTTTTTCGATAAGTTCTGTTTCATTATCAATTGAACCAGATATATTTGTACAATCTACGGTGAATAGAGCTTCAAAATTACTAGGTGAGGATATTACTAAAGAAGAAAAAATAAAAAAACTAAAATTGATCGCTAAGGAAACAGTAGACATAAAAGGTATTGGTTTTTACACACTTGGTGCAAAAAGAAAAAGCCTTAATGATGCTGAAAAAAAAAAATATGCTGAATTATTTGAGGAATATTTTTTAAAAAGTTTTTCAAGTAGACTAGCTGAATATACTAATCCTGAAATTGATGTAACAAATAAGGATAAGCTTAATGATAATTACACTATTGTGAATAGCGTTTTAAAAGCAACAAACGAAAGACCTGAAATAAATATTGATTGGAGAATATATACTAAAAATCCAGACAATCCACTGATCAGAGATTTGATAATAGAGGGCTTAAGTTTAGCAAGAACTCAAAAAGAGGAATTTACATCTGTTTTGAATTCTAATGATAATGATATAGAGGCTTTGTTTAAAGTTTTAAAAGAATTTTCACAAAATTAACATTCAAAAATGGTGGGCCCGCCAGGACTCGAACCTGGGACCAATACATTATGAGTGTACTGCTCTAACCAACTGAGCTACAGGCCCAAAATAAAATGATGTCTACAATGTTTTTTGTGACCATGCAAGTTGAGATATTTAATTTTTAATTTATGATAGTGTTTTCACAGATATTTTAATATGGACAAAAATACAAAAAAACTCTCTATATATAAATCATTCTCTAATTCAGAAAAATATTCAATAAAATGGAGTAATTATTTTCAAGTCTATGAAAAAATTTTATCTAATTATAGAAATAAAAAAATTAAATTTGTTGAAATAGGGGTTGCAAATGGTGGATCGTTATTTATGTGGAGAAAATACTTTGGTAAGAAAGCAAAAATAATCGGTATAGATCTTAACCCAAATGCAAAAAAATTAGAAAAAAATGGCTTTAAAATTTATATTGGTAATCAAAGTGATAGAAAATTTTGGGATCATTTTTATAAAAAAGAGGGAAAGGTTGATATCATTTTAGACGACGGTGGGCACAAAAACTTACAACAAATTAGCACGGTACACTACTCTCTGCCTTATATCAAAGATGGAGGAAAAATTATTGTTGAGGATACGGGTACAAGTTATGTAAAAAAAGAATTTAATAATCCCTCTAAATATTCTTTTATAAATTACGCAAAAAATGTTGTTGATAATATTCATAGAAGATCACCATTATTAAAAAAAGAATTAAGCTTTTATTCAAAAAAAATTTTTTTAGTGGAATTTTTTGAGTCAATAGTTGTTTTTTCAATTGACTCAAAAAAATGCTTCGAAAATAAAGAGGTTGCTAATAAGGCACATAATGAATGGGCAATTGACTATCGCCATAATGATTATTTTGGAAATTTAAAATCTAAACTTGATAGAAAATATGGTCTATTAAATAAGAGGAGTTTTTTTAGAAAAATTATAAGAAAAATATTTTATAGAAACTTTATATTTAACTTATTAGATAATATAAAAATTAAAAAAATATTTAGAGACTTAAATAATTAAAACGATATTATGGTGGGCCGTGTTGGTTACGCTCCAACTACCCCTGCAATGTCAATGCAGTACTCTACTATTGAGCTAACGGCCCAAATTAACTTTCTAAGAAACTTTTAAGTTGTTTTGACCTACTAGGATGCTTAAGTTTTCTTAAAGCCTTTGCTTCTATTTGACGTATTCTTTCTCTAGTAACAGAAAATTGTAATCCAACTTCTTCAAGGGTATGATCAGTATTCATTCCAACTCCAAATCTCATCCTTAAAACACGCTCCTCTCTAGGTGTTAATGTTGAGAGTATTTTAGTAGTTGCTTCACCTAAATTTGATTTAATTGCCTGTTCCAAGGGAGCTAGAGCTTTTGTATCTTCTATAAAATCTCCTAAGCTACTATCTTCCTCATCCCCAACTGGTTTCTCTAAAGATACAGGTTCTTTTGAAATTTTTAAAACTTTTCTCACTTTATCTAATGGCATCCTAAGTTTTTTTGCTAACTCCTCTGGTGTAGCTTCTCTACCAAACTCACTCAAAATAAGTCTCTGCGTTCTTACAATTTTATTGATTGTTTCAATCATGTGTACGGGTATTCTTATAGTTCTTGCTTGGTCAGCGATCGACCTTGTAATCGCTTGTCTTATCCACCAAGTTGCATATGTAGAAAATTTATACCCTCTTCGATATTCAAATTTATCTACTGCTTTCATTAATCCAATATTACCCTCTTGAATTAAATCCAAAAACTGAAGGCCCCTATTTGTATATTTTTTTGCAATAGAAATAACTAAACGTAAGTTTGCCTCTACCATCTCTTTTTTAGCTATCCTTGACTCTTTTTCACCTTTTTGAACTCTGCTAACTAATTTTTTAAAATCAGTTACTGACATCCCTAATTTGTGACTTATTTCAACTAATCTTTCTCTAATGTTCTTAAACTCCTCTTTATTTTTGCTAAAAAATTGTTTCCATAAAGTATTTGTATCTAAAAATTTTTTCAGATTAGGATTAATTTCGTTTCCAATATAGAATTTAATAAATTCACTTCTTGGTATTTTTTGATTCATTGCTAACCTTAATAGATTTCCCTCTAGAGAAATTATCTTTTTATTTTCAATATAATGTCTTTGGACAAGTTCTTCTAGTACTGATGGAGATAATTGCAGTGACTTAATATTATCTAATATATCATTAACAGTTTTTTCGTATCCTTTTTCTTTTGAAGTTGAAAAAATTTTAGAATTAAGAACACAATCTAATTTCTCTTTTTGATATTTTATTAATTTACGATACTCTTTTGTTAGTAAATGAACTGTTTTTAAAACTTTTGGTTTGATTTCAGACTCCATCGCCGCAAGAGTCGGATTAAAGTCGTCATCACTTTCATCAGTTGAATTTTCATCTTTTTCATCTTCTCCAGCATTTTTTTGTTTTGCGCTTGGACCAGTATTTTCGTCCTCCATATAGTTAGTATCTATATCGATAATTTCTCTAACTAAAATTTTATCGTTTTGTAATTTTTCATCCCAATCGAAAAATTGTTGTGCAGTTATAGGGCTTTGAGATAAAGCAATCAACATCACGTCCTTACCTGCCTCTATCCTTTTTGCTATTGCTATTTCTCCTTCTCTAGATAATAGTTCTACTCCACCCATTTCTCTTAAATACATTCTTATTGGGTCGTCACTTTTTTCAATTGTTTTACCTTCCTCTTTAGATGAATTTTCTTTTTTTCTTAAAACTTTAAAGTCAGATTTTTTTTCGACTAGTACTATTTTCTCATCAAGAATATGTATGAAAGCTTGAGACAGATTTTCGTCTGATAAATTTCTTTTACCTAAAGATTTGCTCAGTTCTTCATAAGTGATAAAACCACGATGGGTTCCTCGACCCATCAATCTAGCAAATGATTTAGTTATAATTCTTTCCACAGCAAATTTAAGTTTGAGAGACTTATATAATATCAAATAATTAAAAATCCATTGCTAATTTATTAGGATTAATTGGTTTTTCTCTCGTTTTTAAGCTCTTTTAGCTTTTTAAACGTTGTTTCGCTTAAATCTTCAGAAAATTTCGATTCTAACTCTTGAATTCTTAACTCTAAATCATGGTTAAACAAATCCTTTGAAATATCATCAAGCAGTTCTATGACTTTGTCTTCATTTTTAGTTTTCTTTTTTAGAATATGTTTGATTGGTGCAAACTTATTTATCTTATCAATTAATTGTTCATCAAGATTAAGAGTTTTAATATCAATAGTCTCACTTAATTTTAATTTTTCAACTAAGGAATTAAATATCTGTTTATTAATTTCTGTGAATAATTTAATATTTTCTAGTAAATGAATATTTGACTGAAAAAAAGACAAATTATTTAAGATTAGATATAACAACGAAAACTCTTTTAATTCTACACCAGTAATACTTTGACTATCATTAAAAAACTTTTGTGTTGACTCAAGTGATTTTGTTTTCTTAACAAAAGACTTATTCTTATTTTGATTAGAATGTGGTGTTAATTCTGCAATTTTCTCCAAAAAAAATTCAAGTACATATTTTTTAATAAAATTATCTTTAATTGTATTTGCTATGGATCTTAGTTTTTTTTCAAATATTGCCATAGAAGAAGGATTATTCTGAGTTTGTTTTTTATAATGGCTGAAAATAAATTGATGAATTGGTAACTTGTTCTGTTTTGTAAAATCTAAAAAATAGTTTTTACCATTTTTATTTACAAAACTATCAGGGTCCTCTTTATCTGGTAAAAACAAAAAAGATATTTGTTTTTCAGGTTTTAATTCTTTTATAGAATTTTCTGCTGCTCTTAGAGCAGCTTTGTAGCCACTTTCATCACCGTCGAAACAAATTATAATATCATCAAAGAATTGATTTAATGTTAAAATTTGTTTATCAGTTAAAGAAGTGCCAAGATTTGCAACAACATTTTCAACTCCATTTTTACTCAAACCAACTACATCCATATAACCTTCAACTAAAAAAATATGATCTAACTTATTAGATAATTTTCTTGCTAGGTCTAAATTATAAAGATTTGATCCCTTTTTAAAAAAGTTAGTCTCTGGTGAATTAATATATTTTGCTAAATAATCTAAATTTTCAATTATTCTGCCACCCAAAGCGATTGGCTGTCCTGAAATATTGTTTATCGGAAATATCAATCTTCCTTTAAATCTCTCTACACATTTTTTTTTGTTTTCATCATAATAAAATAAACCACTTTCTAATAAAGTTTTTTCACCAAATTCTTTTTTAAGTTCGTCAAAAAAACTTGGATTTTTTTCAACAAAACCAATTTTAAATCTTTTAACTTCATTTTTACCTAATGATCTATTCTTTAAATAATCTCTGGCGTTTGAGAGTTTTTCATTTTTTAATAGCTGATCATGATAATAATCAACATATTTGCTATAAATTGATAAATACTCTTTCCAATTTTTTTCTCTCTCTTCATCTTGTTTTGTAAATAGATATGGTTGCATTCCTGCAATATTAGCAAGATATTTTACTGCTTCTCCAAACCTTAAGTTTTGAGTTTTCATAACAAAATCAAAAATATTTCCGTGCTCTGAAGTTGCGAAACAATGATAAAATTCTTTTTCATCATTAACTGTAAAGGAAGGGGTTTTCTCATTTTTAAAAGGTGATAGTCCAACAAACTCTTTTCCTCTTTTTTTTAAAGCTACAACTTTTGAAACAACGCTAGAAACTTTAAGACGAGTTTTAATTTCATCTAGATATTCTTTTGGGTATTTCATTATTTATTTAATAATTGTTTTAACATGGCTCCAGCTTTTGAAAAATCAATTTCATCAGCATGCTTTTTTTTTAATTCACCCATTACTTTTCCCATGTCTTTAATAGAGCTTGCGCCTAATTTAGAAATAGTTTCCTCACATATCTTTTTAGTATCTTCTTCATTCAGCTGCTTGGGTAAAAAACTTGATAGAATATTAAATTCGTTTTGCTCAATTTCTAGAAGATCAGAGCGATTATTTTTTTTATAAATATCGATTGATTCGGTTCTTTGCTTGATCATCTTTTTTAATAATTTTTTTATATCTTCATCATCTGTTTCTTTTTTATTAGGGCCAGACCTATTTGAAATATCGAGATCCTTAATTGATGATAAAATTAACCTATAAGTTGAGATTTTAATCTTATCTTTAGATTTTAAGGCATTTTTATATTCTGTTTCAATTGTTTCTTTTAACGACATAATTTTTAATCTACTTTAAAGAAAAAATTCTTCAAAAGAAAAATTGTTTTTTTACAATTTTATAATACATCTCTGTTGCGATAATAAATCAATTATTGTATTAACCTTTAACTTATGAGTTGTAATTGATCAAAAAAGTAAAAAAAGCTCACTTAAAAAATTCTCAAAAAAACACTGGTATTTTAGTTTTAGAAAATAAAAAAATTTTCAGAGGTATCGGGATTGGACACCAGGGAGAGGCTACTGGTGAAGTTTGCTTTAACACCTCATTAACAGGATACCAAGAAATAATATCGGATCCATCTTATGCTGGGCAAATAATAAATTTTACCTTTCCTCATATTGGAAATGTAGGGACAAACCAAGAGGATTTCGAGTCTGATAAGATATGGACTAAAGGGGTTATTTTTAATTCTGAGATAACATCACCATCAAACTATAGATCTTTTCAACATTTAGATGCTTGGTTAAAAAAAAATAAAATAGTTGGAATTACTGGACTTGATACAAGAAGTTTAACGAATTTTATTAGGGATAAAGGTGCTCCAAAAGGAACCATTGCTCACTCAAAAAAAAATAAATTTCATATTAACAAACTTACTAATTCTACAATTAAATGGAGCGGGCTAAAAAATTTAGATCTAGCAGAAAAAGTTACTACACAAAAAAATTATATTTGGAAAGGACTTAAGACTTGGAAAAAAGAGTATGGTTATAGAAAAAACAATCAAAATTCATTTCATGTAGTTGCCATAGATTATGGAATAAAAAAAAATATTCTAAGATATTTTTCTGATTTTAAATGTAAAGTGACTGTGGTTTCTTGTAAAACATCTGCAGAAAAAATTTTATCTCTTAAACCTGATGGTGTCTTCTTGTCTAATGGTCCTGGAGATCCAGCTGCAACAGGAAAATATGCAATCATAATTATTCAAAATCTTATTAAAAAGAAAATGCCATTATTTGGTATCTGCCTTGGCCATCAGATACTCGCACTTGCATTAGGTGGTAAAACAAAAAAAATGAAATTAGGTCACCGAGGAGCAAATCATCCTGTAAAAAATTTGATTAAAGACAATGTGGAAATTACTAGCCAAAATCATGGCTTTGAAGTTGTAAGAGAAAATTTACCAAAAAATATTCAAATTACCCATAAATCTTTGTTCGATAATAGTATAGAGGGAATAAGATTAAAGAATAATCCTGTATTCTCAGTTCAATATCACCCAGAGTCGAACCCAGGACCACAAGATAGTGTCTATTTATTCCAAGAATTTATTAACAATATGAAAAAAAATGCCAAAAAGAAAAGATCTTAAAAAAATTTTAGTTGTAGGTGCTGGACCAATTATCATTGGTCAAGCTTGTGAATTTGATTATTCAGGTACCCAGGCTTGTAAGGCATTAAAAGATGAGGGCTATAAGGTTGTTTTAATTAATTCAAATCCGGCAACAATTATGACAGATCCAGATGTTGCTGATAAAACTTATATTGAGCCTATTACTTTGGAAGTTTTAGAAAAAATTCTCAAAAAAGAAAAACCAGATGCAATTCTTCCAACCATGGGTGGCCAAACTGCTCTTAACCTTGCAATGGAAGCGGAGAAAAAAGGAATTCTAAAAAAATATAAAATTGAATTAATAGGCGCAAATTCAAAAGCCATTTCCAATGCGGAAGATAGAAAGAAATTTAGAAAAAACATGATTGATATTGGTTTGGATCTTCCAAAATCTGAAATCGTAAACAATGTAAATCAAGCATCAAAAGTTTTGAATAAAATTGGTTTGCCAGCGATAATTAGACCAGCTTTTACGCTTGGAGGTTTAGGAGGAGGGATAGCCAAGAATAAAAAGGATTATCTAAAAATTGTTAAAAATGGTTTACACGAGTCTCCGGTGAGCCAAGTGCTTGTGGAGGAATGCTTAGAGGGTTGGAAAGAATTTGAAATGGAGGTTGTAAGAGATAAAAAAGATAATTGTATAATTATTTGTTCAATAGAAAATGTAGATCCAATGGGAATACATACAGGAGACTCGGTTACAGTTGCTCCTGCATTAACATTAACTGACAAAGAATATCAAGTAATGCGAAATGCTTCTATTGCATGTTTAAGAAAAATTGGAGTTGAGACAGGTGGTTCAAATGTTCAATTTGCAATAAATCCTAAAAATGGGCGAATGGTAATAATTGAGATGAACCCTAGAGTATCAAGATCATCAGCTCTTGCATCAAAAGCAACTGGGTTTCCCATCGCAAAAGTCGCTGCAAAACTTGCAGTCGGCTATACATTGGATGAATTAAAAAATGAAATTACTAAAGTTACTCCAGCATCATTTGAACCAAGTATAGATTATGTAGTAACCAAAATTCCAAGATTTACTTTTGAAAAGTTTTCAACTTCTCCAGCAATTTTAGGTACATCAATGAAATCAGTAGGGGAAGCAATGGCAATTGGGAGAAACTTTAAAGAGTCTCTTCAAAAAGCATTGGTTTCTCTTGAGACTGGCTTTTCAGGATTAGACAGAATATTTAATCAAAATAAAAGACAAATTGAAAAAAAACTAAAAGAAAATATTCCAAATAAAATCTTACTTGTTGCTGAAGCAATTAGAAAAAAAATCAAGCTTAAAAGAATTTATAATTTATCAAAAATCGACCCGTGGTTCTTAAACCAAATTAAGGAAATAATAGAGAATGAAATTAAGATCAAAAACAATGGATTACCTAAAAATTTTGATGATTTTAACCAAATAAAATCAATAGGTTTTTCAGATAAAAAGCTTTCTGAGCTATCAAATTTATCTGAAGACATTGTGAGAAAAAAAAGGACCGCACTTAAAATTTTACCAGTATTTAAAAAAGTTGATACTTGTGCTGCAGAATTCAAATCCTTTACACCATACATGTACTCAACATATCAAAGAAATTTTTCAATAAATTCAGAGTGTGAAGCTGACCCGAGTGTTAAGAAAAAAATTATAATATTAGGTGGAGGGCCCAATAGAATAGGACAAGGAATAGAATTTGATTATTGCTGTTGTCAAGCCAGTTTTGCCTTAAAGTCTGCTGGTTTTGAAACTGTTATGGTTAATTGTAATCCTGAGACTGTCTCAACAGATTATGACACGAGCGATAGATTATACTTTGAGCCTTTAAAGGAAGAATATGTTTTCAACATTATAAAGAGAGAAAAGGATAAAGGTAATTTAGTCGGCATTATTACGCAATTTGGTGGTCAAACTCCAATTAAATTAGCAAAATTTTTACATGATAATAATCTCCCAATTTTGGGAACTCAATACTCATCTATAGATCTAGCAGAAGATAGAGATAGATTTAGAAAACTTTTAGAAAAATTAAATTTAAATCAAGCTGAAAGTGGAATTGCAAAAAATTTTAAACAAGCAATTGAAATATCTGAAAAAATTGGTTTGCCTTTAATGGTTAGACCCTCTTATGTTCTTGGAGGAAGGGCAATGGAAATTGTTTACGAAAAAAGCCAATTAAAAAATTTTGTAGAGGAAGCCTTTAAAGCAGCAGAGAAAAATCCAATTCTTATTGATAAATTTTTAGATCATGCAATGGAAGTGGATGTTGATGCTATATCTGATGGTAAAGAAGTACATGTGGCTGGCATCATGCAGCATATAGAGGAAGCAGGAATTCATTCTGGAGACTCGGCTTGCAGCTTACCGCCTGTTTCCATAAAACCCTTTTTAATAAAAGAAATTGAGAAACAAACAAAAAATTTAGCCCTGGCTCTCAAAGTAAAAGGTTTCATGAATGTTCAATTTGCAATAAAGAAAGATGAAATTTTTGTTATTGAAGTAAATCCAAGAGCTAGTCGGACTGTTCCATTTGTATCAAAAGCTAAAGGAATACCATTAGCAAAGATAGCCTCGAGAGTTATGGCTGGTGAAAAACTTTCAAAATTTAATTTAAAAGATAAATCTAAAGGAATGTTTGCCGTGAAAGAGGCTGTTTTTCCGTTTAATAAATTTCCAAACAGTGATTTATTGTTAGGTCCAGAAATGAAATCAACTGGAGAGGTGATGGGATTTGACAAAAATTTTGGAATGGCATACGCAAAAAGCCAGATAGCATCGTCTAATTCTTTACCTACAAATGGACTAGCTTTTTTATCATTAAAAGATTCTCATAAAGATGAAGGTTTAGGTCTTGCAAAAGAACTCTTGAAACTAAAATTCCATTTGTGCGCTACAAAAGGAACAGCTGAATACATTAAAAAACATGGCATGAGGTGTAAGATTATTAATAAGGTAAGTAGTGGTTCACCTCATATCGTTGATGTTCTTGACTCCAAAAAAATAGCTTTAGTAATTAATACTGGCGGAGGTAACACCGAACATAGATTAAACGATGCTATTGCTTTAAGAAGAGCAACACTTAAAAATAAAGTGCCATACTGCACAAATATGTCAACAGCACTTGCATGTATTGAGGGTATTAAATCACTTAAAACAAAAAAATTAGAGGTGACGTCTCTACAAAATATTTAATCAACCTTCCAATCAGTTTTAAATGTTACATAATTAACTTGAATACATCGTCTTTCTTTAACAATTTTTTTCTTTTCCATTCCGTGCCATGTATTTGGACCGCTTGTAAATAAATAACCATAATTATGTTTGTAGGGAACTGTTTTAACTTTTTCTAATTTTTCATTATAAAAATCAGTGCCTAGTTCCTCTGATTCATTTGCATTATTTACAAAAATAAGTCCTGACATTAATTTTTCTTTAATGTCACAGTGAGGCTTTAACCAAAAACCTTCACGATCACAAATAACTTCAAGTCTGACATATGAACCGGATAAATCTTTATTAATCATTTTGGAGATCGTTTCGCATGTTTCTTTAGATTGAAGTTCATTAATGAATTTTACTAAATGTGGAAATTGAGAACCATTTTCTTTTGTAACAAAACATCTAAATTTTATTGCCTTACCGCCTGAAGCTATGCCTTCTCTAAATTCGGCGGCACCACCATCAATTGCTCTTGTACCATCATAATTGAGATTATGTTTGCTTACATCGGGAATGTCTGCACCTTCTATTTCTTTAATAGCTTCTTCACTTAAAGCATTGTTATATTCCCAATGATTAAATGGGAATTCATACTTTTTTGAGTTTTTCAATATAGAATTAAGAAAAGTCATAATCTTTAAATTGTTTCTCTATATATCCCGATATTCTATCAGTTTCATTAAGTTTTTTATAATTCCATTCTTCCACTGTGTCCTCTAAGTTTCTAATTATTTCTAGGGATTTAAAAAGCTCAAAAAATTTTTTGAAACGAATATTTTTTTTAGTAGCTGGCATTTGAGCCACATATATTGGTCTCCCCGACATAGCTGCCTCAGATATCATAGATGTAGAGTCACAAGTTACAATAATATGATTAGCTAGTTTAAGTGATGACAAATAGGCTTTCTTATCAATATCTTGAATTATAATCTGATCATTATCAAAAAAATTTCGAGCTTTATCTATAATTCTTTGCGGTGTTCTCATTGAAGGTATAAAAATTAGCTGATAACCTTGATTTATGAAATTTTTTTTGGTTTTAACAAAAATTTCCTCAATTATTTCATCATTAAAATCATAATACTTATTTGGACCACCAGCGATAAACGCAATTACTTTTTCTTTTTTAATTTTAGGTTTTAAATAATTAAAATTTTCCTCTAACTCTTTTTCGGTAAGATAATGAATTGCTCCTTTGGTTTTAAGAACATTTTTTCCCTCAAGACCGTCGTGCTCTGGCGCAATAACAAAATCAAAATTATTTAATGATACTTTTGGATCTTGAATATGAATGTTCATAATTTTACTTCCAAATTTTTTTTTTAAAAAGATGGATGGGACTACACTTTTTCTCCCACATGAAATTACTACATTAAATTTTTCTGATATATTATTTTTGAAAACAAAATTTTTTACGGGTGTTAATTTTGGAGGAATCATTTTCCAAAAATCATTTAGTTCAATTTTTTCGTGTATAAATTCAAGATTAAGAGCTTTGGCGAGCCCCTCAACTTGGCTAATCATGCCATGCATACCCTCGGTCAATAATAAACCTTTTAATTTAGTCATTTATCACTATATAGCTTCCATATGAGTCAAAATCCAACTAAACACACAAAAGTGTTAATAATTGGGTCTGGTCCTGCTGGATACACTGCTGCAGTTTATGCGGCGAGAGCAATGTTGAATCCAATTTTAGTTTATGGGGCGGAGCCTGGAGGCCAATTAACCACAACAACAGATGTTGAAAACTTTCCTGGGTTTGCTGATGTTATTCAAGGTCCATGGCTTATGGATCAAATGAAAGAACAGGCAAAAGCAGTTGGAACAGAAATGATTGAAGATCATATAAGTTCAGTAAACTTAAAAACAACACCTTTTGAGGCTGTAGGTGACACTGGTCAAAAATATACTGCTGAAAGCATAATTATTTCCACAGGTGCCCAGGCTAGATGGTTAAATATTAAATCTGAACAAGAGTTCAGAGGATTTGGTGTATCGGCATGTGCAACATGTGATGGTTTTTTCTTTAAAGACAAGGAAGTTGCTGTTGTAGGTGGAGGTAATGCGGCTGTTGAGGAAGCAATGTTTCTTACAAAATTTGCGTCAAAAGTAAAATTAATTCACAGAAGAGATAGTTTAAGAGCTGAAAAAATGCTTCAAAAAAAACTTATGGAAAATAAAAAAATTGAAATCATTTGGGATACAGTTGTTGAGGATGTAATTGGAGATAAAGATCCAAAAAATGTTAAAGGAATTAAAGTTAAGAATGTGAAAACAAATAAAATTGATGAAATAAAATTAGACGGTGTTTTCATTGCTATTGGTCATGACCCTGCAACGCAATTATTTAAAGATCAACTTAGTATGGATAATGAGGGTTATTTGATAACAAAACCAGATTCAACAGAGACGAATGTACCAGGTGTTTATGCAGCTGGGGACGTAAAGGATAAAACATTTAGGCAAGCGGTAACTGCTGCTGGTATGGGATGTATGGCAGCACTTGAGGCTGAAAAGTTTTTATCTCATTAAAGTGAAAAATAATCTTCATGTTTTCTTGGGCGCTACAGTGGCAGATGCAGCAGCCAGACCATTACATTGGGTATATAATCAAAAAAAATTAAGTATTTATATTAAAGGAAAAAAAGACTTTTCTTTCTTAAAAAAGAATAGAAGTCCCTTCTATAATATCAAAACTGGAAAAGTCTCTGGTTACAATGAAATTAGCCAAGTGATGTTTCACACACTATTGGATGGACACAAAAATATAGAGAAACGTTTTAAAAAAAAAATCTTTAAAAACTTTGGCCCTGGAAGTAAATATTGGAAAAATTTAAAACTGAGATCTAAATATAAAAAAGTCAAAGACTGGAGAGGTATAGTCAGGGGACCATGGATACATCAAAATATTATTGAGACAGTAAAAAATATCAAATTAAAAAAGAAGATCTCTGGTGGTAAAAAAGTCAATGAGTCAGATGGTTTTTGTGCTACTCTTCCGTATTTTCTCTATGGCTTTGATTTTAAAAGTTTAGAAAAAATTTTCAAAATTGTAACAGTCTCAAAAATAAGTTTTAAATATGCTATGGCAAAATTTTATTTAATAGATTTTGCGTTAAAGGGATCTGAGGACCCAATCAAAGAATTCACAAAAAAATTCAAAAGAAATTCTTTTTTTAAAGGAATTGTTAATGACATTAAAAAAATAAGAAAATTCGAGACAAAGTTTGATCCAACTACGATAAAGAAACTAGGTATGGCTTGTAGCTATCCAGGAACTTTTAATAGCTCAATATATACAATTATTAATTCAAAAAATTATAAAGATGCTATTTTAAAAACAATAAAGGCAGGTGGGTGCAATTGTTCAAGAGCAAATTTTACTGGAGCATATTTTGCAGCTTTAAAAGGTATAAATTCTATTCCAAATAATTGGATTAAAAAAACAATTCCAGCAAAAAAGATTTTAAATCAAAAATAATTATTTATTTAAGGCTTCACAAAAAGATTTAATTCTCGACATTGCTTTTTTTAAATTTTTCATGGATGTAGCATAAGAAATTCTAAAATAGCCATCTAAGCCAAAAGCAGAACCTTGGACAACAGCAACGTTTTCTTTTTCGAGTAATCTTTGAACAAAATTAGTATCAGTTTTTAATTTTGTTTTTTTATTTAACAATCCCTTGCAGCTTGGAAATACGTAAAATGCTCCATTTGGGGTCAAACAACTTATGCCTTTTATACTATTGAGGCTTTTTACAACAAAGTTTCTTCTGTCTTTAAATGCTTTAGCTCTAGTTTTTATAAATCCTTGTTTTCCATTTAATGCCTCAACAGCTGCAGCTTGACTAATTGAAGACGGATTTGAAGTTGATTGTGATTGTATTTTTCCAATTGCTTTTATTATTTCCTTCGGACCAGCAGCATAACCTATTCTCCAACCAGTCATAGCATATGATTTACTTACTCCATTCATGGTAAGTGTCCTATCTTTTAATTTTGAAATTTGAGCGATTGTAAAAAAATTAAAGTTGTCATACCTAACATGTTCATAAATGTCATCACTCAGAATAAAAATTTTTTTATTTCTGATTAAAATTTTTGCTAAGTCATTAATTTCTTTTTTTGAATAACCTGCTCCCGTTGGATTTGATGGAGAATTAAGAATGATCCATTTAGTTTTTTTAGATATTGCTTTTTTTAATTTTTTTGGAGTAAGTTTGAAACCCTCTTTTTCGGTACATTTAATTATTTTTGGTTTTCCTCCAGCCAACAAAACCATATCTGGGTATGATACCCAAAAAGGTGCTGGAATAATTACTTCGTCCCCTTTATTAAGAGTTGCCATAAAAGCATTATAAAGAACTTGTTTTCCTCCTGTGCCAACAGTGATCTGATTCAAAGAGTAGTTGAGTTTATTTTCTCTTTTAAATTTCTTAATTATAGCTTTTTTAAGTTCAGGTGTGCCATCAACAGCAGTGTATTTTGTGTCTCCTCTTTTTATAGCTTTGATCGCAGCATTTTTTATATTTTCTGGAGTGTCAAAATCTGGCTCTCCAGCTCCTAAACCAATTACGTCTTTACCAGCTGCTCTTAATTCTCTAGCTTTCTGAGTAACTGCAATAGTTGGCGATGGCTTAATTCTTTTTAAACTGTCTGATATTATGCTCATTGAAATATAAATTAATTCTACTACGTTCTTTAATATATGGAAAATACATATCAAGATTTAATTACTGATATCCAGAGTAAAAACCCAAAAATCAGTGGAAAACTTGAAGGTGGTAAAAAATTTAAAATCAAATCTGATTTCAAGCCAGCGGGTGATCAACCAGAGGCTATTAAAAAATTAGTAAACGGTGCAAATAAAGAGGAATTTAATCAAGTATTACTGGGTGTAACTGGTTCTGGAAAAACTTTTACAATGGCAAAGGTGATAGAGGCAACAAATAGACCAGCCTTAATTCTTGCTCCTAACAAAACTCTCGCAGCTCAACTTTATGGAGAGATGAAGACATTCTTTCCTGACAATGCTGTTGAATATTTTGTGTCTTATTATGATTACTATACCCCAGAAGCTTATGTGCCAAGATCTGACACATACATAGAGAAAGAGGCATCAATCAATGAACAAATAGACAGGATGAGACATTCAGCAACAAGATCTCTTTTAGAAAGAGATGATGTTTTAATTGTAGCCAGTGTATCATGTATTTATGGTTTAGGCTCAGTTGAGGCTTATAGTAAAATGACTTTAACACTCCAAAAAAACTACGATTATAATAGAGAACAAATAATTAAGTCTTTAGTTGCTTTACAATACAAAAGAAATGATCAAAATTTTTATAGAGGTACTTTTAGAGCACGTGGTGAATATTTGGAAATCTTTCCATCTCATTTAGAAGATAGGGCATGGCGATTAAGCTTATTTGGTGATAAACTTGAAAAAATTGAAGAGTTTGATCCACTAACGGGTGATCAAGTAAGAGAATTAAGTTTAGTAAAAGTTTATGCAAATAGTCATTACATAACTCCCAAACCAACTATAGAGCAAGCAGTTTTAAACATAAGAAAAGAATTAGAAATTACCCTGAAAAAACATAAAGCAGAGAATAAATTATTAGAGGCACAAAGACTTGAGGAAAGAACTAAATTTGATCTTGAAATGATAGAAGCAACTGGTTCCTGTGCTGGGATTGAAAATTACTCAAGATTTTTGTCAGGTAGAAAACCGGGCGAACCACCCCCAACTTTATTTGAGTACTTTCCGGATAATACTTTAATTTTTGTTGATGAATGTCACGTAACAGTCCCTCAGCTTAATGGTATGTACAAAGGTGATAGATCAAGGAAAAGTACTTTGGCTGAATATGGATTTAGACTACCGTCTTGTATGGATAATAGACCATTAAAATTTGAGGAATGGGATTTAATGCGTACACAAACTGTTTTTGTATCTGCAACACCAGGACCTTGGGAATTAGAACAAACGAAAGGTAAATTTATTGATCAAGTTATCCGACCAACAGGATTAATTGATCCCCCGGTAGAAATTAGACCAGCCAAAAACCAAGTTGATGACTTAATGCATGAATGTAAAAAAGTTATAGAAAATAACCATAGAGTATTAGTCACTACACTTACAAAAAAAATGGCTGAAGATCTTACAGAATATCTTCATGAGAATGGTGTTAAAGTTAGGTACTTACACTCAGACATAGATACTTTAGAAAGAATTGAAATAATGAGAGACCTAAGAATGGGAGTGTTTGATGTTTTAGTTGGAATAAACCTTTTAAGGGAAGGTTTAGATATACCTGAATGTGCATTAGTCGGTATTTTGGACGCTGATAAAGAGGGTTTTTTAAGATCTGAAACTTCCTTAATTCAAACTATTGGAAGAGCAGCAAGAAATGTTGATGGAAAAGTGATTTTATATGCTGACAAAGAAACTAAAAGTATAAAAAAAGCTATGCAAGAAACTGATAGAAGAAGATCTATACAACTTGCCTATAATAAAAAACATAAAATTGATGCTAAAACTGTAAAAAAAGAAATTAGTGATATCTTAGAAAGTGTTTATGAAAAAGATTATGTAAAAATCAGTGAGGGGTCTAATGTAGGTGGAAATCTAAAAAAACATCTGAAAGCCTTGGACAAAAAAATGAAAGAGTCAGCTTCTAACTTAGAATTTGAGGAAGCTGCTAAAATAAGAGATGAAATTAGAAAATTACAGAGCACTGAACTTGAAATAACTTTAAACCCAAAAATAAGACAGTATGATGTAAAAAATAAAATTTACCCAAAAGGAAGATCTACTCTTGGTATGCCTGGCACCAGAGTTACAAAAAAAAGAGATAAAAAGTGGAAGCACGGAAGATAATAATTACAGGTGGAGCTACTAGAATAGGTGCTGCTATTGCTGAAAAATTATCTGGTCCTAATATAGAAATTACTATCCATTTTAATAGATCAAAATCTAAGGCAGAAAATTTAAAAAAAAATTTACAAAAATTGGGGACAAAAGTTTATTTAATAAGAGCAGATTTAAGTAAAGAAAAAGATATTTATAAGATAATCAAGTTCTCAAAATCAAAAATGAAATTTTTTGACTGCTTAATAAATAATGCCTCATTGTTTGAAAATGATAAACTAGAAAATTTTAGCTCTAAAAGTTGGGAAAAACATATTTCTACTAATCTTAAAGCCCCTGCTCTTTTATCAAAAGAGTTTTCAAAAAATGTCAGAGGAAAAAATAATAATATTATAAATATAATTGATCAAAGGGTGTTTAAATTAACTCCATTTTTTTTTTCGTATACATTAAGTAAAACGGGTCTATATACTTTAACTAAAACTAGCGCTATGAGTCTTTCACCAAGGATTAGGGTTAATGGAATAGCTCCTGGACCTACGATCAAAAATAAAAGACAATCTGAAAAACACTTTAAAAGCCAATATTTAGCAACACCACTAAAACAACAAGTAGATGTAAATGAGATTTGTAATGCGGTTGACTTTTTTTTAAAAAATAGTTCTATTACAGGGCAAGTTTTAGCAATAGATAGTGGTCAAAACTTGAATTGGCAAACACCTGACATTATGAGGGGAAAAGAGTGAAAAAGAATAATTTTAAAGTTGTAAAAATTGATAAAAATAAAACTTTATTTAATTACGAAAAAAAAATTTTAATTAATGAGTTAATTTTAGACTTAAAACTAGGGTATTACGATTTTGAAAAAAAAAATTCTCAGAAAATTAAATTTAGTCTTGAAATAGATTATCAAGATAAAAAGCCATCAAATGACAAAGATCTAAGATCAATTGTAAATTATGGAACTATTGTAAAACTAATAAAAAAACTTGTAAAAAAGAAACATTATAATTTTTTAGAAACTTTAGCAGAGGCAGTTTTTGACGAACTATTCAAAGATAAAAGAATCGGTAAAATCATGCTTAAAATTGAAAAATTAGAAATTTTAAAAGACTGTTCATCAGTTGGAATACAAATTTCCAAGATAAGAACCCATGTCAAACCCTGAGTCTGGAAAAGAAGTAATTAAAAAAGAACTTCCTTTAATTCCTAAATTGCCGGGTGTTTATCGAATGCTCAATGCAAAAGGTGATATCCTTTATGTTGGAAAAGCAAAAAATTTACCTAACAGGTTGAAAAGTTACGTCTCTGAAAAAAATCATATCATTCGTACTGAAAGAATGTTGTCTCAGACTGAAAAACTTGAAATCACTACAACTACGAATGAAAGTGAAGCCTTATTGTTAGAGGCCAATCTAATTAAAAAATATAAACCAAAATTTAATATATTGCTTAAAGATGACAAATCTTTTCCCTATATCTTTATTTCTAATCACAAATTTCCAAGAATAGAAAGACACAGAGGTGCAAAAAATAAATCAGGAAAATATTATGGACCCTTTGCAAGTTCACTTGCTGTTAATAGTGCGATCAAGACTATTCAAAGAATTTTTTTGCTTAGATCATGTACAGATAAACAAGTAGAGGCTGGGGATAAAACTTGCTTTAATTATTTTTTAAAAAGATGTGCTGGTCCATGTGGGGGAAAAATCAATCAGGAAGATTATGCTAAATTTGTCGAAGCAGCTGATGAATTCTTAAGTAGAGGAAGATCAAGAAAAATACAACAAACACTTTCATCTCAAATGGAAAATGCTAGCGAGGAATTAGATTTTGAGAAAGCTGCTATAATTAGAGATAAAATTAAATCTTTGAATATAATTCAATCCTCTTTAACAATAAGTGATGTAAATTTAACTGAAGCAGACGTTATTGCTGGATATAAAGAGTCTGGAAAAACATGTATTCAGGTATTTTTCTATAGATCAAAACAAAATTGGGGTAATCAAGCTTTTTTTCCTAAACATGACCCTGATGAAAAATTAAATAATATTTTGAATTCTTTTGTATCTCAGTTCTATGAAAACAAAGCAGTTCCTAGATCAATAATTCTTAGTGAAGAAATCAAAGAAAAAAAATTAATAGAAGCCACTCTTTCAAAAAAAGAAAATAAACAAGTTATTATTTCTGTTGCTAAAAAAGGATCCAAGCTTAAAGTTATAAATCTAGCGATAAAAAATGCTAAAAATAGTTTAAATAGAAATCTTTACGAAAACCAAAATAATAAAGAGTTATTAGATAAGATTGCAAAAAAATTTAAAATTGAAAATAGTTTAAGTCTGATTGAAGTTTACGATAATAGCCATATTCAAGGAACAAACAGTGTTGGCGCTTTAATAACATATGGAGAAGAAGGTTTTATAAAAAAAAGATATAGAAAATTTAATATTAAAAACGAGAATTTTAGGCAAGATGATTATGGAATGATCAGAGAAGTTTTGAGTCGAAGATTTAAGCGCGCAATTCAAGAAAAAGGTAATTTTTTATCTTTTCCTGATCTAGTACTTATCGATGGGGGGAAAGGACAATATTCTTCAGCAAGAGAAACACTCAATGAATTGGGCTTGAACGAAATTCCTGTGATTGCTATTGCTAAAGGAAAATTTAGAAATAAAGGTAATGAGACTTTTTTCCACAACGGTAAAGAATTTAAATTTATAAAAAATGATCCTACTTTATTCTTTTTACAGAGAATTCGAGATGAGGCTCATAGGTTTGCTATTAGTGCTCATAGGGCAAAAAGAAAAAAGGGTATCAGTCAGTCATTGCTTGATCAAATTGAGGGTATAGGCTCAATTCGAAAAAGAGCGTTATTAAATCATTTTGGATCAGCTAGGGCTGTAGAGTCGGCGAGCCTTGATGAGATAAAATCAGTTGAAGGTGTTGAGGCAAAAGTTGCCAAAAAGATATATAACTTTTTTCATGAGTAAAAAATATGCTTAAGAAAATACCAAATATTTTAACTGTAGGTAGAATTTTAATTGTTCCTTTTTTTGTATTAGCTTTTTATCTACCAGGGTTTTACGGAGATTTGACAGCGCTAATATTATTTATAGTTGCATCTTTCACAGATTTTTTAGATGGAATGCTTGCAAGATTTCTTGGGGAAGAGTCTAAACTTGGAGAATTGCTTGATCCTATTGCAGACAAGATTATTGTTGCAACTGCTTTAATACTTTTAGTAATGGACGGAACTATAAGAAATTACGAGGTAATAGCAGCAATCATTATCCTTACTCGAGAAATTTTGATATCTGGATTGAGAGAATTTTTGGCAAAAGGAAAAATTAAACTACCAGTTTCAAATCTAGCAAAATTAAAAACTGTATTACAAATGGTTTCTATTGCACTTTTACTTTCAGGTGAAACTGGAAATAAAATTATTAATTTTCAAGATTATAATGCTCAAACTATCGGAATAATTCTTTTATGGCTTTCAGCTGCTTTAACTCTTTTTACTGGATATGAGTATATGCGGAAAGGAATTGACCACGCGATCTCAGAAGATAATAAAGATTAAGCTGCTTTTTTCTTTCTAACTAGTTTTTGATAACTTTCGTTAAGACCAATAATTAAATCACAAACTTTAAATTCATTTTCAGCAATACAAGATACCGGAGTTACCTCTGCTGCAGTTCCAGTTAAAAAACATCCTACGAAATTCTTCAACTCGGAGGGGTTTATTTTTCTTTCATGAACTTTTATATTTTTTGATTTTGCAATTTCAATTACTGTTCTTCTAGTAATTCCATCTAGAAAAGAATCTGGTAACGGTGTGTGTAACTCGCCAGTAGAGTCTTTAAAAAAAATATTTGCACCAGTAGCTTCAGCAATATTACCTTCATGATCTAACATTAAAGAGTCTGTATAACCATTTTTTTCTGCTTCATGTTTTGAAAGGGTACATATCATGTAAAGACCTGAAGCTTTTGTATCCCATGGTATTGTATTAGGAGCTGGTCTTCTCCAATTTGAAATGTTTAATCTAATACCCTCAACTTTCAATTTTGGATCAAAATATGAACCCCATTCCCAAGTTGCTATCGCAACATGAATCTTGGTTTGTTGAGCTGAGATCGCCATCATCTCACTTCCCCTCCAAGCAACTGGTCTTACGTAACCATTTTCAACTTTTTGGTTTTTAATTATTGTGTTTGAGGCAGTATTTATTTCTGCTTCAGTGTAAGGTATTTCAAAACCCATTCGTCTTGCTGAATGAAAAAATCTTGAAGTATGTTCCTCTAGTTTAAAGATTGAACCATCATAAACTCTCTCTCCTTCAAAAACACAACTAGCGTAGTGTAATCCATGGCTTAAAACATGCACTTTAACATCGGACCAATCAACTAATTCGCCGTTGTACCATATTTTACCAGATCTTTTATCGTAAGGTATCATGTATGAAATTTAAAATTATTACTGAAAAATATCTATGTATATATAATATGTCAATATAACTTACCTGTGATGAAAGAGCTTTTATATTTAAAAGATGAACAATTAAAACATTTAATTGAAAAATTATTTCTTAGTTATAGAGAAACATTTTCAGATTCCAAAAAAATTCTCAATAAATATCATATCGGTTTAGCTCATCAGAAAACTATACATTTAATATCTATGTATGAGGGAATTTCTATTTCTGAACTAATGGGAAAATTAAAAGTCACCAAACAAAGTCTTAATAGAGTTTTGAATGATTTAATAAAACTTGAGGTAATTTTCTTTAAAAGAGATGAAAATGATACAAGGATTAAACGTATTTTTTTAAACGAAAAAGGAAAAAAAATCTTTAACGAAATTTTTGAAATACAGAAAAAGAGAATTTATAACGCGCTTCTAAATTCAAGCTCACAAGAAGTTCTTAATTTTGATGAGGTTTTAAAAAGAATAATAAATGGATAATTCTATAGCACATATATTAGTAGTGGATGACGATGAGGGTATTAGATCTTTAGTAAAAAAATATTTAAATGAAAAAAATTATTTAGTTACAACCGCCCATAATGCAGAGAACGCATCTGAAAAAGTAAAAGTTATTAAATTTGATTTAATTATTTTAGATATAATGATGCCTGGAAAAAGTGGTCTTGATTTTTTAAGTGATCATAAGAAAATTATCAAAACTCCAATTATCTTATTAACTGCTAAAGGTGAACCTAGTGAGAGAATTGCGGGACTAGAAATGGGCGCTGATGATTATTTATCAAAGCCATTTGAACCGAAAGAGCTTGATTTACGAATTAAAAATATAATTTACAAAATAAAGAATGATAACCTTAAAAGGATCATAGAATTCGAAAAAGTTAAAATTGATTTGAATAAACAATTAATTTTTCAAAATGACACAGAATTTAAAATCAATAAAACAGAAAAAATTATATTAGAAAAAATGATAAATAATCCCGGAAAAGTATTTGCTAGAGAAGAGATAGGTAAATTAATTGATTTAGATAAAGAGAGATCAGTAGATGTAATAATTACAAGATTGAGAAAAAAGATTGAGATTGATCCAAAAAACCCAAAATTTCTTCAAACTATTAGAGGAGCTGGATATGTTCTCTGGATTGAATAAATTTATAAAAAACTTATTACCAAAAAGATTATTTTATAGAGCATTACTAATAGTTGCTATTCCAGTAATTTTAATTCAATTAATAATTTCAATAGTTTTTTTTGATAGCCTTTGGATAAAAACTAACAAAGGAATGACAAGGGCATTGGTAAGCGAAATTCAAACTTTTATCGAAGTTTATAGCAATGACAATTATGAGAAAGATGAAATAAAAAATATTTTTTCATTATATCAAGATTTGAATATTGAATTTGTTGAAGATGATAATTTTAATTTTTCTTACAACGAACGATGGTTTAGTCCATTGGATAGGACCTTAAGAAGAGAATTAAAGTCTAAATTTGGGTCTGAAATTTTTTGGTTTGACACGACAACCTATAAAGAATTAGTTGATTTAAGGATTAAATATCAAAATGGATATTTTAAATTTATATTTCCAAAAGACAGACTTACAAGTACATCTGCAAGATTGTTTGGATTATGGATAACTGTTCCTGCATTCATAGTCGTTATTATTTCTCTGATATTTTTAAAAAATCAAACAAGACCAATTACAGCATTGGCTAAAGCAGCTGAAAAATTTGGAAAAGGTGAAAATGTTGATGAATTCAAGCCCTCTGGTGCAGCTGAGATACGACAGGCAGGATATGAGTTTGATAGAATGAGAAAAAGAATTATGAGACATCTAAATCAAAGATCTGAAATGCTATCTGGGATTAGTCATGATTTAAGAACACCTTTAACAAGAATGAAATTACAAACTGAGTTTATAAAAGATAAATCTTTAGCAGAGAAATTAACGGAGGACATCAATGAAATGGAAAAAATGCTTAATGAATATCTGCAGTTTACAAGTTCCTCATTTATTGAGAAAGATGAACTTTTTAATCTTAGCGATTTAATGGACAAGATTATAAGTAAATATGACAATGGACAAATTACGAAAGAAATATCTCCAAGGATTTATTTAAATGGTAGAAAAAATCTTATTAAAAGATGTCTTAATAATCTCTTAGAAAATTCAATTAAATATGGGAACAAAATAAATATTGAACTTCAAAAAAAGAAAACAAGCCTAATTATTAAAGTTGAAGATGATGGTCCAGGAATACCAGAAAGTGAATACGATAATGTATTTAAACCTTTCTACAAAATAGACAAAGGCAGAGCAGACTCAAAATCTAGTGTGGGTCTTGGTCTATCAATAGCATCTGACATTATACGTTCTCACGGTGGTAATATAAAATTAAATAGATCAAATTTGAACGGACTTGAAGTTAAGATTTTTTTACCCGTTTAATCTTTTTTTTTAAAGTCTGTTTTTTTTCAAGTTTTTTCTCTAAATTTTCGACTCTTTTGGATAGAATATCAAATTCATCCTTACTAGTTAATTTCATTTTAAATACAATTTCATCTCTTTTTGATTTTAAAATGTTTACTATCTCATTTTTTAAGTCTCTGGATGAGATTAAACCTTGTTCTAAAAGTTTAGTAAATTTATCAAATACAAATTTTGAATTTTTCATATATTTATTAAATAAGTTATTATATCTTCACTCTATTATTTTAATTAAAAATGTTCATTAATAATTTTGACCCAGTTGCATTTAGTTTGTTTTCTTTAGAATTTAGGTGGTATTCTTTATCATATATATTTGGAATTCTTGCTGGATGGGTTTTGGCAAAAAGAATTTTTATAAAAGACAATAGTTTAAAAGAAAAGTTCGACGATTACATTACTTTTATAATCCTGGGTATTATAATTGGTGGTAGATTAGGTTACATAATTTTTTATAATTTAGATTACTATTTAGTAAACCCAGTTGAGATTTTTAAAATTTGGAATGGGGGGATGTCATTCCATGGTGGACTATTAGGTGTAATTGTAATGAGCATTTGGTTTGCAAAAAAGCATAGTCATAGTTCATACATTTATCTTGATGTTGTCTCTTTAGTTGCTCCTGTAGGAATCTTTTTTGGGCGTATTGCAAATTTTATCAATTCGGAGCTTTATGGGAAAGAAACAAACTTACCATGGGGCGTTAAGTTTGAAAAAATTGATGAAATATATCGTCATCCTTCCCAACTTTATGAAGCTTTTTTTGAGGGACTGTTATTGTTTTTTATATTGATATATTTTCATAAAAAAGCATCAGCTAAAAATCCTGGTTTTATATCTGGAATATTTTTAATATTTTACTCTACATTTAGGTTTCTAATAGAATTTTTAAGAATGCCAGATGAACATTTGGGCTATATCTTATTTAATTTTAGTATGGGACAAATTTTATGTTTAGTATTTTTTGTATTTGGCTCTTATTTGACTTTAAAAAAATATGATCATCAAAAATAATTTTGAAATCTCTTTAGATAAATTTATTAATTTTGCTCTTTATGATAAAAAAAAAGGATATTATATGCAAAAAAATCCTTTCGGCCGAAAGGGTGATTTTATAACTGCACCAAATATTTCTAGAATGTTCTCTGAGATGATAGCTATTTGGGTTTTAGGGTTTTGGGAAAATTTAGGAAATCCAAAAAAAATTAATTTGGTAGAACTTGGTGCAGGAAATGGTGAAATGATAAAAATTTTACTAGAAACTTTTAAAAAATTTCCAGTATTTTTTGATTCATGTAATATTTTAATTCATGAAAAGAGTTTAAAATTAAAAAAAATTCAAAGAAATAAATTAAACAAAGATAAAATAATTTGGATTTCTGATCTAAAAAAAATAAAAAAATTTCCAACTATCTTTATTGCAAATGAATTTTTTGACGCAATGGCGGTAAAACAATTTATAAAAAAAGAAGATCTATGGTTTGAACGATATGTTAATTTTAAAAACAAAGAAAAAGCCTTTTTTTATGAAAAAAGTTTTAATATGAAAAAATTTGAAAAGGAAATTGGTTATAATATTTCAAAAAACCAAAAATTTATTGAATATTCATTAATTGGAATAAGTTATTTAAAAAAAATCGCTAAGATAATTAAAAAAAATAGTGGTGGTCTTCTAATAATAGATTACGGGTATACGGAAGAAAAAATGAAAAATACTCTTAAATCAATTTCAAATCATAAACACAGCAATGTTTTGGAAAATATTGGAAAATCAGATATTACTCATAATATTAATTTTTACCTGTTTAAGAAAATAATTAATCATTTGGGTGGTTTAAAAGATTTAATAACAACTCAAGGAAGCTTTTTAGTAAAATTAGGAATAAAGGACAGGGCTGGAATAATTTCGCAAAATCAAAGCTTTTCAAAAAAAGCAGATATTTATTATAGATTAAAAAGACTTATAGATGAGAAAGAAATGGGAAATTTATTTAAGGTAATGTTTATTAAAAGGAAAGATAATAAATATAATCAGGGGTTTAGTTGATAGTCTCAAAAAAATTATCTAAATTAAAAGAAATTAGCCATGGTTTTTTTAATAATAAAGGTGGATGCTCGACAGGTATTTATAAGAGTTTAAATTGTGGACCTGGTTCTAATGATAATAAAACAAATGTTATTAAAAATTTAAGAATTGTAAAAAAAAAAATCAATAGAAATTCAAAAAATATTTTTTTACTACATCAAATACATAGTAATAAATTTGTTTTCATCAATAAATACTCTAAGTATGTAAAAAGAAAAAAAGCAGATGCAGTAATAACAGATATTCCAAAATTGCCGATTGCCATTCTTACAGCTGATTGCGCACCAATATTAATTTATGATAAACAAAAAAAGATGATAGCTGCTATTCATGCTGGATGGAAAGGAGCATATAAAGGAATTATCTCAAATGTAATAAATTTTATGATTAAAAAAGGCTGTAAAAAAAAAAATATGATTGCAGTTATAGGTCCCTGTATTTCCCAAAAAAGTTATAACGTAAAAGAAGATTTTAAAAGAAAATTTCTAAAAAAAGATAAAAGAAACAAGGTTTTTTTTAAAAAAAGAAAAAACTTAATTTATTTTGATTTATCAAATTATATCAAATTACAACTCAAATTAATGAAAATCACAAATTTAGATAAGATAAATATTGATACTTTTCCCAAAAAAAATAATTTTTTCAGTGCAAGAAGATCTTTGCATTCAAATCATGATGATTATGGTAGAAATATTTCATTAATTATGATTAATTAGAGTTTCTCAATGAAATTATTAACTGGAAACAGCAACAAAGTTTTAAGTAAAAACATTGCTAAATACTTAAAAACAAAACTTGTAAATTCAAGCATTAGAAAATTTTCAGATGGTGAAATTTATATTGAAATAAATGAAAACATAAGAGGAAACAGTATTTTTATTGTTCAATCTATCTCTTCTCCGGCAAACGATAATTTGATGGAATTATTATTATGCATTGATGCTCTTAAGCGATCATCAGCAAAGAATATAACAGCGGTGATACCGTATTTTGGATATGCAAGACAAGATAGAAAAGTTGTTCCAAGAACTTCCATATCAGCAAAACTTGTTTCTAATTTAATTACTAAAGCTGGCGCTGATAGAGTGGTAACTGTAGATTTGCATGCGGGTCAAATTCAAGGTTTCTTTGATATTCCTGTTGATAACTTATTTTCTACTCCAATATTTGCAAGACATGCAAGAAAGAAAATTAAAAGTAAAAAAATTATTTGCGTTGCACCTGATGTGGGAGGAACAGAAAGAGCTAGAGCGCTTGGAAAACTTCTAAATGTGGGCCTTGCTATTGTCGACAAAAGAAGACCAAAGCCTGGACAATCACAAGTTATGAACGTCATCGGTGATGTAAAAGGTCAAACCTGCATTATAGTTGATGATATAATCGACTCAGGTGGCACAATTGTTAATGCGGCGAAAGCTTTGAAATCTCGTGGAGCAAAAGATGTGTACGTTTATATCACTCATGGAGTTTTAAGTGGGGATGCAATTAAAAAAATTAAAAACTCAGTAATTAAAAATTTAGTTATAACCGATACAATAGACAATGTTCATAAAACTAAAAATGTTAAAAATATTGAGGTTTTGCCAATATCAGGTCTTATGGGTGAAGCGATAAAGAGAATTTCAAATTCAACATCCGTATCAGATTTATTTAAATAAATTCCTTGATTATTTGTAAACATGAGTTAAAAAGCTCTGTTTTATGAATTCAATAGAAGCAAACATTAGAAATAATTCCACTAAAGGGCAGTTAAACGCTATAAGAAATAGTGGAAATGTTCCAGCTATTATTTACGGTGGTAAAGATAAAAATCAAAAGATATCTATCTCTAAAAAATTACTTAAAACTTTCATTGAAAAAGAAAATTTCTTCTCAAACATAATTACTCTGAACGTAGATGGTAGTAATCAAAATGTATTACCAAGAGAAATAAAATATCATATTTTAACCGATGAACCAATTCATGTCGATTTTTTAAGAGTGCTACCAGGTGTAAAAATAAAAATAGAAATTCCAGTAAATTTTATTAATCACGAAAAATCTCCTGGTCTTAAAAAAGGTGGGGTACTAAACATTGTGAGAAGAAAAGTAGAATTAAAATGTCCAAGTGAAAAGATACCTGAAAATTTAACGTTAGATTTAGATGGCGTTGATATTGGTGAGAGTTTTAAGATCTCTTCAGTTAAATTAGATCCAGAAGTTGTTCCAACAATTCAAGGAAGAGATTTTGTAATAGCAACACTAGCAGCTCCAACAGTTATGAAAGAACCTGAAAAACCTGCTGAAGCAGAAGCTGCAGAGGGTGAAGAAGGTGCAGAGGGAGCAACTGCAGCGGCGGCCGAAGGGGATAAAGCTGCTCCTGAGGGTGATAAAGGTGATAAAAAAGAGGGTGATGATAAAAAACCTGCTGATAAAAAACCTCCAGAAGAAAAAAAATAATCAACTAAATTGAAAATTAATCAATAGACCATGCTTTTATTTGTAGGATTGGGTAATCCAACACCAGACAGCGAAAATAATCGACATAATGTTGGGTTTAAAATTATAGACGCAATAAACAAAAAATTTAGTTTATCAAAACAAAAACCAAAATTTAAAGGCCTATTAACCACTGGCAATATAGGAAATGTTAAAGTTTATGCCATTAAACCTTTGACCTTTATGAATAATTCAGGAATTTGTATTAGAGAGCTTATTGAATATTTTAAAATTGATGCTCAAGATGTAATAGTTTTTCATGATGATCTTGATATAGAATTTGGAAAAATCAAAGCTAAATTCGGAGGATCAAGCGCGGGACACAATGGAATTGCCTCAATAGATAAATTTATCGGCAAAGATTATTCTAGAGTAAGAATAGGTATTGGTAAACCAAAAGGAAACATTGAGGTTGCAGATTACGTTTTACAAAATTTTGATGAAGATGAGTCAGAAGGTATTGAAAAAATATCTAACCATATAAATGACTCAATTTCTTTTCTTGTTGAAAAAAAATTAGATCTTTTTTCTAGTACAGTAAATAATAAATAATGAGTTTTAAATGCGGGATTGTTGGTTTACCAAATGTGGGTAAATCTACTCTCTTCAACGCATTAACAAATTCTAATAAAGCTCAAGCAGCTAACTTTCCATTTTGTACTATTGATCCAAATATTGGTGTAGTCAGCGTACCTGATTATCGATTAGAAAACTTAGCCAAAATTTCCAAATCAAAAAAAATTATTCCTACTACTATTTCTTTTGTTGATATAGCCGGTCTTGTAAAAGGTGCATCTAAAGGGGAAGGTTTGGGAAATAAATTTCTATCTCATATTAGAGAAGTAGACGCTGTAATACATATGATCAGATGTTTTGACTCTGATGATATCCAAAATGTAAATCCTACAGTTGACCCTGTCAGAGACCTTGAAATAATTGAAACAGAGATGAAGCTGGCAGATTTAGAGTCCATTCAAAAAAGACTTGAGAAAAATAACAAGAAAAATATTGATGAAGATCAAATTAAAATTCTTCAAAGCTCTTTAGACTTAATCAATAATGATCAAGATTTAACAAATTTAAAATCTAAATTTAGCAAAAAACAACTGAATTTAAGTGGTTTATTATCTTTAAAGCCTAAAATATTTGTTTGTAATGTTGATGAGAAAAGTATCCAAAATGGTAATGATTATACCAAGTTGTTTTTAGAAAAATTTGGTTTAGAAAACACTTTGATTGTATCTGCTGATATTGAAAATCAAATAAATGAATTAAATAATGATGAAAGAAAAAATTACATGGAAATGATTGGTTTAAAGGATACAGGCTTGGATCTGTTGATCCAAAAAGGTTATAAGATTCTAGAATTAGACACTTTTTTTACCTCAGGTCCTGAGGAAACAAGAGCCTGGACTATTCAGAAAAATTGTTTAGCTCCAAAAGCTGCTGGTGAAATACATACTGATTTTGAAAAAGGATTTATTAGAGCTGAGACTATTTCTTATAATGATTTTGTTGAGAATGATGGGTGGGTAAATTCTAAAACAAACGGAAAAATGAGATTAGAAGGTAAAGACTATATTGTTAAAGACGGTGACGTTTTAAACTTTCGTTTCAATACGTGACCAGATTCTCTTCATACTAAAATAAACTAAGACTGTTAATATAATTAAATAAACTATTGCTTTAAAACCCATTTTATGACGTGTTTCTAAATGAGGTTCTGCAGTCCACATTAAAAAAGTTGTAACATCTTTTGCCATTTGTTCTACAGAAGCATTAGTTCCATCTGAGTATTCTACTAAACCATCAGAAAGTTGATTGGACATTTTAATCTTATTTCCATACATATATTTATTATAGTAAACACCATCATCTAAAGTCAATCCAGCTGGTGGATCTTCATATCCTTGAAGGAGTGAATAGATGTAATCAACTCCACCACCTCGCGCTTTTACTAAAACAGTCATATCGGGAGGGTATGCTCCACCGTTTGCAGCTTGAGCAGCTTTTTCATTTTCGTAAGGCATCACAAATTTATCCGATAACCTTCCTGGTCTTGTAAACATTTCACCATCTGCATTTGGTCCATCTTTTACCTCGAAAGATGCTGCAATGGCTTTTGCTTGTTCCACTGAAAATTCAGGCCCACCCTCTTCCACTAAATTTCTATAACTTAGATATTTCATAGAGTGGCATGAAGAACAAACTTCTTGATAAACTTGATATCCCCTTTGAAGTGAAGCTCTGTCAAACTTTCCGAAGGGACCCTTAAAACTCCAATCAGTTTTTAAATATTCAACCTTCTCAGCTGCATTAGAGTTAAATTGAAATCCAAAAAATAGTGCTATTAAAAACGATATCCTAAAAAAATTTCTCACTGATCTTTAAAATCATCCTTTTTTTTTACCGCTGCAAAATTTGGTGAACCACCCAAAATAGGCTCTGTTATACTCAAAGGAACAGGTGTAGTCCTTTCCTTAAATCCTAAAATTGGTAGTACAACTAAAAAATGAAGGAAGTAATATGCTGTTGCGATCCTAGCAATTAATAAGTAAAGGCCCTCAGCTGGCATAGCTCCAACGTATCCTAAAATTAAAACATCAGCCACTAAGATCCAATAGAACTGTTTATATAAAGGTCTAAAGACTGCGGATCTAATTTTTGAAGTATCTAACCAAGGAAGTGCGGCTAATATTAAAATAGCAGACAACATCGCTATAACACCTAGAAGTTTATCTGGAACTGATCTCAGAATTGCATAAAAAGGTAACAGATACCACTCTGGAACAATGTGCGCTGGTGTCACAAGAGGATTTGCTTCAATGTAATTATCAGCATGACCTAAAATATTTGGTGTATAAAAAACAAAAAAAGCGAAAACAATCATAAACATCAATAACGCAAAACCATCCTTGATAACTATGTATGGATGAAACGGAACTGTGTCTTTTGAAGGTTTTTTTATATCAATACCGATTGGATTATTATTTCCAGGTACATGTAGAGCCCAAATATGTAAAACGACTAAACCTAAAATTAAAAAAGGAATTAAGTAGTGTAGAGTGAAAAATCTTGTAAGTGTTGGGTTATCTACCGAATACCCTCCCCATAACCATGTTACTATTCCCTCACCTACCAAAGGAATAGCACTAAATAAATTTGTAATAACTGTAGCTCCCCAAAAACTCATTTGTCCCCATGGCAAGACATAGCCTAGGAAAGCTGCTGCCATCATAAGAAGATAAATGATTATTCCGATAATCCATATAACTTCTCTCGGTGATTTATATGAGCCATAAAATAAAGATCTAAATATATGAATGTATACGGCTAAGAAAAACATAGAAGCACCGTTTGCGTGTATGTATCTTATCAGCCATCCATAATTTACATCTCTCATTATATGTTCAACACTTTCAAACGCCATATCAGCATGTGCAATATAATGCATTGCCAAAACTAGCCCAGTTACGATTTGGGTAATTAAACAAAAAGTAAGAATTCCACCAAAAGTCCACCAGTAATTTAAATTTTTAGGTGTTGGATAATCTGTTAAGTGATTTGCTAAAGTTAAAAGTGGAAGTCTGTCATTAAACCATTTTCCAACTTTAGATTTTGGTGTGTATTCGTGTTCACTCATAAAAATTATCCAATCTTAATTGTGTTAGCATCAACAAATTTATATTCTGGTATTTCCATATTTGTTGGGGCTGGGCCTTTTCTAATTCTTCCTGAAATATCATAATGTGAACCGTGACACGGACAGAACCAGCCATTGTAATCTCCTTTTTGATCCAAAGGTACACAGCCTAAATGTGTACATACTCCAAGCATTACAAGCCACTCAGGATTTTTTGCTCGATCTTCATCTTTCTCTGGATGTTTTAATTCCTCTAATTTTACAGATTTAGCCTCTACAATTTCTTCTTGAGTTCTTCTTCTTATAAAAACTGGTTTTCCCCGCCACAGCACAGTAATAGTTTTTCCAGGATCAACTGCACTTACATCAACTTCGGTGCTTGCTAAAGCTTTCACTGAAGCATCTGGGTTCATCTGATCTATCATCGGCCAAACCACAGCGCCTACTCCTACTGCTCCAACTGCGTAAGTAGCTGTAAATAAAAAGTCTCTTCTTTTAGTTTTTTTTTCCACTGTATATAGGTTCTTATAATCTTATATGTCGATTTAGCTTGTTAATATATGATTACATATAATAAAAAAGTATTATTTTTCTACTGATAGAATGACACATAATCTTAATAATCTAGGGCCAAAAATTGCACTATTTGAACCCGATATACCTCAAAATACAGCTGCTATCATAAGAACATGTGCCTGTTTAGGAGCGAAATTGGAAATAATAGAGCCTTGCGGATTTTTATTGAATGATAAAAGATTTAAGAGGGTTGTTATGGACTATATGAATGAAAAAGAGATTAAGTATTATAAAAGTTCAGATCAATTTTTTTATGAAAAAAAGAGTCAAAGAATTATACTTATGACAACAAAAGCCTCTAGCTCTTACACAGATTTCAAGTTTAAAAAAAATGATACAATTTTATTTGGCAGAGAAAGTGCAGGAGTGCCTGAATATGTGCATAAAATGATAAACAATAGATTAAAAATTCCTATGAAAAATAATAAACGTTCTTTAAATATCTCCTCTTCTGTTGCTATAATATTAGCTGAGTGCTTAAAACAAAATAAATTAATTTAAATGGATTTAGAAATAAAACAAAAATTAACTAGTAATTGGTTTAAATCATTACAGGAGATGTTCTGTAAAACTATAAGTGATTTTGAAAAAGGTAAAATTAGTTTTAAGTCGACCACATGGAGAAAAAATTTAAAAAAAGATGAAGGTGGCGGTGAATATAGAATTTTAAAAAGTGGAAAAGTTTTTGATAAAGTAGGTGTTAATTTTTCAAAAGTTTACGGAAGATTTCCAAAAAAATTTCAACAAAATATTCCTGGTGCTCAAAAAGATCCTAGATTCTGGGCATCGGGGATATCTGTTGTAATGCATATGAAAAATCCTTTAATTCCTGCGATGCATTTTAACACTAGATATATTTGTACAACTTTTGATTGGTTCGGTGGAGGTATTGATGTTACCCCATCCAAAAAAGATAACAAAGAAAAGGAGGAGTTTCACAAAACTCTTAGAGATATGTGTAATCGACATGACAAAAATTATTATAAAAAATATAAAAAGTGGTGTGATGAATATTTTTATCTACCTCATAGAAAAGAGTCCCGTGGAATAGGTGGTATTTTTTTTGATTATAAAAAAAATAATTTTGAAAAAAATTTTAAATTTGTCAGAGATGTTGGTATTACTTTTGAGACTATTTTTCAAAAAATTATTAATAAAAAAATTAAAAAAAAATGGACTTCTAAAGATAAAGAGAATCAATATATTAAAAGAGGAAGATATGCAGAATTCAATTTACTATATGACAGAGGTACAAAATTTGGATTACAAACTGGTGGTAATGTTGAGGGAATATTAATGTCATTACCTCCTCATGCAAAATGGAAATAATATGGATAAAGAACCAATTACTTTGAATGGCTTAAATAATCTAAAAGAAGAACTAATTTTTTTAAAAGAAAAAAAAAGACCAGAAATAGTTGCCGCAATTGCTGAAGCAAGATCACACGGAGATTTAAAAGAAAACGCTGAGTATCATGCAGCAAAAGAAGAACAGTCTCACAACGAAGGTAGGATAACAGAAATAAATGATATTATTGCAAGAGCAAACGTTATTGATGTTACTCAAATAAATAATGATGGCAAAGTAATTTTTGGTGCCACAGTATTTTTAGAAAATTTAGATACCGGTGAAAAGATAGATTATAAAATAGTTGGAAAAGATGAAGCAGATTTAAAAAAAAAACTGTTATATTTTCGATCACCAATAGGTAAAGGTCTTATTGGAAAAAATAAAAATGATCTTGTGGAAATAAATACTCCCGCTGGAGTAAAAAACTTTGAAATTAAAGACGTCAAATATCTTTAACCTTTAACAATATTCTCGATCTGTCTGTCAGAAATTTTGAAATTATTCCTGATCCACTCCTCCTCGATTAATTTCAGCATACTTCCCAACTGTCTTCCCTCTGGTATTTTGTATCTAGTCATCAATAAATCTGCTCCCACAGGCAAACTTGGCGTAACCTTATTTTTATATAATTCTAGTAAGTTCAACAATTTCTTATCTAATTTCTTTGTTTTTATAATCTTAAAATTTATAATATCTAATACTGCTTGCTTTCCTTCATAATATAAAACTTTATTTAAGTTCTCTTGATTTAAAATTTTTGACCCATTCTTTCCATTATAAAAGTTACTAATAGCATAAGCTCTTTTTTGATCTTTTTTTGAAATATTATATTTGTACAAGAAATATTCTAAATTATCTGTTTCATCTATTATCATTAAGAATAAAGTAAATTTGAAATCAAGGTCAACAAATAGTTCTTTTTTGAATTTAATTGCATTAATAACACTCTTAATATTCTTTAGCTCTGGAAAAATTAGTGATATTAAATCGATGCTGAATTTATCTTTTGATAATTTTTCTAATTGATTTGATGCGAGTAATTTTTTAAATTCATCTAACATTCTCTCTTTAGATATAATGGAGATACCATTTATATTAATTTTAATTACTTTAATTATTTCTTCTTTATGAGGCTGTTTTGAATAATTTAAAAAAAATCTTAAGTATCTTAATATCCTTAAATAGTCTTCTTTAATTCTTTTTTCAGGATTGCCAATGAATTTAACCTGTCCTATTTCAATATCTTTTTTTCCATTATAAGGATCGAATAAATTTCCTTCTAAATCCGCATAAATAGAGTTAAAGGTGAAATCTCTTCTCGCAGCATCTTTTATCCAATCTTTTGAAAATTTCACTTCAGCATGCCTACCATCTGTTGAAATATCTTCTCTTAGAGATGTTATCTCAAACTTGTGATCATCAATAATTGCAGTAATTGTTCCGTGCTCAATTCCTGACTTGTAAAAATTTATGTTATTTTTTTTTAAGATTTCAGAAACTTTCAAAGGATTTAAATTTGTTGCTAAATCTATGTCGTCAACCTTCTCATTATTTAATATTTTTCTCAAACAACCACCAACATACCTAACTTCACTTTCAGATGAGTGAGAATTAATTGCCTCAAAAATTTTTTTCACAGGTGTTGTTAATGAAAGTTTTTTGATGTCATTCTTAAATGAGTAAAGGTTTTTTGAGCTTGAGAAAATTTTATTAAAAAAGTTTTTCATATTTGGCTGGGGCGCTAGGATTCGAACCTAGGATGCAGGTACCAAAAACCCGTGCCTTACCGCTTGGCTACGCCCCAATCTAATTTCGTATAACACAAAAAAAAGAATTTATATAGTTTTTGCAACTTTACACCAGCAATTTTTATATTTTCTACTAAATTTTTTTTTAACATCATTGCATAATTTTTTGGATTCAAAATATGCGACAATTGCTGAACCTGATCCTGTCATTCTCACAAAACTCTTATTTGAAGATTTTTCAAGGAAATATTTGATATTTTTTAATTTCGGAAACTTAGATAAAGAAATTACTTCAAGAGAATTATTGAGTTTTTTCAAATTACCAAAGCTTAACATTTTCTTAGAGGGTTTATTAAATACAGGTTTTGTGAATTTTTTAACACCTGAATATATCTCTCTTGTTGAACATCCAAAACTAGGTTTAACAATTAGTACATAGAATTTTTTACAATTTTTAAACTCTTTAATCTGATTATTGGATTTAAGAATTGTAAAAGTAGAGTTTAGACCCAAGGCTACATCTGAGCCTATTGATTTACAAATTGAACTTAATTGCACCTTGCTGGGATTTATAAACTTTTTCTTAATCAAATATTTTAGTATATTTGCAGCATTCATTGATCCACCTCCCAATCCAGATTTTGATGGAATATGTTTGTAAACTTTTATTTCAAATTTATAGCCTGTGATTAACTTTTCTTTTTCTAAAACTTCTAACAACTTTGAAATTGTATTTTTTTTTTGAATATCTTTTGAAAATTTCCCATTAAATGAAATTATATGTTTTCTAGATTTAATTTCTTTTATTAAAATTACATCATGTAATGATACAAAACCAACTATGCTCTCAATTTTGTGTAATCTTAAGTTTTTTCCAATGACATTCAGAGCTAAGTTAATTTTGGCAAATGACTTAATCCTGGAATAGCTCATCTCAGAGCCCTTTTATTAATTTTGAATTAATTTTTTTTAACATTTCTTCATCCACATCTTCCATTTTAGATGCGCTCTTCCAAAAATATATTGCTTGAATTTTTCTTCCTAACTTCCAAAGAATATCTCCATAATGATCATTTACTATTGCATCATCCGGCATTAATTCGACAGCTCTTTTTAAATATGCCTCTGCTTTTTCATAGTCTTCTGTTAAATAATAAGCCCAACCAATTGAATCTGTTATGTAAGGATCATTTTCTGTTAAAGAATATGCTTTCTCCAACATTTCGATTGCTTCTTCAATCTTATAATCTCTCTCCAACCAAGAGTATGCTAAATAATTAAGAACATATGCATCATCTGGATCAATCTCTAAAGATAAAAGCATATCTCTATCTGCTTCCTCATAATTTCCCATTCGTTCATTACTCGCTCCTCTTCTGTAAAATAAATCCGATTTAGTCTCTAAATCTTCACTGACTATTTCTAGGACTGTTGTATAATATTTTATAGCTTGTTCGTATTCTTTTGCGTTTCTATAAAAATTAGCGACATCAAATAAAATTTTTTCATTTGGATTTTTAATTTTTTCAAAATTAAATTTAATGAATTTTAATGAATCTTTTGAGCTAGTTTGTTTTGAAATAATTTGAGCCTCTTTTTTTAATCTGTACCAATAATAAAAATCATCTTCTTTTTCAAATTTTTTTATAATTTTTTTTACACGATTAAATTCCCCGTTTGAATAAAGGTTTTCGGTAACTAATGATAAATTATAATGAAATTTTGGATTTAAATAAATTGACAAATACGAATAAAAATTAGATTTTATAATATCGTCTTGAGCAGAATATAAATTAGATATTAAAAATAAAAATTCACTTATTAAGTCATTATGGTTTTTACATGAAAAAATATTTTTAATTTTTTTTTCATTATCGTTTTCAATCCAACTTTTTCCTTGAGACAAAAGTAACGATGTATTGATAAATTTAATACCCTCAGTAATTTTTTTGGCTTCTTCTATTTGATTGTTTTCAATTAAATATGCTAAATAAAAAAATGTATATCTAGTTAAGTCTGCATCATCATTATTTACCAACTTAGAGAAAAAAGTTTTCGTTTTTGCATCACCTAAATAACACCTTTTAAAGGTTGCTGAAATTATTGAGAGATTTCCATAATTTTTTAGATCATTAAGTAATTTTTTTTCTTTAAATACAAAAATGTAGTCTCTCAAATTATCTAAAATCACTGAATTAAATCGGTCAAGCTCAATATGTTTTTCAGTCTTCAAAATATAATCCAATGCTTTTGAAAAATCATCTCTTCTTAAACTGTCAATTGTTAATAATAGGTATTTTTCAAAAAATTCAGATTTATCATTATTTTGTTTAATAATTTTAATCGCTTGACTTACCTTATTTTCCAAGACTAACGAGTAAACATATCTCTTTAAAAAAGGTTCGTGCTTATTTACTAAAACTTTAGAAGTATTAAAAAAATTTAATGCCTTTGAATTATCTTTATTTTCAAATGCTACAATTCCAGAAAAATATTTTGATAAATTTTTGGAGTCAAAATCTACAAAACTAGCACTTTTAGAATACGAAGGATTTTGATAAAGTAATAATAATATCAACAAAAATTTAAAATTTTTGACAAACATAATTGCACTTTATGACTAAAAAGATGTTAAATCAAAATAGCAAATATGATCAAAGTTTTTTAGATAAAGTTGAGCCAAAATTTGAATTTAGTAATAAGCCTATAAATAGACTAAAAATTGTTAAGGAAAGTGGCATTCAAAATAAAACAGCAAAAGAAGCAAGAATATTGAGTCTCAAGAAAAAAATTAATTCAATTAAAGATTGTAATTTAAGAAATAATTCTAAAAATTTAGTTATGGGAGATGGTGACATAAATAGTCCTATAATGTTAATTGGAGAAGCTCCTAATGAAAAAGAGGATTTAGAAGCTAAAACATTTTGTGGAGATGTTGGTGTTCTTTTAAACAAGATGCTAATGGCAATTAATATTAAAAGAGAGAAAGTGTACTCAGCTTACTCAATAAATTTCAGACCTCCCAATGATAGAAAACCCACCTCCCAAGAAATAAAGAGATATTCAGTTTTCCTCAAAGAACATATTTCAATAATTGATCCAAAAATTTTGATATTAATGGGCACCACTGCAATGGAGGCAGTAACAGGTCTTAACACTCAAATTTCAAATGAAAGAGGTAATTGGAAAGAAATTATAATTGGAAATAGAACAATTCCTGTAATTATCACCTTTAATCCATCTTATTTATTTAGGTATCCAGATAAAAAAAAATACTCATGGGAGGATCTAAAAAAGATAAGAAAAAAATTAGAAAATTTAAATATTATAATTTAATGAAAATAATTGCTGGTGTAGATGAAGTCGGTCGAGGAAGTTTGGTTGGACCAGTCTATGCAGCTGCAGTTATTTTAAAAAAATCTGTAAATACGAAATTACTAAAAGACTCAAAAAGTATATCGAGCTCTAAACGCAAAGTCTTATTTAGCCATATTAAAAAAAATTCAATTTGGGCAATTGGAAAGGCATCATTAAAAGAAATTGAAAAATTAAATATTTTAAATGCCAGTTTATTAGCAATGAAAAGAGCAATCAAAAAACTTAAGAAAAAACCTTCACACGTATTAATTGATGGAAATAAATTGCCTGAATTAAAAAATTACAAACTTAAATCTATTATTAAAGGTGACCAAAAAATTCCATCTATTTCGGCAGCATCAATTATTGCTAAAGTTACACGTGACAAAATGATCTCGAATTTAAGCAAAAAGTTTAAAGGCTATAGTTGGCAAAAAAATTTTGGATATGGTACTAGTCAACATTTAAAAGCCATAAAAGTTTTAGGGATTACAAAGCATCACAGGAAAAACTTTTCTCCAATAAATAGATTAAAATAGTTTTCACGTAAAAACACAATATGTAGTTATCGCCATGATAAGTCATACAAAACGAGTCTAAATAATTCAATCATAGGTTGACCCAAGAATCTTTTTGGAGTCTAATTTATTTTTTCAAAATGAATTTAGATTTTAAAAATAAATTAATTAACGGAGATAGCCTCAAAGAGCTAAAAAAAATTCCTAATGAGACTTTTGATTTAATTTTTGCTGACCCTCCTTACAACCTACAATTAAAAAGTGAATTAACAAGACCAGATAGATCTAAAGTAAGTGCAGTAAATGATAAATGGGATCAATTTGAAAATTTTAAAAAGTATGATGACTATACCTATACATGGTTAAGTGAGTGTAAAAGAATTTTAAAAAAAGATGGAGCAATCTGGGTAATTGGTAGTTACCATAACATTTTTAGAGTTGGAACAGCTATTCAAAATTTAGGTTTTTGGATTTTAAATGACGTCATTTGGAATAAGAAAAATCCTATGCCAAATTTTAGAGGAACGCGCTTTACAAACGCCCACGAAACTTTAATTTGGGCATCTAAGTCTGAAAAATCAAAATACACTTTTAATTATCAATCCTTAAAATGTTTAAATGACGATCTTCAAATGAGATCTAACTGGGAATTACCAATTTGTAATGGTTCTGAAAGACTAAAAAAGAATGGTAAAAAAGTCCATTCTACTCAAAAACCTGAGGCTCTACTTCACAGAATTTTATTAGCAACATCTAATAAAAATGATTTAGTTTTAGATCCTTTTTTAGGATCAGGAACAACAGCAACAGTTGCAAAAAAATTGGGTAGAAATTATTATGGAATTGAAAAAGAAAAAACCTATTTTAAAGCTGCAGAACAAAGATTAAAGAAAGCAAAACCTATAGAAGATGATTATTTAGATACTTTACAAAATGGTAGATCTAAGCCGAGAATACCTTTTGGATCATTAGTTGAATTAGGAATAATTAAACCAGGCACTACTATTTTTGATAATAAAAAGAAAATCAGTGCAAAAATTATGGCTGATGGCAGTATCAAACATGCTCAAACTGAAGGCTCAATCCATAAAGTGGCAGCTACAATTTTAGGTGCTGAAAGCTGTAATGGATGGACCTATTGGCATTATAACTTGAATGGAAACGCAGTTCCTATTGATCATTTAAGACAAAGGTTGATTTCTAATAGTTAGTTTTTATATATTTTCCCAAGATAGCCCTCTAAAAACTTTTTGTTTTTTACTAATCTTTTCAAAAAAATATTTCTTAATGATGTTGTAAAAGGATTAGATAAATGAAATATAAATTGATTTAATTTTGAACGATTATTTACCATTTTTGTTTTTTTAACTCTATTTCTGAAAAAATTACTTTCAGTATTATTCTCTATATTCTGAAATAATTCATATGCGCCCTCTATCGATTGTGATGCACCTTGAGCAAATGATGGTGGAAAAGCGAAAAAAGCATCTCCTATAAAATGAATATTATTGTTTTTAACTTTGAAAAAATTATCGCTGATAAATACTGGATATATCTTTAGATCCTGAATGTTATTAAAAAATTCCCTACTTACGTGAGGAACTTTATCTAAAATCTTATTAATAAAAATAACATCATTAAACAACTTGTAATCTTTTTGCTCACCCTCTGAAAGTTTAAATTTCATTACAGCTATAAAGTTTAAATCTCCATCAGGAGATACTGGATAAATAACATAATGAAAATTTGAACCTAAAAACAATGAAATATTTTTTTTATCAGCCATTTTTGAAGAGCTCGGTAAAATTCCTCTTATGGCTAACGTATTATTAAATTTTGGTTCAATTATATTTTTTGATAACAGATTTTTACTCTTTGAAAAGACACCATCTGAAATAATTAGATAGTCAAATTCATAAGCTTCATTATTTTCAAAAGTGATTTTAACAATTTGATCTTGTTGTTCTATCTTTGAAATAGTGTGGTCAAATTTTATCTCTTTTTCCGAATCCTTTTTTAAAAAATCAATAAGTGATGATCTTTTAAGAGTAGTATATTTACAATTTTCAGTATTAAAATCTGATATATTTAACTCACATATCTTATTAGAATTTTTAACCGAATAAAAATTGATTTTATCTGGATTAAATTTCTCCTTATTTTCTAATTTATCAAACTGAATTTTATTTAAAAGTTTGATGCTGTTGACTGATAATTGAATTCCATATCCTTCTTTTGAATTGATTAAGCTATTTCTCTCAAAAATAGTTACTTGATACTTTTTGTTCCTCTTAAATAAATTGGCAATGAAAAGCCCTGAAATACCAGCACCAATTACAGCTACTTTTTTCATTAATTTTTTTCTAAATATTTGACTACTTTTTTAGTGAATGTTGGAAGCATATAATTATCTAATTTTCTTTTATCAAACCAATAAGATGATGGAAATCTTTTTGTATTTTTGAGATATTGAATTTTTATGCTCATATTCATGTTTGACATTTTAAAATTAAGATTTTCATTAAAATTTTTTGGGTTAGATAGTTCCTCCATTGGAAAAATTGCTAAATTTTTAAGAAAGTTAAATTTTGTATTTTTAACTAACAAGTATTTTTGATTTTTTTCGTAAACTTTAAGAATAAAATATTTTTCTTTATTTTTTTTTGTAATTTTAGCTAAATCAAAATCTCTCTTTTTGTAAGACTTACAATTTTTTGTGATAGGACATCTTCTACATTCCGGATTTTTTGGTTTACATATCATTGCTCCTAACTCCATTAAGGCTTGAGCATAATCGCTTGCTCTTGATGAAATTCCAAAAATAGATTTTTTTTGTATTAAATTGTCTCTTTGTATTTCCTTATCTTTTTTTAAATAAAGATATCTTTTTAAAACCCTTTCAATGTTTCCATCTAAAGGAATATAAGATTTGTTAAAGGCAATAGCTAAGATTGCATTAGCAGTGTAATTGCCGATACCAGGTAAAGATATTAAATCATCATAATTATTTGGAATTTCTCCATTATATTTACTAATTATGAATTTAGCAGTTTTTTTTAGATTTCTTACTCTTGAATAATATCCAAGACCCTCCCAAAGTTTTATCAATTCTCTATCTGGGATTTTTGAAAGTTTTTTAAGATTTGGAATTTTATTTATAAATCTATTAAAATAAGGAATTACAGTCACTACTTGTGTCTGCTGCAACATGAATTCACTTACCAACGTATAATAATGTTTTTTTGATTGCGAAACATTTTTTCGCCACGGTAATGTTCTCTTATTTAAATCATACCAATTAAGAATTTTTTTTGTTATTATTTGATCTTTCATATGCAATTCAAAAAATATACTAAGCAGAGAAATAGCATTCAAGGCCTAAGATCCTTTAAAGACACTTTGCCAAAAAATATCAAAAAAGTCATCAACAAGAAAGGGCACGTGTACTCCGAAACTATCAATAATTGGAAATATATTGTTGGAGAAAATTTGTTTAAAGTTTGCTATCCAAAGTCTTTTAAAAATTCTAACAAGTTAGGTGTTAGTACATTGTTAATCAATGTAAAAAGGGGGCATGAAGTTGAACTGGAATATTCAAGAAAAGATATATTAGAAAAATTGAATAATTTATTCGGTTATTCTGTTGTTGAAAAAATTAAACTAACAAATTTTGATGATGAAAAAATTGAGCCTTCTAAAAATGACGAAAGTTCTCATAATGTGACAAATCATGATTATCAAAAAAAGATAAAGAGTGTTAAAAATGAAAAAATAAAAAAATCTTTAATGAAGTTATCAAAGGTATTTAAAAAAAAATGAAAAAAATATTTATAATATTAATCTTATTTTTTGGGTCGATAAATATTTTAAATGCTGAAGGAAAAAGAATTATAGCTGGAAATATGGATGCAAAGATTACCATAATCGCTTATGAGTCTTTAACATGTAGTCATTGCGCAGATTTTCACAAAAATGTATATCCTCAACTCAAAAAAGATTATATAGATTCTGGTTTAGTCAAAATTGAATTTAGGCACTTTCCTCTAGATGTGGCCGCTTTTAATGCGTCAAAAATTTCTCAATGTAAAAATGATGAAAGTTTGAAAATTTTAAATAGCCTTTATTCAAATCAACAAGCATGGGTTAAGGGAAATAATGTGAAGGAAATTAATGATAATTTAAAAACATTCATTAAAAATCAAGGCTTCGATTTAGATTTTGAAAAATGTATAAATGATAAAAAAATAGAGGATTATGTATTAAATGATCGAATCGAAGGTACTAAAAAATTTAAGGTTAATGCTACTCCTACGATTATTATTAATAACAAAAAGTTTGAGAAACCCCTCAATTATAAAAATTTAAAAAAATCGCTAGAAAAACTGATATAAACTCCCAATGGAGTTTAAAAAAATCCAATTAAATGGATTTAAATCTTTCGCTGATAAAACTAATTTCTTAATTGAAAATGGTTTAACTGGGATAGTTGGTCCTAATGGATGTGGAAAATCAAACATTGTTGAGTCCTTAAGATGGGTCATGGGAGAAACATCAGCAAAAAGTATGCGAGGATCAGGAATGGAGGATGTAATATTTTCTGGAACATCTAACAAAGCATCCAAGAATATTGCAGAAGTGTCTGTTACTGTAACTAATGAAAAAAATGAGGGGCCAATTCAATATAGAGAATTGGATGAGGTAAACGTAAGAAGAAAAATAGAAAAAGATAAAGGCTCAAAATTTTATATAAATGATAAAGAAGTTAGAGCCCGTGATGCTCAAATGTTTTTTGCAGATCTATCAACTGGAGCACATTCTCCATCGATGATAAGCCAAGGTCGTATAGGTGCAATCGTTACAGCTAAACCAGCTGATAGAAGAGCAATCTTAGAAGAAGCTGCAGGAATTTCTGGATTGCATGTAAGAAGGCATGAAGCTGAATTACGACTAAACGCTGCAGAAAATAATCTTAAAAGAGCAGATGAGTTAAGGCGCCAACAAGAAAGACAACTTGTTAATCTTCAAAAACAAGCTGAAGAGGCAGCTAGATATAAAAATATGTCCGAAGAGATAAAAAAGATAGAGGCAGGCTTATATTATTTAAAATTATTAGAGATTGATAAAGAAATAAATGTAGAAAATGAGATTAATGTTGAAGCAGAAACTGAAGTTACAGACTTTAATAATAAGATCGCAGATCTTGAAAATTTAATAAAGACTGAAACTGAAAAAGTCACACCATTAAGAGAAAGGAATATTGAAAACTTATCTAAAATACAGAGACTTAATCTTGAGCTACAAAGTCTGGATGAAGAAAACACAAGAATACAAGATGAAATTGAAAATATAAAAAAAACACTTCAAACATTTGAGGAAGATATCGGTAGGGAGAGAGGAATAGTAATCGATGCGAACTCAAATGAAAAAAGATTAAAAGAAGAAAAAAATGAGTTAATAGAAATTGACTCCAAATATTATGACACTGAAAAACAGTCTGATAATGATTTGAACACCTCTAAAGATAAATTACAAAGTGAAATTGAAAAAGTTAAAGAACTTATTAATTCACAAAAAAATCAAGAAGCTATTTCAGCACTTGATAATTGTAAGATGTTAATTGAAGAATATGCTGGGAGTTATAGTAAAAATCAAAATATAAAAAAAGAATCTGTAAAGAGAAACGAACGAATTAAAGTAATTGATACAGAAATAGAAAGTTGGAAAAACCTATTATTAAATTCTGAAAAAATGGTTTCCCAGCTTACCGAAAGAAGAAGTAAATTGAATGATCAATTAAGTAAATTAGATAATCAACCAAAATTACAGGCAGAAAAAAAAGGTCAAATAACTGAAGGGTTAAGAATTTCCGAGGAAGAAAAAAAAGAAAATGAAGAAATTATTAATTCAACAGATGAAAAGATAGAAAATTTAAGATTACAATTGAATGAAATCCAAGAGCAATCAATTCAGATTAGAGAGAGAAAAGCGAGTTCGGGTGCAACAGTTGAGGGACTAAAAAAGAGAAAAAATGATTTAATTGATAGAATTAATTCCGAATTAAATTTATCTGAGGAAAATATTTTAGAAAATTCAAATCTTTTTGGAGTTGAGGAACTGCCCGATGCTGTAAATCAAGAGGATTTACTAGACAAAAAAAAACAAGAAAGAGAAAAACTAGGTTCAGTGAACTTAAAGGCAGATGAAGAAACAAATAAGTATGAAACTGAAATTAAAAAAATGGAGAGCGATCGGGTTGATTTAGTTACAGCAATAGTAAAATTAAAAGAAAGTATCAATGAACTTAATCAAAAAGGAAGGGAAAGATTAATTCAAGCTTTTGATAAAGTTGATAGAAAATTTAATGAGGTCTACACAAAACTATTTAATGGTGGAAACGCCAAACTTGAATTAGTAGATGCAGATGATCCACTAGAGGCAGGACTAGAGATGTTGGTGAGTCCTCCCGGTAAGCGTCTCCAATCAATAACTTTACTATCGGGTGGGGAACAAGCGCTTACCGCACTTTCATTAATTTTTGCTGTTTTCTTAACTAATCCATCTCCAATTTGTGTATTAGATGAAGTGGATGCACCTCTTGACGATGCGAATGTCACAAGATTTTGTAGTTTACTTGATGAACTTACAAAAATTACTGACACAAAATTTATAATTGTTACCCACCATGCTTTAACAATGTCTAAAATGAATAGACTATATGGAGTTACAATGCCCGAGAAAGGTATTAGCCAACTTGTAGCTGTTGATCTTCAAAAAGCAGAAAGTATGGTTGCCTAATAAAGCTGATTTCAAATGTCTAAAGATCCATTTAAAACTCGCTTAGAAATTGCAAAAAAAAAGGTTTTTGAGAAGGAAAACAAGAAAAAACATAATCCCTCCCCAATTGGTAATGCTTTAAAACTAAGCACTGAGCTGGTTTCTGCAGTAGTTGTAGGGACAATTATTGGGTTTATTTTAGACAAGACCTTTGGTACTAAACCATGGTTAATTTTAATATTTTTTTTTGTAGGTGTAATCGCCGGAATAATGAGTGTCATTAAATCTGCAAAGAAAATGCAAAAATAGATCGAAAAATATATGGCTGCAAATCCAATGACACAATTCGAAGTCTATAGAATTGGTCCTGAAATTAAAGTAGGTGCTTTTGACATTTCATTTACAAACGCTAGTTTGTTTATGGTCGTAAGTTCACTAGCTATTTTGATTATATTCAACCTTGGATCAAAAAAAAATTCATTACTACCAAACAAAATTCAGTTGTTAGCTGAATTAAGTTATACATTTGTCTCAAAAATGATTAGTGATACGGCAGGCTCTAAAGCTAAACCTTATTTTTCTTTTATATTCTCTTTATTTATGTTTGTCCTTTTTTGTAATATGTTTGGCATGATTCCTTACACCTTTACAGTAACAAGTCACATTATTGTTACTTTTGTGTTAGCAGCTTTTATTTTTATCGGTGTAACAATAATTGGTTTTATAAAACACGGTATAGGCTACCTTAAATTATTTGTACCGAGTGGAGTTCCTATAGTGCTATTACCATTAATTGTAGTTATTGAGATTATCTCATATTTGAGTAGACCTATCAGTTTATCCGTCAGGCTCTTTGCTAACATGATGGCGGGTCACACAATGATGAAAGTATTCGGAGGCTTTGTAATAAGTCTTGGGGTAGTCGGTGGATGGCTTCCACTGAGTTTTTCGGTTGCTTTAACTGGCCTGGAGATATTAGTTGCTTTTCTTCAAGCATATGTTTTTGCAATTTTAACCTGCATCTATTTGAATGATGCATTAAACTTACACCATTAATTAACAGAGGAGGATATAATGGAATTAGAAGCAGCAAAAATGATCGGAGCAGGTTTAGCGGCTATAGCCCTAGCTGGTGCCGGTGTTGGTATAGGTATAATTTTTGGTAATTACTTATCAGGTGCAATGAGAAACCCATCTGCAGCACAAAAACAGTTTCCTAATTTGCTTTTAGGGTTCGCTCTAGCAGAGGCTACTGGGTTGTTTGGATTGGTTGTAGCGTTAATCATTCTTTTTGCATTTTAAATAGATGGTTAAAAAAATATTTTTTCAGTTAATATTTTTTAATCTCTTTTTTTTTAAAGAGGTTTTTGCAGCTGAAAGTGAAGGTATGCCTCAATTAAATCCAGAATTTTGGATTTCACAAATTTTTTGGTTAACAATTACTTTTGGTATTCTATACATTGTATTATCTAAACTGATACTACCTAAGATAAGTGCAAACCTTGAATTAAGAAAATCGCAAATACAAGAAAATATTGAGGCAGCAGAAAAACAGAGAGAAAGTAGTGAAGCCAAGCTTAAAGAGTACGACGATATTATTTCAAAAAGTAAATTAGAAGCTAATAACATTTTTAAAGAAGCTAGAGAAAATGTGCTCAAAGAAATAAATGCAAAAAAGGAAACTTTAGATAAACAAATTGATGAAGAAATAAAGAAAGTTGAACAAGAGATAAATTTACTGAGAAAAGGTGCTTCAGAAAAAATTAATAAAATTGCAATCGAAACTACTTCAGAGTTACTAGTGAAATTAATTGGTGCGGAAGTTAATAATAGTAGTATTTCCGCAATCGTTGATGATTTATCTAAAAGAAACGGGGATAAATATTATGGCAATTGATGCAACATTTTGGGTAGCTGTATCGTTTATTATTTTCTTTGGAGGCTTAATATACCTTAAGGTTCCACAAAAAATAAATGAAATACTAAACAAATTAATTTCAGATATCAAAAATGAGATTGATGAAAGTGAAAAGCTTAGAACAGAAGCTAAAACTTTATTGGATAATGCTCAAAAAAAACTCGATACAGCTCAATCAGTTAGTAAAGAAATATTGGCACAAGCGAAAAAAGACAGTGATAATCTTATTATTGAATTAAACGATAAATTTCATAAATCTTCAGAAATTAAAAAAAATTCAACAGAAAATAAGATCAATCAAATGAAAGACGCGGCAATAAAAGAAATAAAAGATGCCTCAATTAAGGTTGCGATAGATTCAGTTAAAAAGATAATTACAACATCGGTTGATAAGTCCAAGCTTGATAACTTGTTTCAAAAAAATTTGGATGAAACAAAAGAAGAGTTAAAAAAAATCAACTCATAATACTCTTACAATTTTACAAAAAAGACTATAAATTATATAGATGAATTCCATTGTTATAGGTTCAGGATTTGGAGGAATAGCCGCAGCTTTACGTCTTAAAGCTAAAGGGCATAAAGTTACTTTAATCGAAAAACATCGAGATCTTGGAGGAAGAGCTAGAGTATTTCAAAAAAATGGCTTCATTTACGATGGTGGACCAACTGTAATAACTGCTCCATATTTAATAAATGAATTATTTGAATTATTTCAAAAAAAACCAGAAGATTATATAAAACTCACTCCACTAAAAGTTTGGTATCAATTCATTTTTGAAGATAAATCAAAATTTAATTACTCTGGGGACGAGCTAGAGATGAAAAAACAAATAAAAGAGATAAGCGAAAAAGATGTTAAGGGTTATGAAAAATTAGTCAATTTTACAAAAAAGATTTTTGATAAAGGTTTCACAGAACTTGCAGATGTACCATTCGATAAACCATTTGTAATGATGCAGCAATTGCCAGCACTACTAAAACTAAAAAGTTATAAATCTGTTTATTCTTTAGTCTCCTCATACATAGAAAATGAAAAATTAAGGAGAATGCTTAGTATGCACCCATTATTAGTTGGGGGAAATCCTTTTACTACAACTTCAATTTATGGATTAATCTTATACCTAGAAAAAAAATGGGGTATTCATTACTCAATGGGTGGAACAGGAAATATAATCAAAGGTTTTGAAAAATTAATGGACGAAGTCGGGGTTAAAGTAATTAAAGGTCACGAAGTTACCAAAATTATTTCAAACAAAAAAAAAATTACTGGCATCCAATTAGATGATCAAACAATAATAGAGTCTAGCAATGTAATTTGTAATGCTGATCCTCCAGCTGTTTACGAGAAAATGTTAAATGGGAATATAAGTAATTCATTTCTTTTTAGATGGAAAAAAAACCGAATGGAATATTCAATGGGATTATTTGTCTATTACTTTGGCACCAAAAAAAAATACGATAATGTAGAGCACCATACTATTAAGTTTGGAAACAAATATAAAGAACATCTAGATGACATTTTCAATAACAAAAAATTGAACGACGATATTAGTTATTATCTTCACAGACCCTCTGCGACCGATAAAACTATGGCTCCCGAAGGTAACGATTGCTTTTATGTTTTAGTCCCAGTACCAAATAATCAATCAAAAATTGACTGGTCTGTTGAGGGAGAAAAAATGAAAAATTTGGTTATTAATAAAATGCAAAATGATTTAATGCCAGATCTCAAAAATAATATTGTAGAAGATTTTTATTTAACCCCTGATTACTTTGAAAGAGATTTAAATACAAAATATGGTTCAGGTTTTTCAATCCAACCAAAATTTTCTCAATCTGCATATTTTAGATTCCACAATAAGTCTGAGATATACAAAGGACTTTATTTTGTTGGTGCGGGAACCCATCCTGGAGCAGGTGTGCCTGGAGTACTTTCATCAGCCAAAGTATTAGATAAAATTATATAATGTCTAATAAAAACTACTTGTCAATTTACGCGAAATCTTTTGATTGGGCTGGTTTTTTTTTACCAAAAAAAACATATAATAAATGTTCTGCACTGTATGATTTTTGCAGAGTTGCCGACAATATCGCGGATGATAACGAAAAATTAGAAGTTAAAGAAACTAAATTCAATCAGTTTGAAAAAGATTTTATGCAAAAAAATTTTGCTAATCCAATTATTAAGAATATGTGGAATCTTATTGATGAGTTCAAAATTTCAGTAAAAATTATCGAGGATCTATTAGATGGTATAAGATCAGATATTAAAGAAAAAGTAATATTAAATTCAAAAAAAGACCTTTTAATTTACTCTTACAGAGTTGCTGGGACTGTTGGTTTAATGATGGCAAAGATTTTAAAAGTTAATAAAAAAAGCTCACTTAAGTCAGCTATTGATCTTGGTGTCGCTATGCAACTTACAAATATATCAAGAGATGTAATTGAAGATTCAAAAATAAATAGATTTTATATAGATAACAATTTTGAGGAAATTTCATCAACTATAGGCCTTGCAGACACTTTTTATAAGAATTCTTTTTACTCTATAAAAAACATTCCAATAAGTTTTAGATTTTCAATTTTAGTTGCTAGAAGGATCTACCGAAAAATAGGCTATAATATTCTTAATAAAAAAACATTTGAAAACTATCAAAATTCAGGAAAAATTTATGTGTCAAATATTGAAAAAATTATTGAGACTATCTTTGCAATTTTTGATCTTATACAGTTATCTTTAACAAGTATTGACGAGGATCAGATTCAGCATGACCATTCTTTAATTAGTGAGGAAATAAATTTAAATGAGAGAATTTGACTATGTCATTATTGGTGGAGGTTGTGCTGGTTTATCTTTGGCATACGAATTAGAAATTCACGAAAAACTTAGAGATAAATCTTTAGCAATTATAGAACCTAGAGATGAATACAAAAGAGATAAAACATGGTCTTTTTGGAAAGTTACATCCCACAACTTTGATGATTGTGTAAAGAAGAATTGGAAAAACTTCTCAATTAATATTCCAGACAAAACTAATTATTTAGATTGTAAAAATTTTCCTTATCAAAGTATTGACAGTGGATTATTCTATGAAAAAATTAATAACAAATTGAAAGAAAATAAAAATATTTTCTTTTTTAAAGATATAGGCGAAATCAATCTAAAAAATTGTTTTATCTTTAATAGTGTTCCATCTATTAAAGACGATCATCGAAATCTTTGGCAACATTTTTGTGGTGTAGAAATTAAAACTCAAGATAACTTTTTTGATGATGAAATTTTTAATCTTATGGACTTTGACTGTGATCAGAGAGAAAGTGTTCATTTTTTTTATACATTGCCCTACTCCAAAAATACAGCCTTAGTTGAAACAACTTGGTTATCTAAAGTAAATGATAATTCTAAAAAAGATTATGATAAACAAATTAAAGACTATATTGAAAATCATTTAAATTTAAAAAATTACAAAATAATTTATAGAGAGGAAGGCGCCATACCTTTATTTTATCCAATCAATAAAAATGAAAAAAACAAAATAAATATTGGGACCGCTGGTGGCATGACAAGATTAAGTACAGGTTACACATTTCTCAATATACAAGAACACAGTAAGTATATTAGAGAGAATATTGAGAATATTTCGAATGTTAAAGAATATAAAATTGATGCAAAATATCAATTTTTAGATGAAATATTTCTGAGAGTTCTTAAAAGACATCCTGAAAAAATGCCTGATATATTTTTTAAAATGTTTAAGGCTTCGCCAAAGACTGTTATAAAATTTTTGTCTAATAAAAGTAATTTTTTTGAGGAATTATCTATAATTTTTAGAATGCCTAAATTAACTTTTATTAAAGCATTATTTTATTAGTTATGTACATAAATGAATAACAAAATTAAAAAAATAAATTTTAATCATTCTTTTATTTTTTTTTTACTTTGTAATATTTTTTCTTTAACAGCTTTTAAATTAAACATTATCTCAATTTCTCCAATAATATGCCTATTCTTAATTTTGAGTATTGGTATTTCTCACGGGTCGCTTGATAATTTGAAAGGAAAAAAACTTTTTCAAATTTTTGGGATAAATAATTTTTTTATTTTTTATTTGTCATATGTTTTGATTGCTCTTTTAATAATTATTTTATGGATAATTATACCTTATATTTCTTTAATGATTTTTTTAGTAGTAGCTTCATACCATTTTGGGAAAGAAGACACTCAATTTTTAATTATTGAGAATTCTTATTATAATCAATTATTATTTTTTTTTAAGGGATCTTTAATTGTTTTTGCTCCTTTATATTTTCACTTTGATGAAACAATTTCAATTTTCAAATTATTATTAATTGATGATGAAGCTTTTTATAATTTTTTAAATTTTGTAGAAACTAACAACATTTTGCTTTATGGTATTATTCTCTCAACTCTATCAAATATTTTATTATTTTCTAAACACTTTGAATTAAAAAAATTCACAATTTTTTTAGATTATTTTTCTATTATTATAATTAATTATTATTTTTCACCGTTAGTAGCTTTTACAATTTATTTTTGTTTTTTACATTCTATTAGACACATTATTTCATTGATGTCTGAGTTAGATAGTAATGATCTAAGAAATGGTTTTAAAATTTTTACAAAAAAAGCTTTGCCTCTAACAATTCTAACCGCTATTCTTTGTTTGATTGGCCTTTATTTACTTAATAATACTTATAATTTTGAGAGTTCAACTATTAAAATTATATTTATAGGTTTGGCGTCTTTAACCTTTCCACATATATTGCTTGAATATTTAATTGAGAAAAATGAAAAATAAACATTTAAAGATATTACTTTCCGCACCAAGAGGCTTTTGTGCAGGTGTTGAGAGAGCTATAGAAATTGTTGAAAAATCAATTCAAAAATATGGTGCTCCAGTTTATGTTCGTCATGAAATCGTACATAATAAATACGTTGTTGATGATTTAAAAAAAAAGGGAGCTATTTTCGTAGAAGAACTTGAAGAGATCAAAGATAAAACAAGACCTGTTATCTTTTCAGCTCACGGTGTTCCAAAAAAAATACCGGAGGATGCTAAGAATTATAATATGACTTATGTTGATGCTACATGTCCATTAGTATCAAAAGTACATAGAGAAGCCGAAAATCTACATAAAGCTGGATATCATTTAATTCTGATAGGACACCAAAATCACCCGGAAGTTATTGGCACTATGGGTCAATTACCTAAAGGGTCTATTGATTTAGTTCAAAATGAAGAAGAAGCCAAAGAATACAAAACTCAAAATAATAAAAAAATTTCATATGTTACACAAACAACATTATCTATTGATGATACAAAAGATATAATTCAAATCTTAAAAGATAAATTTCCTGATATAAAAGAGCCAGTGAAAGAAGACATTTGCTATGCCACAACAAACAGACAAATGGCAGTTAAAAATATTGCAAAAATGTGTGATTTATTTTTTATAATAGGTAGTAGAAATTCATCTAATTCAGTAAGACTAGTAGAGGTTGCTAAAAAATCTGGTTGCTCTAATTCACAATTAATACATTCAAAAAGTGAAATTCCATTTGATTTAATTAAAAATTCTAACACGATTGGTGTTTCGTCAGGAGCCTCTGCCCCGGAAGTTTTAGTGGATAATTTTATAAATGAGTTAAAAAATAGATTTACAGTTACAATAGATGAAGTTGAAATCATTAAAGAAGACGTTATTTTCAAAGTTCCAAAAAAATTAAACTAAAATGGCTGTATATACAAAAATAGTTAATAAGGATATTTCCTATATTAACAAAAAATTTGAAATAGAAAAAATTAAAAGCTTTAAAGGTATTAAACAAGGAATAGAAAATACTAACTATTTATTAAGATCAAAAAATAAAAAATTTATCCTTACAATCTTTGAAAAAAGAGTTTTAAAAAAAGAAATACCCTTTTTTATGAAATTAATGGATCAACTAAGTGATCTAAAAATAAATTGCCCTAAACCACTCAAAAATAAAAATGGAAAATTTTTGATAAAATTCAAAAACAAAACAGCATGTATTGTCACATTTTTAAACGGGAAAGATAAAAAAAAATTAAATTTTAAAAATTGTTATGAAATAGGAAAAGCAATTGCTCAAATGCATTTATCTACAAAAAAAATAAATCTTTATAGAGGGAATTCTATGGGTGTGGTTAAACTTAAGCCATTACTAAATAAAATTAAGTTCAAATCAAGAGATTTTAAAAACTTAGAAAAATTTTTAAGAATTAACTTTCTAGATATTAAAAAGAATTGGCCCAAAAAGTTACCAAAAGGGATAATTCATGGAGATTTGTTTATTGATAATATTTTTTTTAAAAACAATAAATTATCTGGAATAATTGATTTTTATTTTGCTGCAAATGATTTTTTCATGTACGAAATAGCAATTTGTATAAATGCATTATGCTTTGACCAATTAAATTCTAAATTTTACCTTAACAAAAAAAAAGTGGCAAGCTTAATCAGGGGATATGAAAAAATAAAGAAAATTTCCATGAAAGAAAAAAGATCATTGAATATTCTTTGTCGAGGTGCTGCTTTAAGATATTTTCTAACTAGACTCTATGATTATACAAATACACCTAAAACAGCACTAATAAAAATTAAGAATCCAAGAGAATATTACCAAAAATTAGTAACTCATAATAAATTAAAAACTTACAAAGATTATTTCTAACTTATGATAAAAATTTATACTGATGGCTCGTGTATTGGAAATCCAGGTAAAGGTGGATGGGCGGCCATCATATTAGAAAATAAAAAACAAAAAATTATTTCTGGCTCAGAGTCCTATACAACGAATAACAGAATGGAATTAATAGCAGTTATAAAAGCACTAAAATTTGTAAAAAAAAAGGAATTATCAATTATTACAGACTCTCAATATGTTAAAAATGGAATTGAAGTTTGGATATTTAAATGGAAAAAAAATGGTTGGATGACTGCTGAAAAAAAACCAGTAAAAAACAAAGACCTTTGGTTAATGCTTGAAAAATTAGCAAAAAATAAAAAAATCAAATGGGAATGGGTTAAAGGACATTCATCAGATAAATTTAATAACAAGGTTGATGAAATTGCAAGAAGTCAGGCTAATAATATCTCATACGATGAAGAAATTTAGAGCTTTCAAATTATTATAAATTATCCAATAAGTTTTCTGCTGAAGTAAGACCACATTCTTTAGTTTCTTTTTCAACTTGTATATCTAACACTGTAAAATTTTCAATAACCATTGCATAACGATTAGATCTAATTCCCATTCCTTTTGAATTTCGATCAACTTCTGCACCAATTGCTTTCGTGAATAACAAATATGGATCAGATAACATTTTTATTTTATCTCCAGTATTATTAATCTCTCCCCAGGCATTCATCACATAAGGATCATTTACTGATAAACAAAATATACTTTTTATTCCTTTTGCTTTGATTTTATCTGCATTTGCTACAAATCCTGGAAGATGAAGTTTTGAACAAGTTGATGTAAATGCACCAGGTAGACCGAATAAAACAATCTTTCCATTACCAATGATTTCTCTTAATTTATTTTTTTGTGGCTCTCCATCAACAAGATGAAAAATATCTATGTCTGGCATTTGATCTTTTATCTTTATTTTCATATTGAATTCATTACATAGCCTTTAACTTTTTCAATTTCATTAGGAAGAAGCTCAAATTTTTCTTTTCTATCATAAACATAATTAAGACTATCCGGCAAATCTTCAGTTCTTGAAATTGCATCCTCTATTGCTTGTGGAAATTTACATGGGTGAGCAGTTGATAAAACAACACAATTTTTTTCCAATCCTAGTTTTCTTGCTGCACCAATTCCAACTGCTGTATGCGGATCAACTACTATCTTGTGTTCGTTATTAATTGTCTTTATCATTTCAACAGTTTCATTTTCATCAAGCATTTCAGATATAAAATTCTTTTTAATTTTATCTAAATCATTTTTATCAATTTTGTAGGAATTATTTTTTATTTTACTCATTACATCTTTTGTGACTTCAGAGTCACAATCTTTTACATCATATAAAAGTCTTTCGAAGTTACTTGCTATCTGTATATCCATGCTTGGAGTGTTAGTTTCCTCAACCTTTTTTTGGGTATAATCACCACCGGATATTGCTCTATGAAGTATGTCATTTTTATTTGTAGCTACGATTAATTTATCAACAGGAAGACCTAATTTTTTTGCTAAGTAACCAGCATAAATATCTCCAAAATTACCAGTTGGAACACAAAAAGATAAAGGTTTGCCATTTCCAACTTTGAAGTATGCATAAAAATAATAAACTGATTGAGCAATTATTCTTGCCCAATTAATTGAATTCACACCTGACATATTTATTGCTTTAGAAAATTTTTCGTCATTGAACATTGCTTTCACTAAATTTTGACAATCATCAAAGTTGCCCTCTACCGCAATATTAAATACATTGTTATCTTCATGTATCGTCATTAATTTTCTTTGTACTGGTGAAATTTTATTATTTGGGTGCAATACAAAAACATTTAAATTACTTTTTCCTTTTAAAGCGTCAATTGCGGCTGCACCTGTATCGCCTGAAGTTGCCACTATTACATTAATTTTTTTTTGGTCACGGCCTAAATGATATTGATAAAAATTACCTATTAATTGCATAGCGATATCTTTAAAGGCCAATGTCGGACCATGAAATAGTTCTAAAACTTTTAGACTTCCTAGATTAGATATTTTTACAACGTCATTAGATCTGAAATTTGAGTATGATTTTGAGATCATAGAGATTAAATCATCCTTGGACATGAAATCTCCAATAAATGGATAAATTATTTCGGCCGCTAAATCATTGTAACTAAGACTTTTTAAATTATCTAATTCCTCTTTTTTATATTGTTTAAGTGATTTAGGCACAAAAAGTCCTCCATCATCCGCTAAACCTTTGAGAAAAACTTCCTTAAAAGTGAAGTTCTTCTGGTTGTTCCTGGTGCTAATATAATTCATTTAATAATTCTTTTTTCTAAAATATAGATATAGCAAAAGAATTGAAATCGCTAATGAAAACCATGTCATTGCGTATTTTTTATGATTATTAGAAATATTTGCAGTAATTTTTTTTGGTCTAGGAAACTGATAATTTCCATCTAAATAAATAATATATTTTGAAAAATTTTTACCTGTAAATTTTAACACATCCTCTCTATTTAAACTAAACCAGTAATTTTCAACTAAATCATTATCTGGTTTGAAGATATTTTTTCTACCTTGTAATTTTAAAGTTCCAATAATATTTTCTTGATCAAAAAAATTAATTTCTTTAGTGCCCTTCTTTTCGAATGGTATCCAACCTCTATTGATTAAATAATTCTCATCTCCGATAGCGATTGGATTTATCACTTCAAAACCAGGAGTGCCTGTATCATTTAAATTATATAAGTAAATTTGTTTATCAAAATCGATAGATCCAGAAGTTTTAACTTTAAGAAAATTTTTTTTGTTTGATTGAACTAATTCTACTGGAGGATTTTTTAAAGAGTTTTCAATTTCTAAAATTAGATTATTTTTCCAATTTAAACGAATAATTTGCCATGTACCTAGTCCAACAAAAACAAGAATAAAAAAAATGATAAAAACAGAAAATAAAAACTTATGTTTCAAGGATCAAATTAACTTCCCCAAATATAAATTGCAGCAAACAAAAATAACCACACAACGTCAACAAAATGCCAATACCATGCAGCTGCCTCAAATCCAAAATGATGATCTTTTGTAAAATGTCCCAATTTTCCTCTCCATAAACACACTGCTAAAAAAATTGTTCCAACTATAACATGGAATCCGTGAAAGCCTGTTGCCATGTAAAAAACAGAACCGTAAATATGATCTGAAAAGGCAAATGTAGCATGATGATACTCATACGCTTGAAGAGCTGTGAAAAATGCTCCTAGAATTACTGTTAAAACCAATCCCTGTATAAAACCTTTTCTATCACCTTCTAATAATGAATGGTGAGACCAAGTAACTGTTGTGCCGGATAAAAGTAAAACCAATGTATTTATTAAAGGGATATCCCATGGGTCAAAAGTCTCAATATCTTTGGGTGGCCATACATTGCCCGTAAATTCATTCGGAAAAAGGCTGACATCAAAGTAAGCCCAAAACCAGGCAACAAAAAACATTACCTCAGAAGCGATAAATAAAGTCATTCCGTAACGATGATGAATTTGGACTACAGGAGTATGATGTCCTTGATGCTCAGCTTCAATGACTACATCTCTGAACCACATGTACGCACCGTAAATTAAAAGAGCTAGCCCAAGATACATTCCCCATGAAACATCTGAATGCATATAATACACAGCACCTATAGCTAATACTAGGCAAGAGAAAGAAACATAAATAGGCCAAGGACTTGGGTCTACTAAATGATAATCATGTTTTTTTTCAGCTGACATATCTTAATTATGATTGTTTATAATAATCTGTCGAGAAAAAAGTATACGACATAGTAACATCATGCAGGTTTTTGACACTTGGATCATTGACCATTTCGGGGTCTAAGTAAAAAGTCATTACGTAAGTTGCTTTTTCTCCAGCTTTTAATTCTTGTTTTTCAAAACAAAAACAGCCTAATTTACTGTAATATTTTCCAAAACTTGCGGGCGATACATTAAAGCTTGCAACACCAGCAGTTGGTTCATTACCATAATTTTCAACTTCAAACTCTATCTTATTAACCTGACCAACTTTAACATCTATGACATTTGATTTTGCCTTAAATTCCCAAGGTAAATTATTTACATTAGTGTCAAATCTTACACTTACTACTTTATTAAGGACTACTTTTGGGGCACTATTTGAAATTTGAGTAGTTCCTCCAAAACCTGTTACTCTGCAAAAAAGATCATACAAAGGTACTGCCGCATAGGATAAACCCAACATAAATACAAATATTCCTATAAGAACCAATGGTGTAAGATTTTTTTTTTGTATCATATTGCTCTATCAAAAACTCCAGTATTATAAAGCGTAAATAGGAAAAGAAATATCATAAAAGCGATAATTGCTAAAGCTGTTACAATATTTTTTTTTTTAGTTTTTTTATCAGGTACAATCATACTATCTTGTCTATTAAGAAAAATACAAAAACCAAAAACAAATATAAGATTGAGAAACCAAATATTGATTTTGCTTTTTTCGGGTTAAACTTATTCTTTTTATAATTATATAGCTCATAACACAAAAAGTTATAATAAAGAGTTAATAATAATGATGGTATCAAAAAAGATAAGCCAACAAAGTTTATTAAGTATGGAAACATTATGACTGGTATCATTAATAAAGAGTACACAAAAATATTTAATTTGGTACTTTCAACACCATTTGTTAGTGGAAGCATTGGTATATTTGCTTTCTTATAATCACCTGATTTATATAAACTTAAAGCCCAGAAGTGAGATGGGGTCCAAAAAAATATTATTAGAAAAAAAGATATCGGCTCAATAGTTAAAGATCCTGTTGCTATTGTCCATCCAATCACAGGTGGAAATGCACCTGCCGCTCCGCCGATTACGATATTTTGTGGAGTCCGTCTTTTTAGCCATATTGTATACACAAAAACATAGAACAAAATTGTTAAAAGTAATATCGCTGCAGAAATTCTATTTGTAAAATAGTCTAGAGCTATGACTGAAATTATTGACAAAGTTACTCCAAATATAAGAGCCTGATTTCTATTTATCTTTCCTGTAGGTATCGGTCGTAAACATGTTCTTGACATTAATGCATCGAGATCAGACTCGTACCACATATTTAAAGCTCCAGCTGCTCCGGCACCTAATGAAACTAATAAAATTCCAATAATTGCATCTTTGGTTGAAACAAGATTTGGTGCAGTTAACAAGCCTACTGCACAAGTGAAGATTACTAAAGACATCACCCTTGGTTTCATCAACTTAAATAATTCAGAAAAATTAAATAAATCTTCTTGTGATAAACTCCTTTTTTTTGTTCTTGAATTATCCATCAGTTTTATTTTGCTTATTATTAGCTAGGAGATTTTTCTGTTTCTTGATCATCAACAAACTTTGGAAGCTCCTCAAAAGTATGAAAATTTGGTGGAGATGGCACTGTCCACTCTAAAGTTGTGGCTCCAACACCCCATGGATTTTGAGCTGCAGCTTTCTTTTTTGCAAAAGCATATATTAAATTTACAAAAAATACGGCCAATCCAGCAACTGCAATATAAGAACCTATTGAGGAAATATAATTCCATCCAGCAAAAGCATCTGGGTAATCAGCATACCTTCTAGGCATTCCAGCTAATCCTAAGAAATGCTGTGGAAAGAAAATTAAATTTACACCAATAAAAGTTAACCAAAAATGTAATTGACCTAACCACTCAGAATACTCATAACCAGACATTTTTGAGAACCAGTAGTAAAATCCTGCAAATATTGCAAATACAGCTCCTAAAGAAAGTACATAATGAAAGTGAGCTACAACGTAATAAGTGTCATGCATTGCAGTATCTACTCCAGCATTTGCAAGAACCACTCCTGTTACACCACCTACTGTAAACATAAAAATAAACCCTAGTGCCCACATCATAGGTGTTTTAAATGAAATTGATCCACCCCACATAGTTGCTATCCAAGAAAAAATTTTTATTCCTGTCGGTACAGCAATAATCATAGTCGCTGCTAGAAAATAAGCTTTTGTATCTGTGCTTAGTCCAACTGTATACATGTGGTGAGCCCAAACAACAAAGCCTACAATTCCAATCGCAACCATTGCATAAGCCATACCTAAATAACCAAAAACTGGTTTTTTCGAAAATGTTGAAACAATATGACTAATCATTCCAAAACCTGGAAGAATTAAAATATAAACCTCCGGATGACCAAAAAACCAAAATAAATGTTGAAATAAAACTGGGTCCCCTCCAGTTTGAGCCTCAAAGAAGGCGGTTCCAAAATTTCTGTCAGTTAATAACATTGTTATTGCCCCAGCTAATACTGGTAGAGACAATAATAGTAAAAAAGCCGTAACTAATATTGACCAAGCGAACAATGGCATTTTGTGTAATGTCATTCCAGGAGTTCTCATATTTAAAATTGTGGTGATAAAGTTAACTGCTCCCAAAATTGAAGAAGCACCTGCTAAGTGTAAGCTTAAAATTGCTAAATCCATAGCTGGCCCTGGTTGGCCTGCTTTAGATGATAAAGGAGGATAAATAGTCCATCCACCTCCAACTCCAGTTTGTCCTGGAGGACCGTCGGCAAAAATAGATAATATTAATAAAGTAAGTGAAACAGGTAATAGCCAAAAAGAAATATTATTCATTCGTGGAAATGCCATATCGGGTGCACCAATCATAATTGGAACAAACCAATTTCCAAAGCCGCCAATCATAGCTGGCATCACCATAAAGAAAATCATTATCAGTCCATGACCAGTTACTAAAACATTATAAAGATGATAATTTCCACCTAAAATTCCATCACCAGGATGCATTAATTCCATTCTCATTAAGACTGAAAATGCTGTACCAATAACTCCAGCTGTAATCGCAAAAATTAAATACATTGTTCCTATGTCTTTATGGTTTGTAGAATATGCCCAACGTTTCCAACCAGTTGGTGTATGATGATCGTTGTGTGAAGCTGTTTCTGTGTACATATTTATTTACTCACTAATTTAAAATTATTATTTTCTATTTCTTCTTTTGCAAATTTTTCTTTCGCCTCAAACAACCATTCTTGATATTCGTCCTCAGTTACAACTTTAACCGTAATAGGCATGAATGCATGCTTAATGCCACAAAGTTCTGAACATTGCCCATAATAAGTTCCAACTTTTTCAGCTTTAAACCATGTTTCGTTAATTCTCCCAGGAACAGCATCTCTCTTTACGCCAAAGGAAGGTAGAGCCCATGCGTGTAATACATCATTAGCAGTTATCAGAACTTTTACAACTTTATCAACTGGTACAACAACTTCGTTATCAACCGCTAGAAGTCTGGGTTGATCAGGTTTTAAATCTTTATCTTCTATCATGTATGACTCAAAAATAATATTTTCATCAGGATACTCATATCCCCAGTACCACTGATAACCAATTGCTTTAATTGTTAAGTCTGCTTTTGGTATTGTATCTTGTTTGTATAAAATCTTAAATGATGGAACTGCAATCACAATTAAAATTAAACACGGGATTAAGGTCCATAAAACTTCAACTGCAACATTGTGGGTTCTTTTGGATGGATTTGGGTTTGCTGAAGCTCTAAATCTTACACAAGCATATAGCATTAAAAATAAAACGAAAACACTAATTGCAATTATTATTGGTAATAATAAGTAATCATGAAAAGCAACTATCTCTCTCATTGACTCTGAAGCAGCTTTTTGGAAACCTAATTGCCAGTCAACTGGCTGATTAGCAAAAGCCTTTTGCGACACAAAAAGTGTTAAAAATATAAATAAAATTTTTTTCATTTTTAATAGCTATATAAAGCTCTTTTATCAAAATTACACTTTAGTTTTCGCGACAATTTATCAATTAATCACATAATTTATGATTGAAATTGTAGATATGGCGGCTGTTTCTGACCTCAATATATTCTCATTAATTTTTACTGATTGAACACCTTTAAAAGAAAGAATCTTTTCTCTTTCAGACTCAGAAAAATCACCCTCAGGGCCTATAATTATACAAACGGGTTTCTCTGTGAGTTTTGATTTATCAATTTTTTTATTATTTGAATTTAAGTCTGTAAAGATTAGATCCATCGAATTTTTTTTTAAAAAGTCATCTATGTTTTGGGCAGGTTCAATTAGTGGTACATTTATACGATTTGATTGTTCACTGGCTTCAATAACAATTTTTTCCAAACGTTCTCTATTAATTTTTCTTACAACTGTTCTATCGAAAATAATTGGTAAAAATTTTGTAACTCCTAGCTCTGTTGCTTTTTGTATCATGAAATTCTGATAGTTTGATTTGATTGGAGAAAATGCCAACCATAATTCTCTTATATTTTCTTTTTGCCTAAGTTGTTTAGTAGTTTTAAATTTAACAATACTTTTAGTAATTTCTAAAATTATTGCCTCCCATTCTCCATCTTTATTAAATAAAGAAAAAACTTCATCTTTTTTTACCCTCATTACTTTAGTTAAATAATGTGATTGAGACTTATCTAATTTGTCAGTCAAGTTGGCTGATAATACATTTGAAAAAAATAATCTAATATTACTCATTTATGTTAAGTTAGTTTATGAAAAATATTAAAGCAATAATTTTTGATGCTTATGGCACATTGTTTGACGTAAATTCTGCTGCTGAAAAATGTAAAGATAAAATTGGAGATAAGTGGGAAGGTTTTGCAAACTTCTGGAGAATCACCCAGCTAGAATATACATGGCTTAGAAGTTTGATGAAAAGACATAAAGATTTTTGGCAAATTACTGAAGATAGTTTAGATAAGTCTATGACAGCTTTTGATATAGATTCTTCAATGAAAAGTGAATTATTGAATTTATATAAAGTTCTCTCTCCATTTAAAGAAGTTCCAGAAACTCTTAAGACATTAAAAGAAAGAAATTTTAAATTAGCTATACTTTCAAATGGAACCCCTTCACTCTTAAATCAGTTAGTGAAAAGTAATAACATAGATAATTTATTTGATGATCTATTTTCTATTGAAGAAGTTGGGATTTATAAACCAGATGCTAAAGTCTATGATCTACCAATAAAAAGATATAAAATTGAAAAAAGTGAGGTTGTATTCTTAAGTGCAAATACCTGGGATGTTTCTGGTGGAGGAAATTATGGTTATCAATCTATTTGGGTAAATAGAAATAACAACATCTTCGATAATCTTGATTATAAACCTATTATTCAAATCAAAAATTTGACTGAACTTATAAATTTAATTTGAAAAATTAAAAAATAATATTGAAAATCAAAATATAAAGACTATTAAAGATTAATGAAAAATATTGAAGTAAGTAAAATTATTGACCCTATTCCAGCCTCTGATGGAGCAGGAGTAAAATTGAAAAGAAGTATTGGTGTTGAACCGAATTATTTTGATCCTTTTTTAATGTTAGATGAATTTGGTTCTGATAATAGTGATGATTATGTTGCTGGTTTTCCACCACATCCTCACAGAGGAATTGAAACCGTTACTTACATGCTTGCAGGTGACTTTGAGCATGAAGACAGCACTGGTGGAAAAGGAAGAATGACTGCCGGTGATGTTCAATGGATGAAGACAGGAAGTGGAATTATTCACTCTGAAATGCCAGCAATGAAAGAGGGTAAACTTCATGGGTTTCAATTATGGATTAACATGCCAGCAAAATTAAAAATGAGTAAACCAGAATATATCTATATTGATGCACATAAAATGAGTCTTCATAAAGATAACGACAAACAAATTAAAGTTATAGCAGGTAAATTTAAAAAAGCCGAGGGACCAGTTAAAGGGCATAATGTTGAACCAATTTATTTTGATGTTGAATTAAAAAAGGATAAAGAATTTAATTTTAATCTTCCCTCAACACACAATACATTTGTCTACTTAATAAATGGTGAAATAACGATTGGTGAAAAGAAACATGAAAAAGTTAAAGATAGCACTTTAATCTTGCTCTCAAGAGGTGAGAGATTAAATATTACGGCACAATCTAATGCAAAATTTTTAGTTATTTCAGGGAAACCAATAAATGAGGAGATAGCTAGAGGTGGACCATTTGTGATGAATACTAAAGCGGAGATTTTACAAGCTGTTCAAGATTATCATAATGGTACATTTGTTAAATAGATAATGAAATCAATTCAAATAGATAAATTTGGCGGACCAGAAGTTTTGGTTGTTAAGGATATAGAAGTAGCTAAGCCTGGGCCAACAGAAGTTTTAATCAAAAATCTATCAATCGGTCTTAATTTTATAGATATCTATCATCGAACAGGTCTCTACCCTATTCCATTACCAAGTGGGATAGGACTCGAAGCTTGTGGTGTTGTTGAAGAAATTGGATCTGAGGTAAAGTTGTTCAAAGTTGGTGATAGAGTAACACACGCTTCAATGCCTATTGGAGCATACTCAGAAAAGCAAATAATGCCTGAAGAAAAATTAGTTTCTGTCCCAGATGGTATTTCTGATGAAGTAGCATCTTGCATTACATTAAAAGGAATTACTGCAGAGTATTTATTACATAGAGCATATCCATTAAAAAAAGGTGATAAAGTTTTATACCATGCTGCAGCCGGTGGTCTTGGTCAAATTTTATGCTCCTGGGCCAATGCATTAGGTGCTGAAGTAATTGGAACTGTTGGTTCAAAGGCTAAGGAAGAAATAGCTAAAAAAAATGGTTGTCATCATGTTATTAACTATTCTGAAAAAAATTTTGTAGAGGAAGTTGAAAAAATTGTGGGTAAAAATGGAATTGATGTTGTTTATGATGGTGTTGGCATCAAAACATTTAAAGGATCAATTGAAACTTTAAAAATAAGAGGAATGATGGTGGCGTTTGGAAATGCATCAGGTTATGTTGATACGATTGATGTTAAAAAGGATATAAATACAAAGGGTCTTTTTTTTACAAGACCATCTATCGCTCATTATACTGTAAAAAGAGAGGAGCTTGAAGAGTCAGCAAAAAAAGTTTTTGATGCAATCTTGACAAAAAAATTCAATGTTGAAATTTCAAAAAAATACTCTCTTAAAGATGTTGCACAAGCACATAAGGATCTGGAGTCAAGGTTATTAACTGGTCCAGCAGTTATAATCCCTTAATCTACATTTACATCCATATCAGACATATGTAATTTAAGAGCATTTGTCGAGATATGAATCTCTCTGATGAAAAATAGTATTGATATAATCATAGACAAGCAACATGATCCAAAAATTATCCTCGCCAAAAAAACTTCATCGAGATAGAGGGCAAAGACAGTCAGCATATTGAATAAAAAACCAAAAGCAGCAAACAGGATTGTCCACCTCAAAAGTGTTATTCTTCCACTCAAATTTATAAACTGCTTTTTCCACTCAGGTGGTATATGCTTTTCGTACACATGCTCATCGTGGAGTTGTCTTATCAAAATACTCAAAGAGTGAAATCTATTACTATAAACTGCCATCAATAACGGTATTGCAGGAAACATTAAAGCTGTCACAGTATAATCTATATTCATACGAATCAGTTTGATTATCAATCTTGGCTTTGTTATTTACAAGTAAAATCTTATGAACCAATTTAATCTTTTTATAGAACTTACGAGACTGAAGAAACCAATTGGATATATGTTATTATTTTGGCCTTGTGCATGGGGATTAACGATTGCACATGATTTTTCATCAACTTTTGATGTTTACTTTTTCTATTTGATATTATTTTTTTTTGGATCAGTTCTTATGAGATCAGCAGGTTGTATTGTAAATGATATACTAGATAGAAAGTTTGATAAAAAAGTTTTTAGAACCAAGAATAGACCTATAGCTTCAGGAAAAATATCTGTCAAACTTGCATTATTTTACTCTGCAGTTCTATGTTTTATTGCTTTTTTGGTATTGGTGAATTTTAATTTATTTACGATAATTATTGCACTGGCTTCAATGCCGTTAGCTTTTACTTATCCATTAATGAAAAGATTAACTTATTGGCCACAACTTTTTTTAGGAATTACATTTAATTATGGGTTAATATTGGGATGGACTTCAATAAATCCTGAAATAAATTTATCACCACTTATATTTTATTTTGGAGCCATATTTTGGACACTTGGATACGACACTATCTATGGGTTTCAAGATATTAAAGATGATGAAATTATTGGACTAAAATCGACATCAATAAAATTTAAATCAAACCCGATTATATTTTTATGTATATGTTACACGGTATTTTTAATAAGTTTAATTGTTGTAGGTTATTTAAATGAATTTAGTAGTTTATATTTTATTTTTTTATTAATAATCATTTATCACATGTATTTTTTTCAATTAAAAAAGTTTAGATCGAATGATCCATCGAGTTGTCTCAAGATATTTAAATCAAACAATTTTCTTGGTGCATTAGTTTTAATCTTGTTATTTATAGGGAAGATTAATTAATGACAGATTTTCAAATTTTAAAAAGACTTTATAACGATTACACTAAAAAACATTTAAAAAAAATTATTTTAGCTTTATTACTCTCAGTCGCTGTTGCTGGAAGCACATCTTCAATAGCATATCTATTAGACCCTGCAATTAAAGAAATTTTTATTAAAAAAGATCAAACTATGATTTTAATCATTCCTATTTTAATAGTTATTGCTTTTGCAACAAAAGGGCTATCTTTATACGTAGCAAAAACTACAATGATAGGAGTTTCTGAGGAAGTAAGAAAAGATGTTCAAGTGCAAATGCTTAATAACTTAATCGATGCTGATACAAAATTAATCGATAATAAACACACAGGAAAATTTATTTCTAACATTACAAATGACGTAGCTCATCTAACAAATTTAATTAGCACCGCAATTTTAAATATTTTTAAAGATACTTTGACTTTAATTGGTTTATTGAGTGTTATGTTTTTTCAAAATTGGGAGTTATCACTCATTGCAATCATCATGATACCGTTAGCCTCTTTTGCAGCTAGATCCTTAGGAAAAAGAATCACTAAAGTGTCTTTTGAACAGATGGAATGGGCAGGTGTATTGAGTTCTTATTTAATAGACATGTTTAAAAATCATAAGCTAATCAAAATTTTTCAAAAAGAAGTCTACGAAAAAAATAGAGCAGAGGTTTTTTTAGATAAAGTTAAAGAAAAAGGAAAAAAAATGGCGATTGTTTTTGTCAGAGCCTCGCCAATTATGGAAATAATGACAGGAATAATAATAGCTATATTAATTTATTATTCAGGAAGATTAGTAATGAATGATGAAATAGAGATCAGCAATTTTTTTTCTTTTTTAGCAGCTATGATGCTTGCTTATCAACCAGTTAGATCATTAGCGACTTTAAATATTGTGATTAATCAAGGCTTAACTTCATCTAAAAGAATACTTCCAATTATTGATGAGAAATCAAAACTTAGAAGTAATAAAAATGACAAAGAGTTGGACTTAAAAAATGGTGATATTGAATTTAGGGATATAGAGTTTTCTTACAATAATGACACTGAAAACAATGAAATAAAAAAAAATATAACTTTGAAAAATATTAATTTAAAAATGATTGGTGGCAAGATGACATCATTAGTTGGTCATAGTGGTAGTGGCAAATCGACAATACTCAATTTAATTCCAAGAATTTATGATGCTGACCATGGTGAGATTACTATCGATGATCAATCAATTTATAAAACTAAGCTTAAATCCTTAAGAAATAATATTTCTTTTGTAAGTCAAGACACAAATTTATTTGATGACACAATTAAAAATAATATTGCTTACGCAGATATGGATGCTACCGATGAAGAAATATATAATGCTGCGAAACTCTCCTATGCATCAGAATTTATTGATAAATTGGAAAATAAATACGAGACAAAAATTGGTGAGAATGGAATTAGATTATCTGGAGGAGAAAAGCAAAGATTATCAATAGCTAGAGCAATATTGAAAAAAAGCAAAATAATATTATTGGATGAGGCAACATCCTCATTGGATGCCGAGACTGAGGATAAAATTCAAAAAGCAATAAGTTTTCTTACAAAAGATAGAACAACAATTGTAATTGCTCATAGATTATCAACTATATTAAATTCTCATAAAATTTATGTGATAGATTCTGGAAATGTTGCAGCGGAAGGTAATCATCAAGAATTGATGAATACCTCATCAATTTATAAAAATTTTTATAATAAACAGATTAAAGTTTAATGTTTTTTATTTATAATGTTTTAATAAATATTGTATTTTTTTTTTCACCTTTAATAATAATTATTAGATTAGCTAGACGTAAAGAAAATATCAAAAGTTTTTTAGAAAAAATTGGTTTCATTACAAAAAAAAGAGTTTCTGGAAAATTAATTTGGTTTCATGGTGCGAGTGTAGGTGAAATTCAAAGTATTATACCTTTGATAGAAAGGCTCGAGAAAGATAAAAAAATAAGTCAAATTTTAGTGACATCAAATACCCTTAGCTCATCTTTTATCGTAAATAAATTGAATCTTCGTAAAACTGTTCATCAATTTTTTCCAATTGATTGTAATTTTGTATCGTCCAAATTTTTAAATTATTGGAAACCATCAAAAGCTTTTTTTATTGATTCGGAGATTTGGCCAAATACTGTGAATAATTTATTTAATAGAAAAATTCCAATCATACTTCTAAATGGTCGCATAACCAAAAAAACATTTAATAGGTGGATGAAATTTTCAAATTTTTCAAAATTTATTTTTAGCAAATTTAATTTTTGTTTATCTGCTAGCGAAGAGTCAAAAAAATTTCTAAAAAAACTTGGTTCAAATAATGTTAAGTTTTTAGGTAATTTGAAATTTAGTCAATCCGAAAATCAGAATGTTAAAATAGATATGAATTTAGAAAAATTTCTTAAAAAAAAAAATTCTTGGTGTGCATCAAGCACTCATTATAATGAGGAAAGATTATGTGGACTTACTCACCTTGAGTTAAAAAAAAAATATAAAAATCTTATAACAATAATTATTCCAAGACATGTAGATAGGGTTGATCAAATTAAGTCTGATTTAGATAAACTTAACCTAAATGTTCATTTAGATCATCCTAAAAATAAAATTAAACCCAACACGGATGTCTACTTGGTAAATTCATATGGGAAAACCAAATCTATTTTTAAAATATGTAAAAATGTGTTTCTTGGAGGTTCGTTAATTAACCATGGGGGTCAAAACCCTTTGGAGGCAGCAAGATATGGTTGCCGTATTTTTCATGGTCCCCACATCTCAAATTTTAAGGAAATTTATGAGTATCTTCAAAAAAAAAACATATCTTATAAGACCACGAATCAAAATCATTTAACTAATTTACTTCAAAAAAAACTTGATAAAAAAAACTATTCAAAAGCATCGATTAAAAATTTGAAGCTAGAAGGGACAAAAATTTTAAATAAAATCTTTGATGAAATTTGTTAATATTTGTTGATGAAATTTAAAAAACCTTATTTTTGGGATTATAAAAAACCTAATCTTATTGCATATTTGCTAACTCCTCTAAATTTTATTTTTAAAATTAATAATATTATTTTAAACGTTATACCAAAAAAAAAATACCAAAATATTAAAACAATCTGTGTTGGAAATATTTATATAGGTGGTACAGGCAAGACTCCAACGGTTATAAAACTATATGAAATATTCAAAAATAATAAATTAAAAGTTTCTACAGCAAAAAAATATTACCTAGATCAAGAAGATGAAAATACTATTCTTAAAAATAGATCTGAATTTATTACTCTAAACAATAGACAAAAAATTGTTCAAAAAGCAATTAAAGAAAATTATGAATTGTTAATTTTTGATGACGGCCTTCAAGATAGACAAATTGATTATGATTTCAAATTAGTGTGTTTTGATAGTAAAAACTGGATTGGCAATGGTTTCCTAATACCATCAGGTCCTATGAGAGAAACAATTTATAGTTTAAAAAAATATGATGCGGTAATTTTAAAGAATGTTTACAAAAAATCTAATCAAAATGAAATCTACGAGTCTATCAAAAAAATAAATCCAAAAATTAAAATATTTAATTCTTATTTAAAGATAAAAGATAAAAATGAATATGATTTAAATGATAAATTTCTGATATTTTCAGGTATAGGAAATAATAATAGTTTTAAAGACTTATTAATTGAAAATAGATTTAATGTAATTGAAGAAATTGTGTTTCCAGATCATTTTAATTATAAAACACATGATATTTCAAATTTATTAAAAGTTGCTAAAAATAAAAATTTAAAAATTCTTACAACAGAAAAAGATTATGTAAAGATTCCAAAAAATTTGAGAGAGAATATTAACTTTATCAAAATAGATTTGGAAATATTAGAACAAAAGCAACTAACGGAACTAATTAAAACAAAAATCAATGAAATTAATTAAATATACTTTTGAATTTATAATAATAATTATATTATTTTTAATATTTAAAATAGTTGGATTAAGAATATCTCGAAATATTTCAGGTTTTATATTTAAAAATTTTGGATCATTTTTTAGATCAAAAAAAACTTCTCGTGCTAATCTATCTATAGCCTTTCCAAACTTTAGTGAAATCCAGAAAGATAAGATACTTGATAATATGTGGATCAATTATGGGAAAATTTTTGCTGAATATATGTTTATTAAAAAATTTAGAGTATCTTCAAAATTTTCAAGTCAAATAATCATTGAAAATCAAGATGAGCTTGAAAAAATTAAATCATTCAACAAACCAGTAATATTTATCTCTGGACATTTTAATAATTTTGAATTGATGGCTATGCATTTAGAAAAATCTGGTATTGATTTAGCTGCAATTTACAGACCATTAAATAATTCATTTCTAAATCCAATAATGGAGAAAATTAGAAAAAAATATATTTGTAAAAAACAAATTAAAAAGGGGATTACTGGCACAAAAGAATTGTTAAAAGAATTTAAAAAAGGGACATCTATAGCACTAATGATTGACCAAAGAGTATCAGAGGGAGTAGAAAGTGATTTATTTGGAAAAAAAGCTTTAACAACTACAATTCCAGCACAATTTGTAAAAAAGTTTGGTGTTGCAGTTGTGCCAATTTACATTGAGAGGTTAATTGATGACAAATTTAAATTAAAAATTTTTGAAAATGTAAAATTTTCAAAAGATGATTCTATAGATCAGATTACATTAAAATTAAATAAAATTTTAGAAAAAATGATTGCGAGTAATCCTGGTCAATGGATTTGGACTCACGGTAGATGGAAAATTTAATTTAGTTGTTAATACTCTCTTTTTTTAAATGGGCTTCTTTATAAGAATAATAAGCCTCTTGATCTTTTACATTCCAATAATTTAATTTATCTAATGGTATTTCTTTACCAGATATTGCACACAAGACATAATCTCCCTTTTCAATTATCTTAAAGTTATTTGGTAAATATTTTAATTTAGCTAATTTTTTCATTATTTTTAGTTTATATATATTTATATGAAGATAGGAATAATTGGAAGTGGGGGCAGAGAGCACGCTATTTGTGTTTTTTTAAAATCATCAAGAAAGGTGGATAAAATTTATTGTTTTCCAGGAAATGCTGGAACAAGTTTTATAGCAGAAAATATTAACATAAATTTAAATAATTTTCAGGAAATCAAAGAAAAAATTAAAAATCTTAAAATAGATATTGTTATAGTGGGACCAGAAAAGCCTTTGGTTGATGGAATTGTAGATTTTTTAGAAAAAAATGAAATTAAAGTATTTGGCCCTAATAAAGTTTCCTCTCAATTGGAGGGTTCAAAGATATTTACAAAAAAATTATGTGAGAAATACAAGATACCAACTGCAAATTTTGGTGTTTTTGAGGATAAAGAGAAAAGTTTAAATTTTTTAAAAAAATGTAAATTTCCAATAGTTGTAAAAGCCGATGGTCTAGCCTCAGGAAAAGGGGTTTATATTTGTGATAATTTTGAGCAATCTAAAATGGCTGTGGATGAAATATTTAACGGAAAATTTGGAGAAGCTAAAGAAATTTTAATAGAAGAGTTTTTAAAAGGTGAGGAAATGAGTTTTTTTATAATTTCTGATGGTAAAACTTACAAAAAATTTGGATCTGCGCAAGATCATAAAAGAGTATTAGAGGGTGATATGGGTAAAAATACAGGTGGCATGGGTGCATACTCGCCATCTCGGCTAGAAAATAAAGAATTAGATAAAAAAATAATAGAGAGAATAATTAATCCAACATTGAGGGGTTTAAAAGATTTGAACACTAGCTTTAAAGGTTTTTTATACGCAGGACTGATGATTATTAATAATAATCCTTACCTTATTGAGTATAACGTTAGAATGGGTGATCCAGAGTGTCAAACTATTCTGCCTAGAGTAGAAACAGATTTTGCAGATATTATTTATGCATGTGTAAATCAAAATCTAAGCTCTGTAGATATTCAGTTATCTAATAAAAAAAGTATCTGTATTGTGCTTTGCTCAAAAGGTTATCCTGATAAATTTGAAAATAACATTGAAATAAACGCGATTGACCAAATAAAACTTCAAAAGGATAATTATATTTTTCACGCGGGTACCAAAATAGATAATTCAATAATCTATTCTAACGGTGGACGAGTACTTAACTTTGTAATTAAATCTGAAAATCTAAAGGAAAGTAGAGATCAAGCAATAAATTTAATAAAAGCATTAAATTGGGAAAATGGATTTTTCAGAAAAGATATTGGTTATAAAGTAATCTAGCAATGAGAATTATTTCAGGTAAGTTTAAAGGAAAAAAATTATTTTTACCCTCTGATAAAAATACACGCCCATTAAAAGACATGGTAAAAGAGTCTATATTCAATCTTCTGGAGCATTCTAATAAATTTGGTTTAAGTTTATCTAATTCCTCTGCTTTAGATTTATTCTCTGGTTGTGGCTCATTTGGGATTGAATGTATTTCCAGAGGATCAAAAAATGTTTATTTCTTTGAAAATTATCCTAAAGCATTAGAAATTTTAAAAAAAAATTTATCAAAAATTGCCCAGGATCAAAATTACAAAATATTTGAAAGCGATTGCTTTACTTTTTTCAACTCAAAGAAAACTATAGAAAAAAAGTTTGATTTAATTTTTATTGATCCACCATATAAAGAATTAAGAATAAACGATCTAATTGAAAAAATTATTGAAAAAAAAATACTTAATAAAAAAGGATTATTTATAATTCATAGACATAAAAAGGATAAATTGCCAATATCAGAAAAGATAAATATTCTAGATGTTCGGACTTATGGGATTTCAAAGGTCTACATTGCTAACTAAGAATTAACCAAAATTTTATTTGTTTCTTTTTTAATTAGTTCTACTGCTGGTTGATCATATGGATTTATATTCAATGCTTTGGCTATCAGAATAGTTTCTACAACAAAAAAAGTAAACAGTTCACCTAGAGTTTCCTCTTTTCGAGTTTTAAGAAAAAAGCTTCTGAATGGTATCTTTTTTTTTTTAAATACCTTTTGAGTTGCTAAAATCTTGGAGTCTAAAATATCTTGTAAATTTTTATTTATTAAAAAATTTTTTGACCTCAAAATTGCCTCTTTATTTATCTTTGGAGAAATTTTATCGGCACTACTAAAAAAAGTATAAAAGTTATTTTTTTGGCCATCTAAGTATAATTGCATCAGACTGTGATTGTCTTTTGGCATTGTTGAAATTATTGGAAAAATTCCTTTAGCCTTTTTTCCTATACTCTCTGCTAGAAGTTGTTGATACCATTTAAGAAAATTATCTAAAGTTTCATCATAATTTAAAATTACTGCGTTAGATTTTTTTTTGTTTACTAATTCCACAATGTTGGTGACATTACTTATAACTGCGTTAAAAAAGTATTTATTTTTTAATAAGTTATTAAATTGTTTAAATTTTTTTTCATTCAATCCCATTAATTCTGCTGGAAGCATTCCTACTTCTGATAAAACTGAATATCTTCCGCCTATAAAATTGTTATGATCGATTATTTCACTTTTCAATTTAATACCCATATTTCTTAGATAGCTTGTTTTATTCCCGGTAACTACAATATTTTGATCTTTTTTTGATATATAAATATTAGAATTAACTATTGTCTCTAAAGTATTTCCAGACTTTGAAATAATTAAATTTAAATAATCTTTTTTTTTGGAAAATTTTCTCTTTTGTAAATTTGATAAAAAATAAAAATTCTTTTTTACTTTATACTTTAAAAAATCATAAATAGCATTAGCTCCTAAAGATGAGCCTCCCATTCCAAAAATTCTTATATCTTTGAATTTTTGAAATTTTACAAGTTTTTGTTTTGTATAACTATAATTATAATTGTTAGTTAATGACTTAATAACTTCATTTTTATTAATTATAATTTGTTTAAAATATTTTCTTAAAGCTTTATTATTTTTTTTTCTTTGAAAATTTTTGAAAAA
>CACORD010000001.1 GCA_902629535.1 uncultured Pelagibacteraceae bacterium | reverse complement strand
ATAAATTTTTAAATTTTGTTTTAAGGATTTTCATTTATAAAAGTTTAGACAAATACTTTGAATAATCACAATTACCGTAAAATTTAATCGATCGTTTGATATTTTTTTTTGTTATCCATTTATTATTGAAAGCTATTTCCTCTAAACAAGCTATTTTAAGGCCTTGTCGATTTTCAATAGCAGAGACAAAATTACTTGTTTTGTAAAAATCATCCATTGAACCAGTATCTAGCCATGCTCCACCTCTTCCTATTAAGTCTGCAGATAATTCATTTCTAATTTTGTAGATTTTAAGTAAGTCTATTATTTCAACTTCACCTCTTTTTGATGGTTTTAATTTTTTTGCATATTTTATAACTTTATTATCAAAAAAATATAAACCAGTTATTGCAAGGTCTGAAAAAAATTTTTTTGGTTTTTCCTGAATTTTTACAATTTTATGATTTTTGTTAACTTTTGCTACTCCGAATAATTCGGGTTTTATTACTTTGTGTAAAATAACTTTTGCACCTTTTTTTAATTTGGTACTAGTCAGTAATAATTTTGATAAATTTTGACCATAAAAAAAATTATCTCCAAGAATCATTGCAACATTTTCTTTGCCAATAAATTTTTCCCCTATTACAAAAGCATCAGGTAACCCCCTAGGTTTTGATTGTTCAAGGTAAGAAATTTTTATACCTAAATTATTACCATCTGGTAAAATCTTTTTATATTGATTAAGCTGACCTTTATTTACAATTATAAGTACGTCTTTTATTTTTGATAACATTAAAATTGATAAAGGGTAAAAAATTAACGGCTTATCATAAATTGGTAATAACTGTTTATTAACTGCCTTTGTCAAAGGGCTCATCCTTGTTCCTTTACCCCCAGCTAAAATAATTCCTTTTTTTATCATTTATTACCCAATCTATTTAAAATATCTTTTTTTGAAAGAGATTTATAATATGATTTATTTTCAAAATACCAATTAAGAGTCAATTTTATACCTTTTGAAAATTTTGTTTTTGGATACCATTTTAATTTTTTTTTAATTTTATTACTGTCGAGAGCATATCTAATATCATGACCAGGACGATCTTTAACAAAATTAATTTTTACTTTCTTACCTAGTTTGATTATTTTTTTTGAATTTTTTAAAAGCTCTTTTGTAACTTGCAGGTTATTTAGGTTTTTATTTGATCCAATATTATAAAATTCTCCGAGCTTTCCTTTTTGAAAAACTTTAATTAATGCTTCACAATGATCTTTAACGTAAATCCATTCTCTAGAGTTTTTACCTTTTCCATAAATTGGCAAAGCTCTATTATTCATAATATTAAATATAAGTTTTGGAATTAATTTTTCTGGATGTTGTTTTGGTCCATAATTATTTGAACAATTTGTAACTATGGCAGGCAGATTATAAGTTCTAATATATGAACTTACTAAATGGTCTGAGGCAGCTTTGCTAGCAGCATAAGGTGAACTTGGCTGATAAGGATATTTTTCATTAGATCTTCCATTTAAAACATCACCATAAACTTCATCTGTAGAAATATGAATTAATCTAGACTTATATTTTTTTGAAAATTTTTTAAAATATTCGAGAAGATTATATACACCAACAATATTACTTTGAATAAAATTTCCAGGATTATCAATTGACCTATCCACATGAGTTTCAGCTGCTAAATTAAAAATTCCCGAGGGTTTATATTTTGCAAATACTTTTCCTATCTTTTTATTTGAAATATCTAGCTTTAGATATTTATATTTTTTTGATTTTCTAAAATCTTTTGTGTTATATAAATTTGAAGAATAAGTGCCTTTATCTATATTAATGACATAAAAATTTTTTTTTAACAACAGCTCTATAAGATTACTTCCGATAAATCCTAATCCACCAGTGACAATGATTTTTTTCATTTTTTGATTTTTACATTAAAAACAAATTTTAGTATAGTCGAGTATATATATATTATGTCAATAACTAGGCAAAATCTTTCAGTGATCATAGTAAGTTATAAGAGTGGTCATGTAATAGAAAATTGTATTAATTCTATCAACAGTGAAATTGAAATACTTGTTGTTGATAATTCAAAAGACCATCAATTAAAAAAAAAAATTGAGACCAAATATAAAAATGTTAAATGCATTTTATCTGAGGAAAATTTAGGGATGGGTGGAGGAAATAATTTAGGCATCAAAAATGCAAGTAAAGATTTTGTACTGATATTGAATCCTGATGTCACTTTAGAAAGTAATTCTTTGAATGAGATATTTATTGCATCAAAAGGAATTAATAATTTTGGAATTATTGCACCAATTTCAAATAAATATGAATTTCCAAATTACGTACTAAAAAAGGGTCATAATTTTGATGCAGATATACCCTTTAAAGTAAATAGTGTTGACGGATATGCAATGCTTTTAAATTTAAAAAAATTAAGAAAAATAAATGATTTCAATTTTTTTGATGAGAATTTTTTTTTATATCTTGAAAATGAGGACTTATGTAAAAGATTAATAGAAAAAAATGAAGACATTTATGTCATACCAAAATCAAAAATAAATCATTTAGGAGGAAAAGCTGTAGATCCAAAGTATAGAAACGAAGTTGAATATTTAAGAAATTGGCATTGGATGTGGTCAAAATTTTATTTTAATAAAAAACATTACGGATATTTGGTTGCTTTTTTTAAAGTTTTTAGAAATTTGATTTCTGCAAAAGTAAAATTTTTTTATTATTTAATTACATTAAATACTTTTAAGAGAAAAATTTATCAGATGAGATTATTAGGATTAATAAGTTCTATGATAGGCAAAAATTCTTACTATAGGCCAAACTTTTGAGAATTTAATGGCCAGGAAATTCAATTAAATTTTCTACCCTGTATCCTTTTTTAATTAAACTATCAGAACCATTTAGATCAAAAAGATTTATTACAAATATAAATCCAGCAACTTTTCCTTTTGAAATTTCTACGAGTTTGGCTGCAGCATGTGCAGTACCACCAGTCGCAATTAAATCATCAATGATTAAAATAGAATCACCGTCACCTATTGAGTCTTTGTGAACTTCGATGGTAGCTTTCCCATATTCTAACTCAAAATCAACAGAGTGTACATCAGCAGGTAATTTATCTTTTTTTCTTAACATTATAAATGGTTTTTTCAAAATATAAGAAACTGCTGAGGCAAAAACAAATCCTCGAGACTCAATTGCTGCAATTTTATTAAATTCTAACTTTTTTGATCTCTCTATAATTAGATCAATTGTTTCAGAAAAAGCTTTTTCATTTTTAATAAGTGTAGTGATATCTCTAAATAAGATACCTTTCTTTGGATAATCTGGGATAGATCTAATAAAGTCTTTCAAATTCATAAGAGTAAATTATAAATGCATAAATAAATTAATTTTATAAGATGACAATGAATAAATTAGCAATTATTGGTGGCAGTGGTCTTTATGATGTTGAGGAGTTCAAAAATAGAGAATTATTGGATTTAAACACCCCCTGGGGAAAACCATCAGACCAAATTTTAAAAACTAATTATAATAATAAAGAGGTTTATTTTTTACCACGACATGGGAGAGGCCATTTTATTTCTCCATCAAAAATTAATTTTAGAGCAAATATTGATGCCTTAAAACAATTAGGTGTCACTGACATTGTATCTGTTTCAGCTGTCGGTTCATTAAAAGAGAACTTGCCTCCAGGAAAATTTGTTATTGTTGATCAGTTTATTGATAGGACATTTGCCAGAGAGAAAACATTTTTTGATGATGAAATTGTTGCTCACGTTTCTATGGCTCATCCCACATCTAATGGTTTGATGAACGCATGTGAAGAGGCGATAAAAAAAGAGAAAATTGAATATCAAAGAAATGGAACATACGTCGTTATGGAAGGTCCTCAATTTTCAACATTAGCAGAATCAAATTTATATAGATCTTGGAAAGCAGATGTAATCGGAATGACTAATATGCCAGAGGCGAAATTAGCAAGAGAGGCAGAGATAAGATATGCATCTGTATCAATGGTCACTGACTATGATTGTTGGCATCCTGATCATGAAAACGTTGATGTTCAACAAGTAGTAAAAGTTTTATTAGGTAATGCTGCTAAGGCAAAAAATATGATTAAAAACTTAATAGAAAACTTTGAAAATCATATTGATCCTAATGATCCAACCAATAATTGTTTAGATGTTGCAATTATTACAGCACCTGAAAAAAGAACAAAAAAGACAAAAGAAAAACTTAAAACTGTTGCTGGTAGAGTTTTAAATTAATGAGAATAGAAGGAAAAGAATATCGTACTATTTGGTTTGAAAATAATGTTGTAAAAATTATTGATCAAACAAAACTTCCACACCAATTTATCATTAAAGACCTTAAAACAGTTAAGGACTCAATAAATGCGATTAAGGTTATGGAGGTAAGAGGAGCACCTTTAATAGGAGCTACAGCAGCTTATGGATTGGTTTTAGCTATAATTGAAAATAATGACCAATCATTTTTAAAGAAATCTGCAGAAGATTTAATTAGTTCAAGACCAACGGCAATTAATTTAAAGTGGGCTGTTGATAGAATGATGAATAAATTATCAGGTGTTAATAGCGATAAAATTTTAGAAATAGCCTTGAATGAAGCAAAAGGTATTTGTGAAGAGGATGTGAAATTTTGTGAAAATATAGGTTTAAATGGACTAAAAATTATTGAAGAAATCTATAATAAAAAAAAAGATACAGTTAATATATTAACTCATTGTAATGCGGGATGGCTTGCAACAATAAATTGGGGGACCGCAACATCTCCAATCTATCATGCACACAAAAAAGGAATTCCCGTTCATGTTTGGGCAGATGAAACTAGGCCAAGAAATCAAGGAGCAAATCTTACTTCTTATGAATTAAATGAAGAAGGAATTAAGAACACAATCATTGCAGATAATACAGGTGGCATATTAATGCAAAGAGGTGAAGTTGATATGTGTATTGTTGGAACTGATAGAACTCTAGCCAATGGAGATGTTTGTAATAAGGTTGGAACTTATCTTAAAGCACTAGCAGCTCATGATAACAACATTCCTTTTTATGTTGCACTACCAAGTTCAACAATTGACTGGAACATAAAAAATCATAAAGATATCCCAATCGAAGAGAGAAATTCAGATGAATTATCTTATGTTGAAGGTTTAGATGAAAAAGGAGATATAAAGAAAATTCAAATTTATCCAAAAAAAAGTAAAGCTATGAATTTAGCTTTTGATGTAACTCCAGCAAAATATGTTACGGGATTGATTACTGAAAAAGGAGTATGTGAAGCTTCGGAAAAAGGACTTAAAGAACTATTTAAATGAAGAATTTAGATCAAAGAAATCAAATTATTGAATATTCATTAAAGTTAAATTCTACAAATCTTTCACCTCTTAGGTCAGGTAATTTATCATTGAGAGGAATAGAGGATGATATAGAAGGATACTTAATTACTCCTTCAGGAAAAAAATACGAAACACTAAAACCTGAAGATATTGTTTTTATGGGTTTAAATGAAGAAGAAGAAGAAAACGATTCAAGCAACAAACCATCATCAGAATGGAGATTTCATCGAGATATTTATCTAAATAAAAAAGAAGCACAGGCTATTGTTCATGCTCACTCTCCACACGCAACAGCTGTATCCTCACATGGAAAACCAATTCCACCATTTCATTATATGATTGCTCTTGCAGGCGGAAATGACATTAAATGTGCAGAATACGCTACTTTTGGAACAGAAGAGTTATCTAAAAATGTTATCAAAGCTCTAGAGAATAGAAGTGCTTGCTTAATGTCTAATCACGGTCAGGTTGCTTTTGGAAAAAATTTAGAGGATGCATTTGAACTTGCACAAGAGATAGAAAATATTTGTCATCAATACACTATTGCTCTAAAGTTAGGCCAACCTAAGATTCTTTCATTTGAAGAAATGAAAAAAGTTTTAGATAAGGCTAAAAACTATAAAAAAGGGTAAAATGATTAAAGTAGGGGAGCATATTACTTTAGATATTATAGGCACTAAAAAAGAGTACGATTCTTCGGTTTTTGAAAAAGTCATAAATAAAATCGCTAAAGTAGCAGATGTAACTATCCTTAATATTTCTAAATATAAATTTGAACCTCAGGGCTTTACAATTTTAGCTTTATTAGCCGAAAGTCACATCAGCTTTCATACATTTCCAGAAAAAGGAATAATTAGTTTTGATTTTTTTACCTGTGGAAAAATAAGTCCATCAGTGGCAATTGATATTGTTAAAAAAGAATTTGAACATAGGCGTATAGTTAAAAAAGAATTTAATAGAGATACTAGATCTCTTTACCACGATATCTATAGTTCACCGGGATTACAAAAATCGTATGTTGTAAATGAAGTTTTAGAAGACTTTAAATCAAAAGTTGGTCAACATATAGAAATTTTAGAATTGGAGCAGTTTGGAAAATCTTTATTTATCGACGGTGAAATTCAAGTAGCTGCTTCAGATGAACATTTGTATAGCTCAACTTTTGTTGGTGCTGGTTTAAAATTAAACAAAAAAAATGAGAGAGCTGCAATAATTGGCGGTGGTGATGGTGGCGTTGCAAGAGAATGCATTTCAAAAAAGTTTAATTTTATAGATTGGTATGAATTAGATCCAGAAGTTGTTGAAGTTTGTAACAAACATCTTGGTGATATAGGAAAAAAAGCCACAGAAAAAAATTCTGTAAAATGTGTCTGGGGTGATGCTTTTGACAGCATAAAGACAGTGAACGAAGATACTTATGATCATATTTTTGTTGATCTAAATGATGACCAGTTTTGCATAGATCTTGCTGCTAAAAATATGGACTCTTTAGTTAGAATACTTAAACCTAAAGGAGTTATTACTGCTCAAGTTGGTAGCCAAGACAAAAAACCTCTTCAAGTTGAAAATTGGTTAAACGTTTTTAATCACCATTTTGGAAACACTAATTTATCTAGAGTTTACATACCTAGTTTTGATTGTTCTTGGAATTTCTCATCGTCGATAAATCATTAATTTTTTCTTTTTAATACACCCAATCTGTGAAATACTATTTCTTTTATTAAAGGAGATAACAATGAATATATTCAAGAAAACTATTTTTTCAGTTTTACTTTCTCTATTGGTAATGGGAAATGTTAATGCTGATAAAATAAGAATTGGAACAGAGGGTGCTTATCCTCCATGGAACTCAAAAAATGAAGCAGGTAAGTTAATTGGTTTTGAAGTTGAATTAGCTTATACACTTTGTAGATACATTGGACAGCAATGTGTAATAGTTGAGCAAGACTGGGACGGGATGATACCAGCATTAATCATGAGAAAGTTTGATGCAATAATGGCAGGTATGTCAATTACTGCAGAAAGACAAAAGGCTATTAGTTTTTCTCAAGGATATGCTGATGAAGTTGCGTCTTTGGCAGTCATGAAAGGTTCTAGCCTAGAAGGCTTAGATACATCTGCTGGGATAAATCTTACTAAACCAAATGCTGCAGCTAAAAAAGATCTTAAAACACTTACTGCTGCATTAGCAGGTAAAACTGTTTGTGTACAAACTGCTACAATTCACCAAAACTTTTTAGACTCTGGTGATGTTGGAAAAGTAAATGTAAGAACTTACAAAACACAAGACGAAGTTAACTTAGATTTAGCATCAGGTAGATGTGATGCTGCATTAGCTGCTGCTGTCGCATTCAGTGATTATGCAGAAAAATCTGGTAAGCCAGTTGTCTTAACTGGACCAACTTTCTCAGGTGGTGCATTTGGAAACGGTGTTGGAGTAGGCATTAGAAAAGATGATACTGAACTTTTGAAAAAGTTTAACGCCGCTATCAATAAAGCGAGAAAAAACGGAGACATTAGTAGAATTGCTACTAAGTGGTTTGGTTTCGACGCTTCTATGTAATTAAATTTTAGATTTGGCGACTATCATGTATAGTCGCCAATCTGTATGGAACTTCTAGCATTTGGAGATACTGGTTGGGGTGATGAATTATTTTACGCAACCTTGATGACCATTGCTGTTTCAATCACAGCAATGTTTATAGGTTTTCTTTTTGCGTTACTCTTTACTCCATTAAAATTATCTAAAAACAAGTTTTTAAATTTTATAGCAAATTCTTACACAACCATCATCAGAGGTGTTCCAGAACTATTAGTAATTTATCTTTTCTTTTTTGGCGGAACCGGTGCAGTAATGTATGTTGCATCAATATTTGGTTATAATGAATATATTGAGATAAATGCTTTTATCACAGGTGCATTTGCTATTGGAATAATCTCTGGTGCTTATTCAACTGAAGTTTTTAGAGGAGCAATTCAATCCATTGATAAAGGTCAATTTGAAGCCGCTAATGTATTGGGTCTAAATAAATTTGGAAAATTTTTTAAGATTATTCTGCCTCAAACATTAAGATTAGCTATTCCAAATCTAAGTAATGTTTGGCAAATAACACTTAAAGATACTTCATTAATTTCAGTTACAGGTTTAGTTGAAATAATGAGACAATCATATATTGCTGCTGGATCAACAAGAGATCCATTATTCTTTTATTCATTTGCTGCGGTTTTGTATTTATTTCTTACTTTTGTGAGTATGAAATTAATCAACAGATTAGAAGTTAAATATAGCAGGGGTTATTAATGGATCTTGAATTAATGATTAATAGTTTTCCTAAATTATTAAGTGCAGCAGTGATAACTTTAAAACTTCTTTCGGTTTCTTTAATAATAGGTCTTTTCATTGGATTATTCTTTGCAATTCTTAGATTAAATAAGAATATTTTTATAAATAAACTCGCATATGGATATTCTTATGTTTTTAGAGGTACTCCACTTTTAGTGCAAATTTTTATAATTTATTTTGGATTAGGTCAGATTGAATATTTAAGATCGACAGTTTTATGGGTAATCTTGAAAGAGCCATATTGGTGTGCAATTATCGCTTTTGCTCTTAACACGGGTGCTTACACTTCAGAGATATTAAGATCAGCATTTCAAACAATTAAATCTGGAATAGTAGAAGCAGGTAAAAGTTTAGGTATCTCAAATAAGGTAATCTTTTATAAAATTCAGATACCAATCGCAATCAGGCAATCTTTACCAGCCTATGGAAATGAAATTATCTTGATGATGAAAGGAACTTCTTTAGCTAGCACCGTTACATTAATGGACCTTACGGGTGTTGCAAAATATATAATTTCTACGACTTTTAAACCAATTGAAGTATTTATAGTTGCTGGTGGAATTTATCTATTTATGACTTTTATTATTCACAACGTAATAAAATATTTAGAAAAGAAATACAGTTTTAATTAATCACGATGATTTTATTATAGACTTTCTTTTAAGAACAAGCACATCTTTTAAATATTTGTTAATATTGTTTTCATCAACTTGTTGGTCATTCAAATCATTAAGAAAATATTTTTCTTTGAATTTTCTTAAACATTTTTTCATAATGTCAAGATCAAAATCGTTTATCTCAAAAAAACACAAGTTAACATTATAGTCATCAATAATATCTCCAATTTGATTTAATATTCTTGGCTCCGCCCCTTGAATATCCATCTTAATAATAATGTTATCGTTCTTTTTAATTTTTGAAAATATATTTGAGATAGTTAGACTCTCTATTTTAAAGGAATTAAATTCAGATTGAGACTTTAACATTATATTTTTTTTTGACTCTTTACCAAAATAATCAACAATAGAGCCACTTCCTGAATTATTCTTAAAAACTTTGAGATCCAAATATCCATTTTCATCACCAACAACATTATTTAAAATCAGTACTTTATCCTGTTTTTCTTTAAAAGATTTTTGAACTGACAAACTCTGTCTGAATAATTCAACACATTTAAGATTAGGTTCTATATAGATTAATTTATCAAATTCTTTAAAATTAAAGTAAAACAGTGTATGACAGCCAATATTCGCACCTAAATCTATGAATATTAGATTATCAAAATTAAACTTATCATAATAATCAAAAATTTTACTTTCCCAATTTGGATCTACAACTTGACCAATGTGACTGTAGTCATGAGTATCCATAAAAATATCTATTTTTCTATCATTTGAGACAAATACTTTATGCATTTTTTTAATAGGGTTTAGATCATTTTGAGCTAATGCTTTTAAATATGCATTTCTAAGTTTTCTGAATATAAAATCTAGAGAAGTTTTTTTGGAAAAAAATTTTATATAATTTGTGTGATCAAAATAAGAAACAATTTTTTTATAAATGATTTCTTTTATTTTTGACATTCTATAACACTACAAGATTAAGTTTTTGTTTTCCAAGTCTTTCATTACCATTCTCTGTAACTAAGTAAGTTTCACCAAGATTCATTGCTAGTTGATTATCAGAGTCCATTAATATCATGTGCATAAAAAATACATTTCCAGGCTGAATTATAAAAGGATTATTAGTGTAAAGCATTGGCCAATCCATCCAGTTTGGAGAAAAAGTATTTCCCAATGAGTAACCACATGCGTTCATTCGAGCTTTTTTAAAACCAAGATCATCAAATGTTTTTGCATGAATATCAAAAACTTCTCCAATTTTATTACCAGGTTTTAATTTACTTTCACAATTTTTAAGAGCCTCAACACATGCCTCATGCATTTTGTGATGTTTAGGATCTGCTTTACCAATAGGAATAGTTCTGAACATTGCAGAATGGTAATGTCTATAAGTACCAGCCCATTCAATAGTCAATTGATCTTGTTTGTCTAAAATTTGTTTTTCTGCTTGATAACGACAAAGCAGAGCATTTTTACCAGAACCAATTATAAATTCATTTGCAGGATAATCTCCACCACCTTCAAATATAACTCTGTTCATTTCTGCTAATATCTTAGACTCACTTACTCCAGTCCTTGCATGCTTCCATATTTCGTCTAAAGCTTTATCAGCAAGCTCTGCAGCTTTTTTAACATAAACAATTTCCTCTTTGGATTTAACAACCCGTAACTTTGTTATTAAGTCTGATTTATCTTCAAGTGAACAGTAATTTTCTAAAGATTTGTTTAATCGAAGAGCATTACGACCAGTTAAACCATAAGCTTCATATTCAACTCCCAATTTTTTTCCTTTAAGATTTAATTCATCTAGAATAAATTTAAGATCATCTGTTGGATTTGATTCTTCTTTATCAACCCAAATTCTTATATCTTCTATGTTGGATGTATTTTGAGCCTGTCTTAAATCAGGAGCTCTAGTGAGCAATATTATATTTCCACTCTTATCTAATACTAATGTTTGAAAAAAAACATAACCAAAAGTATCATAACCAGTTAACCAATACATAGACTCTTGTCTAAACATTAAAAGAGCATCAAGGTTTTGGTCTTTCATAGAATTTAATACTTTATTTTTTCTATGAGAAAACTCTTCCTTTGAAAAATGAAGTGCCATTAGAATGATTTAGTAACTAGTATATTCTTTTATTTCTTTAATAATTGATCCAGTGTAATTATTAATTTCTAGTTTAATTTTTGCTCGATCATCATTAAGGAAATGCACATCTCTTGAAAGTTTAACAAATTTTTCCCCAAAATTTTTATCTTTTTCACATTGTCTTTTATCATCCTCAATAACCCATAGTTTAGAATTTATTTCTTTTAATGACTGATAAAGGTCAGTCAGTTTATCATCAGATTTTACATTCTTATCAAGCTGATTTTTTAAAATATCGTGTTCGTTGTTAATAAATTTTAGTTTTTTAGTGTCTTTAATTTTTTCTTGTTTGATTTCTAAAATTGAAATTTTATCTAAAAGTTCACCAATCGAGACTTCTACTATAATTTTATTCATAAAATCTAATACTGTGCTATCTTGTTATAAATATGTCTAATATTTTAATTATTAAACACGGATCATTAGGAGATATAGCTCAAGCAAGTGGTGCAATTCAAGACATATCTGAAAATCATAAAAATGATCGAATTTATTTACTGACTACAAAAGCTTATTTAGAAGTTTTTAAAAAAAATCCATTTATTCATGAGGTAATTCTAGATAAAAGGTTACCAAGATATAATCTGATATACTTATACTTCTTAATGAGAGATCTTAAGAAGCATAGTTTTTCAAAAGTCTATGACCTTCAAAATTCTTCAAGAACAAATTTTTATAAAAATATTCTTTTTCCTAAAGCACAAAAAGAAACATGGTCTAGCTCAATTACAACTTTGCCAGAAGTAATAGACAAAAAGGAATTTGATAAACACTCTGTTTTAGACAGATTTAATCATCAACTACAAACTTCTGGATTAAAAACATCTAATACAATAAACCCAGATTTTACTTGGGCGGGTTCAGAAATTGGTGAAATTAAAAATTATTTTAAATTAGACAAATTTATTTTGTTATTTCCTTTTTGTTCGTCACATTTAAATATAAAAAAATGGCCTTATTATAATGATCTTATTAAACTTATTTTAAATAAATTTGGTAATGAATATAAAGTTGTGACTGCTCCTGGTCCTACTGAAATAAATGATGCCAAGGAAATTAATGCTTTGGCTATATTAAACAATGGAAAGGCACTTAGTATCTCTCAACTAACCCGTTTAATTAAAGAGAGTTCCTTTGTAGTCGCAAATGACACGGGGCCAGCTCACATAGCTGCTCATGTGGGAGCTAAAGGTTTAACTTTATTTGGAAAACATACAACCGCTTACAAAGTGAGTATTGAAAGAGAAAATTTTAAAGCAATTGAGGTCACAGATCTTAATAATCTAAGTGCAGAGAAAGTTTTTGAGAGGTTAAGTAATTCTTTAAATTAATTAAGAATTTTTTTGTATTCCTCTAAAATTTTGTCCCATTGAAATTTTGAAACGTGCTCTTTGGCATTTTTTCCAAGTTCAATATATTTTTTATGTTCAATCATTGAATTTAATGAGGAATAAATGTCATCTAGATTGTTACCATCACAAATTAATCCTGTTTTATCATGATCTATGGCATCTGATGCACCACCATCTTTTCCTCCAAGTGAGGGAATTCCATATTGTGCTGCTTCCATATAAGCTATACCAAAACCTTCCACAGAAGTTTTATGGATTATAGATGGCATAACAAAAATATTAGATTTAGCTATTAATGCATTTTTTAAATCACTGCTAATGTCTTTAAAGAACATAACTTGTGAAGTTAGATCTAACTCCTCAACTAATTTTTTTATGTTTTCCTCTTCATCACCATAACCAATACAAATATAAACAATGTCAGGATATAATTGTTTTAAATTTCTTAATGCCATAATTACTTTTTCATGATTTTTTCTTTTATCAAATCTAGAAACAGTAACCAGCCTTGGTGTTTTAACTTTTAATAAACTCTCAACTTTTTCCAAAGATTTTTTATTTAATTCTTGAACTGGGTCTATCCCAGGATTTATAACTACAACTTTATCTTGGTCTACACCATTATTTATGGCTAAATTTTTAGTGTATTGAGAATTTGCAATTACTTTTTCAACATTGTTAAGAATTTTTATAACTCTTTTATTCAATGAGCTACCTACGGGATGATTGATCTCTTTACCATGAATTAAGCAATACTTTTTTTTATCAGTTTTTATTAACTCTAAACTTTTCCAGTGATCAGCAATAATACCTTGAACTTTACTTTCTTTTAAAAATTCATTAATTAATTGAGCTTTTCTAATTTTTCTTAAAAATTTTATTCCACCAACTCTTTCAATTGAAAAACTGGTTTGCTCATCAAAATCTTTATGATTATCTTGGTAATCTGCGAAAACCTTAATCATAAAATTTTTGGACATTTCACAGGATAATCCCCACATCAGACTTTGCATTCCACCCAATTCTGGCGGGAATGATCTTGTTACAATAAGATACATTAATTAGTTTTCCACTTAATACCACATCCAGCACTAGGAATTTGGTTTTCAGGTCCTTTATTAGTTTCAGCAATTTGCATCATGGCTTTTAAAAGATCACTATCTCCATCTCTAACTGGAATTAATTTTTTGAGTTCTCTTACCCTTCCTCTGTATTGAAGTTCTAAATCTTTATTATAACCAAAAAAATCTGGAGTACATACTGCATCATAAGTTTTTGCAATTTCTTGAGTTTCATCAACTAAATAAGGGAAATCAAATTGGTTTTCTTTTGAAAATTTAATCATATTTTCATATGAATCTTCAGGATAATTTTCTGCATCATTAGCGCAAATAGCTACAGAGTTAATTCCGATATCTTTTAATTTTTTACAATCTTCAACAATGTCTTTTGTTACTGCTTTGACATATGGACAGTGATTACAGATAAACATAATTAATGTTCCTTTTTCACCTTTCACATCTGCTAAGGAAAGAATTTTACCTTCTGTAGATTTAAGCTTAAAGTCATGAGCTTTTTGACCAAAATCACATATTGGAGTTTGTATTGGCATAATGTAATAATATATAAATTATGTTTTACGATTTAAAAGATAAAAAACCAAAAAACTCTGGCGAAAATTGGGTAGCACCTAATGCAACTATAATAGGTGATGTTACCTTAGAAAAAAATTCCAGTATTTGGTTTAATGCCACTTTAAGAGGCGATGTAGAAAATATTCATATTGGTGAAGGTTCTAATGTTCAAGATGGGAGTGTTTTACACACAGACCCTGGCTATCCATTAAAGGTGGGAAAGAATGTTACGATAGGACATATGGTTATGCTTCACGGCTGTACAATAGGAGACAATAGTTTAATTGGAATTGGAGCAGTAATTTTAAATAATGCTAAGATTGGAAAAAACTGTTTAGTTGGTGCAAAAGCATTAATTACAGAAAATAAAGAAATTCCAGACAACTCTTTAGTAATTGGCTCACCAGGTAAGGTTATAAGAGAAATTACCGAAGATGAAAAAAAAGCTATTATAGAAAATACAAAGCATTACCAAGATAATTGGAAAAGATATTCTAAATCAATCTTTTAAAGATAAAATCTTAAAATTTACTTTTAAAGTTGGAAATCTACTATTTAGAACTTTTTTAATTCTTTTAAAAGATTCTCTATGAATCTTATTTTCAATAATAGAATTGAATTTTTTTTTACCATTTATTATTTTTGCAGCACCACAATCTTTATGATTTATCACAATGATTTTTTTAATTTTATGCAACTTAATTGATGTTGATAGGTTATCTATAAAAGTAGAGTGCCACTTTTTAAATTTTTTGTGAGTCACACCAATTGCTGCTCCAGCTATTGTAAAAGCACTATATTTCCCTATGAGTTTTTTTGCTTTTAGGTATTTATAAACTTTTGGCTGAAATCGTGGATCCATGCAGGATAAAACCATTGCCTCATATTTCCTCATTATGGAACTAGCCAACTTTCTTTTTTATTTTCTAAATCAAACTTTGCTCTTCGATGTCCTTTAGCTGCAAGATATAGCCATTCAATTGATTTAATTTTACATTTTATAACCGTAAAATTTTTATAACCTTCTTCACTTTGCTCCATTGTGTAATCAAAATCTTCTAATTTAGATATCATACCAGATGTTGGATTTTCTGATGTTGTTCCAGGAGGACTATCAGTTAAATAACAACGTCTGCTTATATGTTGAGTTTTTTTCCAAGATTCTTTTGTCGTAGAATTTTGATTATTAACTTCACATTCTACTTTAACCCTCAACTGTATCTTTTCCTCTTTATCGTAGAAAACTAAAGAAGCATTCTTATTTTTATTAAGAATATCCACTTTTGGAGATCTTAAATCAGTGTGAAATTGTAATAGATTATTTTCTCTATCTGATTTACGTAAAACAATAATTCTGCCATCAACTTCATTTTGATGAGCACAAATAAAAACAGGAATTCTAAATGGTGAGCCTCTATTGGTCACAGCATCATCTAACATAGACCAATACTTATTTTGAATTTCCCCAAAATCTTCATAGTATGCTGGCTGCATACTTTACTTTCTAAATCTTTTTATTAAGCTTGAAGTATCCCAACGATTACCACCCATGCCTTGTACTTCACCATAATATTTATCAACGAGTTCAGTGACAGGTAACAATGAGCCATTATTTTTAGCCTCATCCATCGCAATTTTTAAATCTTTTCTCATCCAATCTACTGCAAAACCAAAATCAAATTTGTCATCAATCATTGTTTTGTACCTATTTTCCATTTGCCAAGATTGTGCTGCACCTTTTGAAATAACTTCAATTACATCTTCCATATTTAATCCAGCTTTCATTCCAAAATTAATAGCTTCAGATAAGCCTTGAACTAAACCTGCAATACAAATTTGATTAACCATTTTAGCAAGCTGTCCATTTCCAGGACCACCAAGTAATTTCATTTTTTTGCTGTAACATTCTATTTTATCTTTTGCTTTATCAAAGTCAGCTTGATCACCTCCAATCATAACTGTTAGCGCACCATTTTCAGCTCCAGCCTGTCCACCTGATACGGGTGCATCTAAAAAACCCCAACCATGTGCTTTTGAATTTTTATAAAGTCTTCTTGCAATTTCAGCTGATGCAGTAGTGTTATCTATATGCACCGCACCTTTTTTAATTGTATTATAAATTCCTTCTTTTCCGATTGTAACTTCAGACAAATCATTATCATTACCAACACATGTAAAAATATATTCAGCATCTTTTGCAGCTTCAGCCGGCGTATCAGCCATTTTACCTTTGTATTCTTTAATCCATTTTTCAGCTTTGGATTTTGTTCTGTTAAAAACAGTTACATTGTGACCACCTTTTGATATATAACCAGCCATTGGATACCCCATGACACCGAGACCTATAAAAGCAACGTTACAACTCATAATTTTTTAATATGTTTAAAAGTTTAAGTTTAAAAGTAATTATATTTGGTTTTATATTTACATTTTTTTCTAGTTTTGGACAGAGTTTTTTTCTTGGTCTTTTTAATCCTAGTATACGAGATGCGTTATCTATTACTCAGGGACAATTTGGAACAATTTATGCATCTGCAACTTTGTTGAGCAGTTTTTTGTTAATTTGGGTTGGAAAAAAAATTGATGATATAAATATATTTAAATTTGCTTTTTTTGTAACAATACTATTATCTTTTTCATGTTTTTTCTTTTCAAAGATTTCTTCAATAGCTTTTTTATTTATTGCAATTTTTTTAATGAGATTTTCAGGACAAGGTATGATGTCTCATACTGCAACAACAACAATTTCAAGATTTTTTACAAAATCTAGAGGAAAAGCTTTAAGTACGAGTTGGTTCGGTCTTTCTACTGCTGAATTTATGTTGCCTGTTTTAATTGTATATTTACTTACCATTACTTCTTGGCAAAATTTATGGATATATATATCAATATTATTATTAATATTTCTTCCAATTACCTCTTTTATTCTAGTTAAAAACTTAAACTTTGAGTCTAGAGAGGAAACTAACCAACAAGAATTCAATCAAAAAATAAAACAATGGAAAAGAATTGAAGTTCTTAAAGACTATCGATTTTATATAGTTTGTCTGAATATGTTGGCAATGCCGTGGATCGCAACAGGTGTATTTGTTTATCAATCTTTTATTACAGAGTCTAAAGGGTGGGGTGCTTATGTAATTGCCCAATCTTTTATGGTCTATTCTGTTTTATCAGTAATAACTTTACTAGTTGCAGGTTTCTTGATTGATAAATTCACTAGCAGAAAATTACTTATTTTCATGAATATTCCATTATTAATCTCAACAATTGTTTTAATGTATTTTGATATTTCATTTTCAGCTTTTTTGTTTTTAGGTTTGATAGGGATATCCAACGGACTTGCGAACGTATTAGGTTCCTCAACATGGGCTGAAATTTATGGTGTTAGATACATTGGCTCCATTAAAGCTCTAACAACAGCTTTGATGGTTTTTTCAACAGCATTTGGCACAGCATTATTTGGCCTTTTAATTGATGCAGGATTTTCGATAGAGCAGGTTGCTCTTGTATCATTTATCTATATTACAATAGCTGCAGTCTTATTATTTTTTGTTAGAAATAAGCTAAATCCCAAATATTTATAAAATTCTCCTTGATTTTTTTAAGTTCACTGTATAGATACTCCGCATGGCTAGAGTAACAGTAGAAGATTGTATTGATAAAGTAGAAAGTCCTTACGAGCTAGTTTTGGTTGCAAAAGAAAGAGCAACTCAACTTAATACCGGAATAGAGCCAACTTTAGATAGAGATAATGATAAGAATACAGTTATTGCCCTAAGAGAAATCGCAGAAGAAAATATTAAAGTAAATGAACTTACCGAAAGTGCAGTTTATAAGTTAAGAAAGCACGTAGAGCAAGTTGATGATGGCGTGGAGGATGATGAAGATGTGGGTGATGATTTTGAAAGTTTATATAAAGGTGAAATATCAAAAAGTGGAGCTCCTATTTTACCATCAAAGAGAGCAAGAAAAACTCCAGAAAAAATTCAAGTTTCCAATGAAGATTTAGCAGAGCTGTCTCAAACAGCTAAACCAGACATTGATACTGCAGCTACTGATGAAACAGGCGATGAACAAGGAGATGTCTCATTGGATGAAGTAACTGAAACAGAAAACCAAGCCTCAGAGCAAGAAACTACTAACGAAACTGAAAACAATCAGTAATTAAAAAAATTCTTTTAAAATTTTTTCCCTATGTTCGTCTAAATCAGGGATATCACCCCTAGTTTTTTCATCTTTATAAGCAGACATCTTAATTGGATTACCTGCTAATTTAAAATCTCCAATTTTTTTGTGAAAGGCTTTAACGATCATATTTCTAGCTTCTACTTGAGGATTTTCTACAGCTTCTTTTATATTGAATATAGGACCACATGGAATTTTATCTTTTTCCATATCTTTAACCCATTCATTGGTAGTTCTAGATGACAGTTTTTTTTCAAGAATTATTTTAAGCTCATCCATATTTTTTGCTCTTGATGAATTATTAGAAAACTTCGGATCTTTGTTAATCTCAGGCATTGCCAATAGATCACAAAGTTTTTCAAATAATCTATCATTTCCAGCAGCTATAATAATATAACTGTCTTTAGTTTTAAAAGCCTCAAAGGGTGCAATTGAAGGATGACGCGACCCCATTGGTTTTGGTATCTCATTTTTTGCTAAGTAACGAGCTATAGCATTTTCTAAAATTGCTATTTGACAATCAAGCATTGAAACATCTATGAACATTCCTTTACCAGTTTTTTGTCTATCATAGAGAGCAGCATTAATTCCGATTGCTGTGAACAAACCAGCAGTGATGTCTCCAATTGATGTTCCAACTCTAGTTGGCTCAGAATTAGGTTGTCCAGTTACACTCATTAAACCACCCATACCTTGTACAACCATATCGTAAGCAGGCAATTCTTTTAGAGGACCTGTTTGCCCAAATCCTGAAGCAGATGCATAAATTAATTTAGGATATTTTTTATTTACATCTTTCCAACCGTAACCCCATTTTTCTAAAGTACCTGGTTTAAAATTTTCAACTAAAATATCTGCTCTAGATAAAATTTTATCAAAAATTTTTTTGTCATCCGTATTTTTTAAATTAAGTGCAATACTTTCTTTACCTCTATTCAACGACATAAAATAGGCTGAGTAATCTTTAATGAATGGTCCAAATTTTCTAGAGTCATCTCCGATTTCCGGGGCTTCAACTTTAATTACCCTTGCACCGAGATCTGATAGTATCATTGTACAGTAAGGACCAACCAATACTCTTGTTAAATCAACTACTAGTAGGTTTTTTAACGGTCCATCCATAATTTCTATCTAATTTGAGTTTTTGTCGACTTGACTCTTATTAATAAGTTCACTTTAATTGAATTATTAAAAATAACAATAGAGGGAAATAATAATGTTAAAAAGAATATCTTTATATTTAACTTCATTAGTTTTTGTTTTTACTACTATTGGTTCTGCTTACGCAGTTACACTGAAAGCAAGTCACCAATGGCCTGGTACACAAAGAGCTGATGGATCTTATGACCCACGTCATGAAATGGTTCAAATCATTGCAGACGAGGTTAAAAAAGCAAATGTTGGAATAGATATCAGAATTTATCCAGCTAAATCATTATACAAACCTAAAGAACAGTGGAAACCTATGACAACTGGTCAATTAGATATTTCTGCTTTTCCATTAGCATATGCTTCTAAATTCCATCCAGAATTTGATGCAACTTTAATGCCTGGAACAGTAAAGAATCACGACCATGCGTTAAGATTTAATAAAGGTCCAATGATGACTGAAATTAAAAAAATCATTAACGATGCAGGTGTTGTAGTTTTATCTGATGCTTGGTTAGGTGGTGGTTTTGCTTCAAAAACAAAATGTATCAAAAATCCTAGCGATGCAAAAGGTCAAGTTATGAGAGCTGCAGGTAAAGCATTTAACCAAATGCTAGAAGCAGCAGGAGCTGGTATTCAAAGTATGCCATCATCTGAAATTTACACAGGTTTACAAACTGGTGTATTAACAGGTGCTAACACTAGTTCAGGAAGTTTTGTAAGTTACAAAATTTATGAACAAGTTTCATGTGCAACTCCTCCAGGAAAATTTGGTCTATGGTTTATGTATGAACCAATTTTGATGTCGAAAAAATCTTTCGATGCTCTAAATTCTAAGCAACAAAAAGCTTTAATGAAAGCTGGAAAAGTTGCTGAGAAATACATGACAGCTCAAGTAGAAAACTTAGACAAAAAGTTTGAGGATGCTTATAAAGCTGCAGGTGTAAAATTAGTGTACATGGATGCAAAAGACCATGCTGCATGGGTAGAGATTGCGAAAAAATCTTCTCATAAGGCATTTGCTGAAAAAGTTCCAGGTGGCGACAAGCTGATGGAAATGGCTTTAGCAGTTAAATAAAATAATATATAAAGAACCCCTATTTATTCTTATTAAATAGGGGTTTTTTTATGAAAAAAAAATATCTTCAATTTTGTGATCTAATAGCTAAAGCCTGTGGTGCTTTCGCTGTATTGGCATTGCTTTTATCAATCTTGGTAATTGTTGAGCTTGTTTTTGAAAGATATTTTTTTCAAAGAGCAATTACATGGCAAACAGAACTTGTAACAATGTTATTAGTCGCTTCAACTTTTATTGGAAGTGTATACGTCCTTAGTGAAAAAGCTCATGTTAGTATGGAATGGATTTACGATTTTTTATCAAAAAAAAATATAATTAGATTAAAAATTTTTACATCTTCTGTAAGTTTATTATTTTTCCTTATTTTATTTTACTTTGGATTTTTAATGTTCGAGGAAGCATTTACTAAAAATTATTCAACAGGAACTGTCTGGGATCCGCCACTATGGATACCATATTCATCAATGATGTTGGGAGCTTTATTAATGATATTACAGTATATAGCAGAAATTATAAAACTAACTGATGAAAAGGATTTTAATTAAATGGATCCCCTGATTATAGCAGTAATTGTTGCAGTTTTTACTTTATTAGTTCTTTTTTCTGGAATTCCAATTGCTTTTGGTTTGAGTTTTGTTTCGATAGCTCTGCTAGTAACCTTTGAAGGTTTTCAAATGCTTGATGTCTTTGCTGAAACATTTTTTGCAGGTTTAAACTCATTTGTTTTACTTTCAATACCAATGTTTATTCTAATGGGAATGGCTGTTGCTAATTCTCCTGCGGGAAAAGATTTATATACAGGATTAGATAGATGGCTTTGGAGAGTACCAGGTGGATTGGTAATTTCTAATATCGGAGCTTGTTCGATTTTTGCAGCTTTGAGTGGATCTAGTCCAGCAACTTGTGCTGCGATTGGAACGATGGGGATACCTGAAATGAGAAAAAGAGGTTACTCCGATCAAATCGCAACAGGAACTATTGCAGCTGGTGGAACTTTAGGAGTTTTAATTCCCCCAAGTATTGTTTTAATTGTTTATGGAATTGCAACAGGAACATCTATTGGAAGATTATTTTTATGTGGTCTTGTACCAGGCTTCATGTTGGCAGGCATGTTTGCAATATGGGCTCTAATACATAGTTATTTTATTGATAAAGAAGCAGCTAAAGCCTTAAGAAATAGAGTAAGACCAACTTTAAAAGAAAAATTAGAGGTTTTACCAAGAATACTTCCGTTCTTAGCAATTATAGCAGGAGTTCTGTATGTACTTTATGGAGGAGTCGCAACACCATCTGAGGCATCTGGAGTAGGGGCATTCTTAGTTTTTGTTTTAATTGCTGTTGTATATAAAATTTATCAGCCAAAAAAGATTTGGAATATAGTTAAAGTTTCAATGAAAGAAAGTGTAATGATAATGTTTATTATTGCTGCATCTTATCTTTTTGCATTCACTCTTTCACAACTGTATGTAACTCAGTCATTAGCACAGAGCATGGTAGAATTAAGCTCTAATAAATGGGTCGTGTTTATTCTAATAAACATATTTCTTTTAATAGCTGGTTTCTTTTTACCTCCAGTTGCAGTTATTGTAATGACCTCAGCTATATTGTTGCCAGTGATAACCACTTTAGGGTTTGATCCGTATTGGTTTGCAATAGTGTTTACAATTAATATGGAAATTGGCTTAATTACACCACCTGTTGGATTAAATCTTTATATTATAAAAGGAATTACCCCAGACGTTAGTTTGTCAGAAATTTTAAAAGGATCTATACCATTTATGATAATTATGGCTTTAGCTATAGTAATTTTATGTATTTTTTCTGAGATTGTTACATGGTTCCCTGATAAAATAATGGGTAAAGACCTTGGATTCTAAAAAAAAAATAAATAGAAAAATATCAGTTGCCCCAATGATGGATTGTACTGATAGGCACGATCGTTTCTTTTTAAGATTGATGAGCAAAAATGTAATGCTCTATACTGAGATGGTTGCTACAAAATCAGCAATCCATGGTGATAGAAAAAAAATTTTATCTTTTAGCCCTGAAGAAAAACCGTTAGCTTTACAAGTTGGTGGATCTAATCAAGAAGAGTTAGCAGAAGTAGCTAAAATTGCAGAGGACATGGGTTACGACGAAATTAATATTAATCTTGGTTGCCCTAGCAAAAAAGTTCAAAAAAATAAATTTGGTGCGTGTTTAATTAAAGAACCTGATTTGGTTGCTGAATGTATTAATTCAATGGTAAATGCATGCAAAATTCCTGTTACAGCTAAGACAAGAATTGGTTTCGATAATACAGAAGAGTTTGAATATTTAAATAATTTTATTCATAAGATGAAAGACGCTGGTTCAAAAACATTTATTTTGCATGCAAGAAAAGCAATTTTGACAGGTTTGTCTCCAAAACAAAATTTAAATATTCCAAAACTAAATTATAAAATGGTTTATGATATTAAAAAAGAAAATCCTAATTTAGAAATAATCATAAATGGTGGAATTACAAAAGTTGAGGAAATTAATAATCATTTAAAGTTTTGTGATGGTGTAATGATAGGAAGATCAATATACCAAAATCCATATTCTTTAATTGAAATTGAAAAGGAAATATTTAAGACAAAGAATAGTCCAACAAGGGAACAAGTGGTAGAAAAACTTTTAGAGTATGCTGATAAAGAAGTAAAATTAGGCACAAAAATAAATCATATTATGAGACATACGGTGGGTTTATATCATGGACAAGTTGGATCTAAAGAATGGAAAAGATATTTAAGCGATAATATGATGGCAAGAGATTCTGATTTTCAAAAAGCAAAACATATTATGACTATTGTTCAGAATAATGAGAAAGCAATTCAAGCTAATTCATAATGGAAACTTTGGACATTAATGAAATTGTAAATTTACTGTTTGTTTTATCTATAGCGGCCTCAGTTGCTGGTTTCATGGCAGGTTTATTAGGTGTCGGCGGTGGAATTATAATAGTACCGGCGCTTTATTACGCTTTTACTGTTTTAGATTTTGATATTGCAACTAGAATGCATCTTTCAGTTGGAACGTCATTAGCAATTATAATTCCAACTTCTATCATATCAACAAAGACTCATATGGAGCATGATGCAGTTGATTTCAAACTAATAAAATCTTTTGGTATATTTATTCTACTTGGCGTAATAGGTGGAACATTTTTAGCAGTAAACTTAAAAACACCAACTTTTGTTTTATTTTTTTCAGTTATGGCTTTTATAGTTGGTTTATTCTTTATCTTTTTTAGAGAACAACTTTTAAAAAATCCAAAAATGATTTCTGACTCTGCTAAAAATATTTCTGGAGTTATTATAGGTTTCATATCTGTATTACTAGGTATTGGTGGTGGTTCATTGATGGTTCCTTTTATGAGAACTTTTGGTTACGATATAAGAAGATCGATAGGTACTGCTGCAGGTGTTGGGTTTTTAATCGCAGTTTTTGGAACAATTACAATGATTACCGGGGGAAAGATTGTGGATAATGTAAGCACTCCTTATAGTTTTGGATACGTAAATTTACTTGGATTTTTAGTTTTTGTTCCAGTAACAATGATAATGGCTAGAGTGGGCGCAAAAGCAGTGTACAAAATAGATAAAAATATTTTAAGTAAAATCTTTGGAATATTTTTGATTATTGTTTCGATTAGATCTTTTTTTGAATACTTATCTATAACTTAAAATCAATAATTAATCGGTTCCCCACTTAACTTTGCTCCAAGCTCTTTCATGAAAGTAGTAAAAAAAAAGTGGAATTATCGATCCTACACCTAATACACCTGCGCCCGTGAATGTTCCAGTATAAACATATCCAAAAATTACCCAATAAACAAAAATGATAAATCTCCAAGAAAAAGTTTTTGCAATTGATCTAACTTTATTATCTGCCATAAAAAAAAAGAGGTGACTTCAGTCTCCCTCCATCACCTCACAGATTTAATCTAATTGATTCTTAAAATTTTTATTAACACTTAATAGTTGAATTTAAATGCTAATAATTTGAATTTATTTACTATATCAAAATTTTCACTCAAAGATTGTACTCAATTTAAACGCAACTTTAGTATGCAATAAACCAAAAAAATTGGTATTTTATAAAATGAGTAAAAAAAAGATTAAAAAAAATACTCAAAGTAATTTAAAAATTTTTAAATTTTCTCCAGAGAATATTATTGGTGGAACAAAAAAAAATATTGAAAATTTTTTCCAAAACCTAAAAAAAGATAGAGAAAAAAATAAATTAAGAATAGAAAAAGAAAAAAAAATACAAGAAAAAAAAGAAATTCAACAACAAAAGAAGCAAGCTCAGAAAGATAAAATAAACAGAGCCAAAGAAGAGAGGCTTCAAATATTAGCTCAAAAAAAATTAATTACAGACAATGAGAAACAAATTCAAAAAAATGAGGAAAAAAGGAAAAAAATTGAGGAGAAAAGATTAAAAATTGAACAACAAAAAATTAAGGATGAGGAATCTAAAAAATTAAGAGAGGACGCAAGAAAATTAAAAGAGGAAGAGCTAAGAATTAAAATACTAGAAAGACAAAAAATTAGAGAAGAAAAAAACAGAATTAAATTGGAGGAAATAAAATCTAAAGAATTAGAGGCTCAAAAACGAAGAGAGGAAAAGGAGAGGGAGAGACAGGAAAGAAATAGATTGAGAGATTTAGAAAGGCAAAAAAGATTAGATGAGGAGCAAAAATTAAGAGAAGCTGCCAGAAAATTAAAATATGAGGAGGAAAAACTAAGAGAAACTGAAAATAGATTGAGACAACTTGAATTAGATAGAAAACAAGAGTTAGAGAGACAAATTTTAGAAGAACAAGCAGAACAGAGAGTAAAAGAGGGAGAATTAAGAGAAAGAGAACAGCAAATAAAGGAGGCAGAAGCTGAGAAATTATTAAAAGAAAAAGAGGAGAGAGAAAGAGCTGAAGAAATAAGAAAAGAACAGGAAAAACAAAGGCTTATTGATGAGGAGAGAGCAAAGTTATTGAGAGAAAAGGATGAAGAGGAAGAGAGAATTAAAGAAGAAAATCGTAGGATAAAAGAGTGGGAAGATAAATTTGATCAAGAACAAAGAGCAAGAGAAGAAGAATTAATTAAAAAATTTTACAGTGATAATTCAATGCCATCGAAAGAAGAAAATGAGAATAATGATAATGAAGACAAAGAGGAAAAAAATTAATTAAATTTTCTGATCGTATTCTCCGATCTTACCAGTTTTCATTAATGTTTTATCGATAAATTTAAAAATATTAAGTTTTCTTTCATCTGAAGTTGGACTTTCAGTCACAACAACTAAAGAAGGTTTGTTTGATGATGCTCTAATCAACCCCCATGAACCATCTTCAAAAGAAAATCTAACACCATTTACAGTTATAATTTCTTTAATTTCTTGATTATCTATCTTTATTTTTTGTTCTTTTATTTTTTTAAACTCTTTTACCATTTCATCTACTACATTATATTTTTCTTCATCTTTACAAAAGGGCGCCATCGTTGGTGATTGGAAAGTAGTTGGAAGTTCTTTTATTATTTCACTCATTTTTTTGTTTTGGTTATTTAATAAGTGACAGACTTGAATTGCTGAATTAATTCCATCATCATAGCCATAACCTAAAGGTTGATTGAAAAAAAAGTGTCCACTTTTTTCAAATCCAGCTAAAGCTTTTTCATCATGTACTTTTCTTTTAATATGAGAATGACCTGTTTTCCAATATAAAGTTTCACATTGATTTTCGTTTAAAACTCTATCAGTTGAATAAAGGCCTGTTGATTTTACATCGACAATAAACTTAGACTTTCTATGTAAATTAGAAAGGTTTCTAGCAATTAGTAGTCCTATCTTATCCGAAAAAATTTCATTTCCCTCATTATCAATTACACCAACTCGATCTCCATCACCATCAAAACCAAAACCAATGTCAGCATTGTTTTCTTTTACTGATTTAACTATAGCATGAAGCATTTCTAAATCTTCAGGGTTTGGATTATATTTTGGAAAATCCCAATCTAAATTGCAGTCTAATTCTACTACTTCACATCCAATACCTCTTAGTATATCAGGTGCAAAAATCCCTGCTGTACCATTACCACAAGCAACAACAGCTTTTATTTTTTTTTTTAACTTATTCTTATTTATTAAATCTTCTTTATAAACTTTATCAAAATCTTTAATTTGTTTTTCATTACCGTTACCTTTAGTAAAATTTTGGTTTAAGGTAATTTCTTTTAATTCTTTCATTTCCTCAGGTGCATGCGTTAATCCTTTTTTGATTCCCATTTTTACTCCCGTCCAGCCGTTTTCATTATGACTAGCTGTTACCATAGCAACTGCATCAGCATCTAAATTAAATTGTGCGAAATAAACCATTGGTGATAGAGATAAACCAACATCCTCAATAAAACATCCAGTTGAAAGTAAACCCTTTTTTAAAGCCGACTTAATTTTTTCGCTGTATGATCTGTAATCATGTCCAACTATTACTCTTGGATTTTCTTTTTTAGTATGTTCTTTAATTTGGGTACCTAGACCTTTTCCAAGATTCGTGATTCCTGGCTCATTAATGTCTTTTTCGTAAATCCATCTTGCGTCATATTCTCTAAAGCCGAAGGGGTCTATTTTTATTGATTGAGACATGCTGTTAATTACTTACATTTTTTTCATTTTTATAGTTGAATTTTTTTTTCACTGTTCTATAAATGTTCTATTGATTTACATAATATTTAGTATATTAACACCAAGCGCACACAACATATAGTTGTTTTCGCTATATTAACAATATATATTAACAAAATATGAATAAAATACTATCGCAGGCATTAAAGAAAGCTGTCTCTGAATATAGCCCCAAGGTCAAAGAAGTCCAAAAAAGCAATAGACCAGATTTATTCTCCTTAAATAATGAAACCGAGTTATTTCAAAACGATAAGGGCATAATAATTAAAATTGACCGATCAAAAGATATAAACCTAACTGATTTTGGTAAGGCAACTTTAAAAGATAGATACCTTGGTCACAATGAATCTTTTCAAGATTTATTTGCGAGAGTAGCTAGCACATATGCAGATGATAATTTGCATGCACAAAGAATTTATAATTATATAAGTAACCTTTGGTTCATGCCAGCTACACCTGTTTTGTCTAATGGTGGAACTAAAAGAGGATTACCAATTTCATGTTTTTTAAATGAAGCATCAGATAGCTTAGGTGGCATTCTAGATCTTTGGAGTGAAAATGTTTGGTTAGCCGCAAAAGGTGGAGGTATAGGAAGTTATTGGGGAAATTTAAGATCAATAGGTGAGAAGATAGGTAAAGTTGGAAAAACTTCTGGGATTATTCCTTTTATAAAAGTGATGGACTCATTAACTATGGCAATCAGCCAAGGTTCATTAAGAAGAGGATCTGCAGCATGTTATCTTCCAATTGATCATCCTGAAATAGAAGAGTTTATGGAAATGAGAAGACCAACTGGTGGTGATCCAAATAGGAAAGCGTTAAACTTACATCATGGTGTTTTAGTTTCAGATGCATTTATGCGAGCTGTAGAAAATGATGAGCAATGGGCACTAAAGAGTCCTGCTGACGGAACTATTCAACAAACTATATCTGCAAGAAATTTATGGATTAGATTATTAACAGCAAGAATTGAAACAGGTGAACCTTACATTATTTACATCGATACTGTTAATAGACAAATACCGCAACATCATAAGCTTGCAAACCTTACAGTTAAAACTTCAAATCTTTGCAGTGAAATAACTTTACCTACTGGTATCGATAAAGATGGAAGAGATAGAACAGCTGTTTGTTGTTTGTCTTCATTAAATTTAGAAAAGTATGATGAGTGGAAAGATGATCCAGATATGATTGGAGATGTAATGAGATTTTTAGATAATGTTTTATCTGATTTTATTAACAAAGCACCTGAGCAATTTAAAGATGCTAAATACTCTGCTGAGAGAGAAAGAAGTGTTGGGTTAGGAGTTATGGGTTTTCATTCTTTCTTACAGAAAAAAAGAATTCCACTCGAGTCTGTTATGGCAAAGTCATGGAATAAAAAGATTTTCAAAAATATTCATGAAAAGGTAAATCAAGCCTCAAAAGATTTAGCTGAAGAAAGAGGTGCATGTCCAGATGCTGCAGAGTATGGTTTTAAAGAGAGATTTTCAAATAAGACTGCAATAGCACCAACTGCATCTATATCAATTATTTGTGGTGGAGCATCACCAGGAGTAGAACCTATTGCAGCTAACAGCTATACCCATAAAACCTTGTCAGGATCTTTCAATGTCAGAAATAGATATCTAGAAGAGATTTTGGAAAGCCACGGTAAGAATGATGATGAAACATGGTCAACAATAACTACTAATCAAGGATCAGTTTCACATTTAGATTTTTTAACTGATTTAGAAAAAGATGTTTTTAAAACTGCCTTTGAATTAAATCAGAAATGGATTATTGAACTTAGTGGTGATAGAACACCATTTATCTCTCAAGCACAATCAGTCAATTTGTTTTTACCCGCAGACGTTCATAAAAAAGAATTACATAGAATTCATTTTGATGCATGGAAAAAAGGTTTGAAAAGCCTCTATTACTGTAGATCAAAATCAATTCAAAGAGCTGAAAATATCAATAATGCTCAATCAACTGATATTACAGCCAATGTATATAAATCTAAAAATCAACAAACTAACGAAGAACCAGAATACGAGGAGTGTTTATCATGTCAGTAGCAGAGAAAATCAAAGTAGAAAAAAAAGAAATTATCCAACCCAAAAAGATGGGTCTTTTAGTAGAAAATCCAGTTTACAAACCATTTAGATATCCTTGGTGTTATGATGCGTGGTTAACGCAACAAAGAATTCATTGGTTACCTGAGGAGGTGCCGCTTGGTGACGATGTTAGAGATTGGCAGAAAAATTTATCACAACCTGAAAAAAATCTTTTAACTCAAATTTTTAGATTTTTTACGCAAGCTGATGTTGAAGTTAATAACTGTTACTTGAGACATTACACAACTGTTTTTAAACCAACTGAAGTTTTAATGATGATGACAGCTTTTGCTGCAATGGAAACAGTTCATGTCGCTGCGTATTCTCATTTATTAGATACTATTGGAATGCCAGAGTCAGAATATTCTGCATTCATGAAGTATAAAGAAATGAAAGACAAATATGATTACATGCAAGGATTTAATGTTAATTCAAAAGAAGACATTGCTAAAACTGTTGCAGTCTTTAGTGCTTTCACTGAAGGCTTACAGCTATTTGCAAGTTTTGCGATCCTTCTAAATTTCCCAAGACATAATAAGATGAAAGGAATGGGACAAATAGTTACTTGGTCTGTAAGAGATGAAACTCTTCACTGCAACTCTATGATTAGAATTTTTAAAGAATTCATTAAAGAGAATCCAGAAATCTGGACACCAAAATTGAAAAAAGAATTATACGAAGCTTGCAGAACTATTATTGAACATGAGGATGCCTTTATAGATTTAGCTTTTGAAATGGGTCCAATGGAAGGATTAACTGCAAAAGAGGTAAAAGACTATATTAGATTTATTGGTAATAGAAGATTAGTTCAACTAGGCTTGGAACCAATTTATGATGTACAAAAAAATCCTCTTGGATGGTTAGATACAATGTTAAATGCAGTTGAACACATGAACTTTTTTGAAGGTCGTGCAACTGAGTATTCTAAAGCATCTACACAAGGAACTTGGGTCGAAGCTTTTAGTTAATTATCTTTGATTTAATTGTAAAACTTTTCTGTGTTTGCTACCTTTGTAGCTTGCCAATGGTCTTATTAATTTATTAGCAGCATGCTGCTCCATTATATGAGCTGACCAACCAGTTATTCTTGAAATAACAAATATAGGTGTAAAAAAATCTGTATCAAAACCCATCAAATGATAAGTTGGTCCCGTAGGGTAATCAACATTTGGGTGAATATTTTTTCTTTCAATCATTACCTTTTCAACAATGTCATAAATTTTTTCAAATTTTTTATCTTTTTTAATTTTTGCTACTTTGGCAAAATACTTTCTCATTGTAGGAACTCTCGAGTCTCCACTTTTATAAACTCTATGCCCAAATCCCATAACAACATCTTTGTTATCTAATGCATCATTTATCCATTTTAGAGCATTCTTAGGATCCTTAATTTTGTTCATCATATGCATTACTTCTTCATTAGCGCCTCCGTGTAAAGGACCCTTTAAACTTGCTATTGCACCAGTAATTGCACCATGAATATCAGATAAGCTACTTGTAATAGTTCTTGCAGTAAAAGTTGAAACGTTAAAGCTGTGCTCTGCGTATAATATTAGAGATACATCAAAAGCTTTTACTATTTCTTTTTGGGGCACTTTTCCAAAACACATATAGAAAAAATTTTCAGCCATATTCAAATTTTTCTTTGGTTTAATAATTGTTTTACCTTTTCTGACCCTATAAAATGCAGCTAATGCAGTAGGAGTTTTTGCAAGAATTCTTATCGCTTTTCTCATATTCGCTTCAGGAGAAGAGTCAGTAGTTTCTTTATCTTCTAACCCCATAATACTTACTGCAGTTCTGGCCACATCCATAGGATGGGACTTTTTAGGCATTTTTTTAATAACTGAATATAAATCTTTAGATAATTCTCTATTATTTTTCTCTTCTTTTTCAAATTTTCTTAGTTGTATTGAATTAGGTAAATCTTTATTTAAAATGAGGTAAGCTACTTCTTCAAATCTACAATATTCACAAAGATCTTGAGCAGCATAACCTCTATAAGTTAGAGAGTTAATTTCAGGCATTACTTTTGAGACTTCTGTTTCGTCTACAACTATTCCTAATAAGCCTTTTTTAATTTCATCACTCATTATTCGTGACCCTCTGTATTAAAATTATAAATTTTTTCGTCTAAACTATTATATTTTTCATAATCCACAAGATCATATAATCGTTTTCTAGTTTGCATTTTATCAATAATATTATTTTGATGTCCATTTGCATAAATGTCTCTTAGACCATCTTCAACATTTTTCATTGCTAACCTTTGAGTTGTAACAGGATAAATAACTATATTGTAACCAAGTTCCTCTAGCTTTTTGTAGTTTAATAATTTAGTTTTACCAAATTCAGTCATGTTTGCTAACAAATAACACGAAAGTTCTTTTCTAACTTTTTCAAAATCTTTTTCATCATGAAGTGCCTCAGGAAAAACAATTTCTGCACCAGCATCAATATAAGCTTTACATCTGTTGATCATACTTTCAATACCTTCAACACTTTTTGCATCAGATCTTGCAATGATCTTAAAATTATTGTCTTTTTTTGCTGAAACACATTCCTTAATTTTTTTTACCATTGCTTCAGTAGATATCAATTCTTTGTTATCCAAGTGACCACACCTTTTTCTTTCGATTTGATCTTCTATATGAACTCCTGTAATTCCAAACTCCTCAAAAGTTTCTATAGTTTCTTTGCAAGATCTAAATCCCGTGTCTATATCAACAATCGTAGGAAGGTTTGTAACTCTAGAGATTAGATATGATCGTGTACTAACATCTTGCAAAGTAGTTAAGCCAATATCTGGAAATCCAAGATCATTTGCCATGACACCTCCAGAGACGTAAACAGCATCATAGCCTATCTCTTCAATTAATTTTGCAGTAAGAGGATTATAGGCACCAGGAACCCTTAATATTTTTTTTGATTTCAATTTTTCTGCAAAATCTTTTCTTTTTTGTGTCGGTTCTTTCTCTACAAAATGCATTAAAAAATTCCTCTTTTCATATTTCGTCTAATTTTGCTTTTTTTAACGACAATATTCAATCTATCTAGTTGACCTGACTTTAGTTTTCTTAAGTTTTGTACTGTTTTTAAGAATCTTTCAATTTCCTTTTTGTCTAAAATATCCTCAGTAAGTGTTAAAAATTTATTTATATAATTTTTTCTCTTGAACGGTCGTGAACCATAAGGATGAGCATCAGCAACCCCTTGTTCCTCTGTAATTTTTTTTCCATTTTTAAGAGTAATTATGACTTTTGCACCAAAAGCTTTTTTTCTGGGATTTGGATCATGATATCTTTTGGTCCATTTTTTATCCTCATGTGTTTTGATTGATCTCCATATCTTAATTGTACTCTTTCTTTTTGCTCTAGCTTTTGAATAAGATTTTACATGATGCCAACTACCATCCTCTAAAGCGACAGCAAAAATGTACATTATTGAGTGATCTAATGTTTCTCTACTTGCATTTGGATCCATTTTTTGGGGATCGTTAGCACCAGTGCCAATCACATAATGAGTATGATGACTGGTATAAATATCTATTTTCCTAACTTGATTTAGATTTGATAATTTTTTTCTAAGTTTTTTTGCAAGATCAATTAATGCTTGAGACTGATATTCAGCAGAATATTCTTTTGTATAAGTTTCGAGTATAGCTTTCTTAGTCTCGTTTTTTTTTGGAAGTGGAACTTTATATAATGCTTTTTTTCCATCTAAAATTCTTGCTATAACACTATCCTCACCTTCATAAATTGGGCTTGGAGCACCTTCACCACGCATAACTCTATCAACAGCTTCTATTGCAAGTTTTCCCGCATGCGCTGGAGCATAAGCTTTCCAACTAGAAATTTCACCTTTTCTAGACTGTCTGGTTGAAATAGTTGTGTGCAAAGCTTGTTGCACTGCTTGATAGATTGTTTCTGTATTTAGTTTTAGCATTGATCCAATTCCAGCTGCAACACTTGGTCCTAAATGAGCTATGTGGTCTACTTTATGTTTATGTAAGCAAATCCCTTTTACCAAATTAACTTGAACCTCATAGGCAGTTATTATTCCTCTTAAAAGATCAAGCCCACTTTTTTTATTTTGTTGTGCAACACTTAGTAAGGGCGGGATGTTATCACCAGGGTGACTATAATCTGCTGCTAAAAAGGTATCATGAAAATCAAGTTCTCTTACTGCAGTGCCATTACTCCATGCAGCCCATTCACAATCAAATTTTATTTTACTATTAACACCAAATAATGTTGCACCGTTTTTTCTTAAATGTTTTAAAGCCATTTCTCTAGATGAAATAACTGGACGTCTATTTAATGAAGCTATTGCAACTGAAGCATTATCAATAATTCTATTAATAACCATTTCTATTGCTTCTTTATCTAATTTTGAATTATCACTTGCAATTTCAGCAATTTTCCAAGCTAATTGTTTTTTTTTTGGTAAATGAATTTTGGACGGAAATACTTTTACGTTATGTATGATCAAAATAACTCCTAACGAAAACTGTTCTAATAGTTAAAAAAAAATAATCAATATTAAAGATATTTTGCTATGATTTTTTCAATACCAATGAAGTCTTTTATCAAGTGATTATGGTAAATTTCTTTGGTTTTTTTTTCAGTATATCCATCCTCAAGCAAAATTACTGGAATCCCAGCAGCTTTAGCTGCATTTGCATCCGACTCGCTATCTCCAATCATTAAAGTTTTTTTTAAATTACCATCTAAAATTTCTACAACAGACGTCAAATGTCTTGGGTCAGGTTTGCAATAATCAAATGTATTATAACCAGCTACATATTCAAAAAAGTTATAAATTCCAATTTTTTTTAAAAGATCTACAGCTAAATGCTCTGTCTTATTTGTGCATACTGCCATTGAAATTTTTTGATTTTTGCACCAAACTAAAAATTCTTTTACACCATTTATTAAAGTACTTTGCTGAAGAATATTCTTTCCGTAGTAATCAATAAATTCTTTTGTCATGCTTTCTTTAACTTTTTGATCCTGAACATTACCAAACTCTTTTTTAGCTTGACCCCAAATAGAACGTCCAATTAATGCTCCAGCTCCCTGTCCAACCAACTCTCTTATTTCCTCAGTTGTTTTAGTTTCATAACCAAATTTTTTCATTACGTGGTTATGAGCCATCATCAAATCTGGGGCTGTGTCTACTAAAGTGCCATCTAAATCAAAAAGAATTGTATAAATTTGTTTCATAATTAAAAGTATTTTTAAGAAATATTTTGTGAATTAAGAAAGATATATACTTAATATAAATAATTTCTAGATGAAACGATTAAATTTACAAAAACTTCAAAATTCACTTAGAAAAAAATTTCTTAAATCTGGAGTAAAAATGATTGCACCTGATACAGTTTATTTTTCAAAAGATACTAAAATTGGAAAAAATGTAATTATAGAACCATATGTAGTAATTGGATCAAAAGTAAAAATTGGCAGCAATGTTAATGTGAAATCATTTAGTTATTTAGAGAGTTGTAGAGTTGAAAATAAAGTAGATATAGGACCTTATGCAAGAATAAGACCAGGGACCATATTAAAAGAAGGCTCAAAAGTTGGAAATTTTGTTGAAATTAAAAAAAGTACTGTTGGAAAAAAATCAAAGGTAAATCATTTGACTTATATTGGTGATACTCAAATAGGAAAATCAGTAAATGTTGGAGCAGGTACTATCACATGTAATTATGATGGTGTGAAAAAAAACAAAACTAAAATAAAAGATAATGTTTTTATTGGTTCGAACTCTTCTTTGGTTGCTCCATTAACACTTGATGAAAATAGTATTATTGGAGCAGGATCTGTAATTACAAAAAATGTTAATAGAAAATCTTTAGCATTAAGCAGAAGTCAACAATTAGAAATAAAAAATTATAAACGAAAGTCTAAATAATTATGTGTGGAATTATTGGTATAAATAGCAATAGACCCGTTTCATCAACAATAATTAGTTCCTTAAAAAAGTTGGAATATAGAGGATATGATTCTGCTGGAATTGCAACTCTCTCAAATAATGAAATTAATGAAGTTAAATCTGAAGGTAGAGTCGACAAACTTGAAAATAATTCTTTAGTTCAGAACATGATTGGGACTATCGGTATAGGACATGTTCGTTGGGCAACGCATGGTTTGCCAAATAGTGTAAATGCTCATCCCCATTCATCACAAAATGTCTCTGTAGTTCATAACGGTATAATTGAAAACTCAACTTTACTAAAAAAATTTTTAGTAAGTAAAGGTCATAAATTTAAATCTCAAACAGATACTGAAGTAATTGTTCATTTGATAACAGAAAATTTAAAGACAGAAAATATTGTAAACTCAGTTCAAAAAACTTTAAAGTCTCTTCATGGTAGTTTTGCTTTGGGAATAATATTTAAAGACCAACCTGATTTAATTGTTGGTGCGAGAAGAGGATCACCCTTAGCTGTAGGGTATGGTCCGAACGAAAATTATTTAGGTTCAGACTCATATGCTTTAAAATCAATGACGAATAAAATTACTTATCTTAATGATGGGGAATTTTGCATGATCAAAAGAGACCAAGTTGAATTTTTCAGCGAGGATGGAATTAAGATAAATAAAAAAGTTCTAGAATTATCTTCTGAAGAAGAAAAATATGACAAGGGTGATTACAAACATTTTATGGCTAAAGAAATAGAGGAACAACCATCAACATTAAAAAATGGAATCAAAGAATATGTTGACAGTTTAAATAACGATATAAATATTTATAATTTTCCGTGGAAATCTAATGAGATTTCTACAATCTCTTTAATTGGTTGTGGTACGGCTTATCATTCATGTTTATTGGCAAAATACTGGTTTGAAGAACTTACTTCTTTAGATGTAAATGTAGATATTGCATCGGAATTTAGATATAGAAAAAATAGATTTAAAAAAGATACTTTATACGTATTTGTCTCTCAATCTGGTGAAACAGCTGACACTTATGCAGCTTTAGATTTATGTAACCAAAATGATATGAAAACGTGTGCTGTTGTAAATGTTATTGAAAGCTCCATTGCTAGAGACTCTAAATTTGTTTTACCGATACACTGCGGAACCGAAATTGGTGTTGCGTCTACCAAAGCTTTTTTGGGACAGATTTTAATATTATATATTCTTTCTCTAAAACTTGGAATATTAAGAAATGACTTAAAAAAGGAGATTTTCGATCAAAAATTGAAAGATCTTAAGTCATTACCAAAATTGGTAGAAAAGACTTTAATGACAGATAACAAAATACAATCAATTTCAAGTACCTTCAATGAAGCAAAAGGCTCGATGTTCTTAGGAAGAGGTTTTTCTTTTCCAATAGCACTAGAGGGTGCGTTAAAATTAAAAGAGCTATCTTATATTCATGCAGAAGGTTATCCAGCTGGAGAAATGAAACATGGTCCACTTGCACTAATTGAAGAGGGGATGCCTGTAGTAGTTTTAGCACCAAGAGATAGCTATTATAAAAAAACAATTTCTAATATGCAGGAAGTAATTGCTAGGGGAGCAAAAGTTTTATTGATTACAAATAAAAGTAAAGATGAGATTGTTTCAGAGAATATTTGGGAAAAAATAGAGGTTGAAAGTGCTAACGAGGACCTTTTGCCGTTTTTACTAACAATACCTTTACAAAAATTAGCTTATTATTCAGCACTTAAAAAAGGTTTTGATATAGATAAGCCTCGTAATTTAGCTAAGTCAGTAACCGTTGAATAATAAATAAACTCTGATACAACAATCCTGAGTTGAACATGAAAAATTGGAAAATTAATAGTTGGAGAAAACATCCAGTCAAACATATCCCCGAATATCCGGATAAAAAAGATTTGGAGCAAGTTTTAAGTAAGATTAAAACATTTCCGCCTCTTGTTTTTGCTGGAGAGACTAGACACCTTAAGCAACAACTTGCTGAGGTTGTTGATGGTAAAGCCTTTTTATTACAAGGAGGTGATTGTGCAGAAAGTTTTGCAGAATTTAATCCTGACAACATTAGAGATACATTTAAAGTAATTCTTCAGATGTCTTTAGTGTTGACTTACTCTGCCTCTTTACCTGTAATTAAACTTGGAAGAATAGCAGGACAATTTGCAAAACCAAGAAGTGCCCCAACAGAAAAAAAAGGTGATATAGAACTACCAAGCTATCTTGGTGATAATGTTAATGGTATAGAATTTAGTGATAAGGCAAGAAAACCTGATCCAAAAAGATTATTTAAAGCATATTCTCAATCTGCTTCAACTTTAAATCTTTTAAGAGCATTCTCTCACGGTGGATTTGCAGATCTTAAAAAAGTACACACATGGAATTTAGGTTATATAAAAAAAAGTCCTCAAGCTAAAAAATTTAAAGATTTAGAAGATAAAATTGCAGACGCATTAGCTTTTATGGATGCATGTGGAATTAATTCAGAATTTAACAGAAGGTTAAAGACAGTTAATTTTTGGACATCTCACGAAGCTTTACATTTACCTTTTGAAGAGAGCATGACAAGAATAGACTCTACTACTGGTGAATATCACGCAACATCGGCACACTTTGTGTGGATTGGTGATAGAACAAGACAACTTGATGGTGGTCACGTTGAATATTGTAGAGGCATAGAAAATCCAATCGGGATCAAATGTGGTCCAACAAGTAAACCTGATGAAATTGTTAAGATTTGTAATTTGATAAATCCTAAAAACGAAAAAGGTAAAATAACTTTAATTTCAAGATTTGGTCATGATAGTGTAGAAAAATATCTACCAAAACTTATCAGGGGAGTTAAAAAAGAGGGGATAAATGTGATTTGGTCATGTGATCCAATGCATGGAAATACAATTCAATCTACAACAGGTTATAAAACGAGACGTTTCAACAATGTTTTAAAAGAAGTTAGGGACGTATTTGCAGTCCATCAAAGTGAGGGTTCATATGCGGGTGGTTTACATATTGAGATGACTGGTCAAAATGTTACAGAATGTACTGGTGGGGCAAAAAATATTCAAGATCAGGATTTATCTAGTAGATATCACACTCACTGTGACCCCAGATTAAATGCTGATCAAGCTTTAGAACTAGCTTTTTTAATCTCAGATGAGATTAAAAAGAATAGCAGCTATTCCAAAAACGCTATTCAAGCGGCATCATAAGCTATTGCTTTAGAAATTTAGATTGTTAAATAAAAGATATGAAAACCTCTGAAAAAGCTAAATTTATCTCAGATTGGATCAAAACGTATGTTGATCAAATGCCGAACAAGGCACAATCATTAGTTATTGGAATATCTGGTGGCATAGACTCTTCTGTTTCAAGTACTTTAAGTGCGATGACTGGCATAAAAACTATTGTTTTAACTATGCCGATTAAACAAAAAGAAAATCAACATGATCTTAGTTTAAAGCATCAACAATGGTTAGTTAAAAATTTTAAAAATGTTGAAGCTCACACTTTAAGCTTAGATAAACTTTTTGAAACATTTTCTACAACATTAAATAAATTTGATAATGAACATGGTTATGCAAATTCAAGAGCAAGGTTAAGAATGACTACTCTTTATCAAGTTGCAGCAGCAAATAAAGGAATTGTGGTAGGTACAGGAAATAAAGTTGAGGATTTTGGAGTAGGTTTTTATACGAAATATGGTGATGGTGGTGTAGATATATCTCCTATAGCTGATTGCAACAAAACTGAAGTATGGGAACTAGGAAAAGAGTTAGGTATATTGCAAGAAATAATTGATGCTCCACCAACTGATGGATTGTGGGATGATGGGAGAACTGATGAAGGTCAGTTAGGATTCAAATATTCAGAGCTAGAAGATGCAATGGGAAACCCAAATTCACCTCATAGAGAACAATACGAAAAAATTCGAAATCAAAACTTGCATAAAATGGAGCCAATTCCAGTTTGCAAGATTCCTAGTTAATCAATTAGATTAACAAATCATCAAATAAGGTATATTTCTTAATCAACTGATATGGATATTTTTTTAACAAATAATTTAAGTAATAAAAAAGAACATTTTATTCCTAAAGAAAAAAATAATGTTGGAATGTATGTTTGTGGACCCACAGTTTATGATGATCCCCACATTGGAAATGCGAGACCTTTAGTAATTTTTGATATTTTATTTAAATTATTAAAAAATGAATTTACCTTAGTAACATATGTAAGAAATATAACTGATATTGACGACAAAATAATCAAATCCTCTCAAGAGCAAAAAGTTTCTACAAAAGAACTTACAGAAAAAGTAACTAAGAGTTTTTTTGAAGATTGTGAGTTTCTTAATTGTGAAAATCCTACTCATCAACCAAAAGCCACTGAACACATTGATCTAATGATTGAAATGATAAGTGACTTAATAAAAAAAGGATTTGCATACGAAAATAAAAAACATGTTTATTTTGAAGTTAAAAAATTTTCTGATTATGGCAATCTATCTAATAAAAATTTGGAAGATTTAGTTGCTGGATCTAGAGTAGAAATTAGCGAAAACAAAAAAAATTCTGAGGACTTTGTTTTATGGAAACCATCAAATAATGATGAGCCTGCTTGGGACTCGCCTTGGGGAAAAGGCAGACCTGGTTGGCATTTAGAATGTTCAGCGATGTCAAAAAAATTCCTAGGTAATGAATTTGATATTCATGGTGGAGGCATAGATTTAATTTTTCCCCATCATGAAAATGAAATAGCTCAATCTAGATGTGCCAATGACACAAAAGTTTTTGCGAGTTATTGGGTCCACAATGCGTTTATCACTCTGTCCAATGAAAAAATGGCAAAGTCACAAGGTAACATTCTTAAGATAAAAGATTTTAGAAATAAGACTAGTGGCCAAATAATTAGATTAGCTTTAATGAGTGCTCATTACAGACAGCCATTAGATTGGAATGATAAATTACTAAAAGATTGTGAAAGTACTTTAGACAAATGGTACAAAGTGTATTCCTCTAATATTAAATCCGTCAAAGTTTCAGACGAAATTTTAAAACCATTGTATGAAGATTTAAATACACCTGGTTATATTGCTAATCTTCACAAGTTATATGAAAAAGCTAGTAAAGGTGAAAATATAGATTTATTTATCTCAGCATGTAAATTTATTGGTTTGATGAATGAAACTAGTGAGCAATGGAATGAATTTAAAAAGAAAAGAGTATCTATAACTGAGTCTGAAATTGAAAATATGGTCAGTTTGAGAGATAAAGCTAGAGAAAATAAGAATTTTAAAGAAGCTGATAGAATTAGAAATAAGCTCTTAGACAAAGGTGTTTTAATAGAAGACAAAGATGGTAAAACACTTTGGAAATTTAAATGAGTAAAGAAAGATTATACATATTTGACACAACTTTAAGAGATGGAGCTCAAACACAAGGTGTAGACTTTTCTTTAGAAGATAAAGAAAAAATTGCTTTAGCTTTAGATAATTTGGGTGTGGATTATATAGAGGCAGGATGGCCTGGAGCTAACCCGACAGATACAGAATTTTTTCAAAAGAAACATGATTTTAAAAATTCGAAGCTAACATCTTTTGGAATGACAAAAAGATCTGGGCGAAGTGCGGAAAATGATACTGGTTTATCTGCACTAATGAACTCTAATACATCTGCAGTATGTTTGGTGGGCAAGTCATGGGATTTTCATGTTGATGTTGCCTTAGGAATAACAAATGAAGAAAATTTAGATAATATTTCAGAGAGTGCAAAACATTTTGTTAAAGCAAAAAAAGAATTTATGTTTGATGCAGAACATTTTTTTGATGGTTATAAAGCAAATTCTAAATATGCACTGTCATGTATTAAAGCCGCTTATGATCAAGGTGCAAGGTGGGTTATACTGTGTGATACAAATGGTGGAACACTCCCACATGAAGTAACAAAAATAGTCGGAGAAGTTACAAAAGTAGTACCAGGTAAAAACTTGGGAATACATGCTCATAATGATACTGGTAATGCAGTTGCCAATTCATTGGCAGCGGTATTATCTGGCGTTAGACAAATTCAAGGCACAATAAATGGGTTAGGTGAAAGATGCGGAAATGCAAATTTAATGTCTTTAATACCAACATTTTTTTTAAAAAAAGATTTTTCATCTCAGTTTGAAATTGGAATTAAATCAAAAAATATCAAAAATCTAACTGATTGTTCAAGACTTTTAGATGAAATTTTAAATAGAAAACCCAATCAACATTTACCTTATGTAGGTGCTGCAGCTTTTTCTCACAAAGGGGGATTGCATGTATCTGCTGTACAAAAAGATCCAAAAACTTATGAACACATCAATCCAGAGGAGGTTGGGAACACAAGAAATATTGTTGTCTCTGATCAATCGGGAAAATCAAATATTATTTCAAGATTAAAAAGTATTAAAATTGATATTCAAGAAAATGATCCAAAAATTAAAAAGTTGTTGGATGAGGTAAAAGACAGAGAATTCATTGGTTATAGTTATGATGGTGCAGATGCATCATTTGAATTATTAGCTAGAAGAATTATTGGAGAAATACCAAGATATATATCTATTAACGAATATGATGTTTCGGTAAAAAAAAATAAGTCTGGCGAAATAGTTTCTTCCGCAAAAGCTCAATTAGAAGTTGATGGAGAAAAAATTATGTGTGAAGGAGAAGGGAATGGTCCAGTTAATGCTTTAGATAATGCTATAAGACAAAATGTTGATAGACTAGCAAAATATTCAAAATACTTAAAAGATTTAAAGCTGGTAGACTATAAAGTAAGAATTTTAAATACAGGAACTGAGGCTGTAACAAGGGTATCAATAGAAAGTACAGACTCTAAAGGAAAAAATTGGTTTACTATTGGTGTATCTACAAACATTATCGATGCTTCATTCAAAGCATTAATTGATAGTTTGGATTATAAATTATTTAAAGATAATGCTCCCGCAAGTAAATAAATGAGTATAAACAATATCTCATTTATTCTACACAAACCCCAGTTATCAGAAAATATTGGTGCTTGTGCCAGAGCAATTAAAAACTTTAATTTCAAGAAACTGGTTTTAGTTAACCCTAAACCTATTTTCCCAAATGATAAAATCTTAGCAACATCTGTTGGAGCTAAAGATATTATTAAACAAAGTAAAAATTATACCTCTTTAGAAAAAGCTATCAGTAAAATCGATATAGTCATTGCTACTTCAGCAAGGTTTAGAAATAAAAATGTTAAACATATAAATCTAGAAGATTTAAAAAAGGTTAATTTCAAAAAGAAAATTGGTTTCTTATTTGGGTCGGAGGCATCTGGGTTGTCAAATAATGAAATCAGTTATGCAAATTATACTCTTCAAATACCTACAAATCCTGATTTTAAATCTCTTAATTTATCACATAGTTTAATAATTATTGCTCAATATGTAGCAAACATTATAAAATTAAGAAGCTCTCCTTTTAAAAAATCAAAAAAAATCAAATCAGCTAGCAAAAAAGAAATTCAATCAATGCTAAGTCTTTGCATTAAAAATTTAGACGAAATTAATTTTTTTAGACCGAAGGAAAAGAGACCAAAAATGCTCGAGAACTTTAGAAATATTTTTTACAAAATGGACTTATCAGCTAAGGAAACACGTATTTTATCAGGAGTATTTGCAAGTTTAGGTAAAAAACGTTGATTGACAAAATAATGAGTAAGTCTATAAACCCCAATACTAAATGACAAAAAGATTAAACTCTAAACATAAAGTAGATAGACGACTAAAGGTAAATCTTTGGGGTAGACCTAAAAGTCCCTTTAACAAAAGAGCTTATGGTCCTGGACAACACGGCCAAACTAAACCAGCTAAACCATCTGATTATGGAATTCAATTACAAGCTAAACAAAAGCTTAAATCTTATTATGGAAATATAAATGAGAGACAATTTCGAAATATTTACAAAAAAGCATCAATGCTAAAAGGTGATACTAGCGAAAATCTTATTGGTCTTTTAGAAAGAAGACTAGATGCGGTTATTTATAGAGCTAAGTTTGCAACTACGATTTTTTCAGCAAGACAATTAATAAATCATGGTCATGTTAAAGTTAATGGAAAAAAAGTGAATATTTCTAGTTACTTGGTGAGAGAGGAAGATACTATAGAGATAAGAGATAAATCTAAACAACTTGCAATAATTGATATTGCTTTAGCTAGTAAAGAAAGAGAAGCACCAGAGTATATTCAACTAGATCAAAAAAATAAGAAATTCAAATTCGTAAGAATACCAAAATTTGAGGAAGTTCCTTATCCAATTGTAATGGAACCAAATTTAGTAATTGAATATTATTCAAGATAAATTGATTAAGAGATCATCTAAAAATTATATACAATCAATTCTTTCAAAAAATACTAATTGGAAAGTCTTAGATATTGGTTGTGGTTATACTGCAAATGAATACGCAACTACAATTTGCGATATTCAAGATTTATCTCATTTTTATAAAGACAAAAAATTTGTTAAATTAGATGGTAATAGATTACCTTTTGAAGATAATCATTTTGATTTTGTAATTGCAAGTCACGTTTTAGAACATGTTGAAGATTATAAATTTTTTATTAATGAACTAGAAAGAGTTTCAAGTAAAGGTTATATAGAATTGCCGACTAAGTTAGAAGATAATTTGGTATTTGAAAATAAAAAGGCTCACATTTGGCAAATGGATTTTGACGACGACAATTCAAAATTACTAATTTCAAAAAAATTACAATTTATCGAACCTATTTTAACTGTTTCAATGCTTCAGCAATTTAGGAAAAATTTTAAAAGTAGCTTAATTTTAGAGCTTTACTGGGAAAATAAAATTGATTATGATTTTGTTGAAAGTGATACAAGTTTTGAACAATTGAGCTTGATTAGGCTGTTTAAGAAATTTTTCTCAAAAAAAATAAGATCTATTTTTCGTTAATCTTTTTTATAGCTTATACCATTGTTGTCTAAAACTTTTTTTAATTCTCCATTCTCATACATTTCTTTAATTATATCGCATCCTCCAACAAATTCCTTTTTTATATAAAGCTGGGGTATAGTAGGCCAATCACTAAAAATTTTAATACCTTCCCGCATTGATTGATCCTCAAGAACATTTACACTTTTGAAGTTTACCTCAAGTATTTTTAGTATATTTGAAACTGCCATCGAGAAACCACATTGTGGAGCATCTGGCGTTCCTTTCATAAATAAACATACTTCATTACTATCAATATGGTTTTGAATTAAACTTTTTATCTTTTCATCCATTATTGTTCCTTTGTTTTAATTGCTAATGCGTGTAATTCATTCCCCATTCTTCCTTTTAATGAATTATACACCATTTTATGTTGATCAATTTTACTTTTACCTGCAAATTGACTCGATGTTACTATAGCTGAATAATGATTTCCATCACCAGCTAAATCTTGAATTTCAACAGAAGCATCAGGCATTGCTTCTTTAATAAATTTTTCAATTTCTTTTAAATCCATCGCCATAAATTAATTCATATACTCCTTAAGCCAATTAGTATTATAAGATTTCAATTCGTCAATTGATACTTTCGTCTTTTGATTAATAATCAGTTCCTTATCAATAATTTTACCAATTTGATCATAATGAACTGAGTTTTTGTCAAGAATTTTAGTAACATCTTTTAAATCTTCTAAACTTACTTCAATTATGTATCTCCCTTGGTCTTCTGCAAAAAAATACTCAATTTCATTTATTAAAAATTTAGGTAATTTCAGTTCAATACCTTTATTTCCTTTAATACACATTTTACTTATTGCGGTGATAATTCCACCTAATGATACATCATGAGCACTTTTAATAAAATTTTTTTCTATGAGATTTAATAGTGTTTCACCATTATTTTTTTCATTAAACAAATTAACTTCAGGAGGAGGTCCATTTTTTTCATCCAATATCAACCTTGCCAATAAACTTTGATCGATGTGGCCTTCTGTTTTACCTATTACTAAAACTTGATTTCCAGTATCTTTAAAATTCATTGTTATCATCTTTTTATAATCTTTGATTAAACCCACACCACCTATAGCTGGGGTAGGTTTTATTCCAATTTCTTTTGTTTGATTATAAAAAGATACATTACCAGAAACGACTGGATATTCTAAATATTTACAAGCCTCGCCAATACCTTGAACACATTCTACAAACTCACCCATATTCTCCTCTTTTTCTGGACTTCCAAAATTTAAACAATTTGTGATCGCAATGGGTTTAGCACCAACAGAAATTAAGTTTCTCCAAGTTTCACACACAACTTGTTTTCCACCTGTAAGTGGATGCGCCCAACAATAAGTTGCTGATGAGTCTACTGTAGCTGCCACAGCTTTATCAGTTCCATGGATTCTAACAACTCCTGAGTCACCACCAGGTTTCTGTATTGTATCTCCCATTACAGTATGATCATACTGCTGCCAAATCCACTCTTTGCTACAAATATTGGGGCTAGATAAAACTTTTTTTAATGTCTCTTTAATCTTAAGATTTTTTAATTTAGATCGGTCATGCTTTATCTTTTTTGGAAGTTTTGATTTTTTCCATTTTCGATCATACATTGGTGAATTTTCAACCAGTGTATTTACTGGAATTTTTGCCACTTGTTTTTGATCAAAAAATAATTCTATATTTTTTGTATTTGTTGTTTTGCCAATTACAGCAAAATCTAAATTCCATTTATCAAATATTTTTTTCGCAAGATCCTCCTTTCCATTTTCAAGAATGATCAGCATTCGCTCTTGGCTTTCAGAGAGCATAATTTCATAGGGCGTCATTTTTGTTTCTCTACAAGGGACTTTATTTAAGTTTATTTCTATACCTAAATTTCCTTTCGAAGCCATTTCGATACTAGATGATGTAAGGCCTGCAGCACCCATATCTTGAATTGAAATTATAGAGTCTCCTGCCATTAATTCTAAACAAGCCTCTAAAAGCAGCTTTTCTGTAAAAGGATCTCCAACCTGAACTGTGGGTTTTTTTTCCTCAATTTTATCATCAAAACTTGCAGAAGCCATACTAGCACCATGAATTCCATCACGACCTGTTTTTGATCCAACATAAATAACAGGTTTATTTAATCCTGCTGCTTTTGAATAAAATATTTTATTTTTTTTAACCAAACCTAAAGTCATGGCATTTACTAAAATATTTCCATTATAGGAACTATCGAATGATGTTTGACCACCAATAGTTGGTACACCCATACAGTTACCATAACCACCGATTCCATGTACAACACCCCTAAGAAGATTTTTTGTTTTTTTATGTTGGGGTGAACCAAAATGAATGGAATTTAAATTAGCAATAGGTCTTGCTCCCATAGTAAAAACATCTCTCATAATTCCTCCAACACCTGTTGCTGCTCCCTGATAGGGCTCGATAAATGAAGGATGATTATGACTTTCAATTTTAAAAACTATTGCATCTTTATCATCAATATCAATAACACCAGCATTTTCCCCTGGTCCTTGAATTACTTTTTTTCCTTTAGTGTGTAATTTTTTTAAATGAATTCGTGAAGATTTATAGGAGCAATGTTCATTCCACATTGCAGAAAATATACCCAACTCAGTAATATTAGGTGTTCTCCTCAATAATTTACAAATCTTTTTATACTCATCTGATTTTAAACCATGTTCAATTGCAACTTTTTCGTTAACGAGCATTATTTAATATTATTTAAAAGATTTTTAAAAAAGATTGATCCATCTTCCCCCGATAAACTTTCATCTATCATTCGCTCAGGATGAGGCATCATACCCAAAACATTTTTTTCTTTATTAAAAATACCTGCAATGTTTTTAATTGAGCCATTAGGATTTATTTGATCATTTGTATTACCATTTTGATCACAATAATAAATTGCTATTTGATTATTATCCTCAATTTCTTTGAGTTGATCGTTGGTGCAAAAATAATTACCTTCATTATGGGCTATGTGAAACTCCAAAACTTTTTTATCCAGATTTTTAAAAAAAGTATTTTCTTTGTTGTCAACTTTTACATGTACATTTTTACAAATAAACTGCAGGTACTTATTTCTTAATAATACTCCTGGCACTAATCCAGCCTCAACCAAAATTTGAAATCCATTACAAATTCCCATTACTAATCCACCCGATTTTGCAAAATTAATCACTGAATTCATAATTTTTGACTTAGAGGCCATACTACCGCAACGCAAATAATCACCATAAGAAAAACCACCAGGTAAAACAATTAAATCACTTTTGGGCAATTCTAGATCATTATGCCAAACCATTTTATTTTTAAATCCAAATTTTGTAAGAGCAACATCCATGTCTCTATCACAATTTGAACCAGGGAAGGTTATAACCGATGATTTCATTAATTATTGTGTTTCAATAATTTTGTAGTTTTCAATAACAAGGTTAGCTAAAAGTTTTTTACACATATCTTCTACAAGACTTTTAGCTTTTTTTGGATCATTTTCTTTAACATCAATTTCAAAATATTTGCCTTGTCTTACCTCATTCACAGAATTAAAACCCATACCATCTAAAGTCTCATGGATTACTTTGCCTTGTGGATCTAAAACATCTTTTTTTAAAGTAATTACTGCAGAAACTTTCATTTTCGCTTCTTTTTAATTGAAGATAGTTTAGTTACATTTACTGCAGAAACATTCGATTGCTCATGTAGAATTCCAAGTCTTTTTGCAACATCGGTATACGCAGGTAATAAATCTCCTAAATCTTTTCTAAATCTATCTTTATCAAGTTTTTTATCAGTCGCAGAGTCCCACAATCTACAAGTATCAGGGCTTATTTCATCAGCCAAAATTATTTCTTTTCTTCCATCAATTTTAGTTCGTCCAAATTCTAATTTAAAATCAATTAATTTTATTCCCACTCCTCTAAACATTCCAATCATAAAATCATTAATTCTAAAAATAGTTTTTTTTATCTTTTCAATTTCTTTTTTATTTGCCCAATCAAATGCGTAAATATGATCCTCTGAAATTAAAGGATCGCCAAGTTTGTCATCTTTTAAACAGTATTCAATTAAAGGTTCCTTTAGTACGGTTCCATCTTCTATTCCAAGTCTTTTAGTTAAAGATCCTGTTGCCACATTTCGAATAACAAATTCAATTGGAATTATTTCTACAAATTTAATTAATTGTTCTCTCATGTTTAGTCGCTTGACTAAATGATTTTCAATACCAATTTGAGATAAATTTGTAAGTATATGTTCAGAAATTCTATTATTTAAAACTCCCTTACCCTCAATAGTAGTTCTTTTTTCATTATTAAATGCTGTAGCATCATCTTTAAAGTATTGGATTACTAAGTTTTTATCTGAGGTTGAGTAAATTATCTTGGCTTTTCCCTCGTAAAGTTTTTTACCTTTTTTCATTATTTGAAAACCCGCCTAAATATTAGATTTACACTTTTAAAATGTTTTGAATAACTAAAGATAGACTTTAATTTTTTGGTTGAAATTTTACTCATTATTAACTTGTCAGACTGAATGACATTAAACAAATCTAAATTTTCAGCAAAACATTTTTTCGCATATCCTTGTACTAACTTATAGGATTTTTCTCTTGTGATACCAGTTTTTGTCAGTTCTAACATCACTTCTTGTGAAAAAATTAGCCCTTTAGTAAGATTAAGATTTTCTAGCATTTTTTTTGGATAAACAATCATATTATCTAAAACACCCGCTAATCTTACAAGTGCAAAGTCTAGAGTAATATTTGCATCAGGACCAATATTTCTCTCTACACTTGAATGTGAAATGTCTCTTTCATGCCAAAGTGCAATATTTTCAAGCGCTGGAATAACAGAACTTCTTACCATTCTTGCAAGTCCAGTTAAATTTTCACTCAAAATTGGATTTTTCTTATGAGGCATTGCAGATGAACCCTTTTGATTTTTAGAAAAGTATTCTTGCAATTCATAAACTTCTGATCTTTGTAAATGTCTTATTTCTATAGCAACTCTTTCTATACTTCCTGCGATAATGCCAAGAACTGAAAAATAAAATGCATGTCGATCTCTAGGGATAATTTGAGTAGAGATTGGTTCAACTTTTAATCCAAGTTTTTTTGCAACATGTTTCTCGACATTAGGGTTTACATTTGCAAATGTTCCAACAGCTCCAGAAATTGCACAAGTTGATACTTGATCTATAGCGTAAACTAATCTCTCTCTATTTCTTTTAAATTCTTCATAAAAGGAAGCTAATTTTAATCCAAATGTTATTGGCTCAGCATGAATTCCATGACTACGACCTATACAAGGAGTAAATTTATATTTTCTAGCTTGTTTTTTTAATACTTTTAAAATTTGATCTACGTCTTTTAAGATAATTTTTCCTGACTGAACCAATTGAATATTAAAACTTGTATCTACTACATCAGATGAAGTCATGCCAAGATGAAGGTATCTAGCTTTAATTCCTGCCTTTTCAGTTATGGAGGTTAAAAAAGCAATTACATCATGTTTAACTTTACTTTCAATCTGATGAATTCTTTTTACATTTATCCTTGCTTTTTTTCGAACTATTGATGAGACACCTTTTGGAATTTGACCAAGTTTTTCCATTGCTTGAGCTGCAGCAATTTCAACATCCAACCATATTTTGTATTTATTTTCCTCAGACCAAATATCTGTTAATTCTTTTCGAGAGTATCTTTTAATCATTAATTATAAGTATGGGGGCTTAGAATAACCCTTAGCAGATTCTGTAAATATTTCATAACCATTTTCAGTAATTCCAACAGTATGCTCAAATTGTGCAGATAAAGATTTATCTTTTGTCACTGCAGTCCACCCGTCATTAAGCATTTTTACATTAAATTTACCAGCATTAATCATTGGTTCTATTGTAAATGTCATCCCAGGTTTTAATTCCATACCTGTATTCTTTGTTCCATAATGTAGAATGTTTGGTGGTTCATGAAATGATGTACCTATTCCATGACCACAAAAATCTTTAACAACAGAAAATCCTTTTTCTTCAATATAAGATTGTATTTCGTGTCCTATATCTCCAAGTTTAATACCAGGTTTTAAGATGTTAATTGCTTTCATCATAGATTGATAAGTTGCATCAATTAGATTATTTAATTTTACAGAGGTTTTTCCAATACAAAACATTCTACTTGTATCTCCATAATGATCATTAATGATAGCAGTTACGTCTACATTAAGTGCATCTCCTTCAATTAAAACTCTATCCTCTGAGGGAACACCATGACACACAACATGATTAAGAGATGTACATAAAGATTTTGTAAAACCACGATAATAAAGCGGGGCAGAATGGCCACCATTATCTTTTATAAACTCATAACCAAGCTTATCTATGTAAGCTGTTGAAACACCTTCTCTAATGTTTTCTGTTAACATATCTAAAGTTTGTGCAGCTAACTTTCCTGCAATCCTCATTTTTTCGAATTTTTCATTATAATTACTCATCAATAATTTTTATCTTTTTATCAATATAAATTTTTTTAGAACTAATGTTACATCTATAAGCCAAAAAGTTTACACCAGCTTTTTTAGCTATTAAATAATTTTCATAATATTTGCTATCTATATCTTTTGCTATTCTAAAGTATTCCATATTTTGTATTTGAACTAAAAAAATTAAGTAGGATTTATAACCCTTTTTTATGGCATCAATAAGGGTAAGTAAATGTTTTGATCCCCTAGTAGTAATCGCATCAGGAAACTCAGCTGTTTTTTCATCTCTAAAAAGAGTAACATTCTTTACTTCTAGAAAACTTTTTTGACCATTTTTTTCAATTAAAAAATCAAATCTAGTCTCTTTATTAAAAAAAACTTCTGAATTAATCTTATCGTTATTTTTGAATTCCTTTATGAGGTTATTATTTAATCCGTGGTGTACAATTTTATTTGCTCTATGAGTATTTATTCCGACAAAGTTTTTTTTGGCCCTAATAATTTCTAGACCATATTTTAATTTTCTTTTTGGATCATCATGCTTGAATAAATGTACTTCATTTCCTTCGTCTAGCAAACCTTTCATTGATCCAGTATTTGGACAATGTGCAGTAACAATTTCTTTATTTAGATTTACATCAACAAAAAAACGCTTATATCTTTTGATTAATTTGCCTTTTAATAAAGACTTGGTAAATTCCATATTCGAATTATACATATAAAATGAGTAAAAACACAAAAGTAAATGCTGCGATATTAATCATCGGTAATGAAATTCTTTCTGGAAGAACTCAAGACACTAATACAAGTACATTAGCAATATGGCTTAACTCTATTGGTGTTAAAGTAAATGAAGTAAGAGTTATACCTGATGTAGAAAAAACTATAGTTGATACTTTGAATGTTTTGAGAAAATCCAATGATTATGTTTTTACAACTGGAGGAATTGGTCCTACACATGACGACATTACTGCTCAGTCAGTTTCAAAAACTTTTAATCGAAAATATGAAATACACAAAGGAGCATTTAAAATATTAGAAGCCTATTATAAAAAGGGAGAATTTAATAAGGGTAGACAAAGAATGGCATGGATGCCAGAAAATGCAGAATTAATTTTAAATCCAACAAGTGGTGCTCCAGGATTTAGTGTTGAAAATGTATTTTGTTTACCAGGCGTTCCTTCAATAATGAAATCTATGTTAGGAGGCTTAAAAAATAAGATAGCTGGTGGAGAACCAATTTTAAGTCATACAATTAATTTAAGAACAGTCGAAAGTGAAATAGCAAACTCACTTACAAAAGTTCAAGACCAAAACCAAGATGTTGAAATAGGAAGTTATCCATTTTTTCATGCTGGTAAGTTAGGTGTATCGATTGTTTTAAGATCTGAAAATCAGTCTAAAATTGATAATTGTAATTCTCAAATTTTAAAATTTATCAAAGAAAAAGATATTGAGATTGTAGAAAGATAAATGCTTTATTTTGCTTACGGAAGTAATCTACATCATTTTCAAATGAGAAGAAGGTGTAAGGATAGTAAATTTTTAAAAAAGATAAATTTAAAAGATTTTAGATTAACTTTTAGAAGCAAATATCGTGCTGCAGATATTGAGCCCAAAAAAAATTCAATTGTGCCTGGAGGCTTATTTGAAATATCTAAAAGTGATGAAAAAAAACTTGATGTTTATGAAGATTATCCGACCTTATATAAAAAATATTATTTTTCCTATTATGGGAAAAAAGTAATGACTTATACAATGGTAAAAAAAACTTCTTTTAAGTTTCCAACTGAAAGATATTTAAATGTTGTTACTAGAGGATATAAAGATTGCAAATTAGACGAAAAATATTTAAAAAAAGCATTAATGCCCTCGTGGTGAAATTGGTAGACACAAAGGACTTAAAATTATCTAAGTTAAGATTTTTCAATGAAAAAGATATATCTACAGTTATTTAATGAGAAAAAAAATCTATCCTTTTCTCAAAAGTTAATTTTTTCCATAATTATTTTTTCATTTATCATTATTATCATTGAGTCAGAGCCAACTATTAAGTCAAAGAATCCACAACTTTTTTTCAATACAAATTTAACATTATCTTACATTTTTTTAATCGAGTATTTATTGAGATTATTTACTTGTGGTTATTCTAAAAAATATCAAGGATTTGTTGGAAAAATTAAATTTGTATTTTCATTTCATTCATTAATAGATCTAATTTCATTTATACCCTCTCTAATATTCCCAGGATTAAATGAAACATTTTTATTTAGAATCTTAAGAATTTTAAGAATGTTAAAATTAGCAAAATTTAAAGACAGAATACCTGCACTTAAAAATATAAGTTTAGTAATTGATAAAAGAAAGAATGAGATTTTATTTAGTTTAGCTATCACAGTTATGATAATCTTATTTACATCCATTGTTATATATCTTGCAGAGGGTAGTGCACAACCTGAGGCATTTGGAAGTATCCCTAGAGCTTTTTGGTGGTCAACAATTACTTTAACTACAATTGGTTATGGAGATGTTTATCCAATCACAATAATTGGAAAGATATGTACTGTAATAATTTCTATATCTGGAATTGGTATAGTGGCGATCCCTACGGGTATAATCGCTGCAGGATTTTCAGAACTGTTAAACAAAAAAAATAAATGATAATTAGTCCAATTTATGAAGATAGAAGATCAGAAATAGAAGCCAAAGAATTAGAGTCAGGCATGACTTTAAGTGTAATTCTTGCTTTTTTATTTATTTTTTTACCTTTTTTTCTTCCCTATGGTGAAGATGCATCCGCTGTATTTGTTTTTGTAATAATTTTTTGGGTTAGCGCTTTATGGATGGGTTTTGGAAACTTAATGGGAAAATTATTTAGATCTAATGCTAGAGAAAAGTATAATAAAGAATATGAGAATATTTTTAATAAATATAAAGAAATTTCAAAAAAAAAAGTAAACGCTAAAGATGTTGATAAAATAGCTAAACAACTTGAGACAGAAAATTTTTCCTATTCTGAAGTTTTAGATATTCTTGTTTATCATGAGGGGTTAGACGAGCATCAAGAGTCATTAAAAAAAAAGAAAATTAAAGATATTGCTGATGACAAGGTAACCAAAAAAAAAGGAGAGAAGATTTGTTTTAAGACTCATGTAATATGGTCTCAAGGTTCTCCAGATCATCATGTTATTAAAGATGTAGGTGATCTTTATTTAACCAACAAAAGAATAATTTTTTTGGGTCAAATTAAGTCTTATTCAGTAAATTTTACAAGAATTACAAATTTTGAAAATGGGGATAATTATATTCAAATTCAAAAGACTGCGGGTACAAACGATATTTACCAATTATATTCAAAAGCCTCAGCTAGTTACGCATACTTTATATATAACAAGTTTAATAAGTAGATAATTAATTTACCCAAACAAGAGCAAGACAAGAGCATGAAGAGATAGTATTATTAAATTGCTATGATGACAATCTTACTGACTTTTGTTCCACCAATAGTTTTATTACTATATTTTACATTATCAGATAGATTTAAGGAACCTAAAGGAACAATTGTATTAATTTTTTTTCTTGGTTTTTTAATATGTTTGCCTGCAGGAATTTTAAATGGTTTAAGTCATGATTTTTTTTATGACGGATCAAAATATTCAGAAAATCTTACTAGTAGTTTTTTAGGTCCCGCATGGGCAGAAGAATTATTAAAATTTTTAATTTTATATTTAATTGTTTTAAAAAGAAATGAATTTAATGAACCAATGGATGGCCTAGTTTATGGTGTTGTTGTTTCATTAGGTTTTGCGACATATGAAAATTATACTTATGTTTATGAATGGGCAGAAATAATAGCAAAAGAGAAGAATGTTGATTATGCTGAGTTGTCATATTTAATAGCCTTAGCAAGATCTTATTCCGCTATACCTATGCATGGTCTTAATGGTGCTGTTATGGGTTATTACTTTGGAATGTATGCTTTTACAGGTAATAAAAAATTTTTAATATTATCACTAGCCTTACCATACTTATTTCATGGGTTTTATAACTTTCTTGTTTGGCCAAATCCAATGATGATTATTGGTATTCTAGCTATTTTTTCTTTTTATTTACATATTGAACTTAAGAATAGACAAAAATTTAAAAAAAAAGAGGAAGAAAATAAAATAATCTAAAACTGTTAGAATGATAAGAACTTTTTTAATTAAAAATTTATTATCTGCTGATAAAAAAACTAAAAAAAGACTTAAATTTTTTTCTGAATTCGGGATTTTTTTAGTACTGGCTGCTCTTATCTCATCTGGAATATCTATATATTATGAAAATGAATTAAATAAAAAAAAAAATAAGATTATAAAGCTAGAACTTGAAGAGTTTAAAATTCAAGAGTGGTTGACTGATGCACCAAGCAGAAATTTAAATAATAAAATAGGAAAATTTAATTTTGATACAATCGAAAATAACAATTTTTTTAACATTAGTAAAAAAAGATATTATTTTTTTCTTCTTAGTTGGTATCCATTCACAATAAAGTATGCAATCGGCGATATTGAATTAATTAAAAATGATGAGCTTAAAGTTAAATATAATTTTAAAGATATTAAACAGACAAATCAAAAAGCACTCGATTATATATATGAGATATATGATAAATTACCTCTCAATGAAGATGAATATTTAACCCAGGGTGAAATTGATGAAATAGAGAAGATATTCATTGATATTCCCTTAGAGGATATAGTGTTCCATCTTGATCAATCAGAATACAATACTTTACAGATCAATTTATTTTTTCAAGAATACAATTCAATAGTTGATCAAGAAAAAGAAATTATTACAAAACAAATAATAGAGATGACCAACAAATCTACTAATGCAATTTTATATGCATTTATATTTCAATTGGTTATATTTTCTTTGGTCCAAGTTTTTGAATTGAGAGAAATTTCATGAGAAGGGGAAAAGGCAAATTATCAACCTTTAATTGGATGTTGGTGCTTTTAGCGGGGATATTTCAAATAACTACTTTTATTTTAGATCAAATTGTAATCCAATACGAAGAGGATTTTCGTAAAATTAATTTTAAAATATTAAGTAAATCAGAGAGCAGATCTGCATATCTCAAAATGAATAATAGGGTTAGTGATTTTTTGCTTGCTTTTGAAAATACAGTTTTTCTCGTATCTGCATCAAATTTTTCAGAGGATAAAAAAAAATTTTACTATTTTTCAAATATCTTTGATCAAACAAGACTAATGGAGGATATCTTAAACGATAAAATGGTTATAGATGGTTTATCTGGACGCACCATTCAAGCGGCGGATACTAATAATTATGAATTAGATCAAAAAGAATTTTCATTTGAAAAATACTTTAGAGGATTGATTGAAGATAATCATTGGTTGACAGAACAATTAGAAAAAAATCCAGATTTTGTAATTAAGTATGAAGATCTTGATGGTATTGAAAAAACATCAAGTGCGTTAGAAACTATTAAAGCTTATGTTCAACATAATAATAATTACTTACAAAATTTATTAGATGCTATGGCTGAACTTGGAATAAAAGCGTCATCTGATTTGGATAATTTGATTAATGAGTCGTCAAAAATAGAAAATAGAAAACAATTGTTACTATTACTAGGTGTATCGTCTCAATTGATAAGTTTATTGTGTTTGCTTATTTTATTTAGAAGATTATTAATGAATAAAGTTTATAAATCTAAAAAAGGATTAGTAAAATTATGACATTTAGTGAGTCAGTATCAACTTGTTTAAAAAAATATTTTGTTTTTGAGGGAAGGGCTAGTAGATCTGAATATTGGTGGTTTCAATTAATTGTTTCACCTTCATATTTTATTTCTACAGTTTTTGAGAATGACATTTCTTACCTTTTTCTTGGAATAACATTATTTACTCTTATTCCAGCTATCTCTGCTGGTGTAAGAAGATTGCATGATACAAATAGATCAGGATTTTTTTTATTGATAAGCTTTATTCCATTTATTGGTGGATTAGTTCTTTTATTCTTTTTAATACCTGAGGGTACTAAAGGTAAAAATAGATTTGGTTCGGACCCATTAAAAAGGGCTACTAGGAAAAAAAAATCATAAAATACTTTTTTATATTCATAAAATAATTACTTTTTACTTGCTAGAGACATTAATGTCTTAAAAAGAAATATTAAGAAAAAGAGACTTAAAATTTGGGATAAAACACCAAACAAAATAAAGTAATTTCTTTTTCTTTCGAAACTATTTTTTTCATCTAAAAAATTTCTAGCTTCTTTAAAATAAAAATCAAAAGTTACTGCATGAGCTTCATTGATTTTGTTTAAATGCCCATAATGTAAAAAATAATAATCTAGAAGTTTTGTATATTTTTCTCTGATAATATAAAATTCATCCATATTGGAAATGTCGTGATCTATAGATAGAATTTTTTTTCTCTCTAAATCTAGTTTTTTTGTAAAATGATCATGTGCTTTTAATGAGTTATTTAAATTAATCTTATTTACACCCTTTATTGCTTTAATTATTTTTTCATCATTGTGAATGCTTATATCGAAATTTCGTACCTGTACTCCTTTAAAAAAGGTGTACGCTAAATTACATTCTTTTAAAATATCATAGCCTAGTGTCTGATACCTTGATGTAAAAATTGTTTTTAGATTTTTAAAATAATCAGAACTAACATTTTCATCAAATGTTAATTTCATTAATTTTTCATTGAATAATACAGAAACAGTATCTTGTAAAAAAGTTTGTCGATCCTCAAAAAAGTTTTTTTTTACTTGGATTCTTGTCATTAAATCTCTTGTATTTAACATTACAGTTTTACTGGATAAGTAATTACCAAAAGATCTTTTATATAAGAAATTTTTTTCTCTAATTTTATCTTCGGAATAAATAACCATCTGATCGAAAATAAATGAAGATACTGTAAATATTCCAACAAGGACAATTAAAACTAGTATTCTAAAATTTAATGTCATTTTATTTTTTGAATTTCCCTTCTAGTTGTTATTATCTCCATTGCTTGGACAATTATGAAAATTATCAATTGAAAAAAAAAAGCAAATAAAACAAATTTTTTAGAATCTTTAGAATTTTTTGATATCTCACCAAAAAGTTTTAGATTATCATTTTTAATATTGTTATGAATTGTTTGTAATGAACCAGATATTGACGCAAAATGAAGAAGCTGATCATTAATGTATACTGTAAATTTTTTGTAATAATTTTGATACTCTTTTAAAATTTCAGGTTTAATTACCTTAACACCTTTTTCTAAACCCATTTTTTCATGATCTAAACGAATTTGATTCATGATTTTTGAAAATTCCTCATGATTTTCAGAATTTTGTTTTAAATCTTCAAATATCTTTTCATCAAGATTTTTTATAACCCATTCGTCTTTTGCATTAACGACATCTTCATAATTTTTTATGACATTGAAATTGCCAGATAAATAATTGCTAAGATTTATTACTGGACGATAGTACAATTCATATTCATCAAATAATTGACCTATTTTTGAGAAATAAAAATAATTTATAATGTCGTTATTTTTTTTCACATCATTTGAAATATTTTCCAAACCCAAAACTTTGCCTGGTATTGCCATAGTATTTAATGATAAAATATCCAGTGTAATCTCGTTTTTAGAAATCTTCTTTTCGATATCCGTAATCCTGGACTCGTAATAAATTGATATAAGGGTACTTGAAATAGCAAAAACACTTAAGAAAATAGCAAGATTTAAAAAAATATTTATCTTAGATAATCCTTTTGTAACTAATGAAACTTTAAGAAAATTAAATAAAAACCTGTAACGCATTTATTAAGGGTCTCGCTTTTTTTGACTTTTATAATCTGTTTTCTCTCCTAAATTTAGTTTAAGTTTAAGTTCTGCAATTTTTTTTTCTAACTCTATAACCTCTATTGAAATCTGTTCTTTCTCTTTTTCATCTACTTTATCATCATCAAGAGCTTTTCTAGTTTCTTCCATTACATCCCCAATAGACTCACCTAATCTAAGTAAATTATTGATTATTTCATCACTTGTGTCGTGATCTTTTCTATTTTCAATTTCTTTTCTAAGTAAAGTTTCATAAGCAGTTAGAAAAGGGGTACCTTTCCCAATCCTTTTGCAATGGATATCTAATTCTAATCCATCTTGTATATGGAGCTGTCGATCCTTAAAATTAGGATTACTTATATGTTCTATAGCTTTTCTCTTCTTTTCAATAACTGTTTCAATATTCTCATAACCAATGTCGTCAGCTAAATCTTTTAAAACTCTTTCGAATGAATAGGGCTTTCTTGGATAACCTTTTTTCTTATTCATAAATCAAGATTATTAGAAATTTATCCGTAGGCAAAGTCTAAAGTTAACCTACGGGTAAACAATTTTTAAATGATTATAAGTAGAATGAGTTTGATTTTATTGAACTCATAAAAGATTAAGAGGAAATGAGCAAATTGATCTTTCTAGGTTTTCATAGCCTTACTTTCTACAATTTGTGAATTCCTCTTAATCGTAAACACTAACGAAGAGGAGAAAATGAAGAAAATAAAAGTAGAGCAAAAAAAAAGTAACGATGAAATGATGATTGATTTACCAAGCGGAGTATTTGATTATTTAGGAGTACTCTTCATAGGATTTGCAGTTGTAGATTATGCTGCATCTAGGATGGGGACAAATTTAACTGCATTCTTAGGACCTATGTCACAGTTCACCCCAATTGCAGCAGGTATAATTGGAGGAATATTTTTAAGCTTAAGGAACAAAAGTGAATAAATCATCAACAACATCCCCTGTAAAGCAACAGGGGATTTTGATTAAACAAAGGAGATAAAATGGCAGACCCAAATAAATATAAATCAGTAAGTGTACCTAAAGAAACATATGAAACTTTAGAGTGGTTAAGAAAAGGCAATATCATTCAGGCTGAACTTACATTTAGTAAAGTGATTGAATATTTGGCCAAAAGTAAAATGGAGGAAATACAGCATAAAACTAATGAATGGAATTCTGAAAAGGATTTGACTCTTAATTAAACAATTAAAGGAGATAACATGAACCAATTAACAATAACTTGCCCAAACTGTAATGAAACTTTTTCTGCAGATCAGGCATTACAAAAACATTTGAAAGAAAAAGAGAAAAAATATCAAGAAGAAATTAAAGTTAAGGAAAAATTATTAAAAGAAAAATATAATCTAGACTTTAAACTAAAAGAAAAAAATTTAGAAAAAGAACTTTCCTTTAAAATTCAAGAACAAAATAAATCTAAATTTCAAGAACTTAGATCTCAAATAGAGGAAGTAGAAGAAGAGAAAAAAATTATAGAAAAAAAAATGTCTTCTAAATTAAAGCAAAAGGAACAAGCTTTAGAAAAGAGTTCAAAGGAGAATGAGGCAAAAATGGTTGCTAATTTAAAACTAAAAGAAAAAGAAATTGAAAATCAATTAAAGAAAAAAACTTTAGCTTTGGAAAATGACAAAAAGAAAGAGTTAAAGGAGCTTAAAGATAAAGTAATTGAAGCTGAAAAGAATAAGAAAAAAATTGAAACGAAATACCAAGAGGATCTTAAGAAAAAAGAAAAGCTTCTTGAATTAAAATATAAAGAAAAAAATGAAACTGAACTTAAAAAGTCAGAAGATTTAAGGGCTAAAGAAAGAAAAGAAGACGAAATATTTAAAAAAAGAGCAAAAACTAAAATTGAGGAGTTAACTAGACAATTAAAGCAAAAGTCAGTTGAAGTTCAAGGTGAAGTTCAAGAGGAGTTAATAGAAGACTATCTAAGAGATAAGTTTCCTCATGACACTGTTGAAGAAGTTAAAAAGGGTGCTAAAGGTGCTGATTGTATACTCACTATTAATAACAAAAATAATGAAAAACTTGCTCAAATCTACTTTGAGAGCAAAGATCATAAATCTTTTAAAGAAGAGTGGGTAAGTAAATTATTAAACGACATGAAAGATAAGAATATCAATTATGGAGTATTAATAACTACAGCTATGCCTAAAGATTATAATAAAGATCTGGATGGTTATGTTGAAAGACATGGAAAAAGAATTTTGATCATTCCAATGAACTATCAAATAATTCATACTTTGGTTAGTTTTATAAGGGTTAACTTAATAAATGAGCATAAATCTAAGAAAGATTTTGATGCTCCTAAAATGATGAAAAGACTTTGGGATCATATAATGGGACCATCTTTTCAATTGCCTGTTAGAAATTTATATCAATCTATGATCAAGATGAATGATCTTATGGGTAAAGAGAAAAAGTTTTTTGAAAATAATATGGCCAATAAAGAAAGAGCTATGCTTGATATGGAGGAAGATTTTAGGGATATGATTAAATCATTTACTCTTAAGGTTGGACCAGATTGTGTAATTCAAATCGAGGATAAAAAATAACTTATGCGAAATGAATATAATGTTAGTATAAATTTATGAAAAAATTTTTGGGGATTGTGGTTCTGGGTTTTTTGTTAAACGGGAATGCTTTTGCTAAAGAGCAAAGTATAGTTTGTTATAAATTAATTAAAGCTTCAGATGATCGTATTTTTAATATGTTAGAGGGTGTTAAGGTGGTTTTTTATATAGATCATATAAATAAAAGCGTGAGGGTGCCGAACCCTAATAATGAACTTATTATGAGTGATATTTACAATATAAAATTTGATAAAACTAAAAAGCAGGTGGGTTGGCAACTTGTAACAAAAAATCCAGTAACAAATAAAAAAAATGTAAATGTTTATTTTTATAAAACAGATACAAAACAATGGGCAACAAGAGTGTATAATTTTAAAGACAAAATAACCGAAAAAGATTTAAGACTCTGGTATACATATCAATGTAGAAACAATTTATGACAATAATTGAAAAATTTTTTAATAAAAAACCTTCAGATAAACAATTATACAATTTTATTGCAGAATTAATTCTTAGTAATAAAGGTAATTATAAAACTGAGATAATTTATGATAAAGAAAACTTTCCCAATTATCTTCAATTTAGAATTTATGATAAAAAAATATCTTAAAAAAACCTTTGAAAAGTATAAATCTAAAAATAAATTTAAATTAAATAATATATATTTAAAGAAGTATCTTGATATTTTAAAAAAATCTCAAAAAATATTGAATTAAAACAAGATAACAATCGGATCATTCTCGGATCTAGAGGGATAAAATAAAAAAATTTTACTTATTCATCTTGTTCAATTATAAATATTAGCATAAATACTCATGAAAATAACTCATGCCCTCGTGGTGAAATTGGTAGACACAAAGGACTTAAAATCCTTGCCGCTTGCGGAGTGCCAGTTCGAGTCTGGCCGAGGGCACCACTAAATGAAAAAAATACATATTATTTCTGATACAAATTCTAAATCTTTAAGAATAAAAAAATCTCTATCAAATATTCTAAACAAGATTGAAATAAAAAAAACTAATATCGTTGTAGTTATAGGTGGAGATGGTTTTATGCTTCAAACTTTAAAAAAGAATAAAAATTCAAAAAAATATTTTTATGGAATAAATTCTGGAAATTATGGTTTTTTAATGAACAAATATTCATCAAACAATTTAATCAAAAATTTATTAAAAGCTAAGTTGATTTCAATTTCACCATTAGAAATGACAGTTAGCAACAAGAATAATCAAAGCAAAAAACACATAGCAATTAATGAGGTGTCGATTTTAAGACAAAGCCGTCAAGCAGCTTCTTTATCAATTGATTATGGATCAAAAAAACTAATTAAAAATTTAGTTTCTGATGGTGTTTTGGTTTCTACACCCGCTGGAAGTACAGCTTATAATTTATCTGTGCATGGACCTATTTTAGGTCTTAATTCAAAAAAGTTGTCAATCTCACCCATAAGTGCCTTTAGACCACGAAGATGGAAAGGAAAGATAGTAAATGATAGATCAAAAATAACGATTAAAAATTTAAATCCTAAAAAAAGACCTATTAGTGCAGTTGCTGATAATATTGAGGTAAGAAATGCCAAAAAAATAATTATTAAAACAAATAAGAATATTAAATTTAACCTTTTGTATGACAAAAATAGAAGTTTGCAAAAAAAAATTAAGATAGAGCAATTAAGAAGAGAAACATCTTGATTTGAGTTTAATTTTAAAAATTAAATATGAAAAAAGTTTTTTTATTTGTTTTATTTTTCTTAATTTTTTTTACTTCAAAATCATTTTCTGATTTACAATTTAAACAATCAAAAGATATTTCTGATGATACTGATGATTTAAGAGGAATTTTTATAAAACCGGATGGTACGAGATTATATGTGACTAATGATGAAGATGATGATGATCAGTCAGTTATTGAATATTCCTTAACAACGCCTTTTGATATTAATACCGCAGTAAAGTCCTCTGAGACGCTACTTACAATTCAAGAAGGTGGCAGTTCAGAAGTTATGGATAATCCCCATGCTATTGAATTTAAACCAGATGGAACAAGAATGTATGTAATACGAAGTGATGGTACAGCTGGTAATACAGTTGCCCTAGAACAATTCAGTTTAAGTACCCCATGGGACTCTTCTACAATTACTTGGACTGGTAGAACTGACTTACAGACTGGATGTACTACAAGCATTCAATCAAGAGGTTTAGACTTTAAACCTGATGGTACTAGAGTATTTATTGGAAATGAAGGTAACGACATAATAGCTCAATATGATTTAACTACACCGTGGGATATAACAAGTATGACCAATCAATTTTGTTCACCCAGTATATCAGGTGATGAAACTAAAATGAGAAATATACAACTTAGTTCAGATGGAAATTTTTTATATGTAGGTGGTAATACGGGTGATGATATAAATAAGTACTCTTTAACAACACCTTACAATATCACCTCCATAAGTCTAGAAACATCTTACTCGATATCTGCTCAAACTGGAGAAATGAGAGGATTTATTTTTTCATCAAATTTTACAAAACTATATGTTACAGGAGATGACGGAAGCAGTTCTGATGATAATGTAATTTATGAATATGATATTAGTTGTGTTGGAACTATAGCTTGCCCAGACGCATCAACTAATGCTGATATAAAAGCTATTATTGATGCAAATGTAGAGTCTGCCAAACGTATAATTAGAAACAATACACTCCCAATATTTCACAGAACTGAATGGCTTAGAAGACATAAAAATAAAGATAATCTTTCAAACTTTAATACAGAGATAAATTTTACAAATGAAAAAATTGCAAGATTAGTTAGTGCTTTAAAAACTCTTAAAAAAGAAAAAAATAGAACTTATAGTAGTGATGATTGGTTTCAATGGAGTGAGGGTAGAGTAAGCGTAGGTAAAAGACATGCGATAGATACCACATTTAGAGATACTCATACTTATGGTATTTCAATTGGCGCCGATAGAATTAAGGATGAAGATAGGGATACAATGTATGGTTATGTTCTCCAATACTCAAATGATAATATTGATATTGGTAGGCAAGGCACAAAATTAGATACAGACTCTTATAGTTTAGCATTTTACGGCACAAAAATTGGAGAAGATAATTTTTTTACAGATGCGATTATAGGGTTGAGTTTATTAGATACTGACCATACGAGAATAACTCATGGTAACACTCTTAAGGGGGATAGAGAAGGACAACAAATATTTGGCTCAATTAATTTTGGTAAAAGATTGCATGATGAAAAACTAAATATAAGTCCAGGTATTAAAGTAGATTTAGGTTACACAAAATTAAGAGAATTTAGAGAAAAAACTACACTGGGTGATAGTTTAGCTGATGCATTGATTTACAAAGATCAAAATATCAAAACAGCTTTAACTACAATTGGTTTACTTTTTGATACAGAAAACCAACAAGATGAAAAAACAACTAATCATCATGGAAGAATTGAATATGTAGGAGATTTTAGCCCATCATCAAATTCAGAATTTTATTATTTGAATAACCAAAGTAGAGTCTATGATTATAAATCAAATAAAAAGTCAAAGCATAATTACAGAGTGGGTTATGGTTTCGATATTACATCAATAACAGGATGGTCTGTTGTAACTAGTTTTGAGAGATTTGGAGCTAGTGGAAAAGGTTTTTATAATGAGCTTTACCTAATGATAGGATATGTTCCTATTGATGATATGAAATTTACATTTGATATCGATAATTCAAATTCAACCAGTTTAGGTTTTGTTAACAAAATTAATAACTATAATTTGAAAATCAATTCAAATTTTGATTTTCTAAGTGACGAAAAAAATCATAATACCAAGATATCTGTAAGTAATAAATTTTAGATATGAGTCGTGATGGTTTTACGTTAATAGAACTCCTAGTTGTTGTATCAATTATAGGTATTTTATCCGCAGTGGGAGTGGTTGCTTATAATGGGTATACGTTGTCAGCAAAAAAAAATACTGTAAAGCAAATGCATATTCAAACTATAAAATTTATAAAAGCAGAAATTTTAAAATGTGATATGGGAGAGACAACAGCTATGAATGGGAATCTTGATTGCTCTGAACGTCTTTTAGCTAATAGAATAGGGTCTGCAACACAAACTTCTTTTGAGGGAAAATTTCTTAACCCATTTGTTTCTTATAAAGAAAATGTTGTTGCAGGTCAGGATCCACATCAAAATGGGGTTTGTATTATTCAGTATAATAGTGGAGGTATCTTAGTTAGCAATATAGATGTAATTGCAGGTGGTACTTTAGTTCGGGTATCTACTTGTTATGGTGAAACTTCCAGATTATATGAAGAATGGATTGTTAATTAGATAATGGTGCCCCCGCACGGATTCGAACCGCGGACCTATTGATTACAAATCAAAAAGCTTCTTAAAATATCCTTTCATTAACCTTGATATTATTAACATCTAGACTCCTCGTCAAACAAAGATAAATTATTCACTTACAATTCACTTACGTTCTTTGCTGTATCTATATTATTTTTTTATAGTCCAGCCATTCTTTTTTAATGCTTTAATTAAATTTTCTCGCATTTCATCTCTAGAAGTATTTTTATCACCTATTTTTTCAAAGAATACAGGTTCTAAACCTTTATCTTTTTTTGATTTAAAATAGTTTTTGATTGATTGTATTATTAGTTTCATTTTTCTCCTTTAGCGTTGTGTTTAAAGTCCAAGCAAGTAGAGTACTTTTCTAAATCAGGACTAAATCATTATAATAGATTTAATTTCGATCAGCAATTGCTATAATTAATAATGGCTAAAGAGAAAAGCGAGATAAAAGAAGATTTTTCTTTGATAGAAAACTTTGTTAGCGCTTTAAAAATAGAATTTGAGGAAGTAAAAAAAAGTAATGTTGAAAAACAAATTACTCTTGAAAATGGTGAGCGGGGAGAGCAACTAGGAAGTAAAGTTCTTTATACTTTTTTTCTAGACCAGGATTTAAGAATAGGTAGAGCAAAAGATGATATGCCAGTTCAATTAATAATTGGAGATGAAAATATTGATGCAAATATAGTTTCTGTAACTGAAAAAAAAGTAACTATTTCGTGTGATAAAGATTTTGGTCCGATATTGCATCAGGCAACGTTAAAAATTGATAATTCATATTTAATAGAAAAGCTAAAAAAAACTTATGAAGAATTTCTAGAAACAAAAGAAGGAAAAATTAATCTTAGTACTTTAAAAAAAACTCTATTTTTAAAAAAAGGAACAGTCTCAGAGGATAAACCTAAAGTTTCAAAAGATGGTTTAAATACTGAGCAGTTTCAAGCAGTTAAAACATCATTAGGAAGTGATATTGTATACATTTGGGGTCCTCCTGGGACAGGTAAAACTCATTGTATTTCAAAAGTTATTGAAGCTTTTTATTATGAAAAGAAAAAAGTTCTTCTTGTTTCTAATACTAATGCAGCAGTTGACATAGTTGTTAAAAACTTAGGTGATAGACTTTACAAAAAAGATAAAGACTTTGATGAAGGTAGTGTGCTCAGGTATGGGGATATTGTAAATGAAACATTGTTAAAGAAATATGGAGATTACGTTAATGTTGATAGAGCAGCAGAAAGGCTAAGCATTAAACTAGTAGAGCAAAGGAGAAAAATTGAAAAACAAATAGAAGAGCTAAATAAAGAAGCCGAACCTCATAAAAAAATTGTTGATGCATTTAATTTAGTTGATCAATTAACTAACCAAAACCTAACTAATCTTCAAAGACAATCAGAAATGGAAGGTTTTTTAAGCAAGGCAAACGAAATGATAGAGGATGCAAATTTATCAATTAAAAACTACAACAAATTGATTAAAGAATATGAGACGAAAGGTTTTTTTGGAAAAATGTTTTCTGAGGATCCTCAGGCTCAAGAATCAAAAATTAATAGTAAAAAGGGTGTAATTGAAAATATTAATGAAAAAAAGAAATCATACCCCACGGAAATAAAGAAATTAAAAGTAAAAATTAATGATCTTGAAAAGAAAATTGCTCAAAATTCAAAAATTATATCGGGTAAAAATCTTCAAAAAGAACAAAAATCACTTCAGGTTTTTTTAGATAAGATAGATAAACACTCCATTGAAGTTACTAAGATTAATAATCAAATCCAAGAAGTTAAAACTGAAGTTTTAAAAAATTGTAGAGTTTTAGCTGCTACAGCGACTAAAACATATTTAAAACCAGAAGACTTTGGAGAATATGATGTTGTGGTTATTGATGAAGCTTCAATGTTAATGCTTCCACAAGCAGCATATGCAGCAAGTCTATCAAAAGAGAAAGTTGTATTAGCTGGAGACTTCATGCAACTTCCACCAATAATTTCTACAAATGATGATCATTCTAATTTTGAAATAGTTGAAAAATATTTAGGTCATGCATTTGATTTTATTGATGTTGAAAAACTTATTGCAAAAAAAACAAATAATATAATTACTCTAAAACGCCAGTATAGAATGAATGATAAAATTTGCTCTTTAGTAAATAAATACTTTTATGATGGAAATTTAATCACTGACGTTAGTGTTAAAACAAAAGAATATCCTAAATTTATTAATGATAACTTAATATTAGTTGACTCATCCAGTCAAAATCCTTTTTGTGTAATGCCAGCTGAAGGTTCTAGATATAATATTGTTCATGCAGGAGCTATTAGAAATTTATGTGTTTATTTGAATGAACAAAAATTAGTAAAAGATGTTACTTCAGTAGGAGTTTGTACACCATATAAGGCTCAACAAATATTTATTAGCGACTTATTGAAAGAGTTTACTTTAAATGACATTGTTTCAGGTACTGTTCATAGGTTTCAAGGTGATCAAAAAGATATTGTAATATTTGATATTCCAGAAAGTGAAGGGGTATACCCATCAAATTTTGTTAAAGCATCTAATACTCAAGAGCAGGGGTCTAAATTAATGAACGTGGCATTTAGTAGATCAAAAGACATTCTAATTGTATTTGCTAATATCAATTATCTTCAAGAAAGATTACCAGCAACATCAATCTTAAGAAATTTAATTGTAGATTTACAAAAAAGAGGAAGAGTAATCGATATTAAAGAAATAATAAAATTAGGTCCTTTTCAACTATCTAATAGACCAAAATTATCTCCATCTACTAAAATTAAATTAAAAGATGATGAAGCAGGAATATTTGATGAACATAGTTTTGAAAAAACATTTGAGAGAGATCTTAAAAAAGCAAAAAAATCTATAGTTATATTTTCAGCTTTTTGCACTGAAAAAAGAACAGCATTTTGGGGTGATATTTTAAGACAAAAAAAAGAAGAAGGTTTAAAGATAAGAGTTGTAACAAGAGGGCCTGTTAATCAAGGATCAACACTTAAAGAGACAGCAACATTAGCAATAAAAAGTTTAATCAAACTAAAAATAAATGTCGATCTAAGAAAAGATATTCACCAAAAAATGGTTTTTATTGATGATAATATTTTATGGTACGGCTCTTTAAATGTTTTGTCCTATGGCGGTAAATCTACTCAGGCTGAAACTATTATGAAGATTGTTAGTAAGGCAATGTCTTCAAGAGCTGCTAAAAATCTTATTTACAAACATCAAAATTTTGAATCAGAAAAAAATAAAAAAATTAATATGATTGAAAAACTTGCAGAGAGAGAGAATAGAGATTGTGAAAAATGCGGAAAACTTACTGAAGTTTATTTTTCTAGAAAAGGTGGTAGAAGACCTTTTCTAATTTGCATTAGTTGTGGCAAGACTCAAGACATGAAAAAAAGGTCTGGAAGAAATTTGGGGTATGAGAAAACTGATGCCAAAGGTAAATCAAAGATGACTGCTGCGATTAAAGAAGAGACAAGATTTTGTCCTAAGTGTAAAAATAAAAAAGTTAAATTAGTTTTAAAAAATAGTAGATATGGTCCTTTTTATTCTTGTTCGAATTGGAAAAGAGATAGGAGTGGATGTAATTATACTGAGAAAGTTTAGTTACAAGATGCGAATGGACAACCAAGAAGCCAATTAATAATTCCGAAAGCCCAAACTGGAATTGCTATTCTCCAAAAATACCACATAAAGTCTCTAGGTTTATCCTCAGATTTTTTGGGTCGATAAGATGTATCTCTATAATTTTGATTTTCAATAACTTCATCTTTAACAACTGTTTTTTTCTTTTTTGTTTCATAAACTTCCTCAGTAGCTTCATTATAAACTTCTTCAATTTTTGAATTTATTTCCTCAACTTTATCAGGAGGAGGGTTTTTGACTTCTATATCAGAATAGCCTAAATCAATTCCTTCCGAAATTTTTTCTTTTAATTTTTCTTTTGCTAATTTTTTAATTTTCGGATCTGCTTTAGTTTTTTTACCACATTTGTGTGGATTTTGTGTTGAAGCATCGAACGCAACCCACTGACCAGCTCGCATTTCTCTCATGCTTATTCTTTGACCACATTTATTACAAGGTCTTATGTATGCCATAAATCTATTAGAATAAATCTATCTAAATTTTTTAGTAAAGTCATTTTAATTAAGTTAGACTATAAATGTAATGATATTTAAAATGAGAGAACTTCAAAAAAAATATGATTTATATAAAAAGAAATCCCATAATAATCTTGGGATTGGACACCTTTATGAAAGACAAATACGATATCTTTATGAAACAAAAGGTTGGAGAGTAGATCCTTTTGGGATTGAAAAAGGAAAAAGTGATTTAGGTAGAGACCTTATATGCACAAAAGGTAAACAAATATTAATTGTACAAGCAAAAAACTGGTCATCAAAAAAAGAAATTTTTCCAAAACATTTAATGCAGTTAGCAGGTTCTCTATTGTACTATATTAACCAACATCCAAATCATAAAATTCCAAAGGGTGTATTTGTGACAACCACAAAATTTCACCAAACTACTAAAGATGTAGCTAAGAAATTAAATATTCAGCATAGATACATTAAGTTGGATAAAAATTATCCTATGATTAAATGCAATATAAATAGAAGAGGTAAAAAGTTATTTTTTCTACCCTTTGATAAATTATATGACAGAGTCCATATTGATATAAATAATCAAGAGTTTTATAGTGATAATATAAATGATTGTTTAAAAAAAGGTTTTAGATATGTCGGAAAAAATTAATTCATTGAATCTTTGTGTTTGTATGGCTTTAGCTGATCATGGTTTAGGAAAAGATGAGACAGCTGAAATATTAAAAATTGCTAAAGAAATTAAAGTTGATTTTAATGTACATAACGCAACTGATGAAATTAATAAAAGATTTTCTGGTGATATTGATTTGGCTCAAGATTTTTATTTAGGAAATATTACAAAAGATGATTTTAAGTTTCAGGCAAAAGATTTTGTAAAAAGAGTTGCATTATCTGACGGGGAATTAAAAGATAAAGAAGTTAGATTTCTTGTGCGTATGAAGCAAGCTTGGGGTTATCAATATTTTGATTAACTGAATTCACTTAATATTCACTTACCTTAATTCCACTTCCTTCCTTTCTATAGTGTTATTCAATGATTTTTATTTTAAAAAAAAATAAAGTAATTTTTGAATTTATTGGGAATAAATAAGATTTTGATGGTGCCCCCGCACGGATTCGAACCGCGGACCTATTGATTACAAATCTTGTATCGCTGATTAAATAATTATGCTTTTGTAATACTTATATACAATCATAAGTAATCTCGACACACGTATGACACAATGCTAAAGTTTTCATAATGAAAAAATTTTTAGGGATCGTGGTTCTGGGTTTGTTGTTAAGTGGATGTGGTCCAACGAACTCAGTAGTTTGGGATATGAGTACACAAGATTTAAGTACCTATGAGCAAGATGCTAATAATCAAAAAGCTATTCTAGAGGCTCAAGAATATAACAAAAAAAATCCTAAACCAAAAAATGAACAACCAAAAGTTACTGAAAAACCGAAAAATAATCAAAAGAAATTAAAACCTAAAGATTTAGTTCCTGCAGCTTCTGGCACTGGTTTTTTTGTTTCAATGCAGGGAGACATAATAACTAATCATCATGTTATTGAAGGTTGTGACGCAATTAAAGTTTCGTATGGAGGAAAAGAAATTAAAGCTAATACTTTAGCAGTGGACAAAATGAATGATCTTGCAATTATAAAATCAAATATAAACCCTAAATCTGTTTATTCAGTTGCTAATCAAGATGCAGGTTTATTAGAAGATGTAATTATAGCAGGATATCCTTTAGGAAAAAAAGTAAGTGCTGCAATAAAAACATCAAAAGGAAGCGTTACTGCGTTAGCAGGTTATGGTGATAACTATTCAGAATTTCAAACTGATGCAGCATTAAACCAAGGTAATAGTGGTGGACCAATTATGAATCAAAAAGGTAACGTTGTTGGTGTTGCAGTCGCAAATTTTGGTAAAAAAGAAGGTGTAGAGAGTTTTAATTTTGGAATTAAATCATCAACGTTAAAAACTTTTGCAAGCTCTAATGGTTTGAGATTTTTACCACCGAATAGACGAGAAATGTCAAATCAAGAACTTGGAAAACTTATTACTAATGGAACAGTTTATTTAGAATGTTGGATGACTGTTGCAAAAATTAGACAACTAATAGCGCAAGAGAATAATAGAAAAGCATTTTTCAGCGAGCACCAATAGGACTACTTGATCACGACACTAGTACGACACACTCACGACACAATAGTCAAAGGTTTTTAGATTTAGCAAAAATAATTAGTGTTGATTTTATTGAGTGATGGTGCCCCCGCACGGATTCGAACCGCGGACCTATTGATTACAAATCAATTGCTCTACCAGCTGAGCTACAAGGGCATGCGCAATAATTATTAATTATTTGTAAATTAATCAACTCTTTTTTTTTAAATAACTTAAGTGATGAAACACAATGGCAGCGCTATTTGAGATATTTAAGCTTTCAACTTTAATATTAATGTCTATCTTTACTAAAAAATCAGCATATTTTGATGTGTGTTGGTGCATACCAGATCCCTCGGAACCAAATAAAAGAATATTGTTTCCTTTCCATTCTATTTTTGTGAAATCTTTATCACCATTACCATCAAAACCATAAACCCAAAAATTTTTATCTTTGAGGTTTTTTAAAGTAGAATTAATGTTGGATACCTCAAAAATATTCACATACTCAATTGCTCCACTTGAAGCTTTATACATAAGTTTACTTTCATTTGGATAGTGTCTCTCTTTAATAATAATTCCATCAATATTAAATGATGCTGCACTTCTTATTAAAGCACCAATATTTCTAGGATCAGTTACCCCATCTAAACAAACTAAAGTGATATTATTTTTATTTTTTATAAATTCTTTAAGAATTGGTTTTTCCAAGTGTTCTATTTCTGCAACATATCCTTGATGTAACAAATTCTCTTTAGTGCTATATTTGTCTAGTTCTTTTTTAGTTTTAAAATAAACCTTTACTTCATTTAAAAGGTTTTTGTTTGGGCTTTTTCTGTGAATATTTTTTTTACTTTCCTCTGTTAAAAAAACTCTCAGAACCTTTCTTTTTGGATTTTTGAGAGCCTCGATTACAGCGTGTTGGCCAACAATGAAAAATGATGATTTATTCATAAATAATCCTATATTTTACACGTTTTTTTGAATATTTTCCCATTAAATCACGTGTTGCATTTGGGTAAATAAAATATATAAAACGCATGTTGTTTGAAGCTTTATTGAACAAGGGGACACTTCCCCTAAGGGAGGGGTTCCAGAGCGGTCAAATGGGGCGGGCTGTAAACCCGTTGACTTCGGTCTTCGAAAGTTCGAATCTTTCCCCCTCCACCATTCAATATATTTTAAACAATACTGGAGTGTTACTCTTGGGGTTGTGCGGGTGTAGTTCAATGGTAGAACGCTAGCCTTCCAAGCTGGATGTAAGGGTTCGATTCCCTTTACCCGCTCCAAGAAAATAAATTTAAATTTGAAAAGTGAGGAAAAAAAGTAATGTCAAAAGAAAAATTTGTAAGAAATAAACCACATTGTAACATCGGTACAATTGGTCATGTCGATCATGGAAAAACAACTTTAACCGCAGCTATCACTAAAGTTTTATCTGAAACTGGTGGAGCACAAGCTATTGCATATGATCAAATTGATAAAGCTCCAGAGGAAAAGGAGAGAGGTATCACTATATCTACTGCTCACGTAGAATATGAAACTGAAAAAAGACATTATGCTCACGTAGATTGTCCAGGTCACGCTGACTATGTAAAAAATATGATTACAGGTGCAGCACAAATGGATGGTGCAATCCTAGTAGTAAATGCTGCAGATGGACCAATGCCTCAAACAAGAGAACACATTCTTTTAGCAAGACAAGTTGGTGTCCCCGCGATTTGTGTTTACTTAAATAAAGTAGATCAAGTTGATGATAAAGAAATGATAGATCTTGTTGAGGAGGAAATAAGAGAATTATTAACTTCATACAAGTTTCCAGGTGATAAAACTCCTATAGCAAAAGGTTCTGCACTTGCTGCTGTTGAAGGAAGAGATGAAGAGATTGGTAAAAAATCAATTTTAGAATTAATGAAAAATGTTGATGAATTTATTCCTCAACCAGATAGACCAAAAGATAAGGATTTCTTAATGCCGGTAGAAGATGTATTTTCTATTTCTGGAAGAGGTACAGTCGCAACAGGGAGAGTTGAGTCTGGTGTGTTAAAGACTGGTGACGAACTTGAAATCGTTGGTATTAGGGAGACAAAAAAATCGGTTTGTACAGGTGTAGAAATGTTTAGAAAACTTCTAGACTCAGGTGAAGCGGGTGATAACGTTGGTGTACTTTTAAGAGGAGTGGAAAGAACTGATATTGAGAGAGGTCAAGTTCTATGTAAACCAGGTTCAGTTACGCCACACACAAAGTTTGAAGCTCAGGCTTACGTATTAAAGAAAGAGGAGGGTGGCAGACACACTCCGTTCTTTACTAAGTACAGACCACAATTTTATTTTAGAACTACAGACGTAACAGGTGAAGTTGAATTGCCAGCAGGAACAGAAATGGTTATGCCAGGTGATGACGCTAAATTTACAGTTAAATTAATAACTCCTATTGCAATGTCAGAAAAACTTAATTTTGCAATTAGAGAAGGTGGAAGAACTGTGGGTGCTGGAGTTGTAACTAAAATTATAGAGTAAACTCTATATAGGAGTGTAGCTCAATTGGTAGAGCGCCGGTCTCCAAAACCGGAGGCTGAGGGTTCGAGTCCCTCCGCTCCTGCCAATTGATTAAACTAGAATATATTATGAAAAACCCAATTAAATTTATTCAAGAGGTGAAGCAAGAAGCTTTCAAAGTTAGTTGGCCTACTGGTAAGGAAACAATACAAGGTGCCTTAATGGTATTTGCTATGGCAGTAGTAATGTCATTATTTTTTCTTTTATTAGATCAAGTTTTAAAGTTTTTCTTAGAGCTTCTACTTAAAGTGAGTCTATAATGAAAAATTGGTACATAGTTCAATCACATTCAAGTTTTGAGAATAAAGTAGCTGGTTTAATTAAGGAAGAAGCAGAAAAAGCCAAAATTTCAGATAAATTTGATGAAATAATTGTTCCAACTCATGATGTAACTGAAGTTAAAAGAGGTAAAAGAGTACAAAGAAAAAAGAAATATTTTCCAGGATATGTGTTAATTAAAAGTGAAATGGATAATAGTATTTATCATATGATTAAAAATATAAAGAGAGTTAGTGGTTTTTTAGGAACTAAAGGGATACCTGTTCCTGTTTCAGATAAGGAAATAGAGAAGATTTTAGGACAAATAAAAGATGGTGTGGCTCAGCCAAAATCTGGTATAGAGTACAGCGTTGGAGAAAAAGTTCAAGTAGTAGACGGACCATTTGCTTCATTCAATGGAATGGTTGAGGATATAGATGAAGAAAAATCTAGACTTAAAGTTTCCGTATCTATATTTGGACGTCCAACACCAGTTGAATTAGAATATAATCAAGTGGAGAAAATTAGTTAATGGCTGCAAAAAAAGAAATTAGTGGGTTTATAAAATTACAAATCAAAGGTGGTCAAGCAAATCCAGCTCCGCCAGTTGGACCTGCATTAGGTCAACGTGGTGTAAATATAATGGAATTTTGTAAAGCTTTTAATGATAAAACTAAATCACTTGCTGGCAAACCTGTTCCAGTTGAAATAACAGTCTATAAGGATAAAAAATTTGACTTTAAAATAAAATCACCACCAGCTTCTTTTTTTATTAGAGAGGCAGCAAAATTAAAAAGTGGTTCAAGCGAACCTGGTAGAAATATTGTTGCATCTATAACAAAAAAACAAGCAGAGGAAATTGCAAAACAAAAAATGAATGACTTAAATGCTATTGATCTTGAACAAGCTACAAAAATAATCGCAGGTTCAGCTAGATCAATGGGAATAGAGGTAAAAGAATAATGTCTTCAAAAAGATTTAAAAAATTACCTGAAAAAACGTCTGAATTACCAGCTAATGTGATTGAAAAATTAATCTCAGAAATTAAAAAAAACTGTACTACAAAATTTGATGAGTCAGTTGATTTAAGTTTCCAAATAAACAATAAGCAAAAAAAAAATGAGATCAACATTAGGACAGTTGTCAATTTACCAGGTGGCACAGGTAAAAAAGTAAAAGTCGCGGTAGTATGTGAAGATTCGAAAGTCGCAGAAGCAAAAAATGCCGGTGCAGATATAGTTGGTGGAGATGATTTTATTGAAAAAATAAAAGGCGGTGAACTAAATTTTGAAAAATTAATTTGTACACCTTCAATGATGATTAAGCTCTCGAAATTAGGTAAAGTATTGGGCCCTAAAGGATTGATGCCAAATCCAAAATTAGGATCAGTAACTGAAAATTTAAAAACAGCAATTTCAGATGCAAAATCTGGTCAAGCAGAAATTAGAAATGACAAAGATGGAAACATTGGTGTAAGTATAGGAAAAAAATCTTTTAACGATGATCAATTGATTAAAAATTATAATGCAATAATAGATACATTAGAAAAAGAGAAAAATAACAATACAGTAAAAGGAGATTTAATAAAATCTGCTTTTATAACTTCAACAATGGGCGTTTCATACAAATTGAAACTAATAAAAAACATATAATTGTTATGATGAATAAAGAACAAAAAAAGAATTATATTTCTGAAATGGCAAATAAATTTGAAAATAGTAAAGCTGTTATGGTAACTCATTATCAGGGTCTTACTATGACTCAATTAGATGAGCTAAGATCTAAAATGAGAGAACATGGAATTATCTTTAAAATTACGAAAAATAGAATTACAAAATTAGCCTTAGAAAAAACTAAATGTAAAGATTTATCAAATTTATTTACTGGTCCTACAGCAGTAGCATTTGGTGAAGATGCTATAATGTCGGCAAGAATATTATCAAAATTTGCTAAAGATAACGAGAATCTAAAATTAATTGGTGGATTAATGGATAATGAGATTCTAGACCAAGCAGGTGTGTTAAATGTAGCAAATTTACCTACATTAGACGAGGCAAGAGCAAATATAGTGGGTATTTTGAATGCTTCTGCTTCAAAATTAGTTAGTATTTTGCTTGCACGATCGGAAAAAATGAGTAGTTTACCCCCAGAAAATTCTGAAACACAACCTAAAGAGTAGATTATGCCCGACCTAAATAAAATTATTGAAGATTTATCAAGTTTAACTGTTGCGGAAGCAGCAGACCTCTCGAAACAATTGGAGGAAAAATGGGGAGTAACCCCTATGGCAGCAGCAGCTCCAGCAGCTGCAGGTGCAGCAGCAGCAGCTGAAGACAAAGATGATTTTACAATCATGCTTGTTTCTGCAGGTGATAAAAAAATTAATGTTATCAAAGAAGTAAGAGCCGCAACATCTCTAGGTCTTAAAGAAGCTAAAGACTTAGTAGAAGGTGCACCAAAAGAAGTTAAAGCAGGTGTTCCAAAAAAAGAGGCTGAGGAAATTAAAGCTAAGTTAGAAGCTGCAGGCGCTAAAGTAGAACTTAAATAAATTAATAAGGATTTTTAGATGCTGGTTGATTTTATTAATCAGTGTTATTTATAAATGCAAATATCTTTTACTGAAAAGAAAAATATTAGGAAAAGTTTTGGTAAGCTTAAAGAGAGTTTATCTATACCTAATTTAATTGAAGTTCAAAAAAATTCATATAAAGAATTAACTGATTTTGAAACTGTTGAAAAAGAGTTAACCAAAGGATTTGATAGAGTTTTCAAAAGTATTTTCCCAATTGAAGATTTGAATGATAAAGCAACATTAGAATATGTTTCTTATAGATTAGAAAAACCAAAGTTTGATGTTGAAGAATGTATTGCTAGAGGATTAACTTATTCTTCCGCGTTAAAATGTACGTTGAGATTAGTTGTTTACGAAATTGATCAAGAAAACAACACCAAAGATATTCTTTCAGCAAAAGAGCAAGAAGTTTACATGGGAGAAGTTCCAATGATGACTAATAGTGGAACATTTATAACTAATGGAGTTCAGAGAGTTGTAGTTAATCAAATGCATCGGAGTCCAGGGGTATTTTTTGATCATGATAAAGGCAAGACTCATGCAAGTGGTAAGCTATTATTTAATTGCAGGGTGATACCTAACAGGGGGTCATGGTTAGATTTTGAATATGATGTAAAAGATTTTTTATACTTTAAAATAGACAGAAAGAAGAAAATCTTGGCGTCAACTCTATTGCTTGCTTTGGGTTATACAAAATCTGACATAGTGAATGAGTTTTATGAAAAAGAAAAATTTACCTTTGATAATGAAAAACAAAAATGGAAGACTAGATTTAATCCTGAAAATTATAAAGCGAAAAATTTCTCTGAAGAAGTTGTAGATGCAAATACTGGAAAAGTTGTAATTAAATTGGGTGATAAAATAAATTATCTTAATGCTAAAAAATTAGCAAACGACGGATTAAAAAATATTTTAGTTTCTAAAGAGTCTTTATTTGGTAAATTTTTACATAGCGATGTAAAAATAAGCGATGAGGAAAATGGAACTTTTAAAATAGGTACTGAGTTAAATGATACAATTATTAATCAAATTTTAGAAGCCAAGATTTATTCTTTAGAAATTTCAGTTACAAATTCTATCAATAAAGGTGGATATCTCTTAACTACAATTTTTAATGATAAAAATAATACAAAAGATGAAGCTATTACCGAAATTTATAAAATGTTGCGGCCAGGAGAACCACCAACGATTGAAATTGCTACACAAATTTTTAATAATTTGTTTTTTAGTTCAGACAGATATGACCTTTCTGATGTAGGAAGAGTTAAAATGAACTCAAGATTAAATCTTGAATGTTCTGATAAGATCACAATTTTAAGAAATGACGATATTTTGTCCATAATCCACAAAATGTTAGATCTCAGAGATGGTAAAGATGATGTTGACGATATTGATCATTTAGGAAATAGAAGGGTCCGATCTGTCGGAGAATTAGTTGAAAATCAAGCACGAATTGGCGTGTATAGAATGGAGAGAGCTATCAAAGAAAAAATGACAACTCTAGATATTGAGTCAGCAATGCCTCAAGATTTAATTAATGCAAAACCATTAACAGTTTCTTTAAAAGATTTTTTTGCAAGCTCTCAATTATCTCAATTTATGGATCAGACAAATCCACTATCAGAAATTACTCATAAGAGAAGAGTTTCAGCTCTTGGACCAGGTGGCTTGACTAGAGAAAGAGCTGGATTTGAAGTCAGAGACGTCCACCCAACGCATTATGGTAGGATCTGTCCAATTGAAACGCCCGAAGGTCCAAACATAGGTCTAATAAATAGTCTATCAACTTATGCAAAAATTAATAAGTATGGATTTATAGAAAGCCCTTACAAAAGAGTTAAAGACGGAGTTGTCCAAGAAAAAGTTGAATATTTATCTGCAATGGAAGAGACAAAGTATACTATAGCTCAAGCAAATACTAAGTTAGATAAAAATAATAAGATTGTTGAAGAGTTGGTTTCATGTCGACAAAATTTAAACTTTTTATTGTCAAAACCTGAAACGATAGATTTTATTGATGTTTCACCTAAACAATTAGTTTCTGTAGCAGCATCGTTAATACCTTTTTTAGAAAATGATGACGCTAACAGAGCTTTAATGGGTTCAAACATGATGAGACAAGCAGTTCCGTTATTGAAACCTGAAGCACCTTTAGTTGGAACAGGAATTGAAAGTGATGTAGCATTAGACTCTGGCGTAACTATTGTAGCAAAGAGGGATGGTATTGTTGATAAGATTGATGGTAAAAGAATTGTTGTTAAAGTCACGGAGGAAACTGATTTTACAAAATCAAGTGTAGATATTTATAATCTACAAAAATTTAAAAGATCAAACCAAAATACTTGTATAAATCAAAGACCATTAGTTCGAGTGGGTGATAAAGTTAAAATTGGAGATATTATTGCAGATGGCCCATCTACAAGATTAGGTGAGCTTGCTTTAGGTAAAAATGTTACTGTCGCGTTTATGCCTTGGCAAGGATACAATTTTGAAGACTCAATTTTAATTTCAGAAAGATGTGTTACTGATGATGTTTTTACCTCTGTTCATATAGTTGAGTATGAAATAATGGCAAGAGACACAAAATTAGGAGAGGAAGAGATAACCAGAGATATACCTAATGTAAATGAAGAAGCTTTAAAAAATTTAGATGAGTCTGGAATAGTTTATATCGGTGCAGAGGTGAATGCCGGTGATATTTTAGTTGGAAAAGTTACACCTAAAGGTGACTCTGCATCTGGACCTGAGGAAAAATTATTACGATCTATATTTGGTGAAAAAGCTATTGATGTTACAGATACGTCATTAAGAATGTCCAGAGGTAGCAGTGGTACTGTTGTAGATGTTAAAGTGTTCAACAGACATGGTATAGAAAAAGATGAAAGATCAATCACAATTGAGCGAGCTGAAATTGATCAAGTTCAACAAGACAAAATAGTTGAAGAAGAAATTTTAGAGAGAAGTATAAAACAAAGAGCATCGCAGATATTAACTGGTTCCTCGTTGACTAAAAAAATTAAAAATTTAGATGTTGGAACAAAACTTGATTTTCAAATAATTAATAATTTATCAATTAATGAAGTTTTTAAAATTACAGATGGGAACTCAAAAAATGATTTATTAATTGATCAACTTAAAGACCAATATAATAAAGCAAAACAAGATATAACTGAAAGATTTGAGGATAAAGTTTTAAAAATTAGAAGTGGAGATGATCTTTTACCAAGTGTAATGAAGATGGTTAAAGTTTTTGTTGCAATTAAAAGAAGACTTAGACCGGGTGATAAAATGTCTGGTAGACATGGAAACAAAGGCGTTGTGAGTAAAATTGTACCTGTTGAGGATATGCCTTATAGAGAAGATGGAAGACCTGTTGACATAGTATTGAATCCACTCGGAGTTCCAAGTCGTATGAACGTTGGTCAAATATTGGAAACCCATTTAGGCTGGGCTTGCAAAGAATTTGGAGAACAAGTTAAAAATTTAGTCAACGAAAATAATAAGAAAATTGAGAAAACAGAAAAGATCTCAAAGTTTTTAAGATCTGTTTATGGTGAGGATATTTTTAGTCAAAAAGTTGATAAGTTAAACAAAACTGAATTCGAGGATTTATGTGAAAATCTTCAAAATGGGATAGCTATTTCTACACCAGTATTTGATGGAGCTAAAGAAAAGGATGTAACTGAAATGTTAGAGTTGGCAAAATTACCTGGGTCTGGTCAAACCTTTTTATGGGATGGAAGAACAGGAGAGAAATTTGATAGACCAGTTACAGTTGGAATTATTTATATGCTTAAATTACATCATTTAGTAGAGGATAAAATTCATGCAAGATCTACAGGTCCTTATTCACTGGTTACTCAACAACCTTTAGGTGGAAAAGCACAATTAGGTGGTCAAAGATTTGGAGAAATGGAGGTTTGGGCGTTAGAGGCTTATGGAGCTTCATATACATTACAAGAAATTTTGACAGTAAAATCTGATGATGTTGCAGGACGTGTTAAAGTCTACGAGACGATAGTCAAAGGAGAGGAAAATTTTGAGTCTGGTATACCAGAGTCTTTCAACGTATTAGTTAAAGAGATTAAATCTTTAGCATTAAATGTGGAGCTTAATTAGGTATGAAAAAAGAGTTAACAGATTTATTTAAAAATTCAGAAATTTCAGAAGCTCAAAATTTTAGTAGCATTAAGATTTCTTTAGCAAGTCCAGAAAAAATAAAATCATGGACTTATGGTGAAATAAAAAAACCAGAAACGATTAATTATAGAACTTTTAGACCAGAAAAAGATGGTCTATTTTGTGCAAGAATATTTGGCCCTATAAAAGATTATGAATGCTTGTGTGGAAAATATAAGAGAATGAAATTTAGAGGAATAATTTGTGAAAAATGTGGTGTTGAGGTTACAAAATCAAATGTTCGTAGAGAAAGAATGGGTCATATAAATTTAGCAACACCTGTTGCTCATATTTGGTTCTTAAAGTCACTACCAAGTAGAATTGCTTTAGCAGTAGACATGAAACTCAAGGAAATCGAAAGAGTTTTATACTTTGAAAATTTTATTGTAATTGAGCCAGGTCTTACAGGTCTTAAAAAAAATCAACTTTTAAATGAAGAAGAATTAGCAAAATATCAAGATGAATTTGGTGAGGAAGCATTTTCTGCTGGAATCGGAGCAGAAGCAGTCCTTGAGATGTTAAAGAATTTAGACTTAGAGTCTGAAAAGAAAAATTTGATAAATTATATTAAAGAGACAAAATCAAAAGTAAATGAAGAAAGAGCTATTAAAAGACTTAAACTAATTGAGTCTTTTATAGAAACAGGTCAAAAGCCAGAGTGGATGATCATGACAGTGGTACCAGTAATTCCACCAGAGTTAAGACCTTTAGTTCCACTTGATGGTGGTAGATTTGCGACTTCAGATTTAAATGATTTATATAGAAGAGTTATAAACAGAAATAATCGTTTGAAAAGATTAATGGATCTTAAAGCTCCTGATATTATTGTTAGAAATGAAAAAAGAATGCTTCAAGAGTCTGTTGATGCTTTATTTGATAATGGAAGAAGAGGTCGAGTAATAACTGGGACTGGTAAGAGACCATTAAAATCTTTAGCTGAAATGCTGAAAGGTAAACAAGGAAGATTTAGACAAAATTTATTAGGAAAACGTGTAGATTATTCTGGAAGGTCTGTAATTGTAGTTGGCCCAGATCTTAAATTACATGAGTGTGGATTACCAAAAAAGATGGCTTTAGAGTTATTTAAACCATTTTTATATGCTCGATTAAATAAACTTGGTTTAGCATCAACAATTAAACAAGCAAAAAAATTAGTCGAAAAAGAAACTAATGCTGTATGGGACGCTTTAGAACTTATTGTAAGAGAGCATCCTGTTTTGTTAAATAGAGCGCCAACTTTACATAGATTAGGTGTGCAAGCTTTTGAACCAAAATTAATTGAGGGTGATGCGATAGAACTCCATCCATTAACTTGTGCAGCTTTTAATGCTGATTTTGATGGAGATCAAATGGCTGTACATGTTCCGTTGAGTTTAGAGGCTCAATTAGAAGCAAGAATATTAATGCTATCAACTAATAACATCTTATCACCGTCGAATGGAAAACCTATAATTGTTCCAAGTCAAGATATGATATTAGGAATTTATTATTTATCACAAGAACCTTTGACCGATAAACCGATGGGATATTTTTTAAATGCAGATCAGATAGAGTATGCTCTATCCTTAGGTCAATTGAAGGTTCATAGTACAATTGTTTCAAGATTTGAAACTGTTGACGAAAAAGGTAATAAAAAATACGAAAAATACACATCTACAGCTGGACGTTTCTTACTAGCAAACTTATTGCCAAAAAATAAAGATATAAAATTTTCTTTAGTAGATAGATTATTACCAAAAAAAGTTGTTTCAGAAATTATTGACATTGTATTCAGATTTTGTGGACAAAAATCAACTGTAATATTCTGCGATAAGTTAAAAGATTTGGGTTTCAAACATGCATTTAAAGCTGGGATTTCTTTTGGTAAGGATGATTTAGTAATCCCACAAAACAAAACTCAATTGATAGACGATACTAAAAAACTTATTTCAGATTATGAGACTCAGTATGCAGAAGGTTTAATCACTAGAGGTGAAAAATATAACAAAGTTGTAGATGCTTGGTCAAAATGTACTGATAGAGTAGCTGGTGAAATGATGAAAGGTATTTCTGCTACAGAAAAAACTTCTGAGGGTCTAAAGATTAATTCTGTATTTATGATGGCAGATAGTGGTGCAAGAGGTTCAGCAGCTCAAATGAAGCAATTAGCAGGAATGAGAGGTTTAATTGCAAAACCATCCGGAGAAATTATTGAAAGTCCAATTACATCAAATTTTAAAGAGGGTTTAACAGCACTTGAATATTTCAACTCTACTCATGGAGCAAGAAAAGGATTAGCTGATACAGCTTTAAAAACTGCAAGCTCTGGATATTTAACTAGAAGACTTTGTGACGTTGCTCAAGATTTAACTATTACAAAATTAAATTGTGACAATCCAGGATTTATAGAACTATCTGAAATATTAGAGGGAGGAAATGTTGTTGTTAGTTTATCTGAAAGAGCTCTAGGTAGAGTTACTGCGTCGGATATAAAACATCCTTTGACAGGTGAGATAATTATAAAAAAATCAACAATGATCGATGAGTTTGGATGTGATAAAATAGATGCAGCAGGAATAAAATCTTTAAATGTTTTTTCAGTTATGACTTGCAGTTCTAAAGAGGGCGTATGTGCTACTTGTTATGGAAGGGATTTATCAAGAGGAAAGATGGTTCATGTAGGTGAGGCAATAGGAATGATATCTGCTCAATCAATTGGAGAACCAGGTACACAATTAACAATGAGAACTTTCCACGTTGGAGGAACTGCATCAGTAAAACAAGACTCACAAATAGTTACAAAAAATGGGGGAACCTTAAAAATAATTAATTCTAATATTTTAGAGGACTCAAAAAAGAACCTAATAGTAATGGGAAGAAACACTCAGTTATCTATTGAAGATGATAATGGAGTTCAAGTTGCAGTTTACAAAGTAGCTTATGGATCAAAGTTATTTTTTAAAAATGATGATAAAATTAAAGCTAATACAAAAATTTGTGAATGGGATCCTTATACTACACCTGTTATAGCGGAAAAAAGTGGTATTGTCAGTTATGTAGACTTAATTGATGGTGTTTCTATTCAAGAAACAATCGACGATGCTACAGGTATATCATCTAAATCAGTTGTTGATTGGAGATCTCAATCGAAGAGCACTGATCTTAAACCAAGAATTACACTAAGAGATGAAAAAGGAAATGTTATTAAAAAAGCTGACGATAATGAAGCAAGGTATTATTTGGTTCCAGACTCAATTTTATCTGTAAAAGATGGGCAAAAAGTTTCTGCTGGTGATGTTGTAGCAAGACTTCCTAAAGAAACAACTAAAACGAAAGATATTACAGGAGGTCTTCCAAGAGTAGCTGAGTTATTTGAAGCTAGAAAAGCAAAAGATAGCGCAATAATTGCTGAAAACGATGGTCAAGTTATATTTGGAAAAGAAGTTAGGGGTAAACAAAGGGTCTCTATAGTTCCTGAGGATGGTAATGAACCTTCAAATTATTTAATTCCAAAAGGTAAACATATTAATTTTAATCAAGGTGAAAAAATTAAAAAAGGTGAATACTTGCTCGACGGTCAACCATTACCACATGATATTTTAAGAATATTGGGAATAAAAGAATTGACTGAATATTTTGTAAACCAGGTCCAGGAAGTTTATAGACTTCAAGGAGTAATAATAAATGATAAGCATATTGAAACTATTTTAAGACAGATGCTTAAAAAAGTTGAGGTTAAATCATCAGGAGACTCTTCGTATTTACCAGGAGAAATTGTTGATCGAATTAAATTTGAAAATATGAACGATAAACTTAAAAAAGACAACAAGACACCAGCAACGGGCGAAAGAGTTCTCATGGGAATTACAAAAGCATCATTACAGACTGAGTCATTTATTTCTGCAGCATCATTCCAAGAAACAACAAGAGTATTAACTGATGCAGCTATTAAAGGTAAAATTGATCCTTTAAATGGACTAAAAGAAAATGTGATTGTTGGAAGATTAGTACCAGCTGGCACAGGTAATATTAAAAACAGATGGAACAAAAAAGCTCTGGAAGACGATAATAAATTTTTATCTGAGCAAGAGCAAATCGAAGGCTCAGAAAACCAGGCAAATCAATAAAAAATACCACCCTAAATCATTGGTTTTAGTTTGACAAAGTTAGATTATTAAGTATTTTGTCGGTGTTTTTGGTTGGAATGTAGTACTAACTGAATGTACTAAACGCTGCCATGAATAACCTGTCAGTTATTTCATCAAAAATATATTTTATTTAAATTTTATGCCAACAATAAACCAATTGTTAAAAAAAAAGAGAGTGAAGCAAGTTAAGCGGAACAAAGTTCCTGCTTTGCAAAAACAACCTTTGAAAAGAGGAGTTTGTGTTAAAGTTTATACAACAACCCCAAAAAAACCAAATTCTGCTTTAAGAAAAGTTGCACGTGTAAGATTATCAAATGGTTTTGAGGTAACAGCGTATATTCCAGGTGAGGGACATAATTTACAAGAGCACTCTGTAGTTCTAATTAGGGGCGGGAGAGTAAAAGATTTGCCAGGTGTAAGATATCATATTCTTAGGGGAAACCTTGACACTCAAGGTGTTGCAAATAGAAAAAAAAGAAGATCTTTGTATGGAACAAAAAAAGGTAAATAATTATGTCTAGAAAAAAATCTCAACCAAAAAAAGAAATTATTCCTGATCCAAAATTTAATTCAACTATAATTCCAAAACTTATCAATAATATTATGTATGATGGAAAAAGAGGTATTGCTGCTAAAATCGTTTATGATGCAATTGAAAAGATTAAAACTAAATCTAAAGATGAACCAATTAACGTTTTTAACGAGGCAATCAATAACATTAAACCTACTGTTGAAGTTAGATCAAGACGTGTTGGTGGAGCAACATATCAAGTTCCTGTAGAAGTTAAAAGTAAGAGAGCACAAGCTTTGGCTATTAGATGGTTGATAGATTCTGCAAGAAAAAGAAAAGATAAACATATGTCAGATAAGATTTTCAATGAACTATTTGATGCTTATGAAAAAAAAGGAGCCGCTGTTAAAAAAAAAGAGGATGTGCATAAAATGGCTGAGTCAAACAAAGCTTTTGCGCATTTTAGATGGTAATAAATTATGCCTAGAACACACAAATTAGATAAATATAGAAATATTGGTATTATGGCCCACATTGATGCCGGTAAAACAACTACAACTGAAAGAATTTTATATTACACAGGTAAAAGTCATAAAATTGGTGAGGTTCATGATGGAGCTGCAACCATGGATTGGATGGAACAAGAACAAGAAAGAGGAATTACAATTACATCTGCAGCTACAACATGTTTCTGGCAAGATCATAGAATAAATATTATTGATACACCTGGCCACGTTGATTTTACTATTGAAGTAGAAAGATCTCTAAAAGTTCTAGATGGAGCTGTAGCAGTATTTGATGGTGTTGCAGGAGTAGAACCTCAGTCTGAAACAGTATGGCGACAAGCAGATAAATATAAAGTTCCAAGGATTTGTTTTGTTAATAAACTCGATAGAACAGGTGCTGATTTTTTTAGATGTGTTGACATGATTAGAGATAGATTGGGCGCTAAACCATTAGTAATACAGGTACCAATTGGCATAGAAGCTTCCTTAACAGGTGTAGTGGACTTAGTTAAAATGAAAGCTCAAGTCTGGAAAAATGAAGCCTTAGGTGCTGAATGGGAGTACAAAGATATCCCAGATGATTTGAAAGAAATTACACAAAAATATAGAACTGAGTTAGTAGAGGCCGCTGTTGAACAAGATGAAAAATTGATGGAGTCTTATTTGAATGGTGATGAGATCAAGGAAGAAGATCTAATAAGATGCATTAGAAAAGGGACTTTAGATTTTAGTTTTGTTCCTGTAATGACTGGTTCAGCCTTTAAAAATAAAGGAGTTCAGCCTTTATTAGATGCAGTAGTCAATTATTTACCTAGCCCAGTTGATATTGGATCAATAAAAGGGACTAAATTAGGCAGTGAAGAAGAAATGGAGATGAAATTTGAGGACAATGCTCCATTTTCAGCTCTTGCATTTAAAGTTGCTAATGACCCATTTGTAGGGTCTTTAACTTTTATAAGAGTTTATTCTGGCACAATTAAAACAGGTACCGCAGTGTATAATTCATCAAAAGAAAAAGAAGAGAGAGTTGGAAGAATGCTATTGATGCATGCTAACTCAAGAGAGGATATTAAAGAGGCTAATGCTGGAGATATCGTGGCATTAGCAGGTTTAAAAAATACGATAACTGGTCACACCTTATGTAACAAAGAAAATGGAGTTTTGTTAGAACCAATGGAATTTCCTGATCCTGTAATTGAAATTGCGGTAGAACCAAAAACTAAAGCAGACCAGGAAAAAATGGGTGAAGCTTTAGGCAGATTAGCTAAGGAAGATCCATCATTTAGAGTAACTTCTGATGAGGAATCTGGTCAAACAATCATTAAAGGTATGGGTGAATTACACTTAGATATTATTGTTGATAGAATGAAAAGAGAATTTAAAGTTGAAGCTAATGTTGGAGCACCACAGGTTGCCTACAGAGAAACAATAGAAAACTCATCAGAGGTTGAATATACTCATAAAAAACAAAGTGGTGGAGCTGGTCAATTTGCGAAAGTAAAATTATTAGTAGAACCACAGGAAGCTGGAAAAGGTAGAGAAGTTGAAAGTAAGATTAAAGGTGGAGCAATTCCAAAAGAATTTATTCCTGGTGTTGAAAAAGGTATAGAGACAGTATCTGACGGTGGAATTTTAGCGGGTTTTCCAATGATTGATTATAAGGTTACAATTATTGATGGATTACATCATGATGTAGACTCAAGTGTGTTGGCTTTTGAATTAGCAAGCAGAGCATGCTTTAAAGAAGCATGTACAAAAGGTGGTTTAAAATTGTTAGAGCCCGTGATGAGAGTTGAGGTAGTAACTCCGGAAGATTATATGGGCGATGTTATTGGTGATTTAAATAGTAGAAGAGGCCAAATAAGTACCCAAGAGCAAAGAGGTAATGCGACAGTTATAACTGCAATGGTACCATTAGCAAATATGTTTGGATATATAAATAGTTTAAGATCAATGTCTCAAGGTAGAGCTCAATATTCAATGTTCTTTGACCATTACTCAAAAGTTCCTCAGAATGTTCAAGACGAAGTAACTAAAAAGATTGCAGGTTAATATGGAAAAGCAAAATATTAGAATTAAATTAAGAGCTTACGATAATAAAGTTTTAGATGCATCTACTGAAGAAATAGTAAACACAGTTAAAAGAACAGGTGCAACTATCAAGGGACCAATTCCTTTACCTACAAAAATAGAAAGATATACAGTTTTAAGATCACCTCACATTGATAAAAAAAGTAGAGAACAATTTGAATCACGAACTCATAAAAGATTAATAGATATTGTAGAACCAACACCCCAGACTGTAGAGGCTTTGATGAAATTAGATTTAGCTTCAGGTGTTGATGTGGAGATAAAAATTTAGATATGAATAAAATTGCTTTAATTGGAAAAAAAATAGGTATGACTAGAGAGTTTTACAAAACAGGTCAATTAGTTCCTGTAACTGTCTTGAAAATGGAAAAAGCAAGAGTTATCCAGATAATTGATACAGAAAAAAGAGGATATAAGGCCGTTCAATTAGGATATGGCAAAATAAAAAGCTCCAAACTATCTAAGGCTATGAAGGGTTACTTTTCTAAAAAAAATACTGAAGCTAAGAAGAAATTAAAAGAGTTTAGAGTCGAAAACTTGGAAGAATTTAAAGAGGGTAATGAATTTGGTTTAGAAATTTTTAAAGATATTAAATTTGTAGATACAAAATCAAAAACTATTGGAAAAGGTTTTGCTGGTGCAATGAAAAGACATAATTTCGGAGGTTTGAGAGCTACACATGGCGTATCAATATCTCACAGATCACATGGTTCAACTGGTCAAAGACAAGATCCTGGTAAAGTATTTAAAGGGAAAAAAATGGCTGGTCATATGGGTGATAAATTACGGACTATGCAAAATATTGAGATTATCAAAACAGACCTAGATAATGAATTGCTTTACCTAAAAGGATCAATACCAGGCTCAAAAAACTCAGAAGTATTAGTCAAAGGTTCAGTTAAGAATATAAGTAAATTAACAACGGATGAAAAAATTAAAGCAGCAGAACAAGCTAAAAAAACTCCAGATAAAAAGAAAAAATAATGAAAATTGATAAACTAAATTTAGACGGAAAGAAAAGCTCAATAGAAGTTCTTGATAAGATCTTTTCAGCAAAAATAAACCACAAACTGATTAGCAATGTTTTATATAAAACAAATGCAAATTATAAAGGTAGACATGCCAAAACTAAACAGCAAAATGAGGTTTCAGGACCAACTTCAAAGATTTATGCACAAAAAGGAACAGGTAATGCGAGACATGCTAGTAGAAAAGCACCTATATTTGTTGGAGGTGGAGTAGCTCATGGACCAAAGGGTCAGTTATCATATAAAAAAAGAAAATTAAATAAAAGTGAAAAAAAACAGAGCATCGCATCACTAATAAGTGAAAAAATTAAAAATAATAGACTATTAGTTTTCAGTGATTTTTCTAATGAAATCAAAAAAACAAAAGAAATGAGCTTAATTTTAAAAAAATTTGAAATTTTAAATAGTTTAATTATTTTAGATAAGTCCTCTAAAGACAAGGTTGAAAAATCGTTAAGAAATATTCCGAATGTTAAAGTAACGGATATTAATCATTTTAGTGCGTTTGATGTTATTAAATATAAAAAGATTGTTTTTACAGAAACTTCAGTAAAAGAATTAGAAAAGAGATTTGCTTAATATGGAAAAGTTACATTTATACGATAAAATAATTTCACCATTATTAACTGAAAAGTCTACTAATTTATCTGGATTAAACAAAATAGTTTTTAAGGTTCATAAAAATGCAAATAAAAAGAATATAAAATCTAATATTGAAAAAATTTTCAAAGTGAATGTAACGAAAGTGAATATTATCAATAAACAAAATCGAACTAAATTAACTAGAGGAAGAAAAGTAAAAATCTCAGGTTTCAAAAAAGCAATTGTAACATTAAAGAAAGGTCAAAGTATTGATCTAACTACAGGAATTTAATATGGCACTAAAAACTTTTAAACCCTATACAAAGTCAACTAGAGGAACGATTTTAGTTAATAGAGAAGGTCTTTGGAAGGGCAAACCATTTAAAGGATTGGTTTCCCCTAAAAATGCTATGAAAGGGAGAAATAATAATGGTCATATAACATCTATAAATCGTGCAGGTGGCCATAAAAAAATGTACAGGCACATTGATTTTTACAGAAAAAAATTTGATGCTCCAGCGAAAGTTGAGAGAATAGAATATGATCCAAACAGATCCTGTTACATAATGCTAGTAAAATTTGACGATAATTCTCACGCTTATTATTTAGCTCCACAAAAAATTAAAGTAGGAGATATTGTTGAAAATGGATCTAAAAAAGAAATAAAAGTTGGTAACTGTATGCCGTTACAAGATATACCTGTTGGAATAGATATTCATAACGTTGAAATTCAACCAGGCGGAGGTGGTAAATTAGCAAGATCAGCAGGTACTTCAGTTACTATAAGTGGCCTAGATGGTAACTATAGCCTTATAAAATTAGCCTCTGGAGAAATAAGAAAAATAGACTCAAGATCACTAGCAACTATCGGTGTATTAAGTAATCCAGATCAAAAAAATATAAAAATTGGTAAAGCAGGAAGATCTAGATGGCTTGGAAGAAGACCGCATACAAGAGGAGTTGTCAAAAATCCAGTGGATCACCCTCATGGTGGTGGAGAAGGAAAAAGTGCTGGTGGAAGACACCCAGTTTCTCCTAAAGGGCAATCAGCGAAAGGTCTTAAAACTCGTGATAATAAACGAACAGATAAATTTATTGTTAGAAGAAGAAATAAACGAAAGGATACTAAATAATGGCAAGAGCAGTTTGGAAAGGTCCTTTTGTAGAAGAAAGCTTAATGAGAAAAGTTGATAAGTATAAAACTGATCCAAAAAAGATACCTATTAAAACATGGTCAAGAAAGTCTACTATTTTACCAGATTTTGTTGGTGTGAGTTTTTTAATTTATAATGGTAAAAAATTTGTGCCAATAACTGTATCTGAAGACATGGTGGGCCACAAATTAGGGGAGTTTGCGCCGACAAGAACTTTCTTTGGTCATACTCCAGCAGATAAAAAAGCTAAACCAGCTGAGGCAGAGGCTAAAAAATAATTATGAAAAAAAAGATGAAAAAAGAAACTAAAAAGGAAAAAACAGTAAGATCTGTAAATAATAATATTAGGTCAAGTGTGAGAAAATTAAATCCTATATTAAAAGGAATTGTAGGAAAAAAAGTAGATGTAGCTATTAGAGATTTAGAATTTTCAGAAAAAAGAATTACTAAAGATATTAAAAAGACAATTAGCTCAGCAGTAGCGAATGCAGAAAATAACTTCCAATATGATATTGATAAATTAGTTGTTAAGGAAGCTTATTGTGGAAAAAAAATTACTATGAAAAGATTTAGACCTAGAGCAAAAGGTAGAGCTGCACCAATATTAAAACCTTATTCTAGTGTAACTATAATATTATCAGAAGCAAATAAGATGGAGAGTCATGGGACAAAAAGTTAATCCAGTTGGTTTTAGATTAGGTGTTAACAGAGGCTGGGATTCTGTTTGGTATGCTAAAAAAAAAGATTTTGGAAATTATTTAATAGAAGATTTTAAAATTAGAGAATACATAAAAAAAAATGTTATTAATTCTGGCGTCTCAAAGGTAATGATAGAAAGAACTTCTAATAAATGTTATGTTACTATATACACATCCAGACCTGGTTTTGTTATAGGGAAAAAAGGAAGTGACATTGACAAGATTAAGAATAATTTGTCAAAATTTACCAAAAATGAAGTCACATTAAATATTAAAGAAGTAAAAAAACCTGAGACTAATGCATATTTAGTAGCGGAAAATATAGCACAACAGTTAGTTAAAAGAATTTCCTATAGACGTGCAATGAAAAGAGCTATGCAATCTTGCTTAAGACTAGGAGCCAAAGGAATTAAAGTTTCTGTTAGTGGTAGACTAGGCGGGAATGAAATTGCTAGAACAGAATGGTTAAGAGACGGATCTATACCTTCTCATACACTAAGAGCAGATATAGATTATGCTGAAGCAGAGGCACTAACAACATATGGCATAATTGGTATCAAAGTTTGGATTTACAAAGGTGAAGTCTTTGCAAAAGAATTTAGCCAAGAAACGAACAAAATAATTTCAACTGAAGGTAAAGAATAATGCTTCAACCTGTAAGAACAAAGTGGAGAAAAGCTCACAAAGGAAGAATACACGGTAATGCCTCAAGAGCTAATTTCATTAATTATGGTGCATACGCGCTTAAAGCACTTACTCCTGAAAGAGTAACTGGTAAACAAATAGAAGCTGCCAGAGTTGCATTAACCAGACACATGAAAAGACAGGGAAGAGTATGGACGAGAATATTTCCAAATATTCCAGTCTCAAAAAAACCAATTGAAGTTCGTATGGGTAAAGGAAAAGGTTCACCTGAATACTATGCTTGTAGGGTTAAGCCTGGAAGAATTTTATTTGAGGTTGATGGTGTTTCCGAACAAATTGCAAAAGAGGCATTGTATAAGGCTTCAGCAAAATTACCTATTAAAACTAAAACAATAAAGAGATTTTTATAAAATGAAAAAACAAGAAATAAAAAAACTTTCAAAAGATGAAATTTTAAAGAATATCGATAAATCAAAAAAAGATTTATTTAATTTTAGATTTCAAAAAATTAATTCTCAGGTTACAAATCCCTCAAAAATTAATGAAACTAAAAAAACAATTGCAAGATTAAAAACAATATTAAAAGGAAAAATAAATGCCTAAGAAAATTTTAACAGGTATCGTAGTTAGCGATAAACCAAATAAAACAATCACTGTTATGATTGAAAGAAAATATTCCCATCCAGTGTTAAAAAAAGTTGTGAAAGTTAGAAAGAAATACAATGCTCACGATGAAAATAATAAATATAAGGAAGGTGACAAAGTTACAATTATTGAGAGTAAACCTTTTTCTAAAAACAAAAAATTTCAGGTAATGGAGAATTCAAAATAATGATACAGGTACAAACAGAATTACAAGTTGCTGATAATACAGGAGCAAAGAAAATAGAATGTATTAAAGTGCTTGGTGGCTCAAAAAGAAGATATGCTAGTATTGGAGACACAATAGTAATTGCTGTAAAAGAGGCTATACCTAAAGGTAAAGTAAAAAAAGGCTCTGTTCATAAAGCTGTCGTAGTAAGAGTTAAAAAAGGTATTCACAGAGATGATGGATCAAAAGTAAGATTTGATAATAATGCAGCTGTATTGGTTGATGATAAAGGTGAACCAGTTGGAACCAGAATTTTTGGTCCTGTGACAAGAGAATTAAGAACAAGAGGACAAATGAAAATAATTTCACTAGCACCAGAGGTACTATAATGATTAAAAAAGGCTTAAAAGTTAAAATTCTTACTGGAAAAGATAAAGCTAAAGAGGGTGAAGTGATTGAAATAGATAGATCAAACAAAAGAGCAAAAGTAAAAGATCTTAATATGATAAAAAAACACATCAAAACTACAAAAGAAAAAAAAGGTGGAATTTTTTCAAAAGAAAATTTTATACATTTATCTAATTTAAAATTAGTTGATGAACAGAAAAAAACAAAAAAATCTATAGATAAAAAATAATGACACCAAGATTAAAAGAAATTTATTTAAAGGAAATTCAGCCAGCTTTAAAAGCTGAATTTAAACTAAAAAACTTGAATATGGGACCAAAAATTGAAAAGATTGTTTTAAATATGGGTTTAGGACTTGATGGAAATGATTCCAAAACGCTAAAGTCATGTGAGGAAGATTTAGCTAAAATTACTGGTCAAAAACCAGTCATTACAAAATTTAAAAAATCAGTTGCAAACTTTAAAACAAGAAAAGGATCTAACGCAGGCTTAAAAGTAACTTTAAGAAAAAATAGAATGTATGAATTTCTTGATAGATTAGTAAATATCGCTTTGCCTAGAGTAAAAGATTTTAGAGGATTATCTTCAAATGGATTTGATAAATTTGGTAATTACACTTTTGGCATTAAAGAGCATATTATATTTCCAGAAGTAAGTTTTGATAGAGCGGATAAAGTTAGAGGCCTAGATATTGTAATAGTAATATCATCAAAAAATAAAGAACAAAGTTTGGCTTTATTAAATAAAATGAATTTTCCATTCATAAAAAAAGGAGAAAATTAAAATGGCAAAATTGAGCTCAATAAATAAAAATAATAGAAGAATAAAACTTTCAGACAAATTATTTAATAAAAGAGCAAAATTAAAAAAAATAGTTATGGATAAAAAGATCCCTCTGGAGGAAAGATTTAAAGCACAACAAAAGCTCTCAAAATTACCAAGAAATTCTGCAAAAATCAGAGTTATGAACAGGTGTCAAATTACCGGAAGACCTCATGGAGTATATAGAAAATTAAAAATATCTAGAATTGCATTAAGACAACTTGGATTACAAGGAAAAATTCCAGGTTTAGTTAAATCGAGTTGGTAGAAAGGAAAATTATGAGTTTAAGTGACCCAATTGGAGATATGATAGCAAGAGTTAAAAATGCTCAAGCTAGAAATCACAAAAAAGTAGATTTACCATCCTCAAACTTTAAAAGTAAAATTGCGGATATACTAAAAAATGAGGGATTTATAAAAGATTTTAAAGTTTCAAGTGAAGAAAAAAAGAATATTTTATCCTTAGAACTAAAATATCATTATGGAAACCCTGTTATAAACAATTTTGAAAGAGTCTCTAAGCCTGGAAGAAGGATATTTTCAAGTGCAGATAGTCTTCCAAAAATAAATAATGGTTTAGGTATTGCAATATTATCAACACCAAAAGGTGTTATGACTGATATTGATGCTAGAAAACACAGAGTTGGTGGTGAAATAATCTGTAAGGTTTTTTAATATGTCAAAAATAGGAAAAATTAATATTTCAATACCAGAAAAAGTTAAGGTAGCTATTGCTGGTAATATGTTAAATATTGAGGGACCACTGGGAAAAAAGTCTCTTAATATTGATTTAGATATGTTTAATTTAGATATTAAAGAGGGAAAAGAAATAACTATAAAACCTAAAAAAATTGATCAAAATACAAAAAGATTATGGGGCATGAATAGAAGTTTAATTAATAATGCGGTGATTGGATCAATTAAAGGATATGAAAAAATATTAGAACTTGTTGGTGTAGGATACAGAGCTGCTTTAAAAGGAAATCAATTAAATCTTCAACTTGGCTATAGTCATGATATTAATTTTGACATTCCTGAAGGTATTAAGATTACAGTTGAAAAACAAACTACTCTAAAAATATCAGGTTTTGATAAACAACTGGTTGGATCTGTTGCATCAAAGATTAAAACATTAAGAAAAATTGAGCCATATAAAGGAAAAGGTATTAGAGAAAAAGGTCAATATATTTTAAAAAAAGAAGGTAAGAAAAAATAATGAAATTAAATACCAGCAAAAGAAAAAAATTTAGAGTTTCCAATAAGCTTAAAAAAGTAGCAAGTAATGGAAGATTTAGATTAAGTATATTTAGATCAACCAAAAATATTTCAGCACAAATTATTGATGATACAAAAAATGTTACTCTTTTATCAGCCTCTTCTGTAGAAAAAGATATAAAAGAAAGTAAAACAAAAAATAAATCTGAATTGTCAGTGATAGTTGCAGAAAAATTAGCAAAAAAAGCTCAAGAAAAAAAAATTAGTAAAATATATTTCGATAGAGGTATATATAAATATCATGGAAGAATAAAGATTTTTGCTGAGACATTAAGAAAAAACGGAATGGAATTTTAAAAAATGGAAAATTTTAAAGAAAAAAAATCTGATGATATTCTAGAAAAGTTAGTTCATATAAACAGAATTACAAAAGTTGTAAAAGGTGGTCGAAGATTTGGTTTTTCAGCTTTGGTTGTTGTTGGTAATCAAGCGGGAAAAATTGGTATAGCTCACGCAAAAGCAAAACAAGTACCTGACGCAATTAAAAAAGCAAATGAAATCGCTAGAAGGAAACTCATCCACATTCCTTTAAGAGAGGGAAGAACAATTCATCATGATGTTAAGGCTAAAGATGGATCTGGACGTATTATTTTAAGATCTGCATCTAAAGGAACTGGAATAATTGCAGGTGGCCCTGTTAGAGCTGTATGTGAAGTTTTAGGAGTTAAAGATATTGTTGCAAAATCTATGGGTACCTCGAATGCTCACAATGTTATAAGAGCTACTCTTAAAGCACTTATGAAGCAAAATTCTCCTAAGCAGATTTCATCAATTAGGAACAAAAAAATTTCAGAAATAATAGAAAAAAGAGGATAATGATAGAATTAAATAACAGACAAAAGATGAATAAATCAAAAATTAGAGTTGGAAGAGGAATCGGCTCTGGTAAAGGTAAAACATCTGGAAGAGGTGTAAAAGGTCAAAAATCTAGGTCTGGTGTTGCTATTAAAAGTTTTGAAGGTGGACAGATGCCTCTTTATAGACGACTTCCTAAAAGAGGTTTCAATCCATTAAAAAGAGACAATATTGCAGTTTTGAATTTAGAGAAAATTCAATCTTTTATAAATAAAAAAACAATAGACACAAAAAGTGTTTTAAATTCTTCTTCGCTAAAAAAACTTAAATTAATAAATAAAAATTCAAATAAACTTAAGATTTTAGGTACAGGTGAAATTAAGGATAAAATTAATATTGAGGCAGATTTAGCATCAAAATCAGCTTTGGAAAAACTTGAAAAAGTTGGTGGATCTATACAATTAAAAAAATAACTTCTTATTAAATGAGTTCATCATCTTCAAGTAGCGATTTAAGAAATAGAATAATTTTTACTATTGCAATTTTAGCCGTTTATAGATTTGGCACATTTGTTCCGTTGCCAGGTATTGACCCTGAACAACTTAAAATTTTGATGGAGGGAAATCAAAAAGGACTACTTGGTATGTTCAATGTCTTTGCTGGTGGAGCTGTGAGTAGAATGGCAATTTTTGCTTTAGGAATAATGCCTTATATTTCTTCATCAATTATTGTTCAATTGCTCACTGGAGTTTCAGATTATTTTAAAAATCTTAAAGCACAAGGTGAAACTGGAAGAGCAAAAATTACTCAAATTACAAGATACGGAACAGTATTACTCGCAACAGTTCAAGGATATGGATTATCTGTTGGTTTAGAATCATCTGCAAACTTGGTAATCAATCCCGGGGTTTTCTTTAAAATTTCTACTGTTACGACTATTGTTGCTGGCACAATTTTTTTAATGTGGTTAGGTGAGCAAATCACTCAAAGAGGAATAGGAAATGGAATTTCCCTAATAATTTTTGCTGGCATCGTTGCAGAAATTCCTAGAGCTTTGGTCACTACTTTTGAATTAGGAAGAACTGGCGCCATATCAACTTTAATGATCATAGGTATATTTGTTCTATTAATACTTACAATTTTATTTATTGTATTTATGGAAAGAGCATTAAGAAAAATCTTGATTAATTATCCAAAAAGACAAATGGGAAACAAAATGTATGGTGGAGAATCTTCACACTTACCCTTGAAGATCAATCAAGCTGGAGTTATTCCAGCTATTTTTGCATCCGCATTACTTTTGTTACCAGTAACGTTTTCAAATTTTAATATTTCAGAAAATGAAACATTTTTAAATCTGAGTTCTTATTTTACACAAGGACAACCACTTTATATGTTGTTATTTGCATCAGGAATAATTTTTTTCACTTTTTTTTATACTTCTATAACATTTAACCCTACTGAGACAGCTGACAATTTAAGAAAATACGGTGGTTTTGTTCCTGGAATTAGACCTGGAGAAAGTACAGCAATTTATATCGAAAATATTTTAACTAGATTGACAACTATCGGAGCATTGTATTTGACTTTGGTTTGTTTGATGCCTGAATTCTTAATAGCAAACTATCCAATTCCATTTTATTTAGGTGGCACATCTGTTTTAATTGTAGTTGTTGTTGCTATTGATACTGTTACACAAATTCAAACTAGGTTGATGAGCTCACAATATGAACAACTAATTAAGAAAACTAAATTTGGTAAATAGATAATAGAAGTGAACTTAATTTTATTCGGACCCCCAGGAGCTGGAAAAGGTACTCAAGCAAAATACTTAGTAAAAAAATTAAATAGTTTTCAAATATCAACTGGTGACATGCTCAGAGAAGAAATTCAAAAAAATACTGAAATTGGAAAAAAAATTGTAAATGATATGAATGATGGAAAATTTGTTAGTGATGAGATAGTTAATACACTCATCGAAAATGCTTTATTTGATCCACAAAAAAAAAATAAATTAATCTTTGATGGATATCCAAGATCTTTAGCACAAGCTGAAAATCTTGAAATTTTACTAAAAAAAACTAATCAAGAAATAGACTTTATTTTTTTTCTTAATGTTAATAAAGAGACAATTATTAAGAGAATAGAACAAAGAAAAATTGTAGAAAAAAGATCTGATGACGATTTAAATACTTTCATTAAAAGATTTGATACTTACATGGAAACCACAAAGCCTGTTTTAGATTTTTATTCTAAAAATCCAAATTTCTATGAAATAGATGGTGCCTCTAAAATTGAGGAAATTACTGCGAAAATTGACAATTTTATCAGAGTTTAAGCCGTTGACTTTAAAAGATCTTCTTATATAAAAGGCTGAAAATTATCTCAAAATATATGGCTCGTATTGCAGGTATAAACATCCCACAAAATAAACTTGTGCATGTAGGTCTTACCTATATTTATGGGATTGGGGATAAATTTTCCTCACAAATTTGTTCATCTTTAAAAATTCCTAAAGAAAAACGTGTTAATCAATTAACTGATGAAGAAATATTAAAGATTAGAGAATATATTGACCAGAATTTTAAAGTTGAGGGTGACTTAAGAAGAGATTACTCTTTGAGTATCAAGAGATTAATTGATCTTGCTTGTTACAGAGGATCAAGACATAGAAAAAAATTACCAGTCAGAGGTCAAAGAACTAGATGTAATGCAAGAACGAGAAAAGGGAAGGCAATAGCTATTGCCGGCAAAAAACTAACACCACTTAAGAAATAATTATGGCTAAAGTTGATAAGGTTGAAAAACAAGAGTCAAAAAGTGAAAAATCAGTTAGTAAAGTTAAAAAGAGTTCTTACTCAAAAAAGAAAAAAACAAAAAAAAATATATTAAATGGAATTGCATATGTACAATCAACATTTAATAATACAATTATTTCTATTGCAGATACAAATGGAAATGTAATTTCATGGGCTTCAGCCGGTCAGAAAGGTTTTAAAGGATCAAGAAAATCTACACCTTACGCTGCACAAATTGCAGCCGATGCAGCGGCATCAAAAGCACTTGAGTATGGAATGAAAACTTTGTCCGTTGAAGTCAAAGGCCCAGGTTCTGGTAGAGAAACAGCTTTGAGAGCTTTACAAGCAAGAGGATTTAAAATTTTATCAATAAAAGATACAACACCTATGCCACACAATGGTACTAGACCACCAAAAAAAAGGAGAGTTTAATGGAAACTGAAAATGTAAATATAAAAAATTGGAAATCGCTTATTAAACCATCAAAAATAGAGGTGCAAATGAGTGATGATTTATCTAAGGCTAAGATTATAGCAGAACCCCTTGAAAAAGGATATGGTTTAACATTAGGTAATTCATTAAGAAGAATTTTATTGTCCTCAATAAGAGGTGCGGCAGTTACATCAATACAAATAGATGGTGTTTTACATGAGTTCACATCAATTAAAGGTGTAAGAGAAGATGTTACCGATATAGTGCTAAATGTGAAATCTTTAGCTTTGAAATCATCGTCAGAGGGAACTAAGAAACTTATTTTAGATGCTAAGGGACCAGGAGAAATAAAAGCTTCAAACATCACACCGGTTGCTGACGTAGAGATTTTAAATCCAGATTTAGTTATTTGTAATTTAGATGAAAATACAAGTTTTCATATGGAAATGAATGTTAATACAGGTAAAGGATATGTTCCTGCTGAGCTTAATAAACCTGAAGAACCACCGCTAGGATTAATTGCGATAGACTCTCTTTATAGTCCAGTTAAAAAGGTATCTTATTCAGTAAGCACTGCCAGAGAAGGTAAAGCACTCGATTACGATAAACTTACTATGGAAGTTGAGACAGATGGCTCTATTTCTGCAGAGGATGCTGTAGCATATTCAGCTAGAATTTTTCAAGATCAATTAAAAATGTTCATTAATTTTGATGAACCTGTGGAGGCGCCTGTTAAAGAGGTTTCCACAGAACCAGAATTTAATAAAAATTTATTAAGAAAAGTTGATGAATTAGAACTATCTGTAAGATCAATGAATTGTTTAAAAAATGATAATATAATTTATATTGGTGATCTTGTTCAAAAGTCTGAGGGTGAAATGCTTAGAACACCAAATTTTGGAAGAAAATCACTTAATGAAATTAAAGAAGTTTTAACAGGAATGTCATTGTATTTAGGTATGGAAATACCAAATTGGCCACCAGACAACATTGCTGAAATGTCTAAAAAACTCGAGGAAGCTATATAAATGAGACATGGATTTGCTAATAAAAAGCTCAATAGAACATCTGAGCATAGAAAAGCACTGTTAAAAAATATGCTTAATTCTTTGATAAAGTACGAGCAAATTAAAACGACATTACCAAAGGCAAAGTTTTTAAAACCTCAGGCTGATAAGATTATTACATTAGGTAAGAAAGATACTCTTCATAACACTAAAGCTTTAGTTTCACAGTTACAAGATATTAAATCCGCAAATAAAGTAAAAAAAACATTATCAAAAAGATATGAAAAAAGATCAGGTGGTTATACACGAATAATTAAAGCTGGTTTTAGATATGGTGATAACGCACCGATGGCAATTATTGAGTTTGTAGACAGGGATGTTGAAGCAAAAAAAGTAGATAAAAAGAAAAAATCTACCTCAAAAGAGCCTGAAAAAAAAGAGGATAAAAAACTAGTAGCTGCATCAAAATAATATTTTTTTATGTTAAAAAGTTACATCGTTGACTCAACGTGTAATAATATGCGTGTTGATAGATGGATACGTAATACAATAGGAAGAATTCCCCAAGGGCTAATTGAAAAATCTCTAAGATCGGGCAAAATTAAAGTTAATAAAAAAAAGGTAAAAAGTTCATATAAGGTTAAATTGAATGACAAAATTGATTTACATGATTTTAAATTTGAAGAAAGAATTTTTCAAAAAAAGATAAGTTTTAAACCTTCTAATCAAATAATAAAAGCAAATGAAGATTTAATAATAGATAATAATGAAAATTTTATAGTTTTAAACAAGAGCGCTGGTATTTCTGTTCAGGGCGGAACAAAGTCTAAAAAAAACTTAATAGATATATTCAAAAAAAGTGAAATTTTTTCAGACACAAAACCTTTTTCTGTTCATAGATTAGACAAAGATACATCTGGTGTTTTTTTAATGGCTAAAAATAGAGAAACTGCACAATTATTAACATCTTTGTTTAGATTGAGAAAAGTCCATAAAACCTATCTAGCTATATGTCACGGTGAGCTTGAAAAAAATTCAGGAGAATGGAATGATGATTTAATTCGTTATGATAACGGAAAAAAAATTATTGAAAAAGCAAAAACAATTTACAAAGTTATTGATAAAAATTCGAATTCTAGTCTTGTAGAAATGAAGCCTATAACTGGCAGAAAACATCAATTAAGAAAACAACTTTTCAATATTGGTCACTCAATTTATGGAGATAATAAATATAAATCTTTCACCAAAACAATAGGTCTTAATAAAGAATTGATGTTACACGCATATGAAATAAGATTTATGATTAAGGCTAAAAAATTTACATATAAGGCTTTACTTCCTGGTTATTTTAAAAAATTGTTAAAAACAAAAAGACTCACTTATTCAAATTTGAAATAAAGATTTCTACAAGTTTTTTTTCTAATTCTTTATAATCTTGATCTTTGATTTGTTTTAGATTTGTAATTCCTTTATCTTTAATTCCACATGGAACTATCGCTTTATATTTGTCTAAATCGTTACTAATATTAATTGAAAAACCGTGATAAGCTATCCACTTGCTAATTCTTACTCCAATTGCAGCTACCTTTTTAGTTTGTTCTTTATCTTTGTACCATATTCCAATATTTTCTGTATCTGAAAAAGTTTTTATATTAAAAAATTTTAGCGTATCTATTATTGTTTTTTCTATAATTGAAATAAAATTTCTAATATCTTTTTTTCTTTTTTTTAGGTCTATTACAAAATAACAAATTAGTTGACCTGGTCCATGATAAGTAATTTTACCACCTCTATTTGTCTCTAAAATCTTAATCGATTTATCTAAAATATCCTTTTCATTATAGCTTGTCCCTGCTGTATAAATGTCTGGATGTTCTAAAGTCCAAATTAATTCATCTGATTTATTTAGATCCACTTTTAACAATCTTTCTTCCATCATTTTTTTTGCATCCTCATAAATGATAGGTTTTTCTGACTTTTTAATTTCTATACTCATTTAAAAATTGTATTCTTTTGATTATGTATTAAAAGATCGAGCTAAATAATAGGTAAATTTATGACTTTAATTAAAAAAATCAAAGATAAAAAAGTCAATTTTGAATTTAATAAAGAGTACATAAAAGTAGTCACTGACAAAATTTCAAATAATGATGCAACTTTTATCACAAATTCTTTTAGAGAAATGCACCCTGCTGATGCAGCTGATATCATAGAACACTTAGGGCAAAATGATAGAGAAAATTTAATAAAACTTAATAATTTCAAAATAGATCCTGAAGTTTTTATTGAGTTAAATGAGTCAGTTCAAACTGAAATTATAAAATATCTTTCTTCTGATGCGATAGTTAGAATATTAAAAAACCTGGAGTCTGATGATGCTATAGCTATTCTTGAAAATGTAGATGAAAAAAATAAAAACTCTATTTTAAGTTTATTACCACCTAAAGATCGTTTTGCTTTATTGGAAGGTCTTAGTTATCCTGAGGACAGTGCAGCTAGAATAATGCAGAGAGAATTTACTGCTATACCAAGTAATTGGTCTGTTGGTCAAACTATTGATTATTTAAGAGAAAATAAAGATTTACCTGAACAATTTTTAGAAATTTATATTGTCGATGAAAATTTTAAGCCTATTGGTGCTGTACCATCATCCAAAGTTCTAAGAACACCAAGGGAAGCAAAAATGTCATCAATTATGGACGACTCTATTTTTTTAGTCCCTGTAGATATGGATAGAGAAGAAGTTGGTAACTCATTTGAAAATTATAATTTAAATTCAGCGTGTGTTGTTGACAAAAATAATAAGTTGGTTGGAATGATTACTTCAGACGATGTTTTGACTGTTTTAAAAGAAGAGGCAGAAGAGGATGCTTTAAGATTAGCTGGTGTAGGTGATGAAGAAATTACAGATGGAGTAATAACGAAAACGAAAAGAAGATTTAATTGGTTGTTGTTAAATCTTTTTACTGCATTTTTAGCTACATATTGTATTAGTTTATTTGGAGCAACTATTGAACAAATGGTTGTTCTAGCTTTCTTGATGCCAATAGTTGCATCAATGGGCGGCAATGCAGGAATGCAAACATTAGCTGTAACAGTTAGAACTCTTGCCACTAATGATTTAACGAAAAATAATTTTAATCAGAATATTTTTAAAGAATTTAATATTGGGATTTTAAATGGAATTATTTTTGCAATTATAAGTTCTTTTATTGTTCAGTTATGGTTTCAAGACATTATACTCTCTTTAATAATTTCAATTTCAATGATTTTGACAATGATCGTTGCAGGTTTGTTTGGGATATTGGTACCTGTCACACTAAAAAAAATGAATATAGATCCAGCGATAGCATCAAGTGTTTTTGTAACAACTATAACTGATGTTATTGGTTTTGTATCTTTTTTAGGTGTAGGAGCTTACTTTTTATAAAAATTAAAAATTGTCTATAAGTCTTACCTTGTTAATAAAATAAGCAATAAAAATTTTGGCGTTTTTAATTTTATTAGTTAATCTAAGATTTTTTGTATTTCTTAATTCAAGATAATCTATCTTAATATTATATTTTTTTTTGAGTTCATTTTTTTTCATAAAAATCAAATCTTTTAAATTTTTTTTATTTGATAATTCCTTTTTAAAAATAATAAGTTTCTTTGCTATTTTACCTGCTTTGCTTAAATCATTTTTTTTTAAATGAGTGTTTCTAGATGATAAAGCTAATTTATTTTTATCTCTAATTGTTTTACAAGAAATAATTTTAGATTTGAAATTTTTTTCTACATATCTCTTTACTAATAATAACTGCTGAAAATCTTTTTCACCCATGAATATTTTTGATGGTCTCACTATTTTTGTTAAACGAGTCATTACCTCAATCACCCCTTCAAAATGACCCTTTCTATACTTGGCACATAGTATTTTATCTCGCTTATTTAGTTTAATTTTTATTTTGTTTTTATCTTTATAGACATCTTTGATTTTAGGTAAATAAACAAAATCCACTTTTATTTTTTTTAAAATTTTAAGATCTTTTTTTATATTTTTTGGATATTTCTTGTAGTCTTCTTTGTTATTAAATTGTTTAGGATTTATGAATATACTTACTATGGTTTTATTGGATAGTTTTAGAGATTTTTTAATTAATGAGATATGACCATCGTGAAGGCTGCCCATAGTAGGTACAAACCCAATATTTGAATTGCCAAATAATGCCTCATTTAAATCAATATTGTTTAATAAAGTTTTCATTTGTATAAAACATTTTAATAAGTAAAACATTTAAATGATTAAACAAGCAATTATTCCATTAGCTGGTCTAGGTACAAGGTTATTACCTTTAACCAGTGTATTTGCTAAAGAACTTCTTCCTATTAATGGAAAACCAGGAATTGAGTATATTTTAGATGAATGCGTAGATGCTGGTATCAAAAAGATAGTTTTTATAATTTCAAAAAAAAAACAAATGATAAAAGATTATTTTTACAAGGATGGCTTTTATCAAGAAATAATAAAAAAAAAAAAAGATCCTAGGGTTGTTAAAGAATATAAAAAAATTTTGAAATATAAAAAGATGATTAAATTTGTTTATCAAAATAAACCCCTTGGAACAGGTGATGCAGTGTTAAAAACAAAAAAATTTATCACAGATAATTTTTTTCTTATGTTATTACCAGATGATCTAATAATTAAGAAAAATTGCTCGAAGTCGATGATTAATATACATAATCGTTACAAATCATCTGTAATGGCAAGTATTAATGTCCCAAAAAAAACTGTCTCAAGATGGGGAATTTATAAATTAGGAAAAAAAATAAATAAAAATAATTATGTTATAAAAGATGTTATCGAAAAACCTTCAATCTCAACAGCACCATCAAATAAAGCTGTTATAGGACGATATATTCTTCCAAAAAAAATATTTTCTAAATTATTAAATCAAAAACCAGGCAAAGGTGGTGAAATTCATATTACTGACGCAATACAATCATTGATACAAAACAATGAAAAATTCATCGCTCATAATTTTGCTGGTAAATATTTGGATTGTGGAAGTATGGATGGTTATATCAAATCAACATTAGAGATAGCAAAATCATGAAACTTTGTATGATAGGAACAGGTTATGTAGGTTTGGTTAGCGGTGTATGCTTCGCAGACTTAGGTAATGATGTGATTTGTGTTGATAAAGACATTAAAAAAATAGATCTACTATCCAAAGGAAAAATTCCTATTTATGAACCTGGACTTACTGAATTAGTTAACAAAAATTATAGAAATAAAAGATTAAAATTTTCATCAGATTTAAAAAAATCAATAAAAGTATCTGATATAATTTTTATTTGTGTTGGAACACCAACTAAAAAAGGAAGTAGCAGTGCAGATCTAAGCCAAATTTTTCGAGTAGCAAAACAGATAAGTTTATCAATCAATAAGTTTAAGATAATAGTAAATAAGTCAACTGTGCCCGTAACAACAGGTGATGAAATTGAAAAAATTATATTAAAAAAAAAGAGTAATAAAAATAAATTTTCTGTTGTATCAAATCCAGAATTTTTAAGAGAAGGTGAAGCTATTCGAGATTTTATTTTTCCTGATAGAATAGTTGTTGGATCTAATGATAAAAAGTCTAACCGTTTACTTAATAATTTATATACACCTTTGATTTCTAAAGGAGCTCAATATATTCATACATCAAGAAGAGCTGCAGAATTAATCAAATATTCATCAAATGCTTTTTTGGCTACTAAAATTACTTTTATTAATGAAATCGCAAATTTATGTGAAAAAACAGGAATAGACATCGAGGATATTTCAATTGGCATGGGTTTAGATAAAAGGATTGGGAGTCGTTTTTTAAGGGCAGGGCCTGGTTATGGTGGATCTTGTTTTCCAAAAGACACTAAAGCTATAATTTCTACTGCTGATAAGTTTAAAATAAATCTTTCTGTAATAAAATCAGTCATAAAATCAAATGAAAATAGATCGAATTTATTACTAAATAAAGTCTATAAAATTTTGAATAACAAAATTAAAAATAAAAAGATAACTTTCTTAGGTGTCACATTTAAGGCTAATACAGACGATATGAGAGACTCATCTAGTTTAAAAATGATACCTGCATTATCAAAGAAGGGTGCTAAAATAAATTATTTTGACCCAACCGGTCTTAAAAAAGAATTCTCAAAAGTAAAAAATGTTTTCTATATTAATAATATTAAAGAGTCTGTAAAGGGTTCAGATCTGGTAATTATTCATACAGAATGGAATGATTTTAAATCAATCAATTTTAAGAATTTAGTTAGAGGTAAAAAATTTATTATTTACGATATGAGAAATATATACTCTCCAATAAAAATTAAAAATCAAGGTTTTAAGTATTATAGTATTGGAAGATAAATTTTAATTAAGTTCAAATATAGCATCAACTTCAACAGCAACACCCAAGGGAAGACTATTAACACTTACAGCCGCTCTTGTGTGCATTCCTGCATCTCCAAAAACAGATGCAATTAAATCAGATGCACCATTTATTACTTTAGGCTGATCTTGAAAATTATCAGTAGAACTAACAAAACCAGTAAGTTTTATACAAGATTTAATCTTTGAAAGATCATTGTCGCATGCCTTCATTATTTGAGAAATAATACTTAAAGCACATCTTTTTGCTGCGTTATATCCAGCTTCGACATCTAAATCTTTTCCAACTTTTCCTTTTATTAATTCACCTTTTTCATTAATTGAAATTTGTCCAGATACAAATAACATTTTTCCTGAAATTTTAGTTGCAACATAATTTCCTACCGGCGCTTTAGCTTCAGGTAACTTTAGACCTAACTTATTTAAATTTTCTTGATAATTCATTTTTTATAAATTTTTTATATTATTTTATTTAATTTTTCTCTTTTGACCATTCTTTCTTCTGAAAATTTTTTGTATCACCTACAAAATTTTTAGTTTTAGATATTGTTTTTTTTTTAACAGAATTAGCTTTACATTTCATATAATTTACTGAAAGTTTTTTAAATTCATTACAATCAATTTCGTTAGAAAAAGAGTAAGTATTAAAACTTAAAGAAAACAAAAACACTATAAGAATTAAATTTTTCATTTTTTCTTTTTTTTCTTTTTTGTTTTATCGTATTCTTTTCTTTTCTCAATCAATATTAATGCCTCTTCCATTGTAAGTTCTGTTGGATCCTTTTCTTCAGGAATTGTCGCATTTAGAGATTTATACTTGATATATGGTCCGTATTGTCCCTTCATAATTCTAATTGGTTTTTTATCCTCAGGGTGTTCACCTAAATCTTTAATCATTGAAGAGGACATTCTACCTGGTTTAGCCTCAGCAATTAATGTTATCGCTCTATTTAAACCAATAGAGAAAATTTCCTCAATATTTTCTATTCGAGCTGATTTATTTTCACACTTTAGGTAAGGACCAAATCTTCCAGTGTTTAAAGTAATTTCTTTTTGATTATCAGGATTTATTCCTAAAGATTTTGGTAGTGAACATAAAAATTGTGCTTTTTCTAAATCTATACTTTCTAATTCCAAACCTTTTGGAATAGAGACATTTTTTAAAAGTTCATTTACATCCGATTTAATTTTTTTTGCTTTCTTTTTTTTCTTTGGTGTTTTTTCAATTTCTATATCTTCTGGAATTTTTTCATATTGTAAATATGGACCGAATCTTCCATTTTTAAGATATATATCATTTCCGTTCTCATGTTTTCCAATAAATTTTGGTTCAGCTAATTTTGCTTGTGCCGCTGCTTTAGCTTTAGACAAAGGTCTTGTAAATTTACATTCAGGGTAATTTGAACAACCAATAAACGCGCCCCCCCTAAAGCTATTTTTTAAGCTTAGTGTCCCTGAATTACATAATTGACACTTTCTTACAATATTTCCTTTGTCATCCTTATCGAAAACCAAATCTCCTAAACTATCATTTAAAAGATCTAAGACCTCTCTTGTTCTTTTTTCCTTTACTTCAGTCACATTGTTATTGAAGTCTTTCCAGAACAGTTCCAAAACTTTTATCCAGCTTTCTTTACCAGTTGTAATCTCGTCTAATTGATCCTCTAAACCTGCAGTAAAGTTATAATCCACATATTTTGAGAACAATTTTTCAAGAAAAGCTGAAATAAGTTTTCCTCTATCTGTAGGAAAAAATCTTTTATTCAATATCTCTGCGTAACCTCTATTTGCTATTGTAGAAATTATACTTGCGTAAGTAGATGGTCTTCCTATTCCTAATTCCTCTAGTTTTTTTACTAAGCTAGCTTCAGAATATCTTGGAGGAGGTTGTGTAAAATGCTGTTCATCTATTAAGGATTCAATATTTACAAGTCCTTTAGACACAGAGGGTAGAATGTTTTCATTATCATCCTTACCTTGATTATTATATATTTTTAAAAATCCATCAAATTTGAGAACTGATCCACTTGCTTTGCATACTGTATTATTATCATTTGATGCAATCGTTATAGTATTTCTATCAAATTTAGCAGATTGCATTTGAGAAGATAAAGCTCTACTCCATATTAAATCATAAAGTTTATTTTGATCTGTGCTTAGATACTTTTTTACACTTTGGGGAGTTCTGATAACATCTGTGGGTCTTATTGCTTCATGTGCCTCTTGTGCATTTTTTGCTTTTTTACCAGAGTAATTTAAAGCACTCTCAGGTAAATATTCATTACCGATTTCTTTTTTGATATAATCTCTAAAAGCCACAACAGCATCTTTTGACAAATTAGTGCCATCTGTTCTCATATATGTTATCAAACCTATTGTTTCTCCTTCAATTTCGACTCCTTGGTAAAGCTTTTGGGCAATTTGCATAGTTCTTGATGCACCAAACCCTAATCGACTTGAAGCTGTTTGTTGAAGAGTTGATGTAGTAAATGGTCCTGATGGATTACGATTTACCACTTTACTTGATATATCAGTAATACTAAATTTTTTTTGATTGATACTTGATATAGCTTTATTTATCTCATCTTTATTTCTAAAAGAGAATTTTTCAATTTTTCTGTTATCTAGTTGAGTAATACTTGCAAGGATATTTTGATTTTTTTCATCTTTAAATTTGACACTTAAAGTCCAAAATTCTTCTGGTTTAAAGGATTCAATTTCATGTTCTCTTTCAGTTATCAATTTTAAAGCTACTGATTGAACTCTTCCTGCCGATTTCGAGCCTGGAAGTTTTGTCCATAATATTGGTGAAATATTAAAGCCAACCAAGTAATCTAAGGCTCTTCGAGCCATGTAAGCATCAACTAAAAGCGGTTCAATTTGTCTTGGATTTTCAATTCCATGAATTACTGCTTTTTTTGTAATTTCGTTAAAAACAACTCTTTCTATTTCTTTATCTTTAAGAAGTTTTTTTTCATTTAGATACTCTTTTACATGCCAAGCTATTGCTTCTCCTTCACGATCAGGGTCGGTAGCTAATATAATTTTTGAGGAGTCTTTGGCTGCGTCAGTAATTTCTTTAAGATATTTTTTTGAAAAGCTATCGATCTCCCATTCCATCTTAAAATCTTGATCTGGATCAACAGAACCATTTTTAGAAGGTAAATCTCTAATATGCCCATAACTAGCTAATACTTTATAATTATCACCTAAATATTTATTGATAGTTTTGGCTTTAGCTGGACTTTCTACAATGACCAAGTTCATAAATGACAAACTACCTAAAAGAGTTAGATAGTCAAATTAATAAATTTTTGTCTTAGTTTCTTCTTTATTTTTCAATCTTTTAATATTTTCTCGATGGGTAAAAAATATTAATACAAACATGATTATAAAAAAATATATATCTTTAAATTGACCCGTGACCATTAAATAAACAGGAATTGATACAGAAGCAATTAATGAAGATAAAGATGAAAATCTTGATATAGCAAAAATTACAAACCAAGATAAAGCAAAAATAATTCCGAAATAAATATTTATAGCAAATAGAATACCAACATATGTTGCAACACCTTTCCCTCCTTTAAATTTGAGCCATACAGGAAATACATGACCTATAAATGCACATAATGATGCTAAATATAAGTAATCTGTGTAATAAATTTTAACAAATATTACAGGGACGATAGCTTTTAATATATCAAGAGATAACGTGATGTAACCAACTGTTTTGTTACCAGCTCTTAGCACATTTGTGGCTCCGATATTTCCAGATCCAATATCTCTTATATCCTTTTTCAAAAAAATTTTTGTTAGTAACAATCCAAATGGAATTGAACCCATCAAATATGAAATTATACCTATGATTAAAATATCCATGCTATAGCTTAAATAATTCTTTACCGTTTACAAATGTATTTGTAACTTTGCCTTGAAGTTTTTTATCTTCGATGGATGTATTTTTTGATTTTGAGATAAGTTTATCTTTTTTTACAATCCATGGTTTATCTATATCTACTATACAAAGATCGGCATCATTACCAATAGATAGATTTCCTTTATTTATTTTTAATATTTTAGCAGGGTTTGATGTTAATGCTTTTATTATTGTATCTAATTTGAGTGATCCGTTATGATATAATTCTAAACTTAGAGACAGCAGAGTTTCTATCCCTGAAGCACCAGTTGCTGCTTGAGCAAATGTTAATCTTTTTGACTCTTCATCTTCAGGTTTGTGATCTGAAACTATTACATCAATTAAATTTTCCTTTAAACCTTGTACTAAAGCTAGCCTATCTTCTTCTCTTCTTAATGGTGGAGACAATTTCAAAAATGTTTTGAAATCTCCTATATCATTTTCATTTAAAGATAAGTTATTAACTGAAACACCACATGTGAATTTTACTATTTCCTTTCTTGATTTAATTACTTCGACAGACTTTTGTGATGATAATTGAGAGATATGATATCTGCATTTAACTTTTTCGAGTAATGTTAAATCTCTCTCAATCAGAATACGCTCAGCGATTTCAGGTATACCAGATAGACCTAATTTTGAAGCAATTATTCCAGAGTTAATCATACCATTTTTTGCTAGCTCATAATCTTCAGCGTGCTGCATTATTAAACTACCCAAATCTTTAGCAGAGTTCATTATTCTAGACATTAATCTTGGGTTTTGAATTGTTTTAACGCCATCTGTGAATGCAATTATTCCTTTATTTTGTAACAAACCAAATTCAGTCATATTTGTACCCTCAGTATTTTTCGTTAAGGAGGCACATGGAAAAATATTTATCTTTGATTTATCTCTTCCTCTTCTTTTTAGAAAATCAACTATGGACACGTTATCAATGACAGGATCTGTATTAGGCATTGTTACGACGGAAGTGACGCCACCTGAAAGTGCCGCGTTACTCAGAGTCCTAAAATTTTCTTTATACTCATAGCCCGGCTCACCAACAAAAACTCGCATATCGACTAATCCAGGGAAAATATACTTACCTTTTAAATCAATTGGTTTCTCTCTACTCGGTAAATTATTAATATTTACTTTTTTTCCTATAGCTTCAATTTTTCCATCTTCACTTATAATCAGACCCCCATTTTCATTTATAGAGTTGTGAGGGTCTACTATATTAGCATTTATAAAATATTGTTTTTTCATTTATGTACAAAATATTTTAAGACAAGCCATTCTCACAGCGACACCTAATTCAACTTGTTCTTTAATTACACTTTTATTGATATCATCTGCTAGCATTGTATCTATTTCTATACCTCTGTTCATTGGACCAGGATGCATAATCAAAGCATCTGACTTAGCATGTTCTAATTTATCAGGTGTTAATCCATAATATTCATAATACTCTCTATTTGATGAAAGATATGAACTTGTCATTCGTTCATTTTGTAATCTCAACATCATAACAATATCACAATCTTTCAATCCTTTTTTCATATCTGTAAAAGTATTGACGCCAAATCTCTCAATTTCTTTTGGCATAAGATTTGTTGGAGCAATTATATTCACTTCTGCACCTAACATACTTAGTAAATAAATATTTGATCTAGCAACTCTTGAATGAAGTATGTCTCCACAGATCGCGATTTTTAATCCTTGTATCTTTTTTTTACGAGTAATAATTGTTAATGCATCTAATAAAGCTTGTGTAGGGTGCTCTCTTCTTCCGTCACCAGCATTTAGAACTGCACAATTTACTTTTTGTGAAAGTAGATTGCATGCTCCAGAGTCTTGATGTCTAATTACAATTATATCAGGATGCATAGCATTAAGGGTCATTGCTGTATCTATTAATGTTTCACCTTTTTTAATTGCTGAGTTGCTAATATTCATCGACATAACATCAGCTCCAAGTCTTTTACCAGCTAATTCAAAGGAGCTTTGAGTTCTAGTTGATGGTTCAAAAAATAAATTGATTTGAGTTTTACCTCTTAAAACATCAACTTTCTTATTTTTACTTTGATTTACTTTTATAAATGAGTTTGCTTCATCAAGTATTAAATTAACATCATTAATTGATAAATCTTGAATTCCTAATAGGTGTTTTTGAGAAATTTTAATAGCTTGATTTGTTTTAGTTGCCATTAAAACCAACTCTATAACTATAAACCTCTATAATAGCAAGTGTTAATTATTCAGAAAATCCAAAGCTCCTTGTAATATAAAAGCAGCGGCGTTTTCATCTATTTTTTTTTCTCTTTTACTCACATTTATATCTAATTGGCTAGATAGGTTAAAAGCACCAACAGTTGAAAGTCTTTCATCCCACAGACAAATTGGAATATCTAAGTTTTTTTCAATATTTTCTGTTGTATCTTTTACTGATTGAGCTGACCTGCCTGAGGATCCATCCATATTAAGAGGATTTCCAACAATGATTCCTTTTATGTCATTTTCATTAATGATTAACTTAAGTTCATCAATAAGATCCTTAAGCGAATTTCTATTTATTGTTTTTAATGGAGTAGCTATTAGTTGTTTGTCATCACAGATTGACACACCAATTCTTTTAGAACCCAGGTCTAAACCTATCAATCTACACTTATCTAAGTGTTTTTTTTTAAATTCCTCTAAAGTGATCATATTGTATATTTTAAACTTAAGTGATACTTTGCGTCTTATTTAAATAGCATATGAGTATAGATCTTAAAACAATAAAACATATATCTAAATTATCAAGAATTTCAGTTGATGAACAAAGAGCTAAAAAATTGGCTGGTGATTTAAATTCTATTTTTGATTTTATTGAAAAACTTAATGAATTAAAAACAGATAATGTAGAACCATTAACCTCTATTGCTGAAACAACTCTAAAATTAAGATCCGACGAAGTAAAAAGTAAAAATATAAGAGAACAGATTATTAAAAATTCCCCTCAAGATAATGAGGATTATTTTGTAGTGCCAAAGGTAATTGAATAATGTCAGAAATAACAAAACAATCCCTAACCGAACTAGTTGAGAATATTAAAAATAAAAAACTTTCCTCAACAGATGTGACTAAAGCTTTTATTGATAGATCTGAAAAATCTGAGGAATTAAACGCTTATATTACAAATGACTTTACCTCTGCTTTAGAAAAAGCAAAAAAATTTGACCAAAAACCTAATTTAGATTCAAAACTTCCAGGTATTCCAATGGCTGTTAAGGATTTATTTTGCACAAAAGATATTAAAACAACTGCTGGTAGCAAAATTTTAAATAATTTTGTACCAACCTATGAGTCAACAGTAACTGAAAATATTTGGAATGAAGGTGCAATACTTTTGGGTAAACTAAACTGTGATGAGTTTGCAATGGGTTCATCAAATGAAACAAGTTTTTTTGGTAATGTTCAAAGCCCTATTGATAGGAATTTAGTTCCAGGTGGATCATCAGGTGGCTCAGCCTCAGCAGTTGCTGGACAATTAACTCCTATTACAATTGGTACTGATACTGGAGGATCAATTAGACAGCCAGCTTCTTTTACTGGGATTGTTGGATTGAAACCTACATATGGAAGTTGCTCGAGATATGGAATTGTTGCTTTTGCTTCATCTTTAGATCAAGCAGGACCGATGGCACAAAATGTTAAAGATTGTGCTTTACTACATGAAGTAATTAGCTCTTATGATCCAAAAGACTCTACTTCAATAGATTTTAAAAGAAATCATTACAGCAAAGAACTTACAAATAATATTAAAGGAAAAAAAATTGGAATACCTAAAGAATATAGAGTGGATGGTATGCCGAAAGAAATTGAAGATCTTTGGCAAAAAGGTATTCAGTACGTGAAAGATTGTGGTGCTGAAACCATTGATATTTCTCTGCCAAACACTAGTTATGCCTTACCGACTTATTATATAGTAGCTCCTGCAGAGGCATCATCAAACTTAGCGAGATATGATGGTGTTAAATATGGATTTAGAGCCAAAGGTGAAAATTTAATTGATATGTATGAAAAAACTAGATCAGAAGGTTTTGGAGCTGAGGTTCAAAGAAGAATTATGATTGGTACTTATGTTTTATCTTCTGGGTATTACGATGCATATTATCTTAAAGCTCAAAAAGTAAGGAAGCTTATTAAAAATGATTTTGACGAGGCTTATAAAAAAGTCGATGCAATTTTAACTCCATCAACACCTAGCTCAGCATTTAAAATAGGTGAAAAAACAAATGATCCAGTTTCAATGTATCTTAATGATATATTTACAGTTCCAGTAAACTTAGCTGGACTTCCAGGTATCTCAATACCTGCAGGGCATGACTCAAAAGGTTATCCTTTAGGTTTACAAATTATTGGTAAAGCTTTTGATGAACAAAATATATTGAATATAGCTTATGCTATGGAAGAAAAGATCAATTTTAAGAATAAAATTACCGATTGGTGGATTAAATGAGTAAAAAAGATTCAGAATATTTGATTAATCGAAAAGACAATCAGTATGAAGTTGTAATTGGTTTAGAAGTTCATGCTCAAGTGCTATCTGAGTCAAAATTATTTTCTACTTCTGCAACTAAATTTGGAGCAGAGCCCAATACACAGGTTAGTTTAGTTGATGCTGCATTTCCAGGAATGCTACCAGTAATAAATGAATTTTGTGTCAAACAAGCAATTAAAACTGGCATCGGTCTTAATGCGAAAATTAATAAACGTTCAGTATTTGATAGAAAAAATTACTTTTATGCTGATTTACCTCAAGGATATCAAATTTCACAATTTAAAGATCCAATAGTAGGTGAGGGTAAAGTTATTTTGGATATGTCTAATGGTCAAAAAGAAGTTGGTATTGAAAGATTACATTTGGAACAAGATGCTGGAAAAAGCATCCATGATCTTGACCCACAAAACACCTTTGTAGATTTAAACAGATCAGGGGTAGCTTTAATGGAAATAGTAAGCAAACCTGATCTAAGATCCCCAGATGAGGTCAATGCTTATATTAAAAAATTGCGATCTATAATGAGGTATCTGGGAACTTGTGATGGGAATATGCAAGAGGGTTCTTTAAGAGCTGATGTAAACGTTTCTGTAAGACCAAAAGGCTCAAAAGAATTTGGCACACGGTGTGAAATTAAAAACGTTAATTCAATTAAATTCATGCAAATGGCTATAGAATATGAAGCTAATAGACAAGTAGATTTAATAGAAGAAGGTAAAACTATTGATCAAGAAACAAGACTTTTTGATACAAAGAAAAATGAGACAAGGTCAATGAGATCAAAAGAAGACGCTCATGATTATAGATATTTTCCTGATCCTGATTTATTACCTTTGGAGGTTTCAGAAAAATTTATTGAAGAACTCAAAAACGATATTCCAGAACTTCCAGATGATAAAAAGAAAAGATTTATTGAAGAGTTTAAATTGTCTCCTTATGAGGCCAATATTTTAGTGTCTGATATTGATACTGCAAAATTCTTTGAAGAAGTTGTTGCTAAAATGGGTAAGAACAAAGATATTAAATTAGCAGTTAATTGGATTACTGGTGAACTATTTGCTGTTTTAAACAGCAAAGGTCTAGAAATTTCTCAAAGTCCAGTGAGTGCTAAGAATTTCGCTATTTTGATAAATCTTATTAAGAATGGAACTATCTCAGGAAAAATAGCAAAAACTGTTTTTGAATTAATGATTGATGGAAATAAAGATCCACAAAAAATTGTTGAGGAAAAAGGATTAAAGCAACAAAGTGACCCAAAAGCTCTAGAAGCTTTAATTGACAAAATAATTAATGACAATAGAGAAAAAGCTATTGAATATAAACAAGGTAAAGAAAAATTATTTGGTTTTTTTGTTGGTCAAGCAATGAAGGCATCAGGTGGAAAAGCAAACCCTCAATTAATCAATGAGATCCTAAAGAAAAAATTATAAGGTTATGGGTTCAGACCTTAATATCACAAAACATTTACAAGATTATATATTAAAGAATGGTTTAAAATTACATCCAATTCAAAGAGAAATAATAGATCATAATTTATCACTTGGTGACTCACAAAGAATGCAAATATCTATCTCACAATGCCAATTTCTACATTTGATAATTAAAATTTCAAAAATTAAAAAAGTTCTCGAAATAGGAACTTTTACAGGTTTAAGTACACTATCCATGGCCTTAGCTTTGCCAGAAGAAGGTAGAATAATTGCGTTGGATAAAAATGAGGAAACAACCAAAATTGCTCAAAACTTTTTTAAAAAAGCTAATCAAGATCATAAGATTCAAACTATAATTAACCCGGCGTTAGAAACTTTAATGAGTATCAGAAATGAAAAATTTGATTTAGTTTTTATTGATGCAGATAAAATGAATTACAAAAAGTATTATGAAATTTCATTAGATTTATTGAATAAAGAGGGTCTAGTGATAATCGATAATGTATTATGGCACGGAGAAGTTGTTAACAAAGATATAAATGACAAATTTACAAAAAACATAAGAGATCTGAATGATTTTATCTCTAAGGATAAAAGAATTGAAAAGGTTATGGTACCTTTTGGCGATGGAATGACAGTCTGTAGGAAGATTTAATGTTCACTGTATTTGGTTTTTATAAATTTCAAAAAATAAATAATTTAAAAAAAAATCAAAAAATATTAAGTAATCTCTTAGCTAATAATAATATTAATGGATCACTTATTATATCAAAAGAGGGTCTAAATGGATCTATATGTGGAATAAATAAAGATATTAAGACTACAATTATTAGATTAAAAAAAATTTTGAATATTAAAGAATTTGATAGTTTCAATAATTCTATGAGTACATTTAAACCTTTTCACAAACCAAAAGTAAAAATTAAAAATGAAGTTGTTCCAATGGATCTAAAAATATCGAAGAGGATCAAAAAAAAGAATACACATATTGACCCAAAAAAATGGAATAAACTGATTAAAAAAAAAGAAACTCTTTTATTGGATGCGAGAAAACCTTTTGAACATAAAGTTGGATCTTTTAAAAAATCTGTAAATCCAAATATAGGTAACTTTAGAGATTTCCCAAAATATTTAAAAAAGTTAAAAAAAAATCAGCCAATAGCAATGTTTTGCACTGGTGGAATTAGATGTGAAAAAGCCTCTGTATATCTAGAAAAAAAAGGTTTTAAAAATATTTATCAATTAAAGGGCGGAATTCTAAATTACTTAAAGAAAATTAAACAAAAAAACAGTTTATGGAAAGGTGAATGTTTTGTATTTGATAACAGGGTAAGTTTAAAACATGGATTAGTACAAGGAACTTACTCAATTTGCGGCGGATGTAGACAACCAATCTCAGTTAAAGATAAAAAATCTAAAAGATATGAGGAGGGTGTAACTTGTCCTAATTGTTTTGATAAACTCTCAAAAAACCAAAAATCTCGTTTTAGAATGAGACAAAGTCAGATATACAAGGCAAAGCTATCAGGAAAAAAATATAATTTTCAAAAAGAATTTAACTAAGGATTTATTTGTCACAATCTTTCAAATTAACTAAAGATCCAATATGGTTTTTATTGAGAAAAGTTACTATTCCAGCAAGTGTTGGCTCATTATTTCAAACCTTTTATAATTTAGTAGATACTTGGTTTGCAGGAAGAATATCTGCTGAAGCAATAGCCGCGATTGCAAAATCTTTTCCAATTTATTTTACTATTATAGCCATAGGTGTTGGATTAACTGCTGGAACAAATACTTTAATAGGTAATAATTTAGGTGCTAACAATAAGAGAAAGGCATCTCTATTTGTTGCTCAATCAATCATTTTTGCAATCTTTTTATCCATACTAGTTACTTTTTTTGGTTTGAATGTTTCAGATTTTTTACTTTCTCTTATGGGATCAGACCAAGAGGCAATTATATTAACTAGAAAATATCTAGATGTAATTTTTTATGGAACTATAATTGTTTTGATACAAATTTCCTTAAATGGAACATTAAATGCGCAAGGGGATACAAAAAGTTACAGAAACGTTTTAATTTTTAGTTTCTTTTTAAATATTATTCTAAATCCATTATTTATTTTTGGTTATGGTTTTATTCCAGCATTTGGTATAGCTGGACTTGCAATAGCTACTGTAGTGGCTCAGTTTGTTGGTCTTTTGTATTTAGCATATAAAGTTTATTGTTGTGAATTAAAGAAATATCTTAAGCCTGAGTGTTTTATTCCAAAATTTGATCTTCTTGGGGAACTCTTGTATCAGACGATTCCTGTGATGTTTAGCATGTTGTTGATTGGTGTTGGTTTGTTCAACATCCTTTACTTCATTGGTCAATTTGGAGATTTAGCTACTGCTGGTTATGGTGCTGCTTTAAGAATTGAACAAGTTTTTTTACTTCCTGTAATTGGATTAAATACAGCGGTATTATCAATTGGGGGACAAAATTTTGGTGCAAAAAATTATGATAGATTGAGAGAATTATACAGAAAAGCTTTAATGTTTGGATCATCTTTCATGATATGTGCAGGAATAATAATATTTTTAGGTGCAGAGTTTTTAGTTTCATTATTTACTGATAACCAAGAAGCAATAAAGCATGGTGCGATATATCTAAAAGTTGCTGCATTAATTGGCCCAATTTATCCTGTTTTTTTTATAACCACTGCAGTATTCCAAGCAGTGAAAAAACCATTGTACAGTCTTTATCTAAGTATTCTTAGATTAACAGCTCTTCCATTTTTAAGTTTATGGTATGTAATTAATATTAAAGGAGGGGATTATGAGGACATTTTTTATACGATTTTAGTAACAAATTGGTTTATGGGAATTGCAGTTCTAATATTTATTGGGTATTTTTTGAATAATGTTTTCAAACAAAATAAAAGTCTTTTTACTTACTAGTATTTGTCTAATATTTTTCTTTGTCACATACCTTGATGTAAAATCTAGTGAAATAAAGGTTATAGACGGAGACACTATTCATTTAAAAAACGAAAAAATTCGTTTTAGTGGCATTGATACTCCTGAAATTAAACAAATTTGTAATAAGAATAATGAGGTTATCAATTGTGGAATTAAAGCAAAACAATTACTTATTAATAAGATAGGTAAAAACAAAGTAAGATGTGTCAAAGAGGGTGTAGATAAATATAAGAGAATTTTAGCTGAATGTTTTGTAAATAATCAAAGTCTATCTAAGTATCTTGTTCGAGAGGGTTATGCTTTTGCTTACAGGAAATATTCAACAAAATACATTTCAGATGAGGATTATGCTAAAAAAAATAAAAAAGGTATGTGGGCAATGACTTTTGAATATCCTTGGGACTATAGAAGAAAAAATTAATCTTTTTGTAATTTTTTTTCTAATTTTCTAACAAGATAAGAAACAATTAATATCAAGACTAAATATTCTAGAATTAGAAATGTATATATTTCAAGTGGCCGATAAGTCGTCACAACCAATTCGTTTGCTTTTCTAGTCAGATCTCCAATACCAATTATTGATACAAGAGAGGACATTTTAAGCACATATACAAATTGATTACCAATAGCTGGTAAAATATTCTTTATTGCTTGAGGTAGAATTACTAATCTTAATTTTCTAAAAAAACTTAATCCTAAAGAACTTCCAGCTTCCCATTGTGATTTTTTTATTGAATTAATTCCTGCTCTAAATATTTCTGCTTGGAAAGCACTTTCGCTAATTGACAGCGCTATGATACCAGAAACGAATGGGCTAAAACTTATACCCGTCATGATTGGGAGACCATAATAAATCCATAAAATTAAAACTAGCAAAGGAATTGCTCTTACAATCTCAACATAGCCAATATTAAGGTAGGTTAAGAATTTACTTTTAGCCAGTGATGGAATAGCAACTAAAAGACCAAGAATAATTGAAATAATGATTGAGACTATGCTAATATAAATAGTAGTTGTTAAACCACTTAATAAAAACTTCAGATTAGTTAACCCCTCAATGTTGTTTGGTGATAAGATTAACCAGTTTAATTCACTTTTACCACATGAGGTTAATGGAAAGATTAGAATTAATAAAAGTAGATTTTTCACTCCTTAACTTATAAAGAATAAAAAATTAATTACTAATTTTTTATAAGCTCTTCAGATTATATTTAGCTAATAACTTTGTGAAGAAGCCTGAAGATTTTTTGTCTTTAATCCATTTATTGACATAATCATTCCACTTAGTATCACCTTTTGGCACCATCATTGCTAAAAATGCTGGATTTTTTCCACCATCTGGAACGATTGCTAACTGAGGATATTTAATAACCAATTTATTTGCCTCTGTTGAACTTGTAATATTACCATCAGCTCTTCCTGCCAAGACTTCTTGAAAGTCTCTTGCTGGTGCTTCAATTGAGTTTAATTTTGATTTTGGGAAAAATTCTTTTGCCTTTTGCTCTTGAGAAGTACCAAGAGTAGTTGCGATTGTTACATTTGAATTATTAAGGGAGTCCCAAGTTGAAAATTTTTTTAAGTTCTTTTTGAGAACAAGTGGCACAGTAGCATATTTGTAATAGGTATCGGTAAAACCAGCTACTTCAGCTCTCTTTGGCGTTTTTGTAACACTAGTTGAGATATCATATCTAGCAGATGTTATTCCTGAAACAATAGTTTTCCATTCTGCAGGTACAAACTCAATTTTTACACCCATATCTTTAGCTAATTGATTCATTACATCGATATCGAAGCCTTTATATTTGTTAGTTGCAGGATCTTTGACTGTCATAGGATCCCAATCTCCGGTAGTACCAACTTTAAGTACTCCAGAGGATAAAATTTTATCTAAATTAGATTCTGCGTTAAGAGAAAAGGGTAAAAGAGCAAATAATGCTATTAAAAATAATTTTTTCATATTTTTTTTTAACTTATTTGAGATCTAAATGTGACTATAATCTTGACGCACTATCATTCATCCATGCGAATAAATGCTCAGAAAATGAGCGTCTTACAAACAAATTCACTTCATTTTTATTTTGATTATGAATGATCACATCTATTTTTGCGAGAATTGTTTGGGTCACTGAGCCAATTTTATCCTTAAAATCATTAAAATTAAAAGGAGAGCCTGTTTGAAACAAATCATATATCTTATCCCCTTTGAGATTAATCCTAACAAATTGATCAGTTACATCTACCACGGCTCCTAAATTTAATTTAGATATGTTTTTATTTAAAAGTGTTTCGGTATCATATGAATTTGTATTTTCTTTAACAACGCTATTTGAAAAAATCATCCATTCATCAGGACTCAACCATAAAGCAGTCAATTTTTCACTTTGAGTAGAGGTATTTGCTTTTGTAGGCAAAACCATATTTAAAGATTTACCAATAGCTGATAAAAATTCTCTTTTTTTACCTCTTACTATCAATTTCATGACAGGTTTAACTTCGTTCATTTGTAGACCTTGATATGATTTTTCCTCTTTAATTGTATGATTATAATTTAGCATTTAATCTTTCACCTTCTTTATCTAAAAAAACTGGATCAGCTACAGTCACATTAATATTTTTATTTTCCATTGATATAATTAATTTTTGCCCAAGCATATTCTTCCCACCCTTAACTACACCTAATGCAATAGATTTTTTTAAGTTTGGACTGTAATAACTTGAAGTAACATGGCCCAACATTTCAATAGGTGTTTTTTTAACATCAGCAACTATCTGCGCTCCTTCTTCTAGGACATCATCTGGATTTTCTGTTAATAAACCAACCAATTGTTTTCTATCTTCTCTAATTGTATCAGATCTATATAGTGATCTTTTTCCAATAAAATCGAATTTCTTTTTGCTCACTATCCAATCCATTTGTAAATCAATTGGAGTCATTGTTGCATCAGTATCTTGTCCGACAATTATAAAACCCTTCTCAGCCCTTAATAAGTGCATCGTTTCAGTTCCATAAGGTGTAATATTAAAATCTTTACCGGCTTCCATACATTTTTCCCAAACAGATTTACCATAGTTTGCTTGAATATTAATTTCATAACTATGTTCTCCAGTAAAACTAATTCTCATTACTCTACATCTAATGTTGTCTATTTTTGCATTTTTAAATGACATATGTGGAAACTTTTCATCAGAAAGATCTAAATCAGGAATAACTTTTGAGACAATTTTTTTACTATTAGGACCGCAAACACTTATTGTAGCATAATGATCAGTTACAGAAGATAGATAAACATCTAACTCAGGCCACTCTGTTTGAAGATAATCTTCAAGTTTTCCTAAAACGTTAGCCGCACCGCCAGTAGTAGTGGTCATGATATAATGATTTTCACCCAGTCTAGTAGTTACTCCATCATCATAAACCATTCCATCTTCATTTAGCATTAAACCATAACGACATTTACCCACTGCAAGTTTTGACCAAGCATTAGTATAAACACGATTTAAAAATTCTGAGGCATCAGTTCCCTGAATGTCAATTTTTCCTAATGTAGATGCATCTAGAATACCTGCTGAGTCTCTGGCAGCTTTGCTTTCTCTTTGCACTGCTTGATGCATATTTTCATTATTCTTCGGATAGTACCAAGCTCTTTTCCATTGACCAACGTTTTCAAACTTAGCATTATTAGCAACATGCCAATCATGTATTGGAGTACGTCTGAAAATATCAAAAAATTCTCCAACATTTCTTCCAACAATAGTTCCAAAAGTAAGAGGCGTATAAGGAGGTCTAAAAGTTGTGGTTCCATGTTCACCCATTTTAGTCCCAGCTGTCTCTGAAATTATTCCTAAAGCATGCATATTACCAAGTTTACCTTGATCAGTTCCCATTCCAGTAGTGGTGTATCTTTTTACATGTTCTATAGATCTAAATCCTTCTCTAAGAGCTAATTTAATATCTTTTGAGGTTGCATCATTTTGATAATCAATAAAAGATTTAGTTTTTCCAATAGATTTGTCAGATGGTAATAACCAAATATTTCTCTTCGAAAGATTTGAACCTGAAATAATTTCAATATTTTTGTATTCAGAATTTTCAATATCAAGAAACTTTTTAATAGAAAATATAGTATTATTTACTATTTCCTTTAAACCAAAATTTCCATTGCAAGATCCAATACTTATTTGATCTGAGGGATAAACTTCAGGAATAAAGACTTGATCTTCATCTCTAAATTTTAATTTACCTCCCGATTGTGTAAACAAATGAACTGCTGGGGTCCAACCACCAGATATACCTAAACAATCACAATTTAATTTAGTTTTGTCGCCAATTACAGTTTGTCCATCTTTTGAGAGTTTCATAATGGATATCTTATTTATTCTTCTATATCCGTAGGTATCAACAACAGTGTAGCCTTTATAAATCTTAATATTATTTTTCTCAACTTCATAAGAAATTTTAGAGTCTATCTGTTCTCTATTATCAATTATTGCATTAATCTTAATTCCTCTTTGAATTAAGCTCATGGCAGTTTCGTATGCAGTATCGTTATTGGTAAAAAGAACATTATTTTCACCACAAGCCACACCGTATAAATCAATATATTTTTTAATTGCTGAAGATAACAGTATCCCTGGGCGATCATTATTATCAAATATTAAAGGTCTTTCAATAGAGCCTGTAGCTGTTATTACTTTTTTAGCTCTAATTTTTAACAATCTTTGTCTTACTTTATTTTCTCTTTGATTAATTGGTAAATGATCAGTGAGATTTTCACGAGCCAATAAAAAGTTGTATCCATGAAATGCAGCAACGCTAGTTCTAGTTTTTATTTCTAAATTTTCTAATTTAGATATTTCGTTGATTTCTTTTTCTAACCATGAACTTGTTATTTGATTATTAATCTTTGAAAATTCTGAGTTATCATAGATTGAAGATCCACCTAAATAAGATTTTTCATCAACTAAAAGTGTCTTAAAACCATTTTTAGCTGCCATTTTGGCTGCCATTATTCCTGATATACCTGCTCCGATAACTAAAACATCACAATGAATATAATTGTGTTCATATATGTCTGGATCAGCTACTTTAGGTGATTTACCTAAACCTGCAGATTTTCTAATAAAGTACTCATACTTTTTCCAGAAACTTGCAGGCCACATAAAAGTTTTATAATAAAAACCTGCAGGTAAAATAGGGGACAATAAATTGTTTATTCCACCTATATCAAAATTAACACTTGGCCAACAATTTTGACTAGATGCAACTAAACCTTCATATATTTCAACTTCTGTAGCTCTTACATTAGGTTCAGTTCTCGATGTATTATCATGTAGTTGAATTATTGCATTAGGTTCTTCAGATCCAGCCGTCATAATTCCCCGAGGCCTATGATATTTAAAACTTCTTCCTACAAGATGAATACCATTTGCCAACAAAGCCGATGATAATGTATCGCCTTTAAAACCAAAATATGTTTTATTATTAAACTTAAAAGAAACTCGATAAGTTTCATCGATAAATTTGCTTGTTTTAAATCTTAAGTTATTAGACATTTTACTTTACTGGTGGTTTTTCACCCATTTTGTATACAGCTTTTATTTGGTCGTTGGATGTATCTCTAATCATATTGAACCATTTTCTACAACCATGAACATGGTTCCATCTTTCGAATTGAACTCCTTTTATATTTTTTCTTATGAACAAATATTCTGCCCATTCATCATCACTTAGTTCTGTAGGTTGTTTTGGTCTTACAATATGTGCCTCACCACCTGCTTTAAATTCGCTTTGTTCTCTCTCACCACAAAAAGGACAATTAATTAAAAACATTAGTGTGCAACAGCTGCTGCACCATGTTCATCAACTAGATCACCACTCACAAATCTATTTATATTAAAGGCAGCATTTAATTTATGAGGTTCATCATTTGCAATTGTGTGAGCAAACAAATCCCCCGAACCGGGTGTAGCTTTAAAACCTCCAGTACCCCAACCACAATTAAAGTACAATCCCTTAATTGACGTTTTACTTATGATTGGACTTGCATCGGGACATATATCAACTATTCCACCCCACTGACGAAGCATTCTCATTCTACTAAATATTGGATATAATTCTAAAATTGCATTTAAAGTTCCTTCCACAATATCATGACTTCCTTTTTGAGAGTAAGACACATAATCATCAGTTCCTGCACCAATTACCAATTCTCCTTTATCAGATTGGCTGACGTATGCATGAACAGCGTTAGACATTACAACTGTATCTATTATCGGTTTTACTGGTTCAGACACCAAAGCTTGAAGTGGTTTACTTTCCAAAGGTAATTTCAATCCAGCCATATTCGCTATAACACTGGAGTGACCAGCTGCTACAACTCCAATTTTTTTTGTTTTGATAAATCCTTTAGTTGTTTCAATTCCCTCAACCGTATCACCATTTCTTTTAATTCCTTTTACTTCACAATTTTGAATTATATCAACACCCATTTCATCAGCACCTCTTGCATATCCCCAAGCTACAGCATCATGCCTAGCCGTACCGGCTCTTTTTTGAAGAGTTCCGCCTAAAACTGGATAACGAATATCCTGTGAAGTATTTATGATTGGACAAAATTTTTTAACTTCCTCGGTATTTAAATAAACTGCATCAATACCGTTCAATCTATTTGCGTGAGTTCTTCTTTTTAAATCTCTAACATCTTGCAAATTATGTGCAAGATTCATTACTCCCCTTTGACTGAACATAACATTATAGTTTAATTCTTGAGATAAACCTTCCCAAATTTTAAGTGCATGATCATATAGGCCTGCACTTGCGTCCCATAAATAATTAGATCTAATTATTGTGGTATTTCGACCAGTATTTCCTCCTCCTATCCAACCTTTTTCAACAACAGCAATATTTTTCATGTTATGTTTTTTTGCTAGATAATAGGCTGTTGCAAGACCATGTCCTCCACCACCAACTATTACAGCATCATATTCTTTTTTAGGCTCAGGATCTTTCCAAGCTTTCTCCCAATTTTCATGATAAGAAAAAGCGTTTTTAATAAGTGAAAATATTGAGTACTTATTTTTCATAATTATTGAATAATTACTTTATAAATATTGATTATTCAATACAATCAAAAGTGACAATTTTATTGGAAGAGTGGGTGAGAGGCTGAAACCAGTCGTTTGCTAAATGACCGTGCGAGGAAACTTGTACCGAGGGTTCGAATCCCTCCTCTTCCGCCATATTGACAGATGAAACTAAATTTAGGAAGCGGTTCAAAGATATTAAAAGGTTACGTTAATGTTGATAAATTTCAATATTACAATCCTGATGTAGTTCATGATCTAGAAAAATTTCCATATCCTTTTGAAGATAATTCAATTGATGAAATATTATTGTCACACGTTTTAGAGCATATTGGTCAAAATCCAGATGTCTTCAATAATATAATTAAAGAACTTTATAGAATTTGCAAAAATAACTCTATTGTGGATATTAGAGTTCCTCATCCAAGACATGATGATTTTATATCTGATCCAACTCACGTAAGACCTATTACTATTCTTGGTCTTCAGTTATACGATAAAAGTATGAATGAAAAATGGGAAAAGATGAAAGCAGCCAACACACCTTTAGCATTAATACATGGAGTTAATTTCACTATAAAAGATATTAATTTTGTATTAGAAAAAAAATATATAAAATTACTCGAAAATAAAAAAATAGATCAAAATGAATTACAAGAATACATAAGAAAATATAATAATGTAGTTAAAGAAATGAAGATTAAGTGGGTAGCTTTAAAAGATTAATACAATGGTTCGTTCTTAAAAAAATCTTTTAATTTTATAGGTTTTTGTTCAAGTATATATCTGTAAACATTATAATTTTCTAATACTCTTTGAACATAATTTCTAGTTTCTTTAAATTTGATTAATTCAATCCAATTTACATAATCGATTTGGTTTTTTTGAGGATTTTTATTTATTTTTTTCCAATATCTTACTCTTTTGGGTCCGGCATTATAAGCCGCTATTGCAAACGGATAAGCACCGTCATATTCCAGAATTAAACCAGCTATATAGTGAGAACCTAAATTAATATTATATTCAGCATCTCTTGTTAATCTAGTTTTTGAATAAGGAAGTTTTGCTTGCTTAGCAACTACTTTTGCCGTGTAAGGCATGAGCTGCATCAAACCTTTTGCTCCTGCATGACTATTAGCACTTAAATCAAATTCACTTTCTTGTCTTATTATTGACAGTATAAATGCAGTCTCAGGAATTTTTCTTCCATTTATGTAATTTGGTGTACTTATAATTGGATAATTATATTTGTTATGAAATCTTTTTTCATATGATGCAATTTTGGCTATTTGAATAGCAAAATCAAATCTATCAATACTTGTTGCTAATTCTGCTGCTAAAACTTCACTGCCATTATTAATATTATCATTAGCCAAATGTCTTAAGATATGCTTTGTGTATTTATCTTCGTTGAGTTCATCAAGAAGATAAATTGTTTTGACCAATTCTTTTTTAAAGAAGTAGTCTCTATATTCTTTTGAAACCTCAGTATCTTTAGATAATTCAAAAGTTTGATTAGGATTTAACTCCATAAATGCTAACTGACCATAATATGTAGTAAGAAAATTAGATGCTTTACCAAACCACTCATTAGCTAATTCATTTTTACCAAGTTTCTGATAAGTTCTAGCTAACCAATAGGCTCCTCTAGAAACACTTATTGGATAACTAACATTATTATAAAAATTTTCAAAATGATCTTTAGCTAATAAAGGATCATTTAAAAAACTCAATGCTATCCATCCACTCATCCATTCTGCAGCAGCATACTCAGGTCCATCAGTTAAAGCATGATTGCTAGCAATTTTATAAGCTAATGCATATTTCTTTTTATAAATTAGTGACCTTGAAATAATTTCTCTTTCAAACCACCACTTATCTGGTCTGACCAAATAATCTTTGGTGTTTTTAATTTTTACTAAAATTTCAACAGAACTATCGACTCTTCCTCTTTTTCTTCTCCATTTTAATCTATCGTAATTTAAACCCGCATCATTTTTAAATTTTGCTGGAACTTTTGAAATTGCATTATCTACACCATAAGATTTACTCATTAATAATTGTCTAGCCGTATAAAGTAATTGATAATCTTTAGGTAAATATCTTAATAATCTTTTTAAATCCCAGTATTTATTATTCCAAGCTAAATAATCTGCTCTTCTAATATAATCATCAGCTTTGAGATACTTTTTAAATTTTTTTCTATAGAATCTTAATTCAGATTTGCTTAGTTCGGCAGTGATCCATCCTTCTTTAATATAAGAAGTACCTTTTTGTGTGTTACCATTGAGAATTAAACTTTCACCAAGTATCATTTTTCCAAAACCGCTTAAAGGTTCATCAGCACCAAACCAATCGATAATTTTTTTGGGTGAAATAGTGTCTGTAGAAAGTTTATGCTCTGCTAAATATCTTATCCTTCCTAAACGTGGGTAATTCTCATTTTTGTCTATAAAAGTTTTATAATCGTAATATGACGCTCTATTTCCCTTGGTAAGCAAATGCCTCCATTGTATAAAATTGTAAATGGATTTATCTTTGGCTCTTTTTGCAGTTTTCAATGCGGTAGGCCATTTTGCTTGTTTCATTTCTGAAATAGCTTTTTTTGCAATTTCAAAATCTTTCTTTTTATAATATTTGGATTTCTTTACTGTATCTTTTTTTTTTGTTCCAGCGATTAAGGGTTTCTTTTTGGGCAGAATAATACCTAAATTTTTTTCAGCTTTTAACCTTATTTCTTCCTCAGGCTTTTTTTCGATTTCCTCCACTGTTTTTTTTAGAGTTGGTTTTGGCAAAGGCTTCATTAAATCAATTAATAATTTTTGGTCTTTTTCCTCCTTAGTCTGGATTGGTTTTTTTTGAGGTATTATTTCTGACGATAATAAAATGGTAATATTAAAGAAGAAAAATAATTTGATAAAAAATATTAATTTTTTTAGCATAATCTTTTAGTATATGAATCCACAAACTATGTTATAAGTATTTATGTTCAAAGGATCAAATGTTGCTTTAGTCACTCCGTTTAAAAATGATAAACTTGATGATGAAACTTACATCAAGTTAATCCATTTTCATATTGAAAATGGTACAAATGGTTTGGTTCCAGCAGGAACAACTGGTGAGTCCCCAACGCTAAGCCATAATGAGCATGAAAGGGTAATTGATTTATGTGTCAAAGAAAGTAATGGCAAATTACCTGTATTTGCTGGTACTGGCTCAAACTCTACTGAGGAAGCTATTTCATTGACTATGCATGCGGAAAAAATGGGAGCAGATGGAGCTTTAATTGTAACTCCATATTATAATAAGCCAACCCAAGAGGGACTTTATCAACATTATAAAGCTATAAATGATAAATGTGGAATTCCAATTCTCATTTATAACATCCCTGGAAGATCAGTGATCGATATGTCAGTTGAAACAATGGCAAGATTATTTGAATTAAAAAATATTATTGGTGTCAAGGATGCAACAGGAGATTTAACAAGAGTTGATCAAACATTAAAAAAATTAGGTAAAGACTTTATCCAATTGACAGGTAATGATGATAATGCTCTAGAGTTTAATAGAAAAGGTGGAGTAGGTGCAATAAGTGTAACAGCAAATATTGCTCCAAAACTTTGTTCAGATTTTCAAAGATTTTCAAAGTCTAATAATGATAATGAAATAAAAGAGGCTGAGAGATTAAATGAAATACTACAGCCTGTCCATCATGCTATGTTTGTTGAAAGCAACCCTAGCCCAGTTAAGTACGCTGCAAAATTATTAGATTTATGTGATGATGATGTAAGATTACCATTGGTAAAAATAACAGACACCACTAAAGAGATTGTTGAAAAGGCTCTTCAGACAGCTAAATTAATTTAATGAACAAAAAAACCAATTCTGGTTTAAAAATGATATGCTTGAATAGAAAGGCTAGTTTTAATTTTTTTTTTGAGGATTTATTAGAGGCTGGGATTGTTCTTAAAGGTTCTGAAATTAAATCTATTAGGGAAGGAAAAGTTAATATTGCAGACTCATATGCTGTTGAAAAAGATGGAGAGTTGATTTTAATTAATTCTCATATAGCGTCTTATAAACAAGCCAGTTATTCTAACCACAATCCTACAGATGAAAGAAAGTTACTTTTAAATAAACGTGAAATAAATAAATTAATAGGGAAAATGCAAAGAGATGGTCTTACCATTGTTCCTACCAAAATGTATTTTAAAAAAGGAAAAGCTAAAATTGAACTCGCTGTAGCTAAAGGAAAAAAACTACACGATAAAAGAGCAAGTAAAAAAGATAGAGATTGGAATCGTGATAAATCAAGATATTTTAGAAAATCAAGCTAACCGTATTTATTTAGGCATAGGTTCAAATTTAGGAAATAGAAGAAATAAAATTGAACAAGCAAAGTATGAATTATCTCTAAGAAATATCAGACTTGTCAAATCATCAAATTTTTATGAGAGCTTATCATGGCCAGATGAAAGTAAACCCAAATATTTAAACATAGTCTTGGAAGTTATTTCTGATTTAAAACCTTTAGAATTACTTAAAGTATCTAAAGACATTGAAATCAGTCTAGGTCGTAAAAAAAGTTATAAAAATGCCCCTCGTGAGTGTGATATAGACATAATCGATTATAAAAGTAAAAAAATTAGTCAAAAAATCAATTTACCTCATCCAAGAATGCACAATAGACATTTTGTTCTTTTTCCATTATTTGAATTAAATAAAAATTGGAAACACCCAATTTCCAAAGATCACATTAAAAAGCTCATAATATCATTACCAAATAGAGACATAAGATCTATTAAACAAATCTGAATTAATGATATAATAATGAGTATGTTGAATTCAGATGATTTAATAAATAAAGTAAAAGGATATAATAAGTTTTTAAACCCAGATAGATTAAATAAGGCTTATGATTTTGCGGTAAGGGCGCACAGTAATCAAAAAAGGGCCTCAGGTGACCCGTACTCAGTTCATCCAATTGAAGTAGCAAATATATTAACTGATTTAAAATTAGATAGTGCAACAATAACTACAGGTTTGTTACATGACACAATAGAAGACACATATGCAACTTATGAAACTATCAAAGGAGAGTTTGGAGATGAAGTTGCTGATTTAGTTGATGGTGTTACTAAAATATCTGCTCTTGAAAATAATGCATCATCCAATTCCAAAGCAGAAAATTTTAGAAAATTAATTTTAGCTACTTCAAAGGATATTAGAGTTTTATTAGTGAAAATTGCTGATCGACTACATAACATGAGAACTATAAAAGCAATTTCAAAAGAGGAAAAAAGAAAAAGGATTTCCCAAGAAACTATGGAAATCTATGCCCCTTTAGCTGACAGGATGGGAATGCATAGAATCAGGGACGAGCTAGAAGATCTTTCTTTTGAAATTTTAAATAATGAAGCTAGAACATTAATTCAAAAAAGACTTGATGAAATAAAATCAGATAAAAAAGATATTTTTGAGACTTTATCATCTGAGATAAAAAAACTATTATATCTAAATAAAATTTCTTCTAAAATTTACGGAAGAGAAAAAACACCTTTTTCAATTTGGAGAAAAGTTCAAAAAAAAAGGGTTTCTCTAGAACAAATTACAGATATCATTGGATTTAGAATTATCTTAGATAACGTTGATGATTGTTATAAAACCTTAGGTATAATTCACAAAGAATATAACTGTATACCTGGGAAATTTAAAGATTATATATCTTCAGCAAAAATTAATGGTTATAAATCAATTCATACCGCAGTTATTGGATCTAATAGAAAACCTATAGAAATTCAAATAAGAACTAAAGAGATGCACGATTTCGCTGAGAGGGGTATAGCATCCCATTGGCAATATAAGTCCTCAGAAAAGTTTAACTCACTTACTTGGAAAGAGTATGATTGGTTAAAAGATTTAGTTGAAATTATAGAAAAAAATAAAAATCCTGAACATTCCTATGAATATACAAAACTCCAAATGTTCCAGGAAAATGTTTTTTGTTTTACACCCAAAGGCTCAGTAATCAAATTACCCAAAGATGCTACAGCAATTGATTTCGCTTATGCCGTTCATACAAAAATTGGTGATACAGCAGTTGGATGTGAAATAAACGGAAATAAAAGTGAACTTCAGTCAATTTTAAGAAATGGTGATAGGATAAAAATAATCACGTCAAAAAATCAGTCACCATCACTACACTGGATCCCCACAACAAAAACTGGAAAAGCCAGAGCTGCTATAAGAAGATATTGGCATGATAGAGGTGAAGAAAAGCAAGAAAGAATAAAAAAATATAATACTACTTTATGGATTTCATTGCCTGATAAGCCTGGGCAATTAGGAAATGTAAGTTCATTAATTGGTGAACATAAGTTGAATATTTCAAATCTGGTTATGGCTGGAAAAAAACCTGACTATATCAATTTTAAATTTCAGCTAATAATAAGAGACTTAAAAAATTTTACTAATTTTATTGCAGAGCTTAAACAAAAAGGTATAAAATTTAAGATAATTAGACACGAAGATAAAAGAAATGCTTTCACACAAAAAATCCTTAGATATTTTAAGAAAGACTAATGCGTTATTAGAAGGACACTTCATTTTATCCTCTGGATTACATTCCTCAAAATATATTCAATGTGCTAAACTTTTAAGCTATCCATCAAAAGCAGAAAAAATATGCAAATCATTAGCTTTGAAAATTAAAAAAAATTTTAAAAAATTTGATCTAATATTGGCACCAGCTATTGGTGGTATTGTAATAGGTTACGAAATTGGTAGAATTTTAAAAAAAGAGACGATTTTTTGTGAGAGAGTTAAAGGTAAATTTACCTTGAGAAGAGGTTTTAAAATTAAACAAGGGGCTAAAGTTGTTATTATTGAAGATGTTATAACAACTGGAAAATCTAGCATGGAATGCGTAAAATTAATAAAACAATCTAATGCAACATTAGTGGGTTTTGCCACAATTATAGACAGATCATTTAAGAAAACATTGAAAATTAAAAAAAAAATAATTTCACATCTTAAAATTGAGGTACCAACTTATAAATCAAATAAGATACCAAAAGAACTAGACTCAATTCCCATTTCAACGCCAGGAAGCAGATTTATTAAGTGAAACGACTCGGTGTAAATATTGATCATGTTGCGACAGTTCGAAATGCTAGGGGTGAAATCCATCCTGATCCATATAAAGCTGCATTATTTGTTAAAAAAAAAGGTGCCAACTCAATCACCATACATCTTCGGGAAGACAGAAGACACATAAGAGATTTAGATGCAAAAAAAATTTGTTCAATAAAAAAATTATTAGTTAATTTAGAAATTTCAACAAATAGTGGTATCGTTAAAAATGCTTTAAGAATAAAACCAAAATTTATTTGTATCGTACCTGAAAATAGAAATGAAATAACAACTGAAGGTGGTTTAGATTTAAAGAAGAATAAAAATAGAATTAAAAAAATAATATCACAATTTAAAAGAAAAAAAATCAGAACAAGTTTATTTGTAAACCCAAATATAAAAGATATTTATTTGTCCAAAGAAATAGGTGCTGACTGTATTGAAATACATACTGGACATTTTTCAAATCTGGTTAAATCCAAAAAATCTTTTATTAAAGAATTTTTAAAAATCAAGAAGTGTGCAATATTAGCATCAAAAATGGGTGTGGAGGTACATGCTGGACACGGCCTGGATTTTAAATCCACTAAGATACTAACTAAGATAAATGAAATAGTAGAATTTAATATTGGACATTTTATTATTGGTGAGTCTATTTTTTATGGTTTACCATTTGTCATAAAAAAGTTTAAAAGAATTATCAAAAATTAGAATGAAAATTTTAGGTATCGGTGTAGATATTATTGAAAATAAAAGACTTAAAAAATCTATTAAAAGCAAAAGTTTTCTCTCAAGATTATTTACTTTGCTTGAAATTAAAAACTCCAGGTTAGTAAAAGATAAATCTATCTATTTTTCAAAAAAATTTGCAGCAAAAGAGTCTTTCTCTAAGGCACTTGGTACCGGTTTCAGAAAAGGTTTAAATTTTAAAGATATTGAAATTTTAAATGATAATTTAGGCAAACCTTATTTTAGACTAAATAACAAAGCCAGAAAGATTATATTAAAAAAATTAAAAGTGAAAAATTTTGATATATTTCTTTCAATATCTGATGAAAAAGAATATTCAATTGCATTTACTATGATTCAGGCCAAAAATGTTTAATAAAAAATTTTTTATAGAAAACTTTAAGACACTTTTTTATGCTCTTATAATAGCTATAATTATCAGATCCTTAATTATTCAACCATTTTATATTCCATCTTCATCTATGGAACCTGGTTTGTTAGTAGGGGACAGACTTTTTGTAACAAAATATTCATATGGTTATAGCATGCACTCTTTTCCATTTAGTCCACCTATTTTTGAGAGTAGAATTTTTTCTAGTAAGCCAAAAAGAGGTGATGTGATAGTTTTTAAAACACCCGCAGATAATAGAACAGATTACATCAAAAGACTTATTGGTTTACCAGGTGATAGAATTCAGTTTATAGACACAAACTTATATTTAAATAACAGTGAAATTTTAAAATCTAAGATCTCAGAAAAAAATCCAATTAATTGTGGGGACAAGACTATTAATGTTTTTACATTTGAGGAAAAACTACCGAATGGAAAAATATTTAAAACTGTCTATAGTAAAAATTTTACTTTTAAGAATTCAGATGTTTTTACAGTACCTGATAATCACTATTTCTTTTTAGGTGATAATAGAGATTGTTCAAAAGATAGTAGATATTTAACTAGTGTAGGTTACGTTCACGAGGATAATCTTGTTGGTAAAGCACAATTTATTTTTTTTTCATCTGATAAATCAGTTGGTAGTATTTTTGCTTTTTGGAAATGGAATAAATCTATTCGATTTGACAGATTTTTTAAGAAAATTATTTGATGAAAATTGATTATTCAAAACTTGAAAAAAAAATAGATTATAAATTTAAAAATAAAAATTTACTTGTTCAAAGTCTTACTCATAAAAGTTTTAATAAAATAAATAATAATGAAAAAATAGAATTTTTAGGAGACAGAGTTTTGGGTTTAGTTATCGCAAAAAAACTTCTAGAGATTTATCCAGAGGAAAAGGAAGGAATTTTGGATAAAAAATATGCTTCATTAGTAAATAAGAAGACATGCTTGAACATTGCCAAAAGTATTAATTTACAAAATTATATTTTAATTTTTAATCCAAAAAATAGATCAGTTATAATAGAGGATAAGGTGATATCAGATAGTTGCGAAGCTTTAATCGGAGCTATTTACCTTGATAGGGGATTTAATATAACAGAGAAAATTATATTAGAATTGTGGAAAGAAAAAATAAAAGAAAGTGTGATCACTCAAATTGATGCAAAAACAAAAATTCAAGAGTTTTCATTGAAAAAGTTCAAAAAACTACCTATTTATAAAATAATCTCTAATACTGGTCCAAGACACAAGCCTGTCTTCAGAGTTGCTGTAAAATTACAAAATACGAAATTTTATAATGGCGAGGGAAAGTCTAAAAAAGAAGCAGAGCAGAATGCAGCTCTACTTTGTTTAAATGATAATTTAATTTAATGAATTGGGACGATACAGGTTTTTTAATTTCAAAAAATAGATATAACGAAAATTCTCTTATTTCGGAATTTTATACTAAAAATCATGGAAAAATATCAGGTATCATTTTTGGTGGCACTTCAAAAAAAATTAAAAATTATCTTCAAATTGGTAATCAACTATATTTAAATTATAATTCTAAATCTGAGAATAAATTAGGATATTTTAAATTAGAAATCCAAAAAGTTTATTCACCTATATACTTTGAAAATTCTCAAAAACTTTCATGCATTAGTTCAGCAATGAGTTTAATTCGTTTATTAACAGCTGAGTCTCAATCAAATATTAAGATATTTAACCTTATTGAAAAATTTTATTTGATACTCTCAGACGATGAGTGGTTAAAAGATTATATTTTTTGGGAATTAGAATTACTTAAGACCATAGGTTTTGATTTAGAATTAAGTAATTTTGCAACTAAAGAGTTATTAGATGATAAAATAATATATGTAGTTAAATCTAAAAATGAAAAAAAGATAATACCAAATTTTCTAATTGATAAGAAAATTGTAGTTAATGATTTGAATATACTTTTAAATGGATTGAAATTGGTAAGTGATTTTTTAGAAAAAACCATATTAAAACCAAATAACTTAAACTATCCAATTAGCAGAACTCAGTTCATAAATTCATTGAGATAATTAAGGTAAAATTTCATTTAATCTGTCTGCGTAATAACTTACTATTGCATTTGCACCAGCTCTTTTAAAACTCATTAAATTTTCAAAGATCGCATCTTTATTTATAATCTTTTTTTCTACAGCATTTGATAACATGCTATATTCACCAGAAACTTGATAGGCAAAAACTGGAATTTTAAATTTATTTTTTATTGATCTAATAATATCAAGATAGGGTAAACCAGGTTTTACCATGACCATATCTGCACCCTCTTTTATATCTAAAGCTACCTCTCTTATTGCTTCATCATAATTCCTGAAATCCATTTGATAAGTTTTTTTATCTCCTTTTAAGGCAACCTTAGATCCTACGGCATCTCTGAAAGGCCCATAAAAGTTAGAGGCATATTTAACTGCGTATGAAAGAATTTGTGTATTTTTAAAATTTTCTTTGTCTAAAGCTTTTCTAATTCTACCAATTCGCCCATCCATCATATCTGATGGTGCTAACACATCGCATCCCATTTGAGCTTGTAATAAAGATTGCTGAATTAAGATTTCTATAGTTTCGTCATTCATTATACTGTTTGATTTGAGAATTCCATCATGACCATGAATTGTGTATGGATCGAGAGCTACATCACACATTATTCCTATTTGGTTTTTATATTTGTTTTTAATGTATTTTGTAGCTCTACAAACTAAATTGTCTTCATTGAGAGCTTCACTACCCAAATGATCTTTTAAATTAGATGATGTATAAGGAAATAAAGCAACCATAGGTATTCGATTTTTAATAGCTCGATCTAAAATTGTTCCCAATCTATTAATAGAATATCTACTTACGCCTGGCATTGATTTGATTGGCTGAGTCTTATTTTTACCTTCTATTAAAAAAATAGGTAGAATAAAGTCATTAGGTGACAAATTATTTTCTGAAACAAGTCTTCTTGACCAGCTATTTTTTCGGCCTCTTCTTAGTCTTAAACTAGGATATTTACCTGTAATCATATCTAATTTTATTTTAAAAATGCGACAAATGTAATATACACATATATAGTAAAAAAGGTACAAAGCAAACACGATGACAGTTGAAAATACCAAAATTATAAATTTAGATATTAAAAAAGAAGAACGCGTTTTAGACTTTAGTGACTTTCAAAAACAAGAAATAAAGTTTGATATCTCAAAACTTCAAGAGGCATATAATCAAATTGTTCAAATTAAAAAGTTTGAAGATGCAGGAGTAACTCATTTTGGGGCTATATCATTAACTCAAATCCCCGGTGATCCAGAATCTATTAAAGGAAATAAAGCAAGAGGTCTTTATTGGACTAAACCTGACAGATCTGGCAAAGAAGTTGAAAGAGAAGGAATGATAAATGAGTCTGCATATAGTGAATTTGTTAAAGATTACGATAATACTTACTTTAGACATGTGTATGATGTTTTGTCCTCTAAGTATAAATTAGGCAGGATGAGAATTTTACTTAAAGAACCAAGATCAACTTTAAGTTGGCATAGAGATCCTGAGCCTAGATTACATATACCTATTATCACTAACCCAGGATGTATTATGGTTATAGATAATGTGGCTAAACACATGCCTGCAGATGGATCAGTTTGGATTACAAACAACACAAAATACCACAATGCCTTTAATGGTGGAGAAGAAAATAGAATACATCTTGTTGCATGTGTTTTAGATTATAAATTCAACTAATTTGAAAAAAATATTTATTTCTTCAGATCACGCCGGATTTAGATTGAAAGAAGACATAAAAAAACATCTTAAAAGTAAAAAATTTAATTTTAAAGATCTTGGACCTATGAATGATGATAGAGTGGACTACCCTGATTATGCACATAAATTAGCGAAAAAAGTGAAGGTTAGTAAAAATAACGTTGGTATTTTAGTATGTGGATCAGGCACTGGAATGAATATTGCGGCAAATAAGCATAAAAATATACGTGCTGCACAGTGTTTTAACACAAAATCAACCAAATTATCCAGATTGCATAATGATGCAAACATCATTACATTAGGATCTAGATTAATTAGTAAAAAAAATGCTTTCAAATTTGTAAAAATTTTTTTAAATACTAAATTTGATGGTGGCAGACACTTAAAAAGGATTAAAAAAATTTAATTATGTCTAGTGAAAAAAATTATTTAAATGATAGTTATAAAAGTTTCTTTGAGGACAGTTTATCAGTAAAAGATCCTGAACTATACAAAGCTATTAAAGATGAATTAACAAGACAACAACAACATATCGAGTTAATTGCCTCAGAAAATATAGTTTCTCAAGCTGTCTTGGAAGCTCAAGGCTCTGTTTTAACTAACAAATATGCAGAGGGTTATCCCGGTAAACGTTATTACAATGGATGTGAACATGTTGATGTTGCAGAAAATCTAGCTAATGAAAGATTAAAAAAATTGTTTAATTGTAAATTTGCTAATGCTCAACCTCATTCTGGTGCTCAAGCAAACGGTGCTGTATTTTTGGCTCTACTGAACCCTGGTGATACATTTATGGGTATGAGTTTAAATTCTGGCGGTCATATAACTCATGGTCTTAAAATTTCTATGTCAGGAAAATGGTTTAATGCAATTAGTTACGATGTCGATAAAAAATCTGAACTCATAGACTATGATAATGTTGAAAAACTTGCTTTAGAACATAAACCAAAATTAATAATTGCTGGTGGAAGCGCTTACTCAAGAGTCATAGATTTTAAAAGATTTAGAGAGATTGCTGATAAAGTTGGTGCTTATCTTATGGTTGATATGGCTCATTTTTCTGGCTTAGTTGCTGGAAAAGGATATCCAAACCCATGTGATCATGCTCATGTTGTTACATCAACAACACATAAAGTATTTAGAAGTGCAAGAGGAGGAATAATTTTAACTAATCATGAAGATCTTGCAAAAAAATTTAACACAGCAGTTTTTCCAGGATACCAAGGTGGTCCACTAATGCATGTTATCGCAGCCAAAGCTGCAGGTTTTCTTGAAGCCTTACAACCTGAATTTAAAGATTATATAAAGTCAGTCTTAGCGAATGCAAAAATGTTAGCTGAAACTCTAAAAAATAATGGTTTTAAAATTTACTCTAACGGAACTGATACACATTTAATGTTGGTAGATTTAAGACCCTACAACGTTAAAGGTAATTTAGCCGCTGAAAGTCTTTCAAGAGCAAATATCACTTGTAATAAAAATGGAATTCCTTTTGATACTGAGAAACCAATGGTTACGTCAGGTATAAGATTGGGAACTCAAGCAGCTACAACCCGAGGCTTTGGTTTAAATGAATTTAAAACTGTTGGTGAATTAATTACAAAAACATTAAAAGGTTTATCCGAAAATCCAAACGATAACAGCAAAGTAGAAAACGAAGTTAAAAATGAAGTTATTTCTTTAACTTCATCATTTCCGATATATAAGAACTTATAATTAATGATTTGTTCAATATGTAAAAAAGGGGAGACCTCTGTTGTCGACTCTCGTCCTACAGAAGATGGTACAGCAATAAGAAGAAGAAGGCTTTGTGTTTGTGGCGCACGATTTACAACATTTGAGAGGGTTCAATTTAGAGAAATTATGGTGATTAAAAAGAATGGTAGAAAATCTGCGTTTGATAGAGATAAATTATCAAAATCAATTTATATAGCTTTAAAGAAACGTCCAATCGATACAGAAACTGCTGAAAAATTCATTAGTAAAATTTCAAGAACTCTTGAAGAGCTTGGTCAAAGTGAAATATCAACTAATACTATTGGCACTATGGTTATGGAAGGCTTAAAGGAATTAGATCCTGTTGCATATGTTCGTTTTGCGTCTGTTTATAGAAATTTCCGAGAGGAAAAAGATTTTGTACAATTCGTGGACAAGCTTGATGTCTACAAGAAAAGATAAATTTTCAACTAAAGATAAATTATATATGGAGATAGCCTTAAAACTGGCTACATCTCGATACGGTCATACAGGATCAAATCCTTCTGTTGGGTGCGTGATTGTTAAACATGATAAGATTATTTCTATTGGTCAAACATCAACAAATGGAAGACCTCATGCGGAGTCTAATGCAATTAAAAATTCTATAGAGAATTTGGATGGATCAAAAATGTATGTGACCTTGGAACCATGTTGTCATCATGGTTTGACACCACCGTGTACAAACTTAATTATAAAATCTAAAATTTCAGAAGTAATTTATTCAGTTTCAGATATAGATATTAGAGTTAAGAATAAAAGTTATAGAATTTTAAAATCAAAAAAAATTAAAGTAAAAAAAGGGCTTTTAGAGAAAAAAGTTAAAAATTTTTACTCAACATATTTTTTTAATAGAAAGAAAAAATTACCATACGTTACTGGTAAAATAGCCGTTTCGAAAAATAATCTAATTTATAGTAAATTAGATAAAAAGATTACAAACACTAAGGCTGATAAATTTACTCATCTTTTAAGATATAAAAATGATTCATTAATGATTTCATATAAAACTTTAAATAATGATAATCCAAAATTAAATTGCAGATTAAAAGGGTTAAGCAAATATTCACCAAAAAGAATTATTTTAGACAATAAACTTAATACTGATATTAACAGTTTTATAATAAAAACAGCTAATAAATCGAATACTATTATTTTTTACAATGAGGCTAATAATTCACAAATTTTAAGTTTCAAAAAAAAAGGAATAAACTTGATCAGTTCTAAAATTGATAATAAAGGAAGATTTGATATCAAAACTATATTAAAAAAATTATATAAATTGGATTGTAGAAATTTATTAGTAGAGGGAGGCGATGAGTTAACCAATTATTTTTTGAGAAATAAAATTTTTAACAAATTTTATTTATATGAAAGCAATAAAGAACTCCCAAAAAAAAATCAGTATTTAAATTTTAATAGTCTAAATTTATTGAAACAAAAATATAAAAAAAAAATAAATTTAAAACTAGATTTTGGAAAAAATAAAATAACGTTGTATAAAAATTAATATGTTTAATGGAATAATATATAATCAGGGTATAATTGAAAAAATTATCAAAAGACCTAAAGGATTTAATATATTTATAAAAAGTAATCTTAAAGTATCAAAAAAAGATATTGGACTTTCAATTGCTTGTGATGGTGTATGTTTAACCTTGATTTCTTATAAATCAAAGTTGATGGAATTTTATCTCTCAAAAGAAACAATAAATCGTTCTAAATTTAGATACTTAAAGAATAAAGACTTAATTAATTTAGAGCTACCATTAAAATATGGAACAAAAATTTCAGGACATATCTGTCAAGGCCATGTCGATACAGTTGCGAAGATTTTAAGTATTAAAAAAATTGATAAATCATTTATTTTTGATTTTGAAATACCTAAAAAAGAAAGAAAACATCTCATTGAGAAGGCTTCAATTTGTGTAAATGGAATATCGCTTACAATTTCAAAAGTAACCAAAAAAGGTTTTCAAATTTGGATAATTCCTCATACCTATAAAGAGACAAATTTATCTAAACTCGACAAATATGGTTTAGTAAATATTGAGATAGATATCTTGTCTAAATACGTTAGAAATTATTTTTATGAAAAAAAATAATTTTGCGTCAATAGAGACAATTATTAATGTTGCCAAAAAGGGAGGTATGTTCATATTAGTCGATGATGAGAAAAGAGAAAATGAGGGTGATTTAGTAATATCATCATCAGACTCTACAGCCAAAAATATTAATTTCATGGCAAAACATGGTCGTGGCTTAATCTGTTTGGCATTAGACAGTCTACAAGCTAAAAAATTAAATTTATCTTTAATGTCTCCGGTAAATCTATCTAGAAATAAAACAGCCTTTACAATTTCTATTGAAGCAAAAAAAGGAATCACAACAGGTATATCAGCAAGAGATAGAGCTAAAACAATTAAGATCGCATCTAAAAAAAATGTTAATAAAAAAGAAATTGTATCACCAGGCCATATTTTTCCAATAATTGCTAAAGATGGTGGCGTTCTTGTTAGAGCAGGGCATACAGAAGCATCAGTTGATATTTCTAAATTAGCAAAAAAAAATAATTCAGCAGTCATTTGTGAAATTATGAATGAAGACGGAACAATGGCAAAAGGTCAGGATTTATTTAATTTTGCTGAGAAACATAAGCTTAAAATTGGTAAAATCGAGGACCTGATTGCTTATAGATTGAAAAAAGAAAAACTTATAAGACTTAAAAAACAAAGCCATATTGAAGTTAAAAAACAAAAATATAAAATTAGAATTTATGAAAATTTGTTAGATGGAGCAGAACATTTTGCTCTTATCAAAGGTAAAATTAGAAGAGGTATTACTCCAAGAGTAAGAGTGATTTCATCTAATATTGTACAAAATTATTTGATAAATCAAAAATTACCAAATTCATTTAATAAAACACTGAATTATTTTAAGAAATACCAAAATTGTGTTTTAGTATTTATAAAAGACTCTAATTTGAGATCGGTTACACTAACGCTGAAAAGATATAACAGCAAAGATTTTATAAAAAAAGGAAATGATAAATCAATCAAAAATTATGGTATTGGTGCACAAATAATTAAAGATCTTAAAATAAAAAATATGATATTAATAACCAGATCATTAAAAAAAGTTATTGGTTTAGATGGTTATGGGATTAAAATTACAAAACAAGAATTGATATAATGAAAAAAAAATTTCTAATTGTTTTAGCTAATTATTATAAGGAAATAGGTGACGGTTTATTAAAGAGTGCTATGAATAATATTCCTAAATCGAGCCAAGTAAAAATAATTAAGGTACCTGGTGTTTTTGAAATTCCTATAACTATATCAAAAAACATAAAAAAGTTTGACGCATTTTTGGCTTTAGGTTGCGTTATTAAAGGTGAAACACCTCATTTTGACTTTATTTCTCAAGCATCTACTAATGCGATTATGGAACTATCTATTAAAAAAAAAAAACCAATCGGGAATGGTATTATTACCTGTTTTAATATGAAACAGGCAAGAGCTAGAAAAAATAAAGGTGCTGAAGCAGCTATTGCTGCAGTTTCAATATTGACTCAAAAATGAGGACTAGGTTTAAACCAAAAAATAATCCTAGAGTAATAATAATTCAAAAACTTTATGGAAAATTTTATAATGAAGATGATGATTTACAATTTCCTAAACATAGATTTAAGAAATTTATTAAAGATATTGTATTAGGTACCATTGAAAGAAATGATTTAATTCTTGAGGAATTAAATACTAAATTAGGTGACGAATTCATATTTACAAAATTAGATAAAATTTTCCAAACTATTCTTAAAGCTGCTACTTATGAAATTATGTATAAACCTAATTTATCAATAAATATTATTATTAAAGAATATTTGAATTCTTCTAATTTCTTTCTTGAAGATTCTCAAACAAAATATCTAAATGCTCTATTAGATAATCTAGGAAAAAAGTTAAGATCTAAAAATGCATGAATTTCAATTAATTAATAATTTTTTTTTAAATTTATCCAAGCATAATAAGTCTGCTTTAGGTTTAAATGACGATGTTTTTTTTGATAAAAAAAAAGGAATAGTAATATCAGTTGATACATATAATATTAAATCGCATTTTTTAGGTTTTAAATACCCAGATCTAATAATTAAAAAGATTATAAGATCATCTATTTCAGATTTAATTTGTAAAGGTGTCAAACCCAAATATTATTTCATTTCAGGATCTGGTAATAAAAAAGATTTTACAAATAAAAATTTAATTAAAATCTCTAAATCACTTAAAAAAGAACAACAAAAATATGATATAAGTTTATGCGGAGGAGACACAACATTTTCTAACAAATTGAGTTTCACTATTGTATCATTAGGTTACTCCAAAAGAATAGTTTACAGGAATAAAGCTAGATTAAATGATGATATTTACGTGACCGGTAATCTAGGTGATAGTTTTATTGGTCTTCAGATACTAAAGGGTAAACTAAAAGTAAATACTAAAATGTCTAAATTTTTTATCCAGAAATATTATCAACCCGACTTACAATTTAAATTAGTAAAAAACCTTAAAAATTTTGCAAATACGTCAATTGATATTTCAGATGGCCTCATTGATGATTTAAAAAAGTTGATTAACAAACAGAATTTTTCATTTCAACTCAGTGAAAAATCAATTCCTGTATCAAAATTTTTAGTGAAATTAATTAATATCAAGAAATTAAAAAAATTAAATGTAACTTCAAAAGGCGACGACTACCAGATACTATTTACTGCTAATGTTAATAAATCAAGAATCATTAAAAAAATTTCTAAAATTACAGGTATCAAAATTACAAAAATAGGTAAAATTATATCTGGTAAAAATAAATCTAGAATTTTAAATGAAAAAGGTAAGCAAATATTAGCAAAAAACAAAGGTTATGTTCATCGATTTTGAAAGTTAATCATTGTCTTTTTCACCTTTTTTTGTATTGTCCGGGCTTAAAAAATTAACAACGAACAACTTAAGGTTTATATGAACTCAACAGTAGAAACAATCTTATTATATACAATTGCAGCAGGTTTATTATCTATTATTTACGGATTTTTAACTGGAAAAAATATTCTTAATTCAAGTTCTGGTAACGCAAAGATGCAAGATATTGCATCTGCTATTCAAATTGGTGCAAAAGCATACTTAGCAAGACAATATAAAACTATCTCTATTGTTGGAGTTGTTGTTTTAATTGTTGTTAGTTATGCATTTAGTCCTTTAGTTGGTTTAGGTTATTTAATTGGAGCAGCCTTATCTGGAATCGCTGGCTATGTTGGCATGTTAGTTTCAGTTGAAGCAAATGTTAGAACTGCAGAGGCATCAAGAAAAGGATTAGCACATGGACTTTCTGTAGCATTTAAATCAGGTGCTGTAACTGGAATGTTGGTAGCTGGTTTAGCTTTATTAGCTATTGCAGTTTATTATTATCTATTAATTAAGTTTGATATTGAGGAGAGGGAAATCGTTAATGCGCTTGTTGCACTTGGTTTTGGAGCTTCTTTAATATCTATATTTGCACGATTGGGCGGTGGAATTTTTACAAAAGGCGCTGATGTAGGAGCTGATTTAGTTGGAAAAGTTGAGGCAGGTATTCCAGAAGATGATCCAAGAAATCCAGCAGTAATTGCAGATAATGTTGGTGATAATGTTGGAGATTGTGCTGGTATGGCAGCAGATTTATTCGAAACTTATGCAGTGACTATTGTTGCAACAATGGTTTTATCCTCAATTTTCTTTATTGGAGATTTGAATATGATGATTTATCCTCTTACAATTGGTGCCGCATGCTTAATAACATCAATTATAGGAACATTTTTTGTAAAACTTGGAAGTACTAATAATGTTATGAACGCACTATATAAAGGTTTTATCGTGTCGGCTGTAGCCTCTTTGCTTATACTTTGGCCAGTTACAGATTATGTTATAGGTTTTACAAATGAATACACTGTTAATGATAAAACTTTTAATGGAAAAGATCTTTACTATTGTGGAGTGATTGGGCTTCTTATTACGGGGTTATTAATTTGGATAACTGAATATTATACTGGTACTGGTTATAGACCTGTCAAATCTGTTGCCTTATCATCAACAACTGGTCATGGAACTAATGTAATCCAAGGACTTGCTGTATCTATGGAAGCAACTGCAATCCCAGCATTAATAATTGTTGCTGGCATTTTAGTAACCAATTCAATTGCAGGTCTTTTTGGAATTGCTATAGCAGTCACCACAATGTTGGCTTTAGCAGGAATGGTTGTTGCCTTAGACGCGTACGGTCCTGTAACAGATAATGCTGGAGGAATAGCTGAAATGTCCAATTTAGATAAAAAAGTAAGAAAAACAACTGATGCTTTAGATGCTGTCGGCAATACAACTAAAGCAGTCACTAAAGGATATGCAATTGGTTCAGCTGGCTTGGGTGCTTTAGTCTTATTTGCAGCTTATACTGAGGACATTAAACATTTTTCAAAAGAGGCGGGATCAGCTCTAGAAGGTATTGTGGTTACTTTTGATTTATCAAACCCTTATGTTGTTGTGGGATTATTAATTGGTGGAATGTTACCTTACTTATTTGGTTCAATGGGAATGCAAGCTGTTGGTAGAGCAGGGGGTGCAGTAGTTGTCGAAGTAAGAAGACAATTTAAAAAATATCCTGGTATTATGAAAAGGAAGCAAAAACCAGATTACGCTAAGTTAGTTGACCTTTTAACAGTTGCAGCGATTAAGGAAATGATTATTCCATCATTATTACCTGTACTTTCACCTGTAGTATTATATTTTATAATTCTTTCAATTGGAGGCCAAGTTGCTGCTCTTGCTTCTGTTGGGGCTATGTTGTTAGGTGTAATCATAACAGGACTTTTTGTTGCAGTTTCAATGACAGCTGGTGGTGGTGCTTGGGACAACGCAAAAAAATATATAGAAGATGGAAATCATGGTGGTAAGGGATCTGAAGCTCATAAAGCAGCTGTCACAGGTGATACTGTTGGAGATCCATATAAAGATACAGCTGGTCCAGCAGTGAATCCTATGATTAAAATTACTAATATAGTAGCTTTATTATTATTAGCAGTTATAGCTGGTTAATTTATTTACCTGTTATTGACCCTCTTTTTTTTCCAAGAGGGTCATTAATTTTTGATCTTACTCCTGATAAAGTTTTATAAATAAAAGACTTTTTTCCTACCTCAAGTCTCGTCTCTTTTTCTGAAAATTTTATCTTATTCAAATCTTCTTTATTAAAAAATTTTTTACTTATCAAAATGCCTCTGTTATTAACCTCTAGTAACAAAACATTATTAGTAATTAACTTTTTTTTGCCCAGTTTGTGTAATTTTGAATTGGATGTTTTTTTTTCCAAATAAATTAATACTTTATTATCGAAATAACTTGTTGAAGACGGAGGTCCTAACAATCTACTAATTTCATTAGTATTTGATTTATTAACAAATAACTCTTTACTTTTTATTTCTAGATTGTGAATCCCATGATGATTAACAATTTTATTCAATTTACAACTAGACAAAAAAATTGTTAAAATAATTAAAATAATTTTCATGAGATGAATTATATATATTTTTATAATAAATTGATAAAATTAACTACAAATAAAACGCTTTATAAAAGCCTTGATAAACAAGATAGTTTTAATGATAGGCTGTTAGTTTTTTTATTCCATTTTGCTTTTTTTTTAAAAGTATTCAAATCTGAAGAAAATGAAAAAAAATTGCAAGAAATATATGATTTTAATTTTAGACAATTAGAATTAAGCATAAGAGAAATTGGATATGGTGATCAATCCATTAATAAAAAAATGAAAGATTACATTAATGTTTTTCATGCTATTGTTTCAGATATTCATTTTTGGGATAATTTAGAAGATATAAAAAAGAGAGAAATTATATCTAAATTTTTGGAAAACTTTAAAAATATTGACGAATTAGCTGATTATTTTGATAATTATTATCTAAATTTATCAAAAAATACTTTGAATTCTTATTTAAAAAGTGTAATTAACCCATAATTATGGCAGTTCCAAAACGTAAACAAACTCCCTCAAGATCTGGAATGAGAAGAGCTAAAAATATGAAATTTTCAGCTAAAAATGTTGTTGAAGATAAAAAATCGGGTGAGTATAGATTATCACATCATTTGGATTTGAAAACTGGCATGTATAAAGGTCGTCAAGTTATAGACCCCAAAGATTAAATAATTTAATATTAAGTAATGGCTGATTTGATAAAAATTGCAGTTGATGCAATGGGTGGAGATAATTCTCCAAAAAAAATTATTGATGGCATTATTCACAATCACAAAAAAAATAAAGGAAATTTTTTCAAAATTTTTGGTGATAAAAATAAGATTATTTCTTTAATTAAAGATGAAATTGACAGTCAGAATTATGAGATAATTCATACAGAAAATTTTGTTTTGAGCACAGATAGTCCTTTAGAGGCAGCAAAAAAAGGCAAAGATACAAGCATGTGGTTAGCGATAGAAAGTGTTAAGAAAAAAGAGACAGATATAGTTATTTCTGCAGGAAATACTGGAGCCTTATTAGTAATTGCAAAATTAAATCTTAAGATGATCCAAGACATTGATAAACCTGCGTTATCAGCTTTATGGCCCAATAAAAATGGAATGAGTGTTGTATTAGATTTAGGTGCTAATATTGAATGCAGCTCTAAAAATCTATTTGATTTTTCAATTATGGGTGCATCTCTTTATACTTCTTTATACCCAGATAAAAAACCAAATATTGGTTTATTAAATATAGGTTCAGAAGAACTTAAAGGAAATGAAACCATCAAAGAAACATTTAAAATATTGAGTAATAAAAAATCAGAAAATTATGATTTTGCTGGATATATTGAAGGTAATCAAATTATGGATGGTAATATAAATGTAATAATTTCTGATGGATTCACTGGAAATATAGCTTTAAAAACAGCAGAGGGAACTGCAAATTTTATTGTTAAAGAATTAAAAAAGGCAATGACTGGATCTTTAGTGGGAAAAATTTCTTCCTTATTGAATTATTATAATTTGAAAAAATTTAAAAACAGATTAGATCCTAGACTATATAACGGAGCAATTTTTTTAGGTTTAGACACACCAGTTGTGAAAAGTCATGGTGGCACAGATTTTATAGGTTTTTCAAATTCTCTAGATGTTTGCAACAAAATTATTAAAGGAAATTTGATAGAAAAAATAAAGTTTAATATTCAAAAATGAGAATAAATTTAACTAAAAAAGACTTAATCAACCAAATTTATATGCAATTAGGTTTTTCCAAACTTGTAATTGAAAATCTTCTTAATGATTTTCTTTCAACAATGATACTTAATTTGAAAGAAGAAAAAAAACTTAAACTATCCGGATTCGGAACTTTTTCTATAAGAAAAAAAAAATCAAGAATTGGTAGAAATCCTAAAACTAGAGAGTCTAAAGTTATCTCGAGTAGAGACGTTGTCTTATTTAAACCTTCAAAAGAATTTAAAGAATTTATTAATAATAAAAATGACAGATAAATCTGAGAATGCTTATAAAACAATAGGGGAAGTGGCTGAAATTTTAGAACTAAAGTCAAAAAAGAAGGGATTTTTTTCAACTCACACTATTCGATTTTGGGAAACACAGTTCAAACAAGTTAAACCAAAATTAATAAATTCTAATAGAAGATATTATGATCAAAAAACTATCAATATTTTAAAAAAAATAAAATTTCTTCTTAAAGAACAAGGCATGACTATAAATGGAGTGAAAAAAATCTTAGATAATCCAAATAATAAGGATACTTTAAATCTTGACGAAATTGCAAATACTTCTATAAGAACGAACAATTTTAAGAATAAAGTTTTAAAAATTTCTAAAATTGTTAAAAATTTAAAAAACAATAAATAATGGCAAAAAAAACACACGTAAAAGTTAGGTTAGTTCCTGAAAGTAAACCAGATAGTTCTTTTTTTTATTATGTAAAAAAACCTGCAGGTGGTGAAAAAGCTAAAGTTAAACTTTCAGCGCGTAAATACAATCCAAGTACTAGAAAGCATGAAGTTTTTGTTGAAAAAAAACTTCCACCTCACAGTAAATAATTATTTTTTTTTAAAATTTCTTCTTTCGTAATCAATATACGACCAAATCATATTTTTCCATATACGATTGGTAATTTTAGGATCTATTTTATTCGAAATAGATTTTTTTCTTATATTTTTCAAAATTATTTTAATTCTTTTATTGTCAACTATTTCTTTTTTTTTATCCTTTAGTTTTAAAACATGATTTACAAGATTAGTTCTTTGTTTTATTAATTTAATTAATGAATTATCCAATTTATCTAACTTCAATCTTATTTTATTAAGTTTTTTTCTTTTTAAAGGCGACATTTATATATTTGGATAATATAAAAATTATTATATTTATCCTTACATGTATACAGCAAATACAAAAATAAATAATCAATTATCTATTTGGTTAACTACTATGTTTTGGATTATATCTTTTATGATAATAGTTGGTGGTTTAACAAGACTCACCGATTCAGGACTTTCAATAACTGAGTGGGAATTATTCTCTGGATTTTTTCCACCTCTTAATCAGAATGATTGGATTGTTTATTTTAATCTTTATAAACAGATTCCTGAATTTAAATTACAAAACTACAACATGACTCTAAGTGAATTTAAAGTTATTTTTTGGTGGGAATGGGTGCATAGATTTCTTGGTAGAGTAATTGGTCTCGGATATTTGATACCACTAATTTATTTTTCTTTTAAAATAAAAGTTACTAAATTATTAAATCTATATTTCATATTTTTTCTTATATGTTTTCAGGGTTTCATTGGTTGGTATATGGTTAGTAGTGGATTAGTTGATAGAGTAGATGTAAGTCACTTTAGATTATCCTTACATTTACTTGTGGCGTTTTTAATTTTATCATTAATATTTTGGAATTATTTAAAAATTAACATATCGAGAAAAACAACAAACAAACTAAATATATTCGTTCCTTTATTTTTCTTAATTTTAGTTTTTTTACAAATTTCAATTGGTGCTTTTGTCTCTGGAATGGATGCTGGCAAAATCTATAATTCATGGCCTCTTATGGGCAATTCTTATTTTCCTAATGATAACAATTTTAATAATCTATTTGAAGTTGAAGCTCTAAGTAATCCTTCATTAGTACAATTTATTCATCGTAATTTAGCTTACTTAATAGGAATTTTTTATATTTTAATTTTTTATAAGATTTATAGAAAAAAGATGTATGATTTATATAAATCTATTAACTATTTGGGTATATTTATAATTCTTCAAATTATACTAGGTATTTTTACAGTATTATTTGGTGCACAGATTTATATCGCATCTATGCACCAAATAAGTTCAATTTTTTTAGTTTGTTCAAGTATTTATTTTTTTTATTTAAACACAAAAATTAACTAACAGCTTTCAAACTTCCTTTCGATGACTTGTTTAAAGCTTGATCTAAATCATCAATAATATCATCAATGTGTTCAATACCTATACAAAGTCTAACATAACTTTGAGTCACACCTGATGCTGCTAACTCTTTTTCATTTAATTGACTATGAGTAGTACTAGCAGGATGTATAGCCAAACTTCTTGCATCACCAATGTTCGCTACATGGTAGAACATTTTTAAAGACTCAATAAATTTTTTCCCAGCCTCAATACCACCTTTGAGTTCAATACCAACCATTGGTCCATTTCCACCTTTTAAATATTGTTTAGCTCTATCTGCAATTTTCTTTTCATGCTCTGTTGAATATATGACTTTAGTTACTTGTTTATGTTTCTTTAAGAAATTAACTACTTTCTCAGCATTTTCACAATGTTGTTTCATTCTTAGAGCCACTGTTTCAAGACCTTGAATTATTGCAAAAGCATTATCTGGTGCTAAAGCCGAACCTAAATCTCTGAGCAAACAAACTCTTGCTCTAACTGCAAAAGGCACATTAGCACCTGTTAATTCTGGTACAGCTTTTCCCCACACTACACCTCCATAACTTGCATCAGGTTCATTAAATAAAGGTTGTCTCTTAGGATCTGCGGTCCAGTCAAAGTTACCACTATCAACAATGCTTCCTGCAATGGCAGTTCCATGTCCGCCAATATATTTTGTTAATGAATGAATAACAATTGCCGCTCCATGTTCTATTGGTTTACATATTACTGGGGCAGCGGTATTATCCATTATTAATGGAATATTGTATTTTCTCCCAATATCAGAAACTTCTTTGATAGGGAACACTCTCAGATATGGATTAGGCAATGTTTCACCATAAAAAGCTCTTGTCTTATCGTCTATAGCTTTTTCAAAGTTTTTTGGATCACTTGGATCAGCATATCTAATTTCTATTCCAAGTTTACTTAACGTATGTGTAAATAATGAAACTGTTCCACCATAAAGATCTGTAGAACTTACAATATTATCACCAGATTGAGCAACATTCAGAACTGCAAAACTTGAAGCTGTTTGTCCAGATGAAACCGTCACACAAGATAATCCACCTTCTAATGCTGCTACTCTTTTTTCTAAAACATCATTGGTAGGATTCATTATTCTCGTGTAGATATTTCCAAATTCTTTTAATGCGAATAAATTTGCTGCATGATCAGTGCTTTGGAATTGATATGATGTTGTTCTATATATTGGCACAGCAACAGCATTAGTTGCTGGGTCACTTCTGTAATCACCGCCATGAATGGCAATGGTTTCAGGATTATTTCTTTTTTTACTCATTTTACTCCTTTTTTAGTGCTTTAGCTTTATGCAAGGCGCACAATATAGTTCAAATGCCTACCGAGTTTGTGTGAAAATTTCCTTTTTAGCTGTAGCCCGCAATAGGAACAAATCGGCAATATCAATATAACAAAAAAAAGGCTTAAAACAATATAAATATCAATTTGACTTTGATCTTATTAATAGTATTAATCCTCGCACAATGACAAAATTCCTTAAAAAAGATCAATTATCGTCAAATTGGTATGAAATAGATGCTAAAAATGCTGTGGTAGGCAGATTAGCAACTGTTATATCAAAAATCATTAGAGGAAAAAATAAAACAACCTTTACACCACATATGGACGATGGAGATTTTGTAATTGTTAAGAATATCGAACAAATCAAATTCACTGGAAATAAATTTCAAAATAAAAGATATTATCGACACACAGGTCATCCTGGTGGAATAAAAGAGACTACACCTGAGAATCTTGCTAAAAAAAAACCAGGTGAAGTTCTAAAACTCGCTGTAAAAAGAATGCTACCAGGGGGCGTGTTGGGGAAAAAACAACTTACTAAATTAAAAATATACGTTGGAAATGATCATCCTCACTCATCCCAAAATCCGCAAGTTATACAGTTAGATAAATTAAACTCTAAAAATATAGCACGAAATTAAAATGGAAAATACTCAAACATCAACTAAAGCCCCAAAAATAAAATTGGACTTCAAAGACAGTAAGTATGCTACTGGAAGAAGAAAAACTTCAATAGCTAAAGTTTGGTTAAAAAAAGGTTCAGGTAAAATTTATGTAAATGGTAAACTTTTTAGTGATTATTTTTCAAGTGATAATCATAAAATGCAAATAGTAAGACCTTTTGAACTTATAAATCAAGCAACAGAATATGACGTAAAGTGTAGTGTAAAAGGTGGAGGTCCAACAGGGCAAGCAGGTGCAATGGTGCACGGTATTTCTAAGGCTCTAGTCTTATTTGATGAAAAATTGAAATCAACTCTTAAAACCGAAAAATTGACCACTCGAGACTCCAGATCAGTTGAAAGAAAAAAACCTGGACGAAAAAAAGCTAGAAGAAGCTTTCAATTTTCTAAAAGATAATTCTTTTTTAACTTTTAACTGTTATAATATTAAATGCCTAAGCTTAATGTACTAATTGCTGGATCAACTGGATATATTGGTGTTCAATTAATTAAATTACTAATTAAACACAAGAATATTAATATTAAATATCTATGTGGTAATTCATCTGTCGGAAAAAAAATCTCGTCTTATGATACTTCGTTAAGGTCAAAAAAGTTACCAAGAATTACTAAGTATAATAAAAAATATTTAAATTATGTTGATATTATATTTACTGCTCTGCCAAATGGTGAAGCTCAATTAATTTCAAAAGATTTATTAAAAAAAAATACTTTAATTGATTTAGCTGCAGATTTTAGGCTAAAAAAAGGGTCTGATTATATAAAATGGTATAAACAAAAACATAAAGCGTTAAGTAATATAAAAAATAGCATTTACGCCTTACCTGAAATAACAGGAAAATTAGTAAAAAAATTTAGCATTATTGGATGTCCAGGTTGTTACCCTACATCAATACTTTTACCACTTATTCCATTAATTAAAAAAAGATCGATAAACTTAAAGAATATAATTATAGACTCCAAATCTGGATATTCTGGAGCGGGTAGAGGAGTTCACAAAAAATTTAAAAACAAAAATTTATACGAATCTCTTAGTGCATATGGTGTGGGGTTTCATAGACATAATTCAGAAATTAATCAAGAATTAGAAAATAACACTTCTTCAAAAATCAATTTTACTTTTACACCCCATATTATTCCAATGTTTAGAGGTATATTAAGTACAATTTATTTGGATTTAAAACCAGGTACTACATTAAATAAAGTACAAAATATTTTGAAAAAATTTCATAAAAATAATAAATTTGTAAAGATAAAGAGTATTAACTCTTTTTTGAGCACAAATGACGTTATGAATAGTAATTATTGCTTTATTTCTGTGTGCAAAACCAAATTCAAAGATAAGATAATAATTTTATCGGTCATTGATAATCTTATTAAAGGAGGAGCAGGTCAAGCCATTCAAAATATGAATTTAAAATTTGGTTTCAAAAATAGTGAGGGGTTGTTATGAAAAAATTACCAATATTGATTTTGTTTCTAATTATTTCTTGTGCCCCTGCTCAAACTGATAAAAAGATAAATTTTTCAAAAGACCTAACTTTTGAAGAATTTAAATCAAATTTAAAAGTTTATGTAAACAACAATGATTATCCAAATATAGATGAATAAAATAGTTAACATCGCAATTATTGGTTTGGGTCAAGTAGGTATCTATCTTTACAATGAATTAAGACTAAAAAAAAAAGAAATAGAAATTAAAACAGGAAAAAAGATAAATATTGTTGCTATATCTGCCAAAAATAGAAATAAAAAGAGGAAGTATAATATTAATAAAAAGATTTTTTATACAAATCCCCTTAAAATTTTAAAAGAAAAAAAGATAGATATTTTATTTGAGTCTATTGGTCAATCCGATGGAATTTCAAAAAAAATTGTCGTGATGGCTTTAAAAAATAAGATTAATGTTATAACACCAAATAAAGCTTTAATTTCAAAACATGGTAATGAATTAGCTAAATTAGCAGAGAAAAATAATGTAAATTTAGAATTTGAAGCCTCTGTTGCTGGAGGAATTCCAATACTTAGAACAATTAAAGAAGGTTTAGCCACAAATAAAATAAAGAAAGTCTACGGAATTTTAAATGGAACAACTAATTATATTTTAACAGAGATGGAAAATTCAAATGAGACTTTTGATAAAGTCTTAAAAAAAGCTCAAGCACTGGGTTATGCTGAACCAGGTAATCCTAAATTAGATTTAAACGGATTCGATGCATTTGCTAAAGTGAGGATTTTATCAGCTCTGGCATTTAATAATCAGATTTCACATCATAAATGTATTATGGAAGGTATAGAAAATATTGATTTAAAAGATATTAAAATTGCAAATCAATTAAATCTTAGAATTAAGCTACTTGGTATCTGCGAGATGATAAATAATCGTTTATTTGAAACTGTTCATCCATGTTTAGTTAGTAAAGATACATACATAGGTAATGTAAATGGTGTTATGAACGCTGTTATTACTGAAGGGAAACCTGTAGGAGAAAGCATACTACAAGGGGAGGGCGCAGGACCAGGACCCACTTCATCTTCATTATTATCTGATTTATTGTCTATTCTTAGAGGGAATATCAAATATCCTTTTGGAATTTCCTCAAATAAAAGAAAGGTTGTAAAGGTCTTTAATAATGATGACTATTCAAATTCTCTATATTTAAGATTTGAAGTTAAAGATAGGCAAGGTGTTCTATCCTCTATAACTAATCGTCTAGCTAAATATAAAATTTCTGTAAAAAGAATAATACAAACACCTGATAAAAAAATGAAATTAGCTACTATTGTTATAATTACCCATAAAACATCAGAAAAAAACATAAGAAATTGCTTATCAATATTTAAAAAAAATAGAAATATAATTAAATTTCCAACTTTAATTAGATTATATAATTAATGGAAATTTACATAAAGATTTTTGAGGTTATTTTTCCAGTATTCTTCGTTATTGGTGTTGGATATTATATTGGAAAAAAAAACCCTAAATTTGACACTAATTTTATAACAAATTTTGCTGGAAATATTGGTACTCCTGCAATGATTTTTTATACAGTAACAACTACTGGCATTACTCTAAGCATTTTTACTGATTATTTTATGTATGCCGTAATAATGATTGGTGGTTTTGCAATTATTGGTTTGATACTTTTGGTATTTCTTAAGAAAGATTTAAGTATGGAATTACCACCTCTTATTCTTCCAAATACAGGAAATATGGGTGTACCAATTTGTCTTTTTGCTTATGGAACAAAAGGTTTAGGTGTAGCATCTGCAATTGCTTCTGTAATTATATTATTTCACTTCACTCTGGGTGTTTTTTTAGCTAAGAAAAAGTTTTCCTTAGATATTTTACTAAAGAGTCCTCCTGTTTATGCGATTATTATATCAGTATTATTTTTATTATTTGATATCAAAACACCATTATTTCTTGAAAATACAACATTTCTTTTAACTTATGCTACAATTTTTTTAGTTTTAATGTCTCTTGGTATTGCTTTAACTAGATTTAAATTTTCTTTAAAAGACTCAATATTACCCTCATTATGGAGAGTTATACTAGGACCTGTAGTAGCTTTTATAGTAATTTATAATTTTAATTTATCTGGATTTGCAGCTGGTGTGCTATTAATTCAAAGTGCTATGCCTAGTGCCATATTGAATTATTTAGTTGGTAGCATATATTCCCCTAAGAAAATAGTTGATAGTATTGCTAGTACGATTGTAATATCAACTTTAATGTCATTAATAACAATACCTGTTGTGGTATTCTTTGCTTTAAAATACTTTAATTAATCTATATCCTTTAAATTCATGAAGGCTATAACTTTTAATCTTTTAGCATGGGTAATGCTTCCAATTATGGATGGATTTGCCAAATACTTAAGTGCAGATCTTCCCGTTTTGCAAATTACATGGGCAAGATATTTTTTTACAGTTGTGTTTACTCTTCCAATTATGTTTTTCTTTTTTAGAGAAAATCTTGTTTGGACTGATAAACCAAAATTACAATTCATAAGAGGTCTAATTCTTTTAACAGCTAATATCTGTTTTTTTTATGCGATTTCAGTAATTTCTTTAGCAAAAGCATTAACTCTAGCTTTTGTTGCACCTTTAATTGTTACAGCTTTTTCTCCAATTTTTTTAGGAGAAAAGGTAGGTTTTAGAAGATGGTCTGCTGTAATTATTGGATTTATAGGTTCATTGGTGGTTATAAGACCTGGACTTGTGGAAATTAACTTAGCTAGTATAGCGGCTCTTGGAACTGGAATAATGTATGGTTTCTATTTAATTATTACTCGTAAATTAAGTACCTCAGACAACCCTTTATTAACTCTATTGTTAACAGGTGTAGTAGGGGCCATAATCGTTTCTTTAGTAATGCCTTTTGTTTGGGTTAAGCCTACTTTAAATCAGTGGTCTATGATGGCTGCAATTGGTATATTTGCCTGTATAGGGCATTTATTTTTAATATTATCTCTCAAATATGCTGATGCATCTAAATTAGCTCCATTTAGCTATTTTGAGATTATTACAAACATTATTATAGGTTATTATTTCTTTAGTGATTTTCCAGATAATTGGACTTTCTTAGGATTATTTATTATTGTATTAAGTGGTATCTATATTTCTAGGAGAGAGAACATAGTTAAAAAGGCTAAATAATAGGTATTATTTATTTACTAATAACTAATGTATTACTTTAATTATACTATGTAAATTATTGTATTTATTAGATATTTATATAATATCAATTTTTGTAATAAATTAACTAAAACTGATTTTATTTAATTAAAAAAAAATTATTTTTAGCTTAATTGGTAAAATTTGTACCCAAATCTTAAAAATATTAAATTATCATTTAAAATCAAGGCTTTTTGGACATCAGGAAAATTAAAATCATAAATAAATAGGGTAGTCTAAAAGCGTTGATATAGTTGAATAGTAGAGCGATGCACTTATTGAATATGCCTTTTAAACGTCCATAGAGGGGTTAATTTTTAGCGCAGGCTTATATTTGGTACAACTGAAGGGTGAATTCAACTATTTTGCTAATACAAGACTAAAATCATTAAAAAACCTTGATTTTACTAGCTTTTTTAAGGAAAAAAAGGCGTAAAATAACCCTAAATAGCTGCTTTCTCAGATCTTAGTAATTTAAGCTTTTTCTTGGTTCCACCTATACCAGAGTAACCTCCAAGCCCTCCATCTGACCTAATTACCCTATGACAAGGTATTTTAGGGGCATATGGGTTTTTAGCACAGGCATTAGCTACAGCTCTAGCAGATTTGGGGCTTTTTATGCCAATAGCCACCTGTTTGTAGGTTTTTACCTTACCTTTTTGAATGGTTTTAAGATATTTCCAAACTTTTAATTGAAATTTTGTACCTTTAAGTATCATTATTGGTGAAAAACCCCTGTTTCCTTGCACTTTTAAGGGTGCAAAGAACAGTTGTTTTGGCACGTCGTTGATGCGCTACCGCCATGCCTCCCGCTCCACATGTTCAGCGATGCTTTGTGAAGCTTTCTGCCCCCTGGAATTGTACCTCTCGGTTTTTCTCCAATTGGCCAGTTAAGAGTTGCCTCTTAATTCGTATAAAACATAACAAATACTGATTTTTAAATGTATCACTTTATAGGTGATTCTATTATTTTCTCATTTCCTTGTGAATAGTGGGGATAAATCAAGCTTTAAAAAGTAATATAAAATAGCTTAAGAGAAATAAAACAGCCATTATGCTTAAAAAGATAGTATTTATGCTTTTCCCAGTATTTTTATATTGAATTAAACTCAAAATAATAAAACCAATTGAGCTGATCAAAAACCATACTGCTGGAATTTCTCCATCAATTGAACCCATAAGTTTTTAATTTAAACTATTGACATTAGAAATCACTTGATATATTACTAATGATAATTAATTGTTATCAATAGTAATTATATGAGTGAACTAACAACAGACCTAAAATTGCTTCATGAGGCAACTTTAAATAACCTCAAAAGCTCCAAGGCAAATAATACTTTAAGAGCTTATAAATCAGACTTTAAAGATTTTGGAATTTTTTGTGCGAAACATGGCCTGAATTCCTTACCATCTGAGCCTAAAATAGTTTCTTTATACCTTACTCACCTTTCTAAAAATTCCAAAATAAGCACTTTAAGAAGAAGGTTAGTTTCAATTAGCATGGTTCATAAACTAAAAGGGCATTATT